>NZ_CP150918.1:1852500-2470000 GCF_039908635.1 Pseudomonas purpurea
CCCTTGGGGGTACTCAGTTGTTGCACGTCCGGTAAACCCGCCAGCAACTTGTCGACGGCTGCGCGCAGGTCGGCGGTGTTGGTGTCGGACGGCGGCAGGTTTTGCAGGGTTTTGATCAAACCGTCCAATGAACCCTGACGGCTCTGTTGGGCCAGCAACTGTTGGCTCACCGCCAGTTGTTCCTGACGGCTGGCCAGCGGCACGAAGCTCAAGCTTTGCGAACCCTGCACCAACGCACTGAGCAGGCTGCCGATACGCAAGGGCTGCGGGCTGTCGATGCTCAGCGTGCTGCCACTCAATGCGGTGTTGAGCAGGCTCACCAGCGAACGATAGACCGCCGGTTGCCCGGGCGTTTGCGGCAACACCTGATTGGTCAGTACTTTGCCTTGCAACAGCGTGCCCACCGGCAGTTGCGAGGTGTCGAGGCGGGTGAGGGTGGCGACATTGGCGGCGAGGGCCTGCTGCACGGTGATTGCCAGGGTGCCGGCCGACGGTTGAGTGATCGCCAGTTGTGCGCCCTGGGGCAGCGGCTGAGTGCTGGTGGCTTGCACGGTGGTCTGGCGACCGTTGTCGAGGGTGACCTTGAGCAGCAGTTGAAAGGTCTGGTCGGTCTGCTTGAGCGACAGCACTTCGGCCTTGGCGGTCTGGCCGGCGCTGATCAGGCCTTCCATGGGTGCCAGCAACTTGAGCAGCTCACCGCTGACCACCGGTGGCCGCGGGATGGCCGGCGTGGCTTGTGGCAGCGGGAGGATGTTCATTTCGCCTGTCATCTGGGGTCACAACCTGAGGAAATTAGCCCTCTTGAGAGTAGGGCATCACATGTATAATGCCGCCCGTCTTTCGGGGAGTGGCGAAAACATTGCAAATGTTTGACGCAGCTCTCTAGAACAGGCCGTCAATGCATTTATTCTGCATCTCTTTAACGGCCGCTCCACTGCCGACTTGAACCGTATAGGCCCGTGAACCCTTGACCAGCCCTCTTCTAGAAGTCGTAGCGCTTGCCTGTGAGCGAGACTGGCGGATGCTCTTCGAACACCTCGATTTGCGTCTGTCCGGCGGCGAGATGTTGCAGATCAGCGGCCCCAACGGCAGCGGCAAGACCAGCCTGCTGCGCTTGCTCGCCGGGCTGATGCAGCCGACCGCCGGGCAAGTCCTGCTCAAGGGCCTGCCCTTGACCGAACAACGTACGGAGCTGGCGCATAACCTGCTGTGGATCGGCCATGCCGCCGGGATCAAGGACTTGCTGACACCCGAGGAGAACCTCAGTTGGTTGTGTGCCCTGCACCGGCCCGCCACGCACGAGGCCATCTGGCAAGCGCTGACGTCGGTCGGACTGCGCGGTTTCGAAGATGTTCCCTGCCACACCCTGTCCGCCGGTCAGCAACGGCGCGTGGCGCTGGCCCGCTTGTACCTGGACAGCCCGCCGTTGTGGATTCTCGACGAACCGTTCACCGCCCTCGACAAGCAGGGCGTCGCACAGCTTGAAGAACACCTGGCCGGGCATTGCGAGCGCGGCGGCATGGTGGTGTTGACCACGCACCACACCTTGACGCGGATGCCGGCCGGTTATCGCGACATCGATTTGGGGCACTGGGCCGTATGAGTGTTTTTGGACTATTGGTCGCCCGTGAGGCGCGTTTGCTGTTTCGCCGACCGGCGGAGCTGGCGAACCCGCTGGTGTTCTTCGCGATCGTTGTTGCATTGTTCCCTTTGGCGGTCGGACCCGAGACTCAATTGTTGCAAACCTTGTCTCCGGGGCTGGTCTGGGTAGCGGCGCTTTTGTCCGTCCTGCTTTCGCTGGACGGGCTTTTTCGCAGTGATTTCGAGGACGGTTCCCTCGAACAGTGGGTCCTTTCGTCGCACCCCCTGGCACTTCTGGTTTTGGCCAAGGTACTGGCACACTGGGTGTTTTCCGGCCTGGCGCTGGTATTGCTGGCGCCGTTGCTGGCATTGATGCTCGGGTTGCCTGCCGCGTGTCTGCCGGTCCTGCTGTTGTCGTTGCTGCTCGGTACGCCGGTATTGAGTTTGCTCGGGGCAGTAGGCGCGGCGCTGACGGTGGGGTTGAAGCGCGGCGGTCTGCTGCTGGCGCTGTTGATCCTTCCGCTGTACATCCCGGTGTTGATTCTCGGCAGTGGCGCCTTGCAGGCGACATTGCAGGGCATGCCGGCGACCGGTTATCTGCTATGGCTTGGGAGCCTGACCGCCCTGGCGATAACCCTGACACCTTTTGCAATAGCCGCTGGCCTGAAGATTAGCGTCGGCGAATAATGAGGTCTGGTCAAAATCTGATCAGTAAAGACCCTGGCTTTTCGTGACAACGAAAAGCAACCGTGATGGAAACAGTAATGAACTGGACTTGGTTTCATAAGCTCGGCTCGCCTAAATGGTTTTACGGCATCAGCGGCAGACTCCTGCCCTGGCTGAGCGTCGCGGCGTTGCTGCTGATCAGTGCCGGTGTGGTCTGGGGCCTGGCTTTCGCGCCACCGGACTACCAGCAAGGCAACAGCTTTCGCATCATCTACATCCACGTGCCTGCCGCCATGCTGGCGCAGTCCTGCTACGTGATGCTCGCCGTGTGCGGCATTGTCGGGCTGGTGTGGAAAATGAAGCTGGCCGACGTCGCCCTGCAATGCGCGGCGCCGATCGGTGCCTGGATGACCGCCGTGGCGCTGGTCACCGGGGCGATCTGGGGCAAGCCGACCTGGGGCTCGTGGTGGGTCTGGGACGCGCGCCTGACCTCGATGCTGATTCTGCTGTTTCTGTATTTCGGCCTGATTGCCCTGGGCAACGCCATCAGCAATCGCGACAGTGCGGCCAAGGCCTGCGCGGTACTGGCGATTGTCGGCGTGATCAATATCCCGATCATCAAGTACTCGGTGGAGTGGTGGAACACCCTGCACCAGGGCGCGACCTTCACCCTTACCGAAAAACCGGCCATGCCCGCAGAAATGTGGCTGCCGCTGTTGCTGACGGTGCTGGGTTTCTACTGTTTCTTTGGCGCCGTGCTGTTGTTGCGCATGCGCCTCGAAGTGCTCAAGCGTGAAGCCCGCGCCAGTTGGGTGAAAGCTGAAGTTCAAAACAGCCTGGGGGTCGCCCGATGAGTTTCGCTTCGTTCGGCGACTTCCTCGCCATGGGCCATCATGGCCTTTATGTCTGGACGTCTTATGGCATCTGCCTGGCGGTACTGGCCTTCAACGTGGCCGCGCCGATCCTGGCCCGCAAGCGTTATCTGCAACAAGAGGCGCGTCGTCTGCGCCGGGAGAACAGCAAGTGAATCCCCTGCGTAAAAAACGTCTGATCATCATTCTCGCGATTCTGATCGGGGTCGCCGCCGCCGTCGGCCTGGCCCTGAGTGCCTTGCAGCAGAACATCAACCTGTTTTACACCCCGACCCAGATCGCCAACGGCGAAGCCCCGCAAGACACGCGTATTCGTGCCGGCGGCATGGTCGAGGCCGGTTCGTTGCAGCGTTCCGGCGACTCGCTGGACGTGAAATTCGTCGTCACCGACTTCAACAAATCCGTGACCATCACCTATCGCGGCATTCTTCCGGACCTGTTCCGTGAAGGGCAGGGCATCGTGGCGCTGGGCAAGCTCAACGCCGAGGGCGTGGTGGTGGCCGACGAAGTACTGGCCAAGCACGACGAAAAATACATGCCGCCGGAAGTCACCAAGGCGCTCAAGGACAGCGGTCAGTCCGCGCCGACACAAGCGAAGGAGGGTTGATTCATGACCGCAGGTATCTTCATTCCCGAGTTGGGCCACCTGGCGATGATTCTCGCCCTGTGCTTCGCCGTCGTGCAGGCCATCGTGCCGTTGCTCGGGGCCTGGCGCGGTGACCGCATGTGGATGGGCCTGGCCCAGCCCGCGGCCTGGGGGCAGTTTGCCTTTCTGGCATTCGCCTTCGGTTGCTTGACTTACGCCTTCATGACCGACGATTTCTCCGTCGCCTATGTGGCCGGTAACTCCAACAGCGCGTTGCCGTGGTACTACAAGTTCAGTGCCGTGTGGGGCGCCCACGAAGGTTCCTTGCTGCTGTGGGCGCTGATTCTGGGCGGCTGGACCTTTGCAGTGTCGGTGTTCTCCCGGCAGTTGCCGCAGGTGATGCTGGCCCGTGTGCTGGCAGTGATGGGCATGATCAGCACCGGTTTCCTGCTGTTCCTGATCGTCACCTCGAACCCTTTTGCGCGCATCCTGCCGCAAGTCCCGGCGGATGGCCGTGACCTCAATCCGTTGCTGCAAGACATCGGCCTGATCGTGCACCCGCCGATGCTCTACATGGGCTACGTCGGTTTCTCGGTCGCCTTCGCCTTCGCCATTGCGGCGTTGCTTGGCGGTCGTCTGGATGCGGCATGGGCACGCTGGTCGCGTCCGTGGACCATCGTTGCCTGGGCGTTCCTCGGTATCGGCATCACCCTCGGCTCCTGGTGGGCCTACTACGAACTCGGCTGGGGCGGCTGGTGGTTCTGGGACCCGGTGGAAAACGCCTCGTTCATGCCATGGCTGGTGGGCACCGCGCTGATTCACTCATTGGCCGTCACCGAAAAACGCGGCGTGTTCAAGAGCTGGACCGTGCTGCTGGCTATCGCCGCCTTCTCGCTGAGCCTGCTGGGGACATTCCTGGTGCGTTCCGGCGTGCTGACCTCGGTGCACGCGTTTGCCTCGGACCCCGAGCGCGGCGTGTTCATCCTGTTCTTCCTGTTGTTCGTGGTCGGTGGCTCGCTGACGCTGTTCGCCTTGCGCGCCCCGGTAGTCAAGAGCCAGGTGGGCTTCAACCTGTGGTCTCGCGAAACCCTGTTGCTGGGTAACAACCTGGTGCTGGTGGTCGCGGCTTCGATGATTCTGCTCGGCACCTTGTATCCGCTGGTGCTCGATGCCCTGACCGGTGCCAAGCTGTCGGTCGGCCCGCCGTACTTCAACGCACTGTTCATCCCGTTGATGGCGTTGTTGATGGTGGTGATGGCGGTCGGCGTGCTGGTGCGCTGGAAAGACACCCCGGTGAAATGGCTGGTGGGCATGCTGACGCCAGTGTTGCTGGGCAGCGCCGCATTGGCCGTGGTCGCGGGCATCGCTTATGGCGACTTCAACTGGGCGGTGCTGGCGACGTTCATGCTCGCCGCCTGGGTGTTGCTGGCCGGTGTGCGTGACATTCTTGACAAAACCCGCCACAAAGGCCTGATCAAAGGCCTGCCAGGCCTGACCCGCAGCTATTGGGGCATGCAGATTGCGCATTTTGGCATCGCCGTGTGCGCCCTGGGCGTGGTGCTTTCCAGCCAGAACAGCGCCGAGCGCGACCTGCGTCTGGCGCCGGGCGAATCGATGGACCTGGCCGGTTATCACTTCATCTTCGAAGGCGCCAAGCACTTCGAAGGCCCGAACTTCACGTCCGACAAGGGCACGGTCCGGGTGATCCGCGACGGCAAGGAAGTCTCGGTATTGCACCCGGAAAAACGCCTGTACACCGTGCAGAACTCGGTGATGACCGAAGCCGGGATCGACGCCGGTTTCACCCGTGACATCTATGTGGCGTTGGGTGAGTCCCTGGGCGATGGCGCCTGGGCGGTGCGGGTTCACGTCAAACCGTTCGTGCGCTGGATCTGGTTCGGCGGCTTGCTCACAGGGTTCGGCGGGTTGCTGGCGGCGCTGGATCGGCGTTATCGGGTCAAGGTGAAAAGCCGCGTGCGTGAAGCACTGGGCATGACGGGAGCCACGGCATGAGACGTTGGTTGATGGTGTTGCCGCTGGCGCTGTTTCTGGTGGTGGCGGTGTTTCTTTACCGGGGCCTGTACCTGGACCCGGCCGAGTTGCCTTCGGCGATGATCGGCAAGCCGTTCCCGGAGTTTTCCCTGCCGGCCGTGCAGGGCGACAAGACCCTGACCAAGGCCGATTTGCTGGGTAAACCGGCACTGGTCAACGTGTGGGGCACCTGGTGCGTTTCCTGCCGGGTCGAGCACCCGGTGTTGAACAAACTGTCCCAGCAGGGTGTGGTGATCTACGGCGTCAACTACAAGGACGTCAATGCCGATGCCGTGAAGTGGCTGGCCGAGTTCCACAACCCGTACCTGCTGGACATCCGTGACGAGGAGGGCTCGCTGGGTCTGAACCTCGGCGTTTATGGCGCCCCGGAAACCTTCTTCATCGACGCCAAGGGCATCATTCGCGACAAATTCGTTGGCGTGATCGATGAGCAGGTCTGGCGCGAACAACTGGCGGCCAAGTATCAGGCGCTGGTGGACGAGGCCAAACCATGAAGCGCTGGATAGCTGCCGCTGTACTGGGCTTGAGCATGGCTGGCGTGGCCCACGCGGCCATCGACACCTACGAGTTTGCCAAAGAAGGCGATCGCGAGCGTTTTCGCGAGCTGACCAAAGAGCTGCGTTGCCCCAAGTGCCAGAATCAGGACATCGCCGATTCCAATGCACCGATTGCCGCCGACCTGCGCAAAGAGATTTTCCGCATGCTCGGCGAGGGTAAGGACAACCAGCAGATCATCGACTTCATGGTCGACCGTTATGGCGACTTCGTGCGCTACAAACCGGCCCTGACCGGCAAGACCGCGCTGCTGTGGTTCGGTCCGGCCGGGTTGCTGCTGGGCGGGCTCACGGTGATCGTCGTGATCGTCCGTCGCCGTCGCGCCGAGCGCATTGCCGGCACCGACTCGCTTTCTGCCGAGGAGCGTCAGCGCCTCGACCACCTGTTGGATAACACCAAGAATGATTGATTTCTGGCTTGCTGCAGGTCTGCTCCTACTGGTTGCCCTGAGTTTTCTGCTGATCCCGGTTTTGCGTGGCCGTCGCGCCCAGCGTGAAGAGGATCGTACCGCGCTGAACGTGGCGCTTTATCAAGAGCGCGTGGCTGAGTTGCAATCGCAACAGGCTGAAGGCGTACTCGATGCGACCCAAATGGACGCCGGCCGCGATGAGGCCGCGCGCGAATTGCTGGCCGACACCGAAGGTGCCGACACGGGCCGGGTGTCGCGTTTGGGCAAGCCATTGCCATTGCTGGCGGCAATCCTGGTCCCGGTGTTGGGCCTGGGTCTGTATTTGCATTTCGGCGCCAGTGACAAGGTCGAACTGACCCGCGAATTCGCCCAGGCACCGCAGTCGATGGAAGAGATGACCCAGCGTCTGGAGCGTGCCGTCGCCGCTCAACCGGATTCCGCCGAAGGCCTGTACTTCCTCGGGCGCACCTACATGGCTCAGGACCGTCCGGCAGACGCCGCGAAGATCTTCGAGCGCACTGTTGCGCTGGCCGGTCGTCAGCCCGAGCTGCTCGGTCAATGGGCGCAGGCGCAGTACTTCGCCGACAACAAGAAGTGGTCGGACAAGGTTCAGGCCCTGACCGACGAGGCGCTCAAGGCCGATCCGAAGGAAGTCACCAGCCTTGGCCTGCTGGGCATCGCCGCGTTTGAAAGCGAGCGTTATCAGGACGCCATCGACTACTGGACCCGTCTGTTGGCGCAACTGCCGGCAGACGACAACTCCCGTGGCGCATTGCAGGGCGGCATTGCCCGGGCCAGCGAAAAACTGCAAGAGGGCGGCGCTAAAGTGGCCCAGGCACCGGTTGCCGCGATGAAGTCTGCGGCGTTGATCAAAGTGACGGTCGACCTGGCCGCCGAAGTGAAAGCCAGGGTTCAGCCGGGTGACAGCGTGTTCATCTTCGCCCGCGCCGCTTCTGGCCCACCGGCGCCATTGGCCGCCAAACGCCTGACGGTTGCCGACTTGCCGGCGACCGTTGAGCTGGGCGATGCCGATGCGATGATGCCGCAGTTGAAACTGTCGAACTTTCCTGAAGTCCAACTGGTTGCGCGCATCTCCCGTGCCGGCCAACCGACTGCCGGCGAGTGGGTCGGTCGCAGCGAGCCTTTGGCCAGCAGCACCACCGCGCCGCAACAATTGACCATCGACAGTCCGGACAAATAACCAGGAAAACCGCTATGACCGCCATCGCTCGCATCACCCTGCTCAGTCTTGTCCTGGGGTTAAGCGCATGCGCGGTCCAGCGGCCGACATCCCATCACCCGCAGTTACCACCGATTCCGCCCTCCGGGCCGAGCGTCAAACCGGGTCCGTCCACCGCCCCCGGCAAACCGGTAACCCCGAACAAACCGGCCAAACCACAGCCGCGCACCTCCGCGAGCTTCGCCCCGCCACCGGGTGGCAACAGCCATTGGGATGCCAGGCTTGGGGTCTACGTCCTCGACAACCAGACCAACACCTTCTACCGCCAGCGCACCTACTACCGCTGGAACAACGGCTGGAGCCGCTCCATCAGCCCGAATGGGCCGTGGGAAGAAACCGACATCCACGGTGTGCCATCGGGGTTGGGCCGCCAGTACGGTCAATAACGCAAACGGCGACCCAAGGCAGTCTGTGTGAAAACTACTGCGCTCGACAATCCTGCGTTAAAAACAGGCTCGGAATGCTCATTTACAACCCGTAAACTCCGCTTCCTCGCCTGTTTTTGCCTTGTCTTGCCTTCGCTCGTTACATTTTCACACGGCCTGCAAGGGTCGCCGTTTTTTATGCGCTGATCGGCGCTGCCGGGCACTTGTCCTTGATCGATTTCACACGCTGTAAAACAACCGTACGTCACGCATCGATCTTTTGTGCTTGAGTAAAGATAACTCTAGGGTTACTTTTAATGGCGCTGGTGCAAGGAGGCGGGTGGTGCAGAGCAGGTTATTGATCAAAGAACTGGAAGCCGCTGGCTGGAGGCTTGACAGGGTCACAGGCAGTCATCACATCCTCACTCATCCCTACAGCCCGTATACGATACCTGTCCCTCATCCCAAGAAAGACTTGCCGCTGGGGACCGTTAAAAGCATCAGGAGGCGAGCCGGGCTTCATTACCCGATTCCCCCTCTGGCAGGAGATCCATAATGCAATATCCAATCTGTATCGAGTGGGGCGACGAGAACACCGCTATCGGTATTCAGATCCCCGATATCCCGGGTGCTGTCACCGCAGGCGATACTTTTGAAGACGCGTACAACGCGGCGGTCGAAGTTGCCCACATCATGCTGCAAGAGATCGTGGCAAGCGAGGAGGACATTCCGATGCCGACCTCGACGGCGGCGCATCGCAGTAACCCAGAGTTCCTCGATATGGGGTGGGGGATGCTGGAACTCGACATCGCGCCCTATCTCGGTAAAACCGAGAAGGTCAACGTGACGTTGCCAGGCTACGTGATCCAGCGCATCGACCGGTATGTCCGTGAGCACAACGTCAAAAGCCGTTCATCGTTTCTGGCGGATGCTGCGCTGGAGAAACTGGTTCGGCGTTGAAGGCTACGCGTATTGGGCGCACTCATCGCGTTCGATGCCGAATTCACTGACATGCAGCCCGACAGCACGCCTATGCTTTGCGTACGTTGTGGAGTGGGTGCGCCCTCAGCACCTCTGAACCGTCCCTTATCGGAAGCCGATCCCATGAATGTGAGTGTCAGTCGTCTGTTACGTGGCCTGTGCGCCATCACACTGGGCAGCCTGATGGTGGCTGCGTCCGCCCAGGCGCAGGACGCCCCCGGCATGCGCATCGGCGTGCGTGGCGAAATCACCACCGTCGCCGCCGATTCACTGACCGTGCATGCCAACAGCGGTGAAAACGTCACCGTCAACCTGACGGCGGAGACTCAGGTTCGCGCCGTAACCCTGGCCAACATCGAAGACATCAAACCCGGCAGTTACATTGGCTCTGCCGCCATACCTCAGGATGACGGCACTCTCAAGGCTCTGGAAGTGCATGTCTTCCCCCCTAAAATGGCTGGAACCGGGGAGGGCCATCGGCCCTTCGACCTGGTCAAGGGCAGCAGTATGACCAATGGTAGCGTCGGTGATCTGGTGGTCAGTAATGGCCGGACGTTGACCGTCAACTACAAGGGCGGCCAGCAGACGATCCTGGTGCCCGAGGATGTGCCGATCGTCAACCTCACACCGGGCGACCGCAGCCTGCTCAAGCCGGGCGTCAAGGTGGTGTTGTTCGCCACTCAGGGCGCCGACGGCACACTGACGGCGCAGTCGATTTCGGCTGGCAAGGATGGCGTGAAGCCGCCGATGTAGGCTGAGACACTGGGTATCCCGAGCGAATGACCCGCCCATGGACGGTTGGCGGGCCGTTATGTTTCCCGGTGTTGCCGTTGAGGTGTTTGAGTGGAACTTCGATCAGCGTTGGTTTAGGTTTTCCGGCCGTTCTGGAAAATCGGAAGTTCCTATGCAGAAGTCAGTTTTGAATCCCCCCAGCGTGTTCAACGCGCTTCAGTACGGCTTCAGTCAGGCCGTTGAAGTGAGCGGTGGGCGTCGTTTGTTGCTCTCCGGGCAGGTGGGGGTCGATGAGCATGAGCGCACCGTTGCGCCGGGGTTGCGCGAGCAGACGGATAAGGCCTTCGATAACATCGAAAAGGTACTGGCCGAGGCGGGTGGGAAGCTGTCCCATGTGGTCATGATGCGGATTTACATTGCCGAGTCGGCCCGTGATGGGCAGGACCAGATCACCCAAGTGTTGCTGGAGCGTTTCCCGAGCAATCCACCGGCCTCTTCGTGGATCATCGTCAGCGGCCTGTCACTGCCGCAATGGTTGATCGAGGTCGAAGTGGAGGCCGTTCTGCCTTGACAGTCCCAGTATCGTAGCGACAAAAAAGCGACCCGAAGGTCGCTTTTTTCATGATTGGCTCAGTACTTACTGGCCGCTGTAGATCTGGTCGAAAACCCCGCCATCGTTGAAGTGGGTCTTCTGCACGGTGCGCCAGTCACCGAAGGTTTTCTCCACCGACAGGAAGTCGACTTTCGGGAAGCGGTCGGTGTACTTGGCCAGTACCGCAGGGTCACGCGGACGCAGGTAGTTGGCGGCGGCGATTTCCTGGCCTTCAGGCGACCACAGGTACTTCAGGTATTCTTCGGCGGCCGCACGGGTGCCTTTCTTGTCGACGACCTTATCAACCACACTCACCGGTGGCTCGGCTTCGGCAGAGACGCTTGGGTAGATCACTTCGAACTGGTCGCGGCCGAACTCGCGGGCGATCATTTCCGCTTCGTTTTCGAAGGTCACCAACACATCGCCGATCTGGTTCGTCATGAACGTGGTGGTGGCGGCACGGCCACCGGTATCGAGTACCGGGGCTTGTTTGAACAGCTTGCCGACGAAGTCCTTGGCTTTGTTCTCGTCACCGCCGTTTTTCAGCACGTAACCCCAGGCCGAGAGGTAGGTGTAGCGGCCATTACCCGAGGTTTTCGGGTTGGGCACGATCACTTGCACGCCGTCCTTGAGCAGGTCAGGCCAGTCTTTCAGGGCTTTCGGGTTGCCCTTGCGCACGATGAACACGGTGGCCGAGGTGAACGGCGCGCTGTTGTTCGGCAGGCGAGTCACCCAGTTGTCCGGGACCAGTTTGCCGTTGTCGGCCAGGGCGTTGATGTCGGTGGCCATGTTCATGGTGATTACGTCAGCCGGCAGGCCGTCGATCACCGAACGCGCCTGTTTGCTGGAGCCGCCGAAGGACATTTGCAGGGTGATGTTTTCGTTGTGCTGCGCTTGCCAGTGTTTCTGGAAGGCAGTGTTGTAGTCCTTGTAGAAATCGCGCATCACGTCGTAGGACACGTTGAGCAGGGTCGGTGCGGCCTGAGCCACGCTCGCCAGGGCCAGGCCAGCGGCCAGAAGTGAGGCGCCAAAGATCTTTTTCACTGCACATTCCTTTTGTTCGAGAGAGTGAAGGCAATTTGCCGTCGACTATAGCCGGGGCTGCATATCTCTTTAAAGATTAAAAAGCACTTTGCTTATTCCATTTTCTTGAAAAGCGCATTGCCGCAGCGCGAGCAAAACGCCGCGCTGGGTTCATGGCTGTTCTTGCTGCACACCGGGCAATCATGTTGCAGCTGTTCGCCGCGCATGGCACTGGCCAGTTCCGCGGTGAAAATCCCGGTGGGCACCGCGATGATCGAATAACCGGTGATCATCACCATCGAGGAGATGACTTGCCCCAGCGCGGTCTTGGGCACGATGTCGCCATAACCCACGGTGGTCAGGGTGACGATAGCCCAGTAGATGCCCTTGGGAATGCTGGTGAAGCCATGCTCCGGGCCTTCGACCACGTACATCAGGGTGCCGAACACAATGACCAGGGTGCAGACGCTGAGCAGGAACACGAGGATTTTCTGTTTACTGCCGCGCAAGGCATCGAGCAGGTAATGGGCCCTGCTTCAGGTAAGGGCTGAGCTTGAGCACGCGGAAGATCCGCAGCATCCTGATGATCCGGATGATCAGCAGGTACTGGGCATCGCTGTAATACAGCGCGAGGACGCCCGGTACGATGGCCAGCAAATCCACCAGCCCGTAAAAACTGAAGGCGTAACGCAGGGGCTTGGGCGAGCAGTACAGGCGCAGGATGTATTCGGCCAGGAAGATGACCGTGAAGCCCCATTCGATGTACGCCAACAGGCTGGCGTAGTTCTGATGGACGTCATCAATGCTGTCGAGGATCACCACCACGAGGCTGGCGAGAATGATCAGCAGCAGGATGCTGTCGAAGCGCCGCCCGGCCACGGTGTCGGTCTGGAAAATCATCACGTACAGGCGGTGGCGCCACGTGTTGTTGCTGTCCATTGAAGTCGCCTTGGCCATAAATCAGCGCAGCCTAGGGGGATTCTCCGGGGTTTGGCAAGGCGCATGCTCATGGGGCGCCTGACGCAGCAGGCGAATCCCTGAGCGCAGCAACCAGCAGGCGAGAATAAAGGGCGCCGTCAACGTCGCCAGGCCTGCCGCCGCGAAGGCTGGTGTGAGGACGATCGCCAGCGCGATTCCCGCCAACGGCAGCCAGGGTTGCCGGCGCTGTTGGCTGAGGGCGAGTGCCGCCAGTGCGGGGTTGTAGCCGTGCACACCGAGCAAAGCACCGGGGGCTTCGTTCAACCATAAAGCGCAGGCCAGACCCGCGCCTGACCCCACCAATGCCCAGAGTGCGGCGCGACGGTTGGTCAGCAACAGCCCGACGGCAATCAACACGCCCGCCAACGGATGATCGAGGAAAACGACCTGGCCCAGACCTTTGAACTCGGCGCCGAGCAGGTTCAGGGCATCGAGTTCGGGCAGGGGCGCAGGGATTGAGTGCCGGGGAGCAGCAACGCTTAGCAGCAACCAGTCGATGGCCACGAACGGTGCGGTGTAGGCCGGCAGAAAATGCTGATCGCGGGCGCGCTTGAGCCATTGCTCGGTGAGGATGGCGCTCAGTCCGCCGCAGGCGAGGATCAGTGGCGGCAGCATGGCCGACCAGGGAAATTGCAGGCTGATCAACAGCCCGAGCAACACACCGTTGTAACTGTAGAGCCCGGCCTGGCGATCGGCTTTGGCATAACCGCGACGTTGCGCGGTGAGCAAGCCGGCGACGCCGCCCAGCAGCGCACCGCCGAGCAATGTCGGAGCTGTAAACAAAATGGCCAACAGGCACAGCAGACCGCACAGCGGATGGCGCTGGAGGAAAATCTGACTGAAGCCGTTGAGCAGGGCAGTGGCCCAGTCGGGGCAATGGTTGTTGAAATGGTTGGCCGGCATGATGGGGTCTGGAGGCAGAGGAGAATCAAAGGTCTTGCACACACGCTGTGGCGAGGGCGCTTGCTCCCGCTGGGCCGCAAAGCGGCCCTGAATCCGGTGAATGCGGTTTCTCTGTGGAACCCGTCATGCCGAAAGACGACTGCTTCGCAGCCGAGCGGGAGCAAGCTCCCTCGCCACAGGAGGGTGTTCGTCAGATCAGCGTTTCGATACGCAACGAATTGGTCGACCCCGGCTGACCGAACGGCACACCCGCGGTGATCAGCAGCGTATCGCCGCGTTTGGCCATGCCTTGTGCCTGGGCGATTTCCAGGGCGGTGGAGCAGACCTCATCGACCTGGCGCAAACGGTCGTTGACCACCGAATGCACGCCCCACGCCACGCTCAGGCGCCGTGCAGTTGAAAGGTTCGGTGTCAGGTTGAGAATCGGCACCGCCGGGCGCTCGCGTGCGGCCCGCAGGCTAGAACTGCCGGACTCGCTGTAGTTCACCAGCACTGCCACCGGCAGGATGTTGCTGATGCGGCGGATCGCGCAACTGATGGCATCGGAAGTAGTGGCTTCGGCCTTGGGGCGGCTGACATCCAGTTGCGCCTGGTAATCCGGGCCGTTTTCGACCTGGCGGATGATCTTGCTCATCATCTGCACGGCTTCAAGCGGGTACTCGCCGGACGCGGTTTCTGCCGACAGCATCACCGCGTCGGCACCTTCGGCCACGGCGTTGGCGACATCGGTGACTTCGGCACGGGTCGGCGCCGGGGAGAACCGCATCGACTCCAGCATCTGGGTCGCCACCACCACCGGTTTGCCGAGCTGGCGGCAAGTGCTGATGATGTCTTTCTGGATTTGCGGCACGCTCTCGGCCGGCACTTCCACGCCCAGGTCGCCACGGGCGACCATGATCGCGTCGCTCAGCTCGGCGATTTCGCGCAGTTGCTCGACGGCGGACGGTTTTTCGATTTTCGCCATCAGAAAGGCTTTGTCGCCGATCAGTGCGCGGGCCTCGTGAATGTCCTCGGGGCGCTGCACAAACGACAGCGCGACCCAATCCACACCCAGCTCAAGACCGAAGCTCAGGTCGCGACGATCCTTGGCGGTCAGCGGGCTGAGGTCGAGTACCGCTTGCGGCACGTTCACGCCTTTGCGGTCGGACAATTCACCGCCATTGAGCACGGTGGTGTCGATGGCATCGCTGTGTTTGGTGATGACCCGCAGGCGCAATTTGCCGTCGTCCAGCAGCAGGTCCATGCCGGGTGTCAGCGCGGCAATGATTTGCGGGTGGGGCAGGTTGACCCGGCGTTGATCGCCCGGCGTGCTGTCCAGGTCCAGGCGAAACGCCTGGCCGCGCACCAGTTGCACCTTGCCTTCGGCAAACGTGCCGACGCGCAGTTTCGGGCCTTGCAGGTCCATCAGAATGCCCAGCGGGTAGTTGAGCTGACGCTCGACGTCGCGGATCCACTGGTAGCGCTGCGCATGGTCGGCGTGATCGCCGTGGCTGAAGTTCAGGCGAAAGATGTTCACCCCGGCTTCCACCAGTTCGCGGATGTCGTCGATCCCGTCGATGGCGGGGCCCAGGGTGGCGAGGATTTTGACCTTTTTGTCAGGCGTCATTGTCAGGGCTCTCGAGAATCAGGATGGCGCGGAAGTCGTTGACGTTGGTACGCGTCGGCTCGGTGATGATCAGGTCGTCGAGTGCCGCGAAGTAGCCATAGCCATTGTTGTTGTCCAGCTCATCGCTGGCGCTTAACCCGAGGGCGGCGGCGCGGGCGTAGCTGCTTGGGGTCATGATCGCGCCAGCGTTGTCTTCGGAGCCGTCGATGCCGTCGGTATCACCGGCGATGGCGTACACGCCCGGCAGGCCTTTGAGGCTGTCGGTCAGGCTCAGCAGGAACTCGGCGTTGCGCCCGCCACGGCCATCGCCACGCAAGGTGACGGTGGTTTCGCCGCCAGAGAGAATGACGCAGGGCGCCGCCAACGGCTGGCCGTGCAGAACGACCTGACGGGCGATGCCGGCGTGGACCTTCGCCACTTCCCGGGACTCGCCTTCCAGGTCGCCGAGGATCAGCGGGCTGAAACCGGCCTGACGGGCTTTCACCGCCGCCGCTTCAAGGGACTGCTGAGGACGGGCGATCAGTTGGAAATGGTTGCGGGCCAGGCTCGGGTCGCCGGGTTTCACGGTTTCCGATTCGGGGCTTTGCAACCAGTCGCGCACCGACGCGGGAGTCTCGATGGCATAGCGCTTGAGGATCGCCAGGGCTTCGGCCGATGTGCTGGGGTCCGCCACGGTCGGGCCGGACGCGATCACGGTGGCAAGATCCCCCGGTACATCGGAGATCGCATAGGTGTAAACGGTGGCGGGCCAGCAGGCCTTGCCCAAACGACCACCCTTGATGGCCGAGAGGTGTTTGCGCACGCAGTTCATTTCGCCAATGGTCGCGCCAGAGCGCAGCAGGGCTTTGTTGATCGCCTGCTTGTCGGCCAGGGTAATGCCAGCGGCGGGCAACGCCAGCAGGGCTGAGCCGCCGCCCGAGAGCAGGAAGATCACGCGGTCGTCTTCGCTCAGGTGGCTCACCCGTTCCAGTACCCGTTTGGCCACGGCCAAACCTGCTGCGTCGGGCACCGGGTGGGCGGCTTCGACCACTTCGATTTTTTCGCAGGGTGCGCCGTGGCCGTAGCGGGTAACCACCAGGCCAGACACTTCACCCTGCCAGCAGCGCTCGACCACTTGGGCCATCGCGGCGGCGGCCTTGCCGGCGCCGATAACGATCACGCGGCCGCTGCGGTCCTTGGGTAAATGGGCTTCGAGCACCTGTTGCGGGTGGGCGGAGTCGATGGCTGTGGCAAACAGCTCGCGCAGGAATTGTTGCGGATCGACCGACATGGCGGGCTCCCGGGGTTTTTGTTATTGGGGTAGGGGGCAGCGGGTGTTACGACGCGGTCGATTGTGGGAGCTGGCTTGCCTGCGATTCAGGCGACGCGTTGTGTCAGGTACACCGCGGCGATTTCATCGCGAGCAAGCTCGCTCCCACAGGGGACCGAGCCAGCCTCATGCAAGGGGCTTACTTATCGCGAATCGAGAAGTTCGCCATGTGTTCCAGTCCCTTGATCAGCGCCGAGTGGTCCCATTGGCTGCCACCGATGGCCGCGCAGGTGCTGAACACTTGTTGGGTGCTGGCGGTGTTGGGCAGGTTGATGCCCAGCTCGCGAGCGCCGGCCAGCGCCAGGTTCAGGTCCTTCTGGTGCAGGCTGATGCGGAAGCCTGGGTCGAAGGTGCCTTTGATCATGCGCTCGCCATGAACCTCAAGGATCTTCGACGAAGCGAAGCCGCCCATCAGCGCTTCACGGACCTTGGCCGGGTCGGCACCGTTTTTCGAGGCGAACAGCAGCGCTTCGGCCACGGCCTGGATGTTCAGCGCAACGATGATCTGGTTCGCCACTTTGGCGGTTTGACCGTCGCCGTTTCCGCCGACCAGGGTGATGTTCTTGCCCATGGCCTGGAACAGCGGCAGGGCGCGTTCGAAGGCCGAGTTGTCGCCACCGACCATGATGCTCAGGGTCGCCGCCTTGGCGCCGACTTCACCGCCAGACACCGGGGCGTCGAGGTAGTGCGCACCTTTGGCGTTGATCTTCGCGGCGAAGGCTTTGGTTGCGGTGGGCGAGATCGAACTCATGTCGATCACCACTTTGCCCGGGCCGACACCGGCCGCAATGCCGTCGGTGCGGAACAGCACATCGTCGACCTGCGGGGTGTCTGGCACCATGACGATGATGAATTCGGCTTCCTGGGCGACTTCTTTCGGGCTCGCCAGTGCGACCGCGCCAGCGGCGATCAGGTCAGCGGGGGCGGCGTCGTGGTGCGCCGACAGGAACAGGCTGTGACCGGCTTTCTGCAGGTTCAACGCCATTGGGTGGCCCATGATGCCGGTGCCGATAAATCCGATTTTAGCCATGAGAAAGTCCTCTTGTTTTTATGTAGCCAAATAGTGTGCACGTAGCTGAGGCGACCACTCTTTGTGGCGAGGGAGCTTGCTCCCGCTCGGCTGCGAAGCAGTCGTAAATCCTGAACTCCGGTTCTGCCTGATTCACTGCAGTGAATGACTGTGGGGCCGCTTCGCGTCCCAGCGGGAGCAAGCTCCCTCGCCACAAAAGCCCGGTTTCAATCTCAGATCGCGTTATGGGTCTTGAGCCAGCCCAAACCTGCTTCGGTGGTGGTCAGCGGCTTGTATTCACAACCGACCCAGCCCTGATAGCCGATACGGTCCAGGTGTTCGAACAGAAAGTGGTAGTTGATTTCGCCAGTGCCCGGCTCGTTGCGCCCCGGGTTGTCGGCGAGCTGGATGTGGTTGATTTCGTCCAGGTGCGTGGCCATGGTCCGGGCCAGGTCGCCCTCCATGATTTGCATGTGGTAGATGTCGTATTGCAGGAACAGATTGGCGCTGCCTACCTGCTCGCGAATCGACAGCGCCTGGGCGGTGTTGTTCAGGTAGAAGCCTGGAATGTCGCGGGTGTTGATGGCTTCCATTACCAGCTTGATGCCCGCCGCTTGCAGCTTGTCAGCGGCGTATTTGAGGTTGGCGACGAAGGTTTTCTCTACCGTGGCGTCGTCCACCCCTTGTGGGCGAACACCGGCCAGGCAGTTGACCTGGGTGTTGCCCAGCACGTGTGCATAAGCGATGGCGAGGTCGACCCCGGCACGGAACTCTTCCACCCGGTCAGGGTGGCAGGCGATCCCGCGTTCACCTTTGGCCCAGTCACCGGCCGGCAGGTTGAACAGCACTTGGGTCAGGCCGTTGGCATCGAGTTTGGCCTTGATGTCGGCGGAGCTGAAATCATAGGGGAACAGGTATTCGACACCACTGAAGCCGGCCTTGGCGGCCGCTTCGAAGCGGGCAAGAAAATCCTGTTCGGTGAACAGCATGGACAGGTTGGCTGCGAAACGCGGCATGGTGGTCTCCTAAAACAAATTGGCTGACACAACGCGATCAGTCCCCTCTCCTGGGGGAGAGGGTTAGGGGGAGGGGGAATCAGGGTTGGCCCCGAATTCCCCGAACGGCACAAAACCGTTCCCTCACCCCAGCCCTCTCCCAGAGGGAGAGGGGGCTGAAAGCCAAATCAGTCGAGCAACGAAATCGCCGTCGGCGCATCGTTGCCGACCAGCGCCAGGTCTTCGAATTCGTTGACGGCGTTGATCTCGGTGCCCATGGAAATATTGGTCACGCGCTCCAGGATAATCTCGACGATCACCGGCACCTTGAACTCTTGAATCAGCGCTTCGGCCTTGCGCAGGGCAGGGGCGATGTCAGCCGGTTCGAACACGCGCAGTGCCTTGCAGCCCAGGCCTTCGGCAACCGCCACGTGGTCAACCCCGTAACCGTTGAGCTCCGGTGCATTGAGGTTGTCGAAGGACAGCTGCACGCAGTAATCCATCTCGAAACCGCGCTGCGCCTGACGGATCAGACCCAGGTACGAGTTGTTCACCACGACGTGGATGTACGGCAGCTTGAACTGCGCGCCCACCGCCAGTTCTTCGATCATGAACTGGAAGTCGTAGTCGCCTGACAGTGCCACAACCTTACGCGAGGGGTCAGCCTTGACCACGCCCAGCGCGGCCGGAATGGTCCAGCCCAAAGGGCCTGCCTGACCGCAGTTGATCCAGTGGCGCGGTTTGTAGACGTGCAGGAACTGCGCGCCGGCAATCTGCGACAGGCCGATGGTGCTGACGTAGCAAGTGTCTTTGCCGAACACCTGGTTCATTTCTTCATACACGCGCTGTGGCTTGACCGGCACGTTGTCGAAGTGAGTCTTGCGGTGCAGGCTGGCTTTGCGCTGCTGGCAGTCTTTGAGCCAGGCGCTGCGGTCTTTCAGCTTGCCGGCGGCTTTCCATTCGCGGGCCACCTCGATGAACACTTTGAGTGCCGCGCCTGCGTCGGACACGATGCCTTGGTCCGGTGTGAACACGCGGCCGATCTGGGTGGGTTCGATGTCGACGTGAATGAACTTGCGGCCTTCGGTGTACACCTCGACCGAGCCGGTGTGACGGTTGGCCCAGCGGTTACCGACGCCCAGCACCACGTCGGATTTGAGCATCGTCGCGTTGCCGTAGCGGTGGGACGTCTGCAAGCCAACCATGCCGACCATCAGCGGGTGATCGTCCGGGATGGTGCCCCAGCCCATCAGGGTCGGGATTACCGGGATGCCAGTCAACTCGGCAAACTCCACCAGCAGGTCGCTGGCATCGGCATTGATGATGCCGCCACCGGCCACCAGCAATGGGCGCTCCGCCTGATCGAGCAGGGCCAGGGCTTTTTCGACTTGCTTGCGGGTGGCCGCAGGTTTGGCCAGCGGCAGCGGTTCGTAGGCGTCGATGTCGAATTCGATTTCGGCCATTTGCACGTCGAACGGCAGGTCGATCAGCACCGGGCCTGGACGACCGGAGCGCATTTCATAGAAAGCTTTCTGGAAGGCGTAAGGCACCTGGCCCGGCTCCAGAACAGTGGTCGCCCATTTGGTCACGGGCTTGACGATGCTGGTGATGTCGACGGCCTGGAAGTCTTCCTTGTGCATGCGGGCGCGGGGTGCTTGCCCGGTGATGCAGAGGATCGGGATCGAGTCGGCCGAGGCGCTGTAGAGCCCGGTGACCATGTCGGTGCCGGCAGGGCCGGAGGTGCCGATGCACACGCCGATGTTGCCGGCCTTGGTGCGGGTGTAGCCCTCGGCCATGTGCGAGGCGCCTTCAACGTGGCGAGCGAGGACGTGATCGATGCCGCCGACCTTTTGCAGGGCGGAGTACAGCGGGTTGATCGCGGCACCGGGGATGCCAAAAGCGGTATCGACCCCTTCGCGGCGCATCACCAGAACGGCGGCTTCGATTGCTCTCATTTTGCTCATTATTTTGTGCCTCTTACGTTTTGTAATTGTATACAAGCGGCTGTTGTGCGGAGTGTATTCATGCGCAATGGCGCAGGTCAATCCATTTTCTTACGTCGCTGCTTCATTCGTCGGAAGCCTGAAATGCTGTGGCTTTTCGTCGCATTAGGCACTTTGGTGGAAATATTGTATACAAAAAGATATTTCATTGTGTTCTATTTGTTGTATCGGTCTTCTCAACGAAAAGACCCAAAAGGCTTTCCCATCACACAATAAGGACGGCACCCATGAGCGCTTTAACCTTGAAAGTCGCAGTCAGCCTGACCGGTCGGGCCATCGTTGCGGGGCGCAAGATCGCCGCGGCACCGCTGACTGTTGCAGTACTGGATGCGGGCGGGCATTTGTTGAGCCTGCAACGCGAAGACGGCGCGAGTTTGCTGCGTCCGCAGATCGCCATCGGCAAGGCCTGGGGCGCGATTGCGCTGGGCAAGGGCTCGCGGTTGCTGGCACTGGACGCGCAACAGCGTCCGGCGTTTATCGCGGCGTTGAACAGCCTGGGGCAGGGCAGCGTGGTGCCCGCACCGGGCGGGGTGTTGATCCGGGATCAGGACGGGGTCGTGCTGGGCGCCATCGGCATCAGCGGCGATACCTCGGACATTGACGAGCAATGTGCAATCAGCGCGATAGAAGCGCAGGGGTTGCAGGCGGATGCGGGTGTCAGTGCTTGATGTGCGTTGACTGACCTACCGTCTTCGTCGGATCACCGCCCGGAGCAGGCCCGCTCACACACTGGATCTGTGAACACAGGAGATCCAATGTGGGAGCGAGCTTGCTCGCGATGACCATTTACCAGACACATCCAGCTATAAGTCTGTACCGCGACCTGGCATTCAGAGGTCTAGCCTTTTCATGAGTTCATCATAAGAGAGGCAAGAAATGCCGGATCTATCCGCTTCACATCGCCTGCGCACCGGTCGCTATGCTGAACAGAGTCGAATTTATCTCCTGACCACCAATACCCTCAACCGAGAACGGGCTTTTGAAGATTTCGCCTCGGGTAGATTGATCGTTGATCAATTTCGAAGTGCGCAGGATCAACGCTGGGCGAACTCATTGGCTTGGGTCGTCATGCCGGATCACTTTCACTGGTTGATCGAGTTGCAGCACGGTTCATTAAGTGAACTGATGCAAAAAACCAAATCATTGAGTGCGCGAGTGGTGAACATGGCTACCGGTCGCAAGGGCCGTCTTTGGCAGCAGGGTTATCACGATCGGGCGTTGCGCCGAGAGGAGGATTTGGTAGGACTTGCAAGGTACGTCGTGGCTAACCCATTGCGGGCAGGGTTGGTGCCACGACTGGGCGATTATCCGTTGTGGGATGCGATTTGGGTTTGATCGAAAACCTGGGTTGCCCTCTTCGCGAGCAAGCTCGCTCCCACATTGGATCTCCTGTGTTCATACGCCGAGTCTGCTCGCGATGGGCGCGACTCGGTCGATCAGTCCGGTGCGCAGCCCTTGAGTACCAGCCGGATGATGGTCTGCGCTGCGGCTTCGTAGTCGCTTTCATCCAGTTTGGTCTTGCCGGTGACGACGGAGATCTGCCAGTCGAAGTCAGCGTAGGTCTGGGTCGCGGCCCAGATGCTGAACATCAGGTGGTTGGGGTCGATGGGGGCGATCTGGCCACGGTCGATCCAGGTCTGGATGCAGTCGATGTTGTGCTTGGCCTGGGCGTTGAGCTGCTCGACCTGGTCGGCGCTCAAGTGCGGCGCACCGTGCATGATCTCGCTGGCGAACACCTTGGAGGCGAACGGCAGGTCGCGTGAGATGCAGATTTTCGAGCGGATATAGGCGCTCAGGACTTCGCTGGGCACGCCGTCGGCGTTGAACGGCGTCGAGGCCGCAAGGATCGGCTCGATGATGCTTTCCAGCACCTCGCGGTAGAGGTTTTCCTTGGATTTGAAGTAGTAGTAGACGTTGGGCTTGGGCAGCCCCGCCTTGGCCGCGATGTCGCTGGTTTTGGTCGCAGCGAAGCCCTTGTCGGCAAATTCCTCACTGGCGGCACGCAGGATCAGTTCTTTATTGCGCTCGCGGATAGTGCTCATAAACCAGGTGATTCCTTGCCTGTTCTGGCGGTTGCGCATGGTAGCACCGGCCTTGCGCAGGGCTCAAGAATGCCCATGCCACTGCTTGTCGCGGTATGCTGCGCACCATTCAAACCCGAAGGAAACCATGATCCATGGCTGGTAGCAGTTTGCTGGTGCTGATCGACGATATCGCCGCCGTTCTCGACGATGTGGCCCTGATGACCAAAATGGCGGCGAAAAAGACCGCAGGCGTACTTGGCGACGACTTGGCGCTTAATGCCCAGCAGGTGTCCGGCGTGCGCGCCGAACGCGAAATTCCGGTGGTCTGGGCGGTGGCCAAGGGCTCGTTCCGCAACAAGTTGATCCTGGTGCCGTCGGCATTGGCCATCAGCGCATTCGTGCCGTGGCTGGTGACGCCGCTGCTGATGGTCGGTGGCGCGTATCTGTGTTTCGAAGGCTTCGAAAAACTGGCGCACAAGTTCCTCCACAGCAAAGCCGAGGATCAGGCCGAACACGCTCAGTTGGTCGAGGCGGTGGCTGACCCGGCAACGGATCTGGTGGCTTTTGAAAAGGACAAGATCAAGGGCGCGGTGCGTACCGATTTCATCCTCTCGGCTGAAATCATCGCCATCACCCTGGGCACCGTGGCGGGCGCTTCGCTGACCCAGCAAGTCATTGTGTTGTCGGGCATCGCGATCGTCATGACCGTCGGGGTTTATGGCTTGGTGGCCGGCATCGTCAAACTCGACGACCTGGGCCTGTGGATGACCCAGAAGCCTGGGCAACTGGCGAAAAAGGTCGGCAATGCAATCCTGCGCGCCGCACCCTACATGATGAAAAGCCTCTCGGTGATCGGCACGGCGGCGATGTTCCTGGTGGGCGGCGGGATTCTGACCCATGGCGTACCGGTGGTTCATCACTGGATTGAAAGCGTCAGCGCCGGGGCCGGTGGAGCCGGGTTTATTGTGCCGACGTTGTTGAATGCGGTGGCGGGGATTGTTGCAGGTGCCGTGGTATTGGCCGGCGTCATGCTGGCGAGCAAGATCTGGAAGTCAGTGAAAGGTTAACCCTGTGGGAGCAAGCCGGCTCCCACATTTGATTGGCGGTGTGTATGAAAAAGGCCATTCGATTCACATCGAATGGCCTTTTTTGTTGTTCGCTGAATGCCTTATTCGGCGATCTGCAACTTGCGCGCTTCGGTGTACACGTAACGCACCTTTTCATATTCGAACGGTGAGTTCGTCTGGCCGTAGCGGAAGGTCATCTGGTAGCGCTTGTCGATACCGCGCAAGGCCCAGATTTCCGGGTGGTTGCTGCTGACCTCGGCTACGTTGAGGAAGTTGATGGCTGACTCTGCGCTGTAGTCGAACACCAGGCCGCCGGTGTCACGCAGGTTGGACGGGCCGAGGATCGGCAACACCAGGTAGGCGCCGCCCGGTACGCCGTAAAAGCCCAGGGTCTGGCCGAAGTCTTCGCTTTGGCGAGGCACGCCCATGGCGGTCGCGGGGTCCCACAGGCCGGCAACGCCAAGGGTGGTGTTGAGCAGCAGGCGGGCGGTGATGTCCAGTGAGCGCTGGCCTTTGAACTGCAGCAGGCTGTTGACCAGGTTGGGCACGTCGCCCAGGTTGTTGAAGAAGTTGCTCACCCCGGTGCGCAGGAAGCCTGGGGTGACATAGCGATAGCCGTCGACCACCGGCAGGAACACCCATTGATCGAAGCGATAGTTGAAGTGATAGACCCGGCGGTTCCACGATTCCAGCGGGTCATACACGTTCAGCGCATTCAGGGTCGAGCGTTCGAACTCGCGCTGGTCCAGCCCCGGGTTGAACTTCAGTTTGCTCAAGGGCTCGGTGAAGCCGTCCGGGTCAGTTACCGTGGGGGCGTTGGCCTTGCTGTTGTCGGCGTTGGCGTAACCTGCGCACAGCAGCGCAGCGATCAGCAGTAAATGTTTAGCCACGGAAGAACTCCAGCATGGCGTCGCTGTTGACGCGATAGTTGAGGTTGCCGCAATGGCCACCGTGCGGGTAGACCGTCAGGCGGTCACCAAAAGTCTTGCGCAGGAAACCCAGGTCGCCGGGGCCGAGGATCACGTCGTCGGCGTTGTGCATGACCGCGATTTTCGGGCTGTCGTGCAGGTAGTCCTTCAGTGCGTAGAGGCTGGCCTGGTCGATCAGTTGCAAGATGCTGCCGCCGTCGGTGCGCGCGCGCCACATCGGGATCACTTGTTCGGTCAGGTAGCAGTCGAAATCGCATTGCAGCGCCCGTTTGAGAAACGGCGTCATGCTGGTGCCTTCGGTGATCGGGTACTTGGGCGGGATGATCAGGCCGCGGCGGTTGATCAGGTCTGAAGTAAAGGCGATGTCCGCCGCTGAAAAGCGGAACGAGGTGCCGATCAGCATGGCCATCTGTTCGTTGGTCAGGTGCTGTTTGGACTGCTGGAAGTCGTAGAGCAGGGCATCGTTGAGGTCGATGTAGCCTTTTTGCTGGAAGTAGCGGGTCAGCTTGTTCAGTACCAGTTCATAGAACGTGGTGCTGTTGTTGATGCCTTTGACTTCTGTCTGTACCAGCTTGTCCAGGTTGGTGACGGACGTGTAGAGGTTGACCGGTGGGTTGAGCAGCAGGACTTTCTTGAAGTTGAAGCTGCGTCGGGTTTCGTCCAGGTGGGCGACAAATGCCGCATCCAGCGCGCCGAGGCTGTAGCCCGTCAGGTAGTAATCGGTCACCGGCAGTTTTGGGTGCTGGGCACGTACGGCCTGCATCACCCGATACATGTCTTCGGCGTCTTCCTTGGTCACGCCTGGCGTGGCGAAGCGTGAAGCGGCACTGATGAAATCGAAGCTGGTGGGCGACGACAGTTGCACCACGTGGTAACCAGCCTTGTAATAGAGCTTTTTCAGGTATTCGTTGTGGCTGCTGTCATACCGGGCGCCGGTGCCCGCGATCAGGAAAATCAGCGGTGCGGCGTGGTCCTGCGTGGCCATGCGGTAGGTGAGCTTTTTCACCGCCCAGAAATTGTCCGGGAGAATGAATTCGCGCTCCGGGCGCACATTCAGGCTGTAGTCCGACTGACTGATCTGGTCATTGGTCGGCAAGTCTGGCCGCAGGTCCGGCGGTGTGGTGGCGATGGTCGCCTCGAACGGGTTGGTCAGGGGGTAGCCATAACTGGCGGCGTCGATATCCGTCGCCAGTGCGGACGCACTCAAGATAAGGCCGCCTATCAGGGCAGCGAAGCGCAAGAAACGGAGCATGACTGAATCCCTTAGAGGAAGGTACCGAGTGAGGTTCGCAGGCTATGACCATCGCACGTACGCCAAAGTGCCGTGCCTGGGCACCAAACAGGTGTGAACCGGGGGTAATAGTAGCTGGACGATACACTTTGCAGCCGTTTCATGACCACTTATCTGCTGAACTCGCTTGCTTACCGCTGTCGGGCGATTAAGCTGGGCGCCGTTTTCGTCTATCGGAGTGCCCCATGTCCCGCCGTTTGCCTGTGATGTTGCTGCTCGTTCTCCTGCCACTGTGGCTGGCCGCCAGTTATGGCGTGCGTTATGGCTTTATGGAGGATGCTCAATGGGTCGGCATTTGCGTCGATGAGGCAAGCCGTTGGGAGTGTCAGGTGCGTTCGAGCCTGGGCCTCATGATTCACTTCAAGGTGTTGGGCTGGGCGGGGCTGGTGACAGCGATAGTCGGCTTTGTGTTGCCGGGCCGTGCAGGGTGGGGGTTGGCGGTGTTGGGGCTGGTGTTCGGTATCCCGGCGCTGGCGTTGTACAACACCACGTTTGCGGTGTTTGCGCTGGTGATTGCGGCGTTGCGGTTGGTCAGGGCTTCTCGTAGCGCCTGATAAGCCGCCTTGGCGGGCAAGCCCGCTCCCATAGTTCGGCATGATCCCTGTGGGAGCAGGCTTGCCCGCGAAGAGGCCGGCAGCGGCGCTAAAGATTACCCTTTGCGAACCCGCAAGCTGCGCCACATCGCGGCAACCATCAAGACACTTACCAACGCCCAGCCCCAGGCTTGTTGATTCAGTAAGCCTTCGCGGTACAGCTGCGGGGCAATGCCGGCGCCGACAATGAACGTCAGCATGGCAATTTCACGACGCGGCACGTTGACCGGGCGGCACAGGTAAACCAGTGCCGGCAGCAGCAGGGCCGCGCTCGGGAAGCTGCGATAGCGCGGGTCGAACACCAGCTCCAGCATCATCACCGCCGCCGCGAAACCTGCGGCTGCCAGCAGCCAGCCAGCCCGACGTTCCAGCAGATTGAAGGCGCGTTCACGCCAGCCGGTTTTGCCGCTCAAGGCCAGTGCGGCGTGGGCCAGCACCAACAGGTTCAGCGCAACCAGCAATCCGGCCCAGAGCCATTCGCCGGTAAAACGCGTGGTAACACGCACCAGTTCGCCCCAGGCACCGATAGAGCAAGCCGCCACGGCACCGAGCAGTGGCAACACCAGCGCCGCACGGGTTGTGCGCACGCGGCCGCCCAAGATCAACGTACCCAGCATGATCAGCGCGCCAATGCCCAGCCACTGCGGCCAGAGCGGCAGGTTCGACACAGGGCCGGCGAGTACGCCTTTGTCCTGGCGATCCGCGTCGAACAGCCCCCAATAGCCGCCGACCGCACCTTCACTGGCGCGTTTCCACGGTTGGTCGAATGCTTCGATCAGGTTGTAGTGCCAGCCTTGCTGCTCGGCCATGGCGACAAAACCCCGAATGAACTTGGCTTCGTTGACCCGGCTCGGCAGGGCGGTTTCGCGCTGGCGGCCTTCGCTCGGCCAGCCGGTTTCACCGATCATCACGTCTTTGGGCGCGAAGCGGTTACCGAACACCTGACGCACTTCGGCGACGTGCTGCAGTGCGGCGTCGATGTTCGACGGGTCATCTTCCCAATAAGGCAGCAAGTGAATGGTCAGGAAGTCCACCGCCGGGGCGATCTCCGGGTGCTTGAGCCAGAACTCCCACACATCGGCGTAGGTCACCGGTTGCTTGACGTGGCTTTTGACGTGATGGATCAGTTTGGCCAGCTGCGGACCGGTGACTTCCTTGCGCAGCAGGGTTTCGTTGCCCACGATCACCGAAGTGACCACGTCCGCGTTGGCATTGGCCGAGGCGATCAGCAGTTCGACTTCCTTGGCGGTGTCCACCGGGTTGCCGTTGATCCAGGCGCCGATCATCAGCTTCAAGCCGTGTTTGCGCGCCAGGTCCGGCAGGGCTTCCAGGCCGGTCATGGAATAGGTGCGGATGCACTCGAAGCGGGTCGACAGCAACGCAAGGTCCGCGTCCATGCGCTCGGGGCGCAACGCGAACGGCTGGTCAAACGGCGATTGGTCCTTGTCGAACGGGGTGTAGGAGGCGCACTGCAACTTGTGCGAAGCGCTGGCCACGTCCGGCAGCAGCACCGGTTGGCCGAGGCCGTACCAGAAACCACCGAGTGCGAACACGCCCAGCAGGCAGGCGAACAGATAAGCAAAAAAAGGAAAGCGGGTGTTGGCGGGCATGGTCAGGCCGTCTGGGAGCAAAGCCGCGCATCTTACCTGCATTTGCCATGCGCTTGGTGGGCTGCATGATTTTGACATGCAAAGTTCGGGCGGAATTGTCAGGGCATTTTTCAGGGGCGCAGTTACTGGCGTTCTGATGTCGTTTCTCGGTGCATCAAGGTCGCTGGCAGAGCAGGTCGTGGCGGTCGTCAGGTTGATTATCAAGCATCAGTACTCCGCTGATGTTCGAACGAGTTTGCGGTGAGGCGTGATGGGGGCGCCAGTGGTCTGTGTGGCTGGTTCGTTAACTCAGATTCGGATGCCAGAAGTCCATAGCCAAGGCGCTGTGACGAGTCATAGCCCGCTATGGCGAGGAGGAGCAACGCAGGATTTTGGCTTCTGGCGCCGAAGTTGACTAACAGAACTAGCTACACGGGCCGCCACATAACAATACGTTGACGCCGCTCGGCATCCGTCGGGCGCAGCACTTTCGGGGAAGTAACGATGAAGATGCGACGACTCTTAGGCGCAGGTGCCGCTCTGGTGCTTGCGATGGGCTCCACATTCGCCAACGCCGACAGTAAAACCCTGAGCATCGGCTATGTCGACGGTTGGTCCGACAGCGTGGCGACCACTCATGTGGCGGCCGAAGTCATCAAGCAGAAACTCGGTTATGACGTGAAGCTGCAAGCGGTTGCCACCGGGATCATGTGGCAGGGCGTGGCCACCGGCAAACTCGACGCCATGCTGTCAGCCTGGCTGCCCGTGACACACGGCGAATACTGGGCCAAGAACAAGGACAAGGTGGTCGACTACGGCCCGAACTTCAAGGACGCCAAGATCGGCTTGATCGTGCCGGAGTACGTCAAGGCCAAGTCCATTGCCGACCTGAAGGACGACGCCACCTTCAAGAACAAAATCGTTGGTATCGACGCCGGTTCAGGCGTGATGCTCAAGACCGATCAGGCCATCAAGGATTACGGCCTCGATTACAAACTGCAGGCCAGTTCCGGCGCGGCGATGATTGCCGAACTGACCCGGGCCGAAGAGAAAAACGAATCCATTGCCGTCACCGGTTGGGTGCCGCACTGGATGTTCGCCAAGTGGAAACTGCGCTTCCTCGACGATCCAAAAGGCGTTTACGGCGCGGCGGAGACCGTGAACAGTATCGGCAGCAAAGGCCTGGAGAAAAAAGCACCGGAAGTGGCTAAGTTCCTGCACAACTTCCAGTGGGCGTCCAAAGACGAAATCGGCGAAGTCATGCTGGCAATCCAGGATGGTGCCAAGCCTGAAGTCGCTGCCAAGGATTGGGTGGCCAAACACCCGGAGCGTGTTGCCGAGTGGACCAAATGATTTGACCTGACAGCTCTAGTCCGTACCTTCCAGGGCCGCTTGGCATTTATGCCAAGCGGCCCTTGTTGTTTTTGCCTTTGTGGCGAGGGAGCTTGCTCCCGCTGGGCAACGAAGTGGCCCCTCTCTTTGAAGAGCAGGGGGACTGCTGCTCAGTCCAGCGGGAGCAAGCTCCCTCGCCACAGTGGTCTACTACTAAGGTCGTCTGGAACCTCTCCTTCAGCCGCATGAAAGTGGATACGTTCCAACAATAATCTGTGCTGCGAGGATAAAAACAATGAACGACAGCATTTACCTCTCGATTCAAAACAGCCCGCGTTTCAAGGAGCTGGTCAGCAAGAGAGAGCGGTTCGCCTGGATACTTTCGGCGATCATGCTCGGGCTTTACTCGGGCTTCATCCTGTTGATTGCCTACGGGCCGCATGTGCTGGGGGCCAAGATCAGCCCCGAGTCATCGATTACCTGGGGTATTCCGATCGGTGTGGGGCTGATTGTGTCGGCCTTCATCCTGACCGCTATCTACGTGCGACGCGCCAACGGCGAATTCGACGACCTGAACAATGCGATTCTCAAGGAGGCTCAGCAATGATCCGGCGTCTATTGGCAGCTCTGGGCATTGCCGCCTTCGCACCGGCCGTTTGGGCGGCCGAGGCACTGACCGGCGAAGTTCACAAACAACCGCTCAACGTTTCGGCGATCCTGATGTTCGTGGCTTTCGTCGGCGCAACGTTGTGCATCACTTACTGGGCGTCCAAGCGCAACAACTCGGCCGCCGACTACTATGCGGCCGGCGGCAAGATCACCGGTTTCCAGAACGGGCTGGCGATTGCCGGTGACTACATGTCGGCGGCGTCCTTCCTGGGGATTTCCGCGCTGGTGTTCACCTCCGGCTACGACGGCCTGATCTACTCGATCGGCTTCCTGGTGGGCTGGCCGATCATTCTGTTCCTGATCGCCGAGCGCCTGCGTAACCTGGGCAAATACACCTTTGCCGACGTGGCGTCCTACCGCCTCGGGCAAACCCAGATCCGCACACTGTCGGCCTGCGGTTCGCTGGTGGTGGTGGCGTTCTACCTGATCGCGCAAATGGTCGGTGCCGGCAAGCTGATCCAGCTGCTGTTCGGCCTCGATTATCACGTGGCGGTGATCCTCGTCGGTATCCTGATGTGCATGTACGTGTTGTTCGGCGGCATGCTGGCGACCACCTGGGTGCAGATCATCAAGGCTGTGCTGTTACTGTCCGGCGCGTCGTTCATGGCGCTGATGGTGATGAAACACGTCAACTTCGACTTCAATGCGTTGTTCTCCGAGGCGATCAAGGTTCACCCCAAAGGTGAGGCGATCATGAGCCCGGGCGGTCTGGTAAAGGATCCGATCTCGGCGTTCTCGCTCGGGCTGGCGCTGATGTTCGGTACAGCGGGCCTGCCGCACATCCTGATGCGCTTCTTCACCGTGAGTGACGCTAAAGAAGCGCGCAAGAGCGTGCTGTACGCCACCGGTTTCATCGGCTACTTCTACATTCTGACCTTCATCATCGGCTTCGGCGCGATCCTGCTGGTCAGCACCAACCCGGCCTTCAAAGATGCGGCTGGCGCGCTGTTGGGCGGTAACAACATGGCGGCGGTGCACCTGGCCAATGCGGTCGGTGGCAGCGTGTTCCTGGGCTTCATCTCGGCAGTCGCTTTTGCGACCATCCTGGCCGTGGTTGCCGGTCTGACCCTGGCCGGTGCTTCGGCGGTGTCTCATGACCTGTATGCCAGCGTGATCAAGAAGGGCAAGGCCAACGAGAAGGATGAGATTCGTGTCTCGAAGATCACCACTATCGCCCTAGCGGTGCTGGCAATTGGTCTGGGCATCCTGTTCGAAAGCCAGAACATTGCGTTCATGGTTGGCCTGGCGTTCTCCATTGCGGCCAGTTGCAACTTCCCGGTGCTGCTGCTTTCCATGTACTGGAAGAAGCTGACCACCCGTGGTGCCATGATTGGCGGCTGGCTGGGCCTGGTCAGTGCGGTGGGCTTGATGGTGCTGGGTCCAACCATTTGGGTGCAGATCCTGCATCACGAGAAGGCGATCTTCCCGTATGAATACCCGGCGCTGTTCTCGATGATCATTGCGTTTGTCGGGATCTGGTTCTTCTCGATCACCGACAAGTCGACCGCTGCGGATAACGAGCGGGCGCTGTTCTTCCCGCAGTTCGTTCGTTCGCAGACCGGGTTGGGGGCGAGCGGGGCGGTGTCGCACTAAGAGTGGCTACACGCTGCAAACTGAGCTGAAACGAAATGCCCCGGTCGAGAGATCGGGGCATTTCTGTTTGTGCAGGTTTTTGTGTTCTCTGTACTGACGTCTTCGCGGGCTTGCCCGCGAAGGCGGTAGTTCGGTCACTGCAATACTTGAAATGCGGCACAAACAAAAACGGCCTCTATATTAATAGAGGCCGTTTCCGGTGTTGCTTAAGACGTTATCGCAAGACAGGTCTTATTTACGGTCTTCGAGTTTGGTGATATCACGCGACTCGTAGCCGGTGTACAGCTGGCGCGGGCGGCCAATCTTGTACGGGCTGGAGAGCATTTCCTTCCAGTGGGAGATCCAGCCGACAGTCCGCGCCAAGGCGAAGATCACGGTGAACATGCTGGTTGGAATGCCGATCGCCTTGAGGATGATCCCCGAGTAGAAGTCGACGTTCGGGTACAGCGAGCGCTCGATGAAGTACGGGTCGGTCAGGGCGATCTCTTCCAGGCGCATGGCCAGTTCGAGTTGCGGATCGTTGTTGATCCCCAGTTCCTTCAGCACTTCGTCGCAAGTCTTCTTCATGACGGTAGCGCGTGGATCACGGTTTTTGTAAACCCGGTGACCGAAGCCCATCAGTTTGAACGGATCGTTCTTGTCCTTGGCCTTGGCGATGTACTTGTCGATGTTCGAGACATCGCCAATTTCGTCGAGCATGGTCAACACGGCTTCGTTGGCGCCGCCATGAGCCGGGCCCCAGAGTGCAGCGATACCGGCAGCGATACAGGCAAACGGGTTGGCACCCGAAGAGCCTGCCAGGCGTACGGTGGAGGTCGATGCGTTCTGTTCGTGGTCGGCGTGGAGGATGAAAATCCGGTCCATGGCCTTGGCGAGTACCGGGCTGATCGGTTTGATCTCGCACGGGGTGTTGAACATCATGTGCAGGAAGTTTTCCGCGTACGACAGGTCGTTGCGCGGGTACATCATGGGTTGGCCCATGGAGTACTTGTAAACCATCGCGGCCAGGGTCGGCATCTTGGCAACCAGGCGGATCGCGGAGATTTCGCGATGCTGCGGGTTATTGATGTCCAGGGAGTCGTGGTAGAAGGCCGAAAGGGCACCGACTACGCCGCACATGACGGCCATTGGGTGAGCGTCGCGACGGAAGCCGTTGAAGAAGGTCTTCAGCTGCTCGTGGACCATAGTGTGGTTCTTCACGGTGCTGACGAACTGGGCCTTCTGTTCTGCGGTCGGCAATTCGCCGTTGAGCAGCAGGTAGCAGGTTTCCAGATAGTCCGACTTCTCGGCGAGTTGCTCGATCGGGTAGCCGCGGTGCAGCAGGATGCCATTGTCGCCATCGATGTAGGTAATCTTCGACTCGCAAGAGGCGGTCGACATGAAACCTGGGTCAAAGGTGAAACGGCCCGTGGCCGTCAGGCCCCGTACGTCGATTACATCGGGACCAACGGTGCCGGTTAAAATGGGCAGCTCGACGGGGGCTGCGCCCTCGATGATCAACTGCGCTTTTTTGTCAGCCATGTGGCCTCCTATTTATGCTTGAAATCATCAGACAGACCCCCCACGCAGGGCCCGCACCACTATAGTGAGATAAATTCGAATGTCAATTTGCCTAAAGTCTTGCTCCAGAAGGCTTTAACCGGACTTTTTCCTCGAAATTACCTGCCATTTACGCCTTTTATTCCGCTAACGCAATGAGCTATTAGGGGAAGGTGTTTGCGTTGTCATTAGTAGCCTAACTGTCTATACTCGGCCTCCGACCGCCAGGGGCTTTTGGGCCCGTTTTGATGGGGGTCGCACTCCCTGGGTGGTGGTTACCTGACCAGTGCACTCCCCAACAACTTTGCCCTGATTGTTAGGGGCTCTTCAGTGTGAAAAAAAGCCGTGAATAGCCAACGACCTGTAAACCTAGACCTAAGGACCATCAAACTCCCCATCACCGGCGTAACGTCATTTCTTCACCGTGTTTCCGGCATCATCCTCTTCCTGGGCCTTGGCATCATGCTTTATGCATTGAGCAAATCCCTGGGTTCCGAGGAAGGTTTCGCCGAGGTGAAGGCATGCTTGACCAGTCCGCTGGCCAAATTCGTGGCGTGGGGCCTGCTGTCCGCCTTGCTGTATCACTTGGTGGCCGGTGTACGCCATCTGATCATGGACATGGGCATCGGTGAGACGCTGGAAGGCGGACGACTGGGCTCGAAAATCATTATCGCCGTGTCTGCGGTGCTGATCGTTCTGGCGGGAGTTTGGATATGGTAACCAGCGTTACGAACCTATCGCGTTCGGGCCTCTATGACTGGATGGCGCAGCGTGTGTCTGCGGTCGTTCTCGCGGCTTATTTCATCTTCCTGATCGGATACCTCGTTGCGAACCCTGGTATTGGCTACGCCCAATGGCATGAGCTGTTCGCAAGCAACTGGATGCGTATCTTCAGTCTGCTGGCCCTGGTGGCCTTGGGCGCTCACGCCTGGGTCGGCATGTGGACCATTGCGACTGACTACCTGACGCCAATGGCGCTGGGCAAGTCGGCGACCGCCGTACGTTTCCTCTTCCAGGCAGTATGCGGCGTTGCGATGTTCGCTTACTTCGTCTGGGGTGTGCAGATTCTCTGGGGTATCTGATTCATGGCTAACATTCCAACGATTTCTTTCGACGCCATCATCATTGGCGGCGGCGGTGCCGGCATGCGCGCAGCGCTGCAACTGGCACAGGGCGGTCACAAGACTGCCGTGATCACCAAGGTTTTCCCGACCCGTTCGCACACTGTATCGGCCCAGGGTGGCATCACCTGCGCCATCGCGTCTGCCGATCCGAACGATGACTGGCGCTGGCACATGTACGATACCGTCAAGGGTTCCGACTACATCGGTGACCAGGACGCTATCGAATACATGTGTCAGGAAGGTCCGGCTGCCGTTTACGAGCTGGACCACATGGGCATGCCGTTCTCGCGTACCGAGCAGGGCCGTATCTACCAGCGTCCGTTCGGCGGTCAGTCGAAGGATTACGGTAAAGGCGGGCAGGCTGCCCGTACGTGCGCCGCTTCCGACCGTACTGGTCACGCGCTGCTGCACACTCTTTATCAGGGCAACCTGAAAGCCGGTACCACGTTCCTGAACGAGTACTACGCTGTCGATCTGGTGAAGAACCAGGAAGGCGCGTTCGTCGGTGTGATCGCAATCTGCATCGAAACCGGTGAAACCACCTACATCCGCGCCAAGGCTACTGTTCTGGCAACCGGCGGTGCGGGTCGTATTTACGCGTCCACCACCAACGCCCTGATCAACACCGGTGACGGCGTCGGCATGGCGCTGCGTGCTGGCGTGCCGGTACAAGACATCGAAATGTGGCAGTTCCACCCGACCGGCATCGCCGGCGCCGGTGTTCTGGTGACCGAAGGTTGCCGTGGTGAAGGCGGTTACCTGATCAATAAGCACGGCGAGCGTTTCATGGAGCGTTATGCTCCGAACGCCAAAGACCTTGCCGGTCGTGACGTTGTTGCTCGCTCGATGGTTAAGGAAATCATCGCTGGTAACGGTTGCGGCCCGAACGGCGACCACGTAATGCTCAAACTCGACCATCTGGGCGAGGAAGTGCTGCACAGCCGTCTGCCAGGCATCTGCGAACTGTCGAAGACATTCGCTCACGTTGATCCGGTGGTGGCTCCGGTTCCGGTTGTTCCGACTTGCCACTATATGATGGGCGGTGTTCCGACCAACATTCACGGCCAGGCGATCACCCAGAACGCTGAAGGCGTGGACGAGATCATTCATGGTCTGTTCGCTGTGGGCGAAGTGGCTTGCGTATCGGTTCACGGTGCCAACCGTCTGGGCGGCAACTCACTGCTCGACCTGGTGGTATTCGGCCGCGCTGCCGGCCTGCACCTGGAAAAGGCGCTGACCGACGGCATCGAATACGACGATGCTACCGACGCCGACATCGAAGCTGCACTGTCGCGTCTCTCCGCTCTGAACGCGCGTACCGAAGGTGAAGACGTGGCAACCCTGCGTCGCGAGCTGCAAAACTGCATGCAGAACTACTTCGGTGTATTCCGTACCGGCGAATACATGCAGAAGGGTATCGCCCAGTTGGCTGACCTGCGCGTACGTATCGCCAACGTCAAGATCAACGACAAGTCGCAGGCGTTCAACACTGCGCGTATCGAAGCACTGGAACTGCAGAACCTGCTGGAAGTGGCTGAAGCCACCGCCATCGCTGCCGAAGTACGTAAAGAGTCCCGTGGCGCTCACGCCCGTGAAGACTTCGAAGACCGTGACGACGAAAACTGGCTGTGCCACACCCTGTACTTCCCGGGTGAAAAGCGCGTGACCAAGCGTGCTGTGAACTTCTCGCCGAAGACTGTTCCGACTTTTGAACCTAAGATTCGGACTTATTAAGGGTGGCCGCCATGTTGAAAGTCAGTGTTTATCGTTACAACCCTGATCAGGACGCCGCGCCGTTCATGCAGGAGTTTCAGGTTGATACCGGTGGTAAAGACCTGATGGTGCTGGACGTGCTGGCCCTGATCAAAGAGCAGGACGAAGGTTTCTCCTATCGTCGCTCTTGCCGTGAAGGCGTTTGCGGTTCCGACGGCATGAACATCAACGGCAAGAACGGCCTGGCCTGCGTCACGCCGCTGTCTGCTGTTGTAAAAGGTAACAAGTTGGTTGTTCGTCCGCTGCCAGGTTTGCCGGTTATCCGTGACCTGGTTGTCGATATGAGCATCTTCTACAAGCAATACGAGAAGGTTAAGCCTTACCTGCAGAACGACACGCCGGCCCCGGCCATCGAGCGTCTGCAGTCCCCTGAAGAGCGTGAAAAGCTTGACGGCCTGTACGAGTGCATCCTGTGCGCTTGCTGCTCGACCTCTTGCCCATCCTTCTGGTGGAACCCGGACAAGTTCCTGGGCCCGGCTGCCCTGCTGCAAGCGTACCGCTTCCTGGCAGACAGCCGCGACACCAAGACGTCCGAGCGTCTGGCTTCGCTGGATGACCCGTTCAGCGTATTCCGCTGCCGCGGGATCATGAACTGCGTCAACGTTTGCCCGAAAGGCCTGAACCCGACTAAGGCCATCGGTCACATTCGTAACATGCTTCTGCAAAGCGGCGTGTGATTCAGCTGTAGTACCCGCTGTACCCGTAGAGGCTAAGGCGCGGGCTTCAACCCGCGTCTTGGCTATAACCAGAGCAGCAGCCCATAAAGCTGCGGCTCTTATTTTGAAGAAATGAGACAAGCAGGGGCATCCGGGCTGGTACCCGGACTATCAGCGTGATCCTAAGTGGCTTGTTTTGGTCGCTGCATTCGGACTTCTGCAAGTGTGCTCGGTGTCTTCGCCGGTGGTGTTCCCCTAACCGAGGGTGACCAAGCATGCAAGAAAGCGTGATGCAGCGCATGTGGAACAGCGCCTACCTATCCGGTAGTAACGCTGCCTATGTGGAAGAGCTCTACGAGCTCTACCTGCACGACCCTAACGCTGTGCCAGAAGAGTGGCGCACCTACTTTCAGAAGTTGCCGACAGACGGCAACTCTGCCATCGATGTTTCGCACTCGACAATTCGCGATCATTTCGTGCTGCTGGCAAAGAACCAGCGCCGCGCCCAACCGGTTTCCGCCGGGAGCGTGAGCAGTGAGCACGAGAAGAAGCAAGTTGAAGTGCTGCGATTGATCCAGGCCTACCGTATGCGTGGCCACCAGGCAGCCCAGCTTGACCCGCTGGGGCTGTGGCAGCGTCCTGCACCTGCAGACCTGTCGATCAATCATTACGGCTTGACCAATGCCGATCTTGATACGACCTTCCGTGCCGGCGACCTGTTCATCGGCAAAGAGGAAGCGAGCCTACGCGAAATTCACGAAGCGTTGCAGCAGACATATTGCCGCACCATTGGCGCTGAATTTACGCACATCGTCGATTCCGAGCAGCGCCAGTGGTTCCAGCAGCGTCTGGAAAGCGTGCGTGGCCGTCCGACGTACTCCGCGGACATCAAGAGCCACTTGCTCGAGCGCGTGACCGCCGCTGAAGGCCTGGAAAAATACCTGGGTACCAAATACCCGGGCACCAAGCGTTTCGGTCTGGAAGGTGGCGAAAGCCTGATCCCGTTGCTGGATGAACTGATTCAGCGTTCGGGCTCCTACGGCACCAAGGAAATCGTTATCGGCATGGCCCACCGTGGTCGCCTGAACGTATTGGTCAACACCTTCGGCAAGAACCCGCGTGAGCTGTTCGACGAGTTCGAAGGCAAGAAGAAGGTCGAGCTGGGTTCCGGTGACGTTAAATACCACCAGGGCTTCTCGTCCAACGTCATGACCGCCGGCGGTGAAGTTCACCTGGCCATGGCCTTCAACCCTTCCCACCTGGAAATCGTTTCGCCAGTGGTCGAGGGTTCGGTGCGTGCCCGTCAGGATCGTCGTAACGACCCTACCGGTGACAAGGTTCTGCCGATTTCCATCCACGGTGACGCGGCATTTGCCGGTCAAGGCGTGGTCATGGAAACCTTCCAGATGTCGCAGACCCGCGGCTTCAAGACTGGCGGCACGATTCACCTGGTCATCAACAACCAGGTTGGCTTCACCATCAGCAACCCGCTGGACTCGCGTTCCACCGAGTACGCTACCGACGTTGCGAAAATGATCCAGGCGCCGATTCTCCATGTGAATGGTGATGATCCGGAAGCCGTATTGTTCGTGACCCAGCTGGCCATCGACTACCGCATGCAGTACAAGCGCGACGTGGTGATCGACCTGGTCTGCTATCGTCGTCGCGGCCACAACGAGGCCGACGAGCCAAGCGGTACTCAGCCACTGATGTATCAGCAGATCGCCAAGCAGCGCACCACCCGTGAACTGTATGCCGATCGTCTGACCCAGGGCGGTGTGCTGGACGCTGCACGTGTTCAAGCGAAAATCGATGAATACCGCAACGCGCTGGACAACGGCCTGCATGTTGTAAAAAGCCTGGTCAAAGAGCCGAACAAAGAGCTGTTCGTGGACTGGCGTCCGTACCTGGGTCACGCCTGGACTGCGCGTCACGACACCACGTTCGATCTGAAGACCCTGCAAGAGCTGTCCGCCAAGCTGCTGGAAATTCCGGAAGGCTTCGTGGTTCAGCGTCAGGTTGCCAAGATCTACGAAGACCGTCAGAAGATGCAAGCCGGCGGCCTGCCGATCAACTGGGGTTACGCCGAAACCATGGCGTACGCGACCCTGGCGTTCGAAGGTCACCCGATTCGCATGACCGGTCAGGACATCGGCCGCGGTACGTTCTCGCACCGTCACGCTGTCTTGCACAACCAGAAAGACGCGGGCACCTACATCCCGTTGCAAAACCTGTACAACGGCCAGCCACGTTTCGACCTGTACGATTCGTTCCTGTCCGAAGAAGCCGTACTGGCATTCGAATACGGTTACTCGACCACCACGCCTGAAGCGCTGGTTATCTGGGAAGCCCAGTTCGGCGACTTCGCCAACGGTGCCCAAGTGGTTATCGACCAGTTCATCACCAGTGGCGAGCACAAGTGGGGCCGTCTCTGCGGTCTGACCATGTTGCTGCCACACGGTTATGAAGGTCAGGGTCCGGAGCACTCTTCGGCTCGTCTGGAGCGTTACCTGCAGCTGTGCGCCGAGCACAACATTCAGGTGTGCATGCCGACGACGCCTGCCCAGATCTACCACTTGCTGCGTCGTCAGGTGATTCGCCCGCTGCGCAAGCCTCTGGTCGTACTGACGCCGAAGTCGTTGCTGCGCCACAAGCTGGCCATCTCGACGCTGGAAGATCTGGCCGAAGGTTCGTTCCAGACCGTTATCCCGGAAATCGACGCCCAGGACCCGAAAAAGGTCGGTCGCGTTGTTCTGTGCAGCGGCAAGGTCTACTACGACCTGTTGGAAAAACGCCGTGCCGAAGGTCGTGATGACATCGCCATCGTGCGTATTGAGCAGCTGTACCCATTCCCTGAGGACGACTTGATTGAAGTCCTGGCTCCTTATTCCAACCTCAAACACATCGTTTGGTGTCAGGAAGAGCCGATGAACCAGGGTGCCTGGTACTGCAGCCAGCATCACATGCGTCGCATCATCAGCGGTCACAACAAGTCTCTCGTACTCGAGTACGCGGGCCGTGAAGCGTCTGCTGCACCTGCTTGCGGTTATGCATCGATGCACGCCGAGCAGCAGGAAAAACTGCTGCAAGACGCCTTTACTGTTTAACGCCTTCGCGCACCTGAAACCGAATTTAAGGAACCACAGACAATGGCTATCGAGATCAAAGCCCCCACTTTCCCGGAATCGGTTGCCGATGGCACCGTTGCCACCTGGCACAAACAACCGGGCGACGCGGTCAAGCGCGACGAACTGATCGTCGACATCGAAACCGATAAAGTCGTACTGGAAGTGTTGGCTACCGCTGACGGCGTGCTGGGCGCTATCGTCAAGAACGAAGGCGACACCGTTCTGTCCGACGAAGTCCTGGGCTCCATCGTGGAAGGCGGCGTTGCTGCCGCTGCTCCGGCTGCTGCCGCAGCACCTGCACAAGCGGCTGCCTCGGCCGCTGCTGGCGAAGACGATCCTGTTGCTGCTCCTGCTGCGCGCAAGCTGGCTGAAGAAAACGGCATCAACATCGCGTCCGTTGCCGGTACTGGCAAAGGCGGTCGTGTGACCAAGGAAGACGTGGTAGCGGCTGTTGCTGCCAAGAAAGCCGCTCCGGCTGCCGCGCCTGCCAAGGCTGCTGCTCCTGCCGCCGCTGCTCCGGTGTTCGCTGCTGGCGATCGCATCGAGAAGCGCGTACCGATGACCCGCGTACGGGCCACCGTTGCCAAGCGTCTGGTTGAAGCTCAATCGAACATGGCGATGCTGACCACGTTCAACGAAGTCGACATGACTGAAGTCATGGCCCTGCGTTCGAAGTACAAGGACCTGTTCGAGAAGTCCCACAACGGCGTACGCCTGGGCTTCATGTCGTTCTTCGTGAAAGCGGCTACCGAAGCACTGAAGCGCTTCCCGGCTGTCAACGCGTCGATCGACGGTAGCGACATCGTTTACCACGGCTACGCCGACGTCGGTGTTGCGGTTTCCAGCGACCGTGGCCTGGTGGTTCCGGTTCTGCGTAACGCCGAACTGATGAGCCTGGCTGAAATCGAAGGCGGCATCGCCACCTTCGGCAAGAAAGCCCGCGACGGCAAGCTGTCGATGGACGAAATGACCGGTGGTACGTTCACTATCACCAACGGTGGTACATTCGGCTCGATGATGTCGACCCCGATCGTTAACCCGCCACAAGCAGCAATCCTGGGCATGCACAACATTCTGCAGCGTCCGATGGCGATCAACGGTCAGGTGGTTATCCGTCCGATGATGTACCTGGCACTGTCCTACGATCACCGTTTGATCGACGGCAAAGAAGCTGTGACTTTCCTGGTTACCATCAAGAACCTGCTGGAAGACCCGGCTCGTCTGCTGCTGGATATCTGATTTCGTTGCACTGGCCGATCAGCGATGATCGGCTTTTTGCCGAAACAAACAGCTTCGTCCCACGATGACCTCCAAAAGAGGTTGTCCGGTTTGATTCGAGAAGGAATGACACATGACTCAGAAATTTGACGTGGTAGTGATTGGCGCGGGCCCTGGCGGCTACGTGGCTGCCATCAAAGCTGCACAGCTTGGTCTCACGACTGCCTGCATCGAGAAATACACCGACAAGGAAGGCAAACTGGCCCTCGGCGGTACTTGCCTGAACGTCGGCTGCATTCCTTCCAAGGCGCTGCTGGACAGCTCCTGGAAATTCCACGAAGCCCAAGACGGCTTCGCGATCCACGGTATCAACCACGCTGGCGTGACCATGGACGTGCCAGCGATGGTCGGCCGCAAGGCCAACATCGTCAAAGGCCTGACCTCCGGCGTTGCGACCCTGTTCAAAGCCAACGGTGTGACCTCTATCCAGGGTCACGGCAAGCTGCTGGCCGGCAAGAAAGTTGAAGTCACCAAGCCTGACGGTTCGGTAGAAATCATCGAAGCCGAGAACGTGATCCTGGCTCCAGGCTCGCGTCCGATCGACATTCCACCGGCTCCGGTTGACCAGAACGTGATCGTCGATTCGACCGGCGCGCTGGAGTTCCAGGCCGTACCTAAGCGTCTGGGCGTGATCGGCGCTGGCGTGATCGGTCTGGAACTGGGTTCGGTCTGGTCCCGCCTGGGCGCAGAAGTCACCGTTCTTGAAGCGCTGGACACCTTCCTGATGGCGGCTGACACCGCTGTTTCCAAGGAAGCACTGAAAACTCTGACCAAACAAGGTCTGGACATCAAGCTGGGCGCTCGCGTCACCGGTTCCAAAGTGAATGGCGACGAAGTCGTTGTGAACTACACCGATGCCAATGGCGAACAGAACATCACGTTCGACAAGTTGATCGTAGCCGTTGGTCGCCGTCCGGTGACCACTGATCTGCTGTCCGCCGATTGCGGCGTGACCCTCGACGAGCGCGGTTTCGTGCACGTTGACGATCACTGCGCCACCACCGTGCCGGGCGTTTACGCCATCGGCGACGTGGTTCGCGGCATGATGCTGGCACACAAGGCCTCGGAAGAGGGCATCATGGTTGTCGAGCGCATCAAGGGCCACAAAGCCCAGATGAACTATGACTTGATCCCTTCGGTTATTTATACTCACCCGGAAATTGCATGGGTCGGTAAAACCGAGCAAGCCTTGAAAGCTGAAGGCGTTGAAGTTAACGTCGGCACCTTCCCGTTCGCAGCGTCTGGCCGTGCCATGGCCGCGAACGATACCGGCGGTTTCGTCAAAGTGATCGCCGATGCCAAGACTGACCGCGTATTGGGCGTCCACGTGATTGGCCCGAGCGCCGCAGAACTGGTACAGCAAGGCGCAATCGGCATGGAATTCGGCACCAGCGCCGAAGACCTGGGCATGATGGTTTTCTCCCATCCGACCCTGTCCGAAGCCTTACACGAAGCAGCTCTGGCAGTGAATGGCGGCGCCATTCACATCGCCAACCGCAAGAAGCGTTAAGACAATAAGAAACCACGGCGCAATGCCCGTCGTGAGCCTTGTACGCAAGACTCTCCGCGGAACTTGAGCCGGACGCAGTCTTGCGTAGTTTCAGCAATACCGGCCCTGTCCTGCAGCAATGTGGTTCGGGGTTGGCGCTTGTCGAGACTGTGCAAGCAGCAGTCACAGGTGGTGCGGCACTTCAATAAGTGCAGCACCGAATGCGCAGTACCTAACGAAGACGGTAATAAGCATGAATCTTCACGAGTATCAGGGTAAGCAGCTGTTCGCTGAGTACGGCCTGCCAGTATCCACCGGTTACGCGGTAGACACCCCGGAAGCAGCAGCAGAAGCTTGCGACAAAATCGGCGGCACCGAGTGGGTTGTCAAAGCCCAGGTTCACGCCGGTGGTCGCGGTAAAGCGGGCGGCGTCAAGCTGGTTCGCAACAAAGAAGACGCTAAAGCATTCGCTCAACAGTGGTTGGGCAAGCGTCTGGTGACTTACCAGACTGATGCCAATGGTCAGCCAGTCACCAAGATCCTGGTTGAATCGTGCACTGATATCGCTAAAGAGCTGTACCTGGGCGCTGTCGTTGACCGTTCGAGCCGTCGCATCGTGTTCATGGCTTCCACCGAAGGTGGCGTGGACATCGAGAAAATCGCTCACGACACCCCTGAGAAAATCCTCAAGGCCACTATCGATCCACTGGTTGGCGCTCAGCCATTCCAGGGTCGCGAGCTGGCATTCCAGCTGGGCCTGGAAGGCAAGCAAGTTGCTCAGTTCGCCAAGATCTTCGTAGGTCTGGCCAAACTGTTCAAGGATCACGACCTGGCTCTGCTGGAAGTGAACCCGCTGGTGATCAAGGCTGACGGCGATCTGCATTGCCTCGACGCCAAGATCAACATCGACGCCAACGCCATGTACCGTCAGCCTAAGCTGAAGACTTTCCACGATCCGTCGCAAGACGATCCGCGCGAAGCGCACGCTGCCAAGTTCGAACTGAACTACGTAGCACTGGAAGGCAACATCGGTTGCATGGTCAACGGTGCTGGCCTGGCCATGGGTACCATGGACATCGTCAACCTGCATGGCGGCAAACCAGCCAACTTCCTCGACGTGGGCGGCGGTGCTACCAAAGAACGCGTGACCGAAGCGTTCAAGATCATCCTGTCCGACACTAACGTCGCTGCAGTATTGGTCAACATCTTCGGCGGCATCGTTCGTTGCGACATGATTGCCGAAGGCATCATCGGCGCAGTGAAAGAAGTCGGCGTGAAAATCCCGGTTGTTGTTCGCCTTGAAGGCAACAACGCTGAGCTGGGCGCTAAAGTACTGGCAGAAAGCGGTTTGAACATCATCGCTGCTACCAGCCTGACCGACGCTGCTCAACAAGTCGTTAAAGCTGCGGAGGGCAAATAATGAGCGTCCTGATCAATAAAGACACCAAAGTTATCTGCCAGGGTATTACCGGTTCGCAAGGTAGTTTCCACACCCAGCAAGCCATCGAGTACGGCACCAAGATGGTTGGCGGCGTAACTCCAGGCAAAGGCGGCACCGAGCACCTGGGTCTGCCAGTGTTCAACACCGTGAAAGACGCTGTAGCGGCCACTGGCGCTACCGCCAGCGTGATCTACGTTCCGGCTCCTTTCTGCAAGGATTCGATCCTGGAAGCTGCTTTCGGCGGCATCAAGCTGATCGTGTGCATCACCGAAGGCATTCCTACCCTGGACATGCTGGATGCCAAGGTCAAGTGCGACGAGCTGGGCGTGATCCTGATCGGCCCTAACTGCCCAGGCGTGATCACTCCAGGCGAATGCAAGATCGGCATCATGCCAGGTCACATTCACTTGCCAGGCAAGGTCGGTATCGTTTCGCGTTCCGGCACCCTGACCTACGAAGCTGTGAAGCAGACTACTGACGCCGGTTTCGGTCAGTCGACTTGCGTCGGCATTGGTGGTGACCCGATCCCGGGTTCGAACTTCATCGACATCCTGAAACTGTTCCAGGAAGACCCGAAGACCGAAGCGATCGTCATGATCGGCGAGATCGGCGGTTCGGCTGAAGAAGAAGCGGCTGCCTACATCAAGGCACACGTGACCAAGCCGGTTGTTTCCTACATCGCGGGTGTGACTGCTCCTCCGGGCAAGCGCATGGGCCATGCTGGCGCAATCATCTCTGGCGGCAAGGGCACTGCAGACGAGAAGTTTGCTGCCCTGGAAGACGCAGGCGTGAAAACCGTGCGTTCGCTGGCAGACATCGGCAAGGCTTTGTCCGAGCTGACTGGCTGGGCTGTCAAGTAAGCCTCGCGCTTAGCTGACGCTTCACCAACAAAGGCCACCTTCGGGTGGCCTTTGTCGTTTTCGGCATCCGCGTAGTTTGCAGCGTTTACATAGGGCTTTTGTGGTGAGGGAGCAAGCTCCCTCGCCACAGAGTTCTGGTTGTGAAAAATAGATATGTAAACGCGACACAGAAGCGTCGCAGATCGGATAGTTCGCCCCTTAACAGTGCGTTTGTCGGACAAATTAGTTACGCTAGCCGCCATTTTGCGTTTGCTGCCCACAAGGACGCTGCGCGCTAAACGGGTCAGTCCTATACGGACCGACAGCATTTCCCTCACCTATAAGGGAAATCCCTCTCTAAATTCCGATTCAGTAGTGTGGTATTTCCTTAATGAAAGTGTTGAAAGGCCAGGACGTCCTGGCATTAGGTTTTATGACGTTTGCCCTGTTCGTCGGGGCCGGCAATATCATCTTCCCGCCTATCGTCGGTTTGCAGTCCGGACCACACGTCTGGATGGCGGCGCTGGGCTTTCTGATCACCGCAGTTGGTCTGCCGGTCATCACCGTGGTTGCCCTGGCCAAGGTCGGCGGCGCGATGGATGCCCTGAGCAGTCCGATCGGCAAAGTTGCCGGTGGTCTGCTGGCGGCGGTTTGCTACCTGGCGGTCGGCCCGTTGTTCGCCACCCCGCGTACCGCGACCGTGTCCTTTGAAGTGGGCCTGGCACCGCTGACCGGCGAAAGCCCGCTGGCGCTGTTCCTTTACAGCAGCGTGTACTTCCTGCTGGTGTTCTTCATTTCGCTTTATCCGGGTCGTCTGCTGGACACCGTCGGGCGTTTCCTCGCGCCGCTGAAGATCATTGCGTTGGCCGTACTTGGCATCGCCGCATTCGCCTTGCCGGCTGGTGACATTGGCACCGCTACGCCTGAGTACGTTGCCGCGCCGTTCTCCCAAGGGTTCATCAATGGTTACCTGACCATGGACACCCTCGGCGCGCTGGTCTTCGGCATCGTCATCGTCAACGCCATTCGTTCCCGTGGCGTTGAATCGCCAGCCTTGATCACCCGTTACGCGATCATCGCCGGGTTGATTGCCGGCGTGGGCCTGGCGCTGGTGTATGTCAGCCTGTTCCGTCTGGGCTCGGGCAGCCATGAAGTGGCTGTTGGTGCAACCAACGGCGCGGCAGTGCTGCACGCCTATGTGCAACACACCTTCGGTTCGCTGGGCAGCGGTTTCCTGGCGGTACTGATCTCCCTGGCGTGCCTGGTAACGGCGGTCGGCCTGACGTGCGCGTGCGCGGAATACTTCAGCCGCGTGTTGCCACTGTCCTACAAGACCTTGGTGATCATCCTGGCGGCGTTCTCCTTGCTGGTGTCCAACCTGGGCCTTACCAAGCTGATTGCGTTCTCGATTCCGGTCCTGACTGCTATCTACCCACCGTGTATCGTTCTGGTGGCCCTGAGCTTCTGCAAGGACTTCTGGCATGAGCAAGGGCGTATCGTGGGCCCGGTCATGCTGGTGTCGTTCATCTTCGGCCTGATCGATGCGCTTAAAGGCGCCGGCCTGGCGGGCTGGATGCCTGCACAGCTGGTGGATCTTCCGTTGAGCGAGCAAGGCCTGGCATGGCTGGTGCCTTCGGTGATCACCCTGGCGGCGGCTTTTGTCTTCGACCGCCTGCTGGGCAAGCGCGCCGAAGCGCTGGCTTAAGCTTCACGGCCCGCCACAAGCGGGCCGTCGCTAAAACACAAATGCCCCGTATCAATCGATACGGGGCATTTTTATGGGCGTGATGCAGTGTCTTTTTTGTTGCGCTAACGTCGAAGCACTACCTTGTAGGAGCGAGCGATACGGCGATCCGACTTGCCCGCGAAAGCGATGTACCATTCGACCTATTCATCGACTGATACACCGCTTTCGCGGGCAAGCCTCGCTCCCACGGATTCAATCAATGCCAACGTCTTACAAGGACCTGCATGTCGTTCGTTCACGCCAATCTGATCCACATTCTTGCCGCACTCTGGTTTGTCGTCTGCTGGGGCGGCTACACCCGTTACGCCAGTTGGAAGGCTCGCGACACCGCGTGCCTGGCCAGTGTGTTGCACCTGTACCGCGAGGACTGGATGCGCCGCATGCTGCTGCGCGACAACCGCATCGCCGATGCCAGCGTGATCGGCAACCTTGAGCGCAATGCGTCATTCTTCGCTTCAAGCACGCTGATCATCCTGGCCGGTATTCTCACGGTGCTCGGCGCTTCCGAGCGTGCGGTGTCGTTGCTGGCCGATATTCCGATGGTGCAACAGGCATCCCAGGGCATGTCGGAGATCAAGTTGCTGTGCCTGGCGCTGGTGTTCGTCTATGCCTTCTTCACGTTCAGTTGGTGCATGCGTCAGTACAACTTCGCGGCGATTCTGGTGGGGTCGGCGCCAATGATCGGTGAGCGTCATGTCTCCGAGCAGGAGCGCAAGGCTTTCGCCTCGCGCGCGGCGCGGGTTATTTCGATGGCCGCCAACCAGTTCAACTTCGGCCTGCGGTCCTATTATTTCGGCATGACCATGCTGGCCTGGTTCGTCAGCCCGTGGCTGTTCATGTTGATGAGTGCCGGCGTGGTGTTTGTGTTGTATCGCCGGGAGTTTCATTCCGACGTGCTGGACGTGATGGTCTATACCCCTACAGAGGCGCCAATGCCCGAGGTGAGTAAAGAGGTGAGTTGATGAGTGTTCCTTTCTGGTGTGTATTTATCAGCGCGTTGCTGATTTTTATCGCCCGTATGCCGGTGGCCAAGGCCATGAAAGAGCAGGGCGGTTACAACAACCACCTGCCTCGCCAGCAGCAGGCGCAACTGACAGGGTTTGGTGCGCGAGCCTTGGCGGCGCATCAGAACAGTTTCGAAGCCTTCATGTTGTTCGCGGTCGGGGTGTTGATGGCGCACACCACCCAAACGGCGGGATGGCTGATTGATACGCTGGCAATCATCTTTGTGATCGCGCGAGTTATCTATTTGCTGTGCTATTGGGCTGATCTGGCGTGGCAGCGCAGTCTGGTATGGTTTGTCGGGCTGGTCTGTTCATTGTTGCTGATGATCAGCCCGACGTTTAGAACGGTCTTGCTTTAACGCTGGATGCCGGTCAATCGTGTGCGTTATGGAGTGTCGCCGTAATGTACAGGGATCGCCCGGTCTAAAAACGATGTGGGTTGTTTGAACGTCTGCGATGGCCGGCCAGGTTATCCCGCAGACAGTGCATTTCAGCCACACAAAAGAAAACCCGCCTTGAGCGGGTTTTCTTTTTGCAGCGCTAAAACCGGATTAGTTGGTTTTAGGGGCTGCTTCTTCAGCGGCTGCTTTGTTCGAATCGGCCTGATCTTTGGCAGCTTCGGCGTTTTCTTTCGCGGCCTCGTTCACTTTATCCTGAGCTTCGTTCATTTTTTGCTGGGCTTGTTCAGCATGCTGGTTGGCATCTTGAGCTTTGTCCTCGGATTTTTTATCGCAGGCAGCGAGACCGAGGGAAGCGGTCAACATCAAGGCAATAGCTAAAGTCTTACGCATGGGGTGTTTCTCCTTATGGAAAATATCTACTTGGCCTTTCGAACGCACTCCCACAGGTTAAGTTCCGCGTTTCCCACAGATATATAAGTTTGTTCTGAACGGAACTTTTTACGGGCACTCACAGTTCTATGTGCCCACTTTAATGAGAGTCTTTATCACATGGCCGAACATCCGGTTTTCGAGCGTGCAACGCGATTTTTATCGGCGCTCAGGCACTGCCAGGTACTGGGGTTGCGCGTTCACAGTGCCGACAGTGAAGGGCTGACAATCACCTTGCCCTATAGCCCGCAAATCGTGGGTAACCCGCAGACCGGTGTGATTCACGGGGGCGCCATCACCTCGCTGATGGACACCGCGTGCGGCATGGCGACGTTGTGCGTGCTGCCGCAGTTCGAGGTGTGCCCGACCCTGGATTTGCGCATCGACTACATGCACCCGGCCGAGCCGCACAAAGATGTGCACGGCTTTGCGCAGTGCTACCGGGTGACCACCGACGTGATTTTCACCCGTGGCTTTGCCTATCAGGACGATCCCGAACGGCCGATTGCCCACGTGGTCGGGACGTTCATGCGCATGGGCAAGGGTGCCAAAGGTACCAAGGGCTTCGGTGGCGTTATCAATGGCGGTGCGAAATGACTGACAACTTCAAGGAGCAATTGCAGCAGGCTCATGAGCAAGGTGACTACGCGTCACTGTTGCACTTGATTCCCTACGCCAAGCTGATCGGTATTGAATGCTCGCGCCTGGGCGATGAGCTGTTGTTTCGCCTGCCCGCGAACAAAGACAACATCGGTAATCCGTTACTGCCGGCCATTCATGGCGGTGTGATTGCGGGCTTCATGGAACTGGCCGCAGCCCTGCATTTATTGATCTTCACCGGTTCTCCCGGTGTGCCGAAAATCATCGACTTTTCCCTCGATTACCTGCGTGCCGGGCAGTTTCGCGATACCTACGCCAAATGTCAGCTGTGCCGCCAGGGCAGGCGAGTGGCCAACGTGGCGATCACCGCGTGGCAGAGCACTCAAGCCGAGCCGATTGCCACCGCGCGTGCGCATTTCAAGATTGAAGAAACCCCCAGCCCTTGAAATCCCCGTCATAGCCCCCAACTTTGATGACATCCCGCCGCCACCCCTTCAGGGCGCGGCCACTGCCATCCAATCGGAGTTTGATGACCATGAGCGTGGAAACTCAAAAGGAAACCCTGGGCTTCCAGACCGAGGTGAAGCAACTGCTTCATCTCATGATCCATTCGCTGTACTCCAACAAGGAAATTTTCCTTCGCGAACTGATCTCGAACGCCTCTGACGCTGTCGACAAATTGCGCTTCGAAGCCCTGTCCAAGCCTGAGTTGCTGGAAGGTGGCGCCGAGCTGAAAATCCGTGTGAGCTTCGACAAGGACGCGAAAACCGTCACCCTCGAAGACAACGGTATCGGCATGAGCCGCGACGATGTGATCACCCACCTGGGCACCATCGCCAAATCCGGCACTGCCGATTTCATGAAAAACCTGTCGGGCGACCAGAAAAAGGATTCGCACCTGATCGGTCAGTTCGGCGTCGGTTTCTACTCCGCGTTCATCGTGGCCGACAAGGTTGATGTGTTCAGCCGCCGTGCCGGCCTCGCCGCAAGCGAAGGCGTGCACTGGTCGTCCAAGGGCGAAGGCGAGTTTGAAGTCGCCACCGTCGAGAAGGCTGACCGCGGCACGCGCATCGTCCTGCACCTGAAATCCGGTGAAAACGAATTCGCCGATGGCTGGCGTCTGCGTAACATCATCAAGAAGTACTCGGACCATATCGCCCTGCCGATCGAGTTGCCGAAAGAGGTTACCCCTGCCGAAGGCGAAGCAGCCCCGGCACTCGAGTGGGAAACCGTCAACCGCGCCAGCGCGCTGTGGACTCGTCCTCGTACTGAAGTCAAAGACGAGGAATACCAGGAGTTCTACAAACACATCGCTCACGATTATGAGAATCCGCTGAGCTGGAGCCACAACAAGGTCGAAGGCAAGCTCGAGTACAGCTCGCTGCTTTACGTGCCGGCCCGTGCTCCGTTCGACCTGTACCAGCGTGAAGCGCCACGCGGCCTGAAGCTGTACGTGCAGCGCGTGTTCGTGATGGACCAGGCTGAGTCGTTCCTGCCGCTGTACCTGCGCTTCATCAAAGGCGTGGTCGATTCCAACGACCTGTCGCTGAACGTGTCGCGTGAGATCCTGCAGAAAGACCCGATCATCGATTCGATGAAGTCCGCGCTGACCAAGCGTGTGCTGGACATGCTGGAAAAACTGGCGAAGAACGAGCCAGAGCAATACAAAGGTTTCTGGAAAAACTTCGGTCAGGTCATGAAAGAAGGCCCGGCAGAAGATTTCGCCAACAAAGAGAAAATCGCCGGTCTGCTGCGTTTCGCATCGACCAGCAGCGCCGAAGGCGAGCAGGTTGTAGGCCTGGCCGAATACCTGGCCCGCGCCAAGGAAGGTCAGGACAAGATCTACTACCTGACCGGTGAGAAGTACGAATCGGTGAAGGACAGCCCGCACCTGGAAGTCTTCCGCAAGAAAGGCATCGAAGTGCTGCTGCTCACCGACCGTATCGACGAGTGGCTGATGAGCTACCTCAGCGACTTCGACGGCAAGAGCTTTGTCGATGTGGCGCGTGGTGACCTGGACCTGGGCAACCTGGACTCGGAAGAGGACAAGAAGGCCGCTGAAGAAGTTGCCAAGACCAAAGAAGGTCTGGTTGAGCGGATCAAGACAGCCCTGGGCGAAGCAGTCAGCGAAGTGCGGGTTTCTCACCGCCTGACCGACTCCCCGGCGATTCTGGCCATCGGCGAGCAGGACTTGGGCATGCAAATGCGTCAGATCCTGGAAGCCAGCGGTCAGAAGGTTCCGGAGTCCAAGCCGATCTTCGAATTCAACCCGGGCCACCCGCTGATCGAGAAGCTCGACAGCGAACAGAGCGAAGAGCGGTTTGGCGACCTGTCGCACATTCTCTTCGATCAGGCGGCCCTGGCTGCCGGCGACAGCTTGAAAGACCCGGCCGCCTATGTGCGCCGACTGAACAAGCTGCTGGTTGAACTGTCGGTTTAACAGCGCTGTAAAAAAACCCGCTTCGGCGGGTTTTTTCATTCTTGAGCCTTGGGAGGCTGAAATGAGCCAAGTCACCGTGCGTTCCGTGGTCTATCAGGTCGATGGTCAGCCTTATGAAAGTCGTCTGGCGTTCGATGCCAGCCACACTGGCCCGCGCCCCGGGTTGCTGATGGCGCCGAACTGGATGGGCGTCAGCGCCGGGGCGGAAAAGATCGCCCAGGACGTTGCCGCCAAAGGTTATGTGGTGCTGATCGCTGACCTTTATGGGCAGTCGGTTCGCCCGCAAAATGGCGATGAGGCGGGTGCGGCGATGATGCCGCTGAAGAATGATCGCGCCTTGCTGCGCAAGCGCATGCAGGCAGCGTTCGAACAGTTGCAAAAACAGACTGAAGCCAGGGTCGAGACCTCGAAACTGGCAACATTCGGTTTTTGCTTCGGTGGTTGTTGCGCGCTGGAGCTGGCCCGTAGCGGCGCGCCACTCAAAGCGGCCGTGTCGTTCCATGGCACGCTGGACACGCCTGATGTGAATGATGCGAAAAACATCAAGGGTGCGGTGCTGGTGCTGCATGGCGCGTCCGACCCACTGGTGCCCAGCGCGCAACTGCCAGCGTTCGAAGCCGAGATGAATGCGGCGGGCGTGGACTGGCAACTGCTGAGCTACGGCGGCGCGGTGCATTCCTTCACCGATCCGCACGCCAACGTGCCGGGCAAGATGATGTACGACGTCAGGACCGCCAGGCGGGCCTTTGTGTCGATGCATAATTTGCTGGAAGAAGTGTTCGGCGGCTGATTGCTGTTTCTAGCCCTGGCACTGTCGGTGTCAGGGCGGGCCTCATCGCGAGCAGGCTCGTTCCCGCATTAGATCTCCAGTGAGCACAGAATGTGTGCACGAATGCGATCCAGTGTGGGAGCGAGCTTGCTCGCGAAAGCGGTGTAACTGACACCGAAGATCTCAGGGCAGTTCGATCCGTTCGCTCTCGCCCGGCACCGTCGGCCAATCCCCAGCCGCCCAGCGCCGGCGGGCCTCATCGATCACCGCTGGATCGCTGGCAACGAAGTTCCAGTTGATCCGTCGCGGTCCATCCATGGGAGCGCCGCCGAACAGCATGGCGTGGCAATCGCTTTCGGCGAACAGGTCCATTTCTTCCCCAGTGGGCAACACCACCAGCGAGTGCGGTTCAATCGGCTCGCCATTGAGTTGGGCGTCACCGTTCAGCACGTAAAGCGCGCGTTCTTCATGTTCAGTAGGAATCAGCAAGGTCGTCGCCGTTTTTAACTCAAGCTCTGCGTACAGCGTAGGCGAGAGCACCGGCACCGGTGACTCCAGGCAGAACCCTTTGCCGGCAATCATTCTGATCTTCACCCCAAGGTTATCGCTGAGCGGCAGGCTGGCGGCGGGGTGATGGCTGTAATGACTTGGGCCTTGTTCGTGTTCCTTGGGCGAGGCCAGCCATATTTGCAAGCCATGCATCTTGAAGTCGGTGTTCCACAGCGCTTCAGGCGTGCGCTCGACATGGGCAATCGCGCTGCCTGCAGTCATCCAGCTGACGTCACCCGGTTTTACGATCTGATCGGAACCCAGGCTGTCCTTGTGCAGGAGCTCGCCTTCAAACAGGTAGGTGAGGGTGGACAGGCCGATGTGCGGATGCTGACGGATATTCATGCCTCGGCCTGCCGGATAGCGGGTTTCGAGCATGTGGTCGAAAAACACGAAAGGCCCGACGCTGCGGCACTGGGCTGACGGTATCGGGCGAAGGATCGGCTGGCCTTCAACGTCTTCGGCGCGGGGCCGGATCACGAGCGGTGTGTTCATGGTGCGTTCCAGGCTGTACGAATGATGCCTCTGAGCATAACCCGCACAGCCCGGACTCGCTGCTACTGGCTGAAAGCGCCTTCAGACAGGTGAGTCTCGATGGTCACTTCGCTGGTGGTCATCAGCTTGTGAATCGGGCAACGGTCAGCCACGCGGTGCAATTCTTCGCGCTGGGCGTCGGTGAGCACGCCTTTGAGGGTCAGTTTGACGTGCAGGGCGTATTTGCCTTTCTGTTCCTGACTGTTGTCGTGCCTGACCTCGACCGTGACGCCGGTCAGCGGGATTTCTTTCTTTTGCGCGTAGAGCTTGAGGGTCAGTGCCTTGCACGCCCCCAGCGCAGCGTCAAAGTAATCGTGGGGCTCTGGCGCGGAGCCTTCGCCACCGAAGGCTTTGGGGACGTCGGCGAAAAGTTGATGGTCGTCGATCTGGATGCTGTGACGAAAACCTTCGCTGGATTCGGTGTTGACAGTAATGGTCATGACAAACCTCTTAAGCAGTAGGAAAGGGCGTACGTCGGAAAAAGACCTTGCTGTTATAGAGCATCCGGCGATTCAGGCGTTCCACTTTTTTGCCATTGCCCCGTGCCTGGGTTTGTCATCAGCCTGTCACGCCTGCGTCATACCCTCGCGGTCATCTCAATCAAGGAGCGCGTTATGCACCTCACCCGTTTAAGCGCGTTGGCTGCGCTGATGATGATCAGTGGCCTGGCCAGTGCCGAAGTTCATGTCGAAGGCCCGGTGGAATACGGTGTGTTTGGAGGGGCGAAGGCATCGCTGGAGTCGGGTGAGCGGGTGTTGCGCCGCAGCAACGAGCAGATTCAGGCCACAGAAGTGATTCCCGGCAAGCTGGGGACCAAGTTTGGCCTGCGCTATCAATTGAGCGGCAAGGTGGCTGACGGTCAGCCACTGACGCTGCTTTACTTCACGCCGGGTATCCGTTCCCCCGACGGCGTGCGTCACGACAAGCTGGAAGTGACCCAGAAACTGGTGCCTGGCGCCCCGCAGGACGTGATGGCCTACGAGTTCACCGAACGCTATGAAGTCGTCCCCGGTGAGTGGCGTTTCATGGTGTTCCAGGGTGACCGTCTGCTCACGGAGCAGCGTTTTACCGTCCACTGAAACGTTTGAGCTCAGGCGTTGGACTTCTTGGGCGCTTTGATATCACGTTTTCGTCTTACGCAAAATTTCACAGGGCCGATACCTTCTAGAGCAACCCGCTGCATGGTGGATGCAGCGCTTTTGGAAGGAACCAAAGCATGAGTCTCCGTAATCTCAATATTGCGCCTCGCGCAGGACTGGGTTTTGGCGTGCTGGCCCTGATGGTGTTCTGCCTGGGCGGGTTTGCCCTGATGCAGATGTCGAACATGCGCGAGCAGTCCGATGAGGTCGACAATAACTGGTTGCCCAGTGTGATGTCGGTCGGCGAAATGAATCAGGATCTGTTGCGTGTGCGGGCGCTGACCATGCGCTTGCTGATCAACCGCGATCCCCTGGCGCTGGCGCAGAATGTCAGCAAGATCAATGACATCAAGAAAGGCCTGACGGTCGCCCAGGACCGGTACGACAAGCTGATCGTGCTGCCCGAAGAGCGGGTGCTGTTCGACCGGTTCAAGCTCAACGAGAAAAAGTACCTGGATTTCCAGGAGCAGGTGATGGCGCTCTCGGCCCAAGGCCGGGTCGAGGATGCTATCGCGTTGGTGAATGGCGAGATGAGTCATCTGGCCGATGAGTTGTCGGTCACGCTGCATGAATTGGTCGAGCTGAATCGCTTGAACGCTAATTTGGCAACGGAACTGGCGCGGGCGGTGTTCAGCAGTTCGCGGGTGTGGGTGGGCGTCATGATCGGTGTGACGGCGTTGATCACCATTGGCCTGGCGCTGTTGCTGACCCGCAGTATCGTCCTGCCGTTGTCCCAGTCGCTGAAAGTGGCTGAGGTGGTGGCGGGCGGTGATTTGACCGGTGATATCAACATCAGCGGCAAGGATGAGCCCGCGCGGCTGTTGCACGCGCTCAAGAGCATGCAGCAGAACTTGCGCGAGACGATCCGGCGAATTTCCGACTCCTCCAGTCAACTGGCGTCCGCGTCGGAAGAGCTGAGCTGCGTCACTGAGGACGCCACCCGGGGTTTGCATCAGCAAAGCCTGGAGATCGAGCAGGCCGCGACAGCGGTGAATCAGATGACCGCCGCGGTGGAGGAGGTGGCAAGCAACGCGGTGGCCACGTCCGAGGCGTCTCGCGAGTCCGACCGGATTGCCCAGCATGGCCGTGAACAGGTGCATCAGACTGTGCTGTCCATCGAATCCCTGGCCGACGATGTGACGTCCAATGCCGAGCAGGTCGAAGACCTGGCGCAGAAGGTCTACAGCATCAGCAAGGTGCTGGATGTGATCCGCTCGATTGCCGAACAGACCAACCTGCTGGCGCTCAACGCGGCGATTGAAGCCGCCCGGGCGGGTGATGCGGGGCGCGGCTTTGCTGTGGTCGCCGACGAGGTGCGGGCGCTGGCCCATCGCACCCAGCAGTCGACCCAGGAAATCGAGCAGATGATCAGCGGCATTCAACAGGGCACCGATCAGGCGGTCACCTCGATGCAGCAGAGCAACGACCGTGCACGTTCAACGCTGGAGGTGGCAAAAGCAGCCGGAACGGCGCTGGAGGAGATTGCTTCGGCGTTCACCTTGATCAACGAGCGCAACATCGTGATTGCCAGCGCCTCGGAAGAGCAGGCGGCCGTGGCGCGAGAGGTGGACAGGAACCTGATGAACATCCGCGATCTGGCATTGCAGACCTCGGCGGGAGCGAACCAGACCAGTGCCGCCAGTCAGGAGTTGTCGCGGTTGGCGATTGACCTGAACACCATGGTGGCGCGGTTTTCGGTGTAAGGCTCAAGACCCGGTCGGACCCCATCGCGAGCAAGCACGCTCCCACATGAGATCTGCTTTGAGCACAAATTGTGTGAACGCATACGGTCCAGTGTGGGAGCGAGCCTGCTCGCGATGGGGGTTACTGGTGCCCAATAAAAAACGCCCCGAACCAGTCGGGGCGTTTTCATGTACGGCGAAGCGGCGGGGCTTACTTGCCCTGCCAGCGCTTCAGGACCAGGGTGGCGTTAGTGCCACCGAAGCCGAAGCTGTTGCTCATCACGGTGTTGATGGTGGCGTCTTCGCGAGTCTTGGTCAGGATCGGCATGTCAGCCACTTCCGGGTCCAGTTCGTCGATGTTGGCGGAACCCGCCATGAAGTTGCCTTCCATCATCAGCATGCAGTAGATCGCTTCGTGAACGCCGGCGGCGCCCAGGGAGTGACCCGACAGGCTCTTGGTGGAGCTGATGGCCGGAGCGTTGGCGCCGAACACTTCACGTACACCTTTCATTTCCGCAACGTCGCCAACCGGAGTCGAAGTGCCGTGGGTATTCAGGTAGTCGATTGGAGTATCGACGGTGGACATGGCCATCTGCATGCAGCGGATGGCACCTTCGCCGCTTGGCGCGACCATGTCGTAGCCGTCGGACGTCGCGCCGTAGCCAACGATTTCGGCATAGATCTTCGCGCCGCGGGCCAGAGCGTGTTCCAGCTCCTCAACCACGACCATGCCGCCACCGCCGGCGATGACGAAACCGTCACGCTTGGCGTCGTAGGCACGGGAAGCCTTGTCTGGTGTTTCGTTGTACTGGCTGGAGAGTGCGCCCATGGCGTCGAACAGGAACGATTGGCTCCAGTGTTCTTCTTCACCACCGCCGGCGAACACGATGTCCTGCTTGCCCATCTGGATCTGTTCCATGGCCGTACCGATGCAGTGAGCACTGGTGGCGCAGGCAGACGCGATGGAGTAGTTCAGGCCCTTGATCTTGAAAGGTGTGGCCAGGCAAGCGGAAACGGTGCTGCTCATGGTCCGCGTCACGCGGTATGGGCCGACGCGCTTGACGCCTTTTTCGCGCAGGATGTCCAGCGCTTCCATCTGGTTCAGGGTCGACGCGCCACCGGAACCGGCGATCAGGCCGGTGCGCGGGTTGGACACTTGCTCTTCGGTCAGGCCGGAGTCAGTGATGGCGTCTTTCATGGCCAGGTAGGCGTAAGCCGCCGCGTGGCCGACGAAGCGATAGATCTTGCGATCGATCAATTCTTCGAGAGGCAGGTCGATGGAGCCGGAAACCTGGCTACGCAGACCCATTTCGGCATATTCCGGGTTGAAGCGGATGCCAGGGCGACTTGCACGCAGGTTAGCGGAGACGGTCTCTTTGTCATTGCCCAGGCACGATACGATGCCCAGACCAGTGATAACGACGCGGCGCATGCGGATAACCCTTAGAAGTTGTCAGTGGAGGTGAATACGCCGACCCGAAGGGCGTCGGCAGTGTAGATCTCGCGACCGTCGACACTGACCGAACCATCGGCGATGGCCAGGTTCAGTTTGCCGCGCATGACGCGTTTGATCTGAATGTTGTAGGTCACTTTCTTGGCGGTGGGAAGCACTTGGCCAAAGAATTTTACTTCGCCCGAACCCAGAGCGCGGCCACGACCTGGCAGGTCTTGCCAGCCGAGGAAGAAACCGACCAGTTGCCACATGGCGTCAAGGCCCAGGCAGCCAGGCATTACAGGGTCGCCTTCGAAGTGGCAGGCGAAGAACCACAGGTCCGGGGTGATATCCAGCTCGGCGACCAATTCACCTTTGCCGTACTTGCCGCCCTCGGCGCTGATATGGGTGATGCGATCCACCATCAGCATGTTAGGGGCGGGCAGTTGCGCGTTACCCGGGCCGAACAGCTCACCGCGACTGCAGCGCAGCAGGTCTTCCCGAGTAAAGGCGTTTTGTTTGGTCATGCGAGCTCCTCAATAGTCATGCGGCAGGTGGGGCAGAATCTTCCCGGCCGATCGAAACATTCATGCCTCAAACCGGCAGCCTACTCATAGACTATTGCGTTGTGGTGAAAGTCACAGCACAAGGGACATGAATGTACACTTGTGCACTGAAATTATTATTCAAGCCCAATTTCAGGCCAGTTTCGGAGGCTAAGACTGCCGCACTTTCGCCTTTCACGCCAGTCGCAGATGGTCGATAGCTCTGTGCTACTGCACCCAACGCTGAAGAATTTGCTGCAGATCAGTGCGTTTGAAAGGCTTGGCCAGATAGTCGTTCATGCCCGCTGACAGGCAGGCCTCGCGGTCCCCCTGCAAGGCATTGGCAGTCAGCGCGATGATCGGCACATCGGCGCAGCCCGGCAGTTCACGGATCTGTCGGGTGGCTTCGTAACCATCGATGACCGGCAACCGGCAATCCATCAGGATCGCCTCGAACATCAGGCTCTCGGCACTCTTCACCGCCTGCGCACCATCGGTGGCCACACTGACAGTGAAGCCCAGGCTGCGCAACATTGCCTGGATGACCGTCTGATTGACCGGATTATCTTCGACCAGCAACACATTGCGGCCTTCGCCATGACCGTTGCCGGCCGGCGTGCGTGGCGCCAGCACCGGCAGCGTGAGCCTGGACAGTGCCAGCGGAATTTCCAGGGTGAACACCGAGCCCAGGCCTTCTTCGCTCTGGGCGCGCAGGGTGCCGCCCATTCGCTCGGCGAGGGTCCGGGCAATCGGCAGGCCCAGCCCGGTGCCGCCGTAACGCCGGGAGATCGAGCTGTCGGCCTGCTGGAAGGCATTGAACATCGACTCCAGGCTTTGTGCCGAAATGCCGATCCCGCTGTCGCGCACGGTGCAGGTGAACCACAGCAGTTCGTGGTCCAGCGCTTGCCACTGCGCCTCGATCGAGATCCGCCCCTGTTCGGTGAACTTCAAGGCGTTGCCGATCAGGTTGACCAGGATCTGCCGGATCCGCGTCGGGTCGCCCTGCACCTGCAAGGCCTGCATGTCGTCGGGGACCAGCAGGTCCAGGCTCAACCCGCGCTGCGTGGCACTGTGCTGGAAAGACTGGGCCGAGTTGCCGATCAGCTCGGCGAGGTTGAACGGGATATGTTCCAGTTCCAGCGCCGAACGTTCGATGCGCGAGAAATCGAGAATGTCGTTGATGACCTTGAGCAAGTGCTCGGTGGATTCGGACGCCAGCGCGGCGTACTCGATCTGTTCCTCGGTCATGTCGGTGGTTTCGAGCAGTTGCAGCATGCCCAGCACGCCATTCATCGGCGTGCGCAATTCGTGGCTCATCATCGCCAGGAAGTCGGATTTGGCGTTGTTGGCTTTCTCCGCTTCTTCGCGGGTCTGGATCAGTTGCGCCATGGCCTGGTGCTGCTCGCGGCTGGCGACTTCCAGGCCGTTGGCCAGGTTATTGATGTGCCGCGACAGTGCGCCGAGTTCGGTATCGTCGACGATCGGCAGCGGGGTTTTGTAATCGCCCTGTTGTATCGCCTTGACCGCGTTGCCGATGTCGCGCAGCGGCTTCGACAGGCCGGCCGCCAGGCGCCGGGCGACGAGAAAGGTAAAGAGCAGGGCAAACAAGGCAAGGACGCCGGCCTTGAGAAGGATTTCCTGCTGGCGCTGGCTGAAGGCATCGTTGGACATGCCGACAATCACTCGCCCCAGGTAATCCTCGGCAGTGGCATGGGCCGGTGCCTGCTGGCTCTGAAGAAAATCGTTGCCGAGTGCAATCCGCTGCAAGCGAACCGGGGCCTGGAACACCTCGACCTTCTGCGAGCGGTTGTGGATTTCCGAGGGCTGCTCGACGTACACCAGAATGTGGTTGGTGCTGTCCTGGACTTCGAGGAAGCGCACGTGTGGTGTGGCCAGCGAAGCCTTCATCAGGCTTTCGAGCACTTCGTTGTTACCGGAGATCACCCCGTATTCGGTGGCGGGCGCCAGTTGGTTGGCGATCAGTTGACCGGTGTGGTTGAGTTCCTGACGCAAATCCTGCAGCCGCACGAAGGTGAAAAAGCTGATCAGCAGCAAGGTCAGCAGCAGGGCCGGGCCGAGGCTGATGATTTGGGTGCGGGTGCTGATGTCCCAACGGCGACGCAAGCTCATGGACGGTTTTCTCCTTCGGCCAACTGGGCGGCCACGGTCCCGGGGTCGATCTGTTCGATGCCCAGGGAGCGGGCGACTTGCGGGTTGCTCAAGACTTTGAAGGGTTGCGGGTACAACGCGCGTGGCCAACTGGCGGGTGGACGGTCCAGCAGATGATCCAGCATCTGCAACCAGTCACTTTGATCGCTGTAGGTACTGGCCAGGCTGCCGGCCTTGACGAAGCCGGCATTGGGGCCGATCAGCGCGAGTTGTTGGCCGTAGCTGCTGAGCAACAGGTTTTTGGCGGTTTTCGGGTTGTAGAGCCCGGGGTCGTCCAGCCCCAGCAGCACGTCACTGTTGCGCAGCAAGGTTTGCAAAGGGCGGCTGTCCTGAGTGTTGTCCCAGCGCTCGGCGACGATTTTCAGGCCCAGAGGCCGGGCAGCCTGTTGCAGTTCCTTGAGCAAAAACTCGCTGCCCTTGCCATACAGCACGCCGACCCGCTGCACCTGGGGCAGGAGTTTTTTCGTCAGGCGCAGTTGGCGGATCAGGGGCGGGTCACTCCACAACAGCGTCAGGCGCGCCGGCACGCTGTTGCCCAGGCGCTGATTGGCTTGCAGACGGCTGATGCGCAGCACGAGGGTCGGTGGTCCCTGAGCGTCTTGCAGGCGCCAGTCCAGGCTCGGCAGGTCGAGCAGGATCAGTCGGGTGCTGGCCGGTAGCTTCGCCGGCACCGGCAGGCTGGCAAACGGGGCGAAGCGCACGTTGTCCTTGGGCCGCTGTTTGGCCAGTGCCTGGGTAAAGGCCTGGACGGCAGGGCTGTCATGGGCGCCGGTCAGCAGAACATCGGCCGCCCACGCGGGGGCGCCGAGCCCTAGCCAGCCCAGTAGCAACATCCCGATGCAGCCTATGCGCCAAAGGGTGGGCGTCGGCATGTCAGAACTCTAGCTGCGCGCTGACATACAGCACGTGGCGCGAATCGTAGCGGTTGTCGACGAAGGTCGTCGGCTGGTTGTCCAGGCGCTGCTGGAGGATGCCGGCCAGTTCCAGGTTGGCCCGGCCCAGGGCGATGCGTTTGGCCACGCGTGTGTCGACCCGCTCGAAGCCGTAGCCGTTGAGCGCGTCGTCACCATAGTAGAAGAGCGCACTGTTCCAGCCGTTGCCCCAGTCCCGCAGCCAACCGGCCGAGCCACTGTTGCGTGCGCTCTGTTGCTCGTCACGCGGGTTGCTCGCGTTGGCATCGACGTAGGCGTAAGTCAGGCGCAAACGGTCATTGCTGCTGACATGCCAGTCGAGTTGGGTTTCAGTGCCAGTGAAGCGTGCGGAGTTGCTGTTGCTGGCAATGAACTGATTGTTGCGCAGCGGCTCGCTGATCATCCCGGTGATTTCGTCGTAGAACAGTTTGACGTCGACGTTCAGTCCCAGGTCGGCGAAAAAGCCGTTGTAGCCCAGTTCCCGCGAGCGCATGTGCTCCTGGTCCAGATCGCCGGGGCCGCGGGTCTTGACGAAGTAACGGGCGCTGGACTGCCCGTAGGCACCGGGGCTGAGGTTGGTTACCCGGTAGCTCCAGTTGACGCTGTTCTCGAACATATCGGGCGAGCGCACGGCTTCCGAGTACACCGCCCGCAGGCCGTGGCGCGGGTTGATCAGGTAGTTGACGGCCACCCGTGGGGTGAGGGAGCTGCCGATCATTTGGGTGTTTTCGAACATGGCGCCACCTTGCAGCAGCCAGTGTTCGCTGGCCCGCCACTCAAGTTGGCCGAACGCGCGCCAGGTGGTGTCGTCGAGGGTGCCATTGAAGTACGTCTCGGAGTCGGCCCGGTCGTAACGATAGTTCACGCCGCTGACCAGCCGCAGGCTGTCGGACAGGCTCAAGGTGTCTTGCACTTCGAGGTCGTAGCGCGACTCCCGGGCGCTCTGGTCGATGTCGCCGCAGATCGTCTGCCGGGCGCCGTTTCGCCATTGCTCCAGCACTTGATTGCCCAGCGCCTGTTCGGCCGGTGTGCCGGCGGGGGCACCGGTGCCGGTGAAGCGTTCCATGTGGCGAGCCAGGCGTTCGGTGTAGTTGGGGTTGAGCTGCCAGAGCCGGGTCAGTTCCGGGCTGAACGAGACTTCGGCGTCGCAGGCGCGCCAGGTTTGCTGGCGGTCCCAGTGCTGGGCCGAACCCTGCACATAGAGGCTGTGATCCGGGTGGATGTCCAGGTTCCAGCGTACGGAGCTGGCGTAGTCCTTGGCTATCACGTCGGAATTGTTACCGGCGGAGGTAATTCCGGAGAACACGGGGCGGTAGGTATACGGTCGCTGATTGCTGCCGTCCTTGGCGTTCAACTGCCAGTCCAGGCTCTGCTGCTCGTTCAGCGTCTGGCTGACGGCGAGGCTGAAGCGGTTCAAGCGGCGGCTGTCGCGGTAATCGGCGCCCGTGCGGTCGGTGTCGAAACCGTCGTCCTCCTGGCCGGACAGCGACAAACGCAGGTCGCCGCTGTCCCAGCCGGTGCCCTGGCTGGCGTACCAGTCGCTGATGCCGCGCTGGCCTCGGGTGATCTTCATGCGCGTGCCATGGCTGTTGGCCGGTGCGCGGGTGATGACGTTGACCACCGCCATCAGTGCATTGGCGCCGTAACTGACGGTGTTGGGCCCGCGAAAGACTTCGATGCGCTCGATGTCTTCCATGGCCACCGGGATGTCGCTCCAGTCCACCGTCGCCAGGCCGGCGCGGTACACCGAGCGTCCGTCGATCAGCACCTGCATCCGCCGCGCTTCGCTGGCACTGGTGCCGTGGTAGTTCACCGCCGCCTGATTGCCATTGATATTGCCGACCATCATCCCCGGCACCAGCCGCAGCAATTCGCTGATGTCCCGGGCGCCGCTGGCCTTGATCAGTTCACTGTCGATCACCGTCATGCTGCCCGGCACCGCCGCCGCTGACTGTTTGAGTCGCGTGGCGGTCAGGACCTGCGGGAGCGGTTGATCGTCCAGGAACAGGTCATCGCCCAACACGGGTGCGCTGAAAAGCAGCGCCAGGACGAATGACGAACGAGGGAGGGGAGGGCCAAAAGACACGGCACAGCCTTGGTAAGCGAATAATTGGCGCGCATGGTAACCGAGCTGGTCGAGTTTTCCAGTCACGATGCCGGCATTTTCCTCGGTTTTGATGGTCGACTTCCTACAAGTGTAGGTAATTGTGATGGGGGCTGGCCCGCCGTGGGCCGCTCCGTATAATGCCGACATCGCCACTGGTATGGATTAACGGATTGCATATGACTGAACAGCGCCCAATTGCGGTCCTGGGAGGCGGAAGTTTCGGGACCGCCGTGGCCAACCTGCTGGCCGAAAACGGTCATCCGGTGCGGCAGTGGATGCGAGACCCGGAACAGGCCGAGGCCATTCGGGTCAATCGCGAGAATCCACGCTACCTCAAGGGCATCAAGATCCATCCGGGAGTGGAGCCGGTCACCGACTTGCTGGCGACACTCACCGCTTGCGAGCTGTGCTTCGTCGCGTTGCCGTCCAGCGCCTTGCGCGCGGTGCTGGCGCCCCATGCCGAGTGCCTCGACGGCAAGCTGCTGGTGAGCCTGACCAAAGGCATCGAAGCCCATACGTTCAAGCTGATGAGCCAGATCCTCGAAGAGATCGCCCCCAAGGCGCGCATCGGCGTGCTGTCCGGGCCCAACCTTGCGCGTGAAGTCGCCGAGCACGCGTTGACCGCCACCGTGGTCGCCAGCGAAGACGAAGCGCTTTGCCAGCGCGTCCAGGAGGCATTGCACGGCCGGACCTTCCGGGTGTACGCCAGCGCCGACCGTTTTGGCGTGGAACTGGGCGGCGCACTGAAAAACGTCTACGCGATCATCGCCGGCATGGCCGTGGCGCTGGGCATGGGCGAAAACACCAAAAGCATGCTGATTACCCGCGCACTGGCGGAAATGACCCGTTTTGCGGTGAATCAGGGCGCCAACCCGATGACCTTCTTGGGGCTGGCCGGGGTCGGTGACCTGATCGTCACCTGCTCGTCGGACAAAAGCCGTAACTATCAGGTCGGTTTCGCCCTGGGTCAGGGCTTGAGCCTGGAAGAGGCGGTGACGCGCCTGGGCGAAGTCGCCGAGGGCGTCAACACCCTCAAGGTGCTCAAGGCCAAGGCTCAGGAGGTGGGCGTCTACATGCCGCTGGTCGCCGGTTTGCATGCGATTCTGTTTGAAGGGCGCACGCTCAATCAGGTCATCGAGTTGCTGATGCGCGGCGAGCCGAAAACCGACGTCGACTTTATCTCCACCAGCGGTTTCAACTGAGCACGACAGGAGCGAGACATGAATGATCAAAACGAGGCACCCAAGTACGAATCCATTCTGCTGCGCGTGCTGTGGATGCTGATCTATGTGCTGGTCTGGCAAGTGGCACAGTTCATCCTTGGCGCGGTGGTGCTGGTGCAGCTCATCTATCGGCTTATCTACGGTGCGCCGAGCGCCGGCCTGATGAACTTCGGTGACAGCCTGAGCCAGTTTCTGGCGCAGATCGGCCGCTTTGGCAGTTTCCACAGTGACCAGAAACCCTGGCCGTTCGCCGATTGGCCGACCCCGCGCAAACCCGAAGGCGAAGCCCCGCACACCGTGCCACCGGCGCCGCATTCGGCCCGCGATGAGGAGCCAAAGCTATGAAGCTCTGGGTGTTGCGTCACGGTGAAGCCGAGTCTCACGCCCGTAGCGACGCCGAACGGGAGCTGACCGCCCACGGCCGCGAAGAAGTCTTGCGCAGCGCGGCGCAACTGATTGGCCTGCCGATCCAGGCGATCCTCGCCAGCCCTTACGTGCGGGCGCAACAGACCGCGCAACTGGTGCGCGAGGCGTTGGGTTTCGAGCCCGAGATCCGCACCGTGTCGTGGTTGACACCGGACAGCAACCCGTTGGCCGCTGTGGACCAGATCGACACCACAGACAACCTGTTGCTGGTCAGCCACCAGCCGTTGGTGGGCAACCTGATCGGGTTCTTGCAGCACGGCCACTTGCGGGCGCCGCAACCGATGAACACCGCCAGCCTGGCCGAGCTTGAAGCTGATTTGCCGCTGGCGGGGGGCATGACGCTCAACAGCATCAAACACCCGTAACCCGCTTTTGTGTGGGAGCGAGCTTGCTCGCGATAGCTGCACCCCGGTTTATCAGATGTATCGAGGCGCTGCTTTTCGCGAGCAGGCTCGCTCCCGCATGACCGGTGACGTTGCTGATTTTTGTGTGAAATAGCCAACCAAGCAGGTGCTTGGTTGACTACGCTTGCCGCCACATCGAACAAAAAGGAGCGCCTGCCATGTCCGCCGCTTTTCGTTTGCCGCTGCAAGTGTTCTTTGAGCGCGAAGCCCGTCACCCCCATCAGCGTTACCTGGTCCAGCCTTTGGGCGGTGGGCAGGTGCAAACCCTGACCTGGGCCGACGTCGGTCACCAGGCCCCGCTGCGCCGCCCATTGGCTGCGAGCCCGGGAGCTGCCGCAGGGCAGTCACATCGCCCTGATCTCGAAAAACTGCGCGCACTGGATCATTGCCGACCTGGCGATCTGGATGGCGGGCCACGTGTCCGTTCCCCTTTATCCGAACCTGACCGCCGACTCGGTGGCGCAAGTGCTGGAGCATTCCGAAGCGGCGCTGGCGTTCATCGGCAAACTCGATGACTGGCCGAGCATGGCCCCGGGGCTCAGGCCCGACTTACCGACCATCAGCCTGCCGCTGTGCCCGCCAGGGGCGTTCGACTTCACCTGGGATGACTTGCAAGCGAGTTCACCGATTCAGGATACGCCGTCGCCCGGCGCCGAGCGGTTGGCGACAATCATCTACACCTCCGGCACCACGGGCCTGCCCAAAGGTGTGATGCACAGTTTTGGCACCCTCGGTTTTGCCACCACCCACGGCACCGGACTGTTCGGGCTCAATGAGTCGGATCGGCTCCTGTCTTACCTGCCGCTGTGCCATGTGGCTGAACGGATGTTTGTCGAGCTGGCGTCGATCTACACCGGGCAGACGGTGTTTTTCGCCGAGAGCCTGGAAACCTTCATCAGCGATTTGCAACGTGCCCGGCCGACGGCGCTGTTTGGCGTACCGCGTATCTGGACTAAATTCCAGATGGGCGTGTATAGCAAAGTCCCGGCCAAACGCCTGGATTTCCTGCTGGGGCTGCCCATCATCGGCAAGCAGGTGGGGCGCAAAGTGCTGGCCGGGCTTGGGCTGGACGCCTTGCGCGTGGCGCTGTCCGGTGCCGCGCCTGTGCCGCAGACCTTGCTGCGCTGGTATCAACGGCTCGGGCTGGACGTGCTGGAGGTCTACGGCATGACCGAAAGCTGTGGTTATTCCCACATCTGCCTGCCGGGCCAGAACCGCCCAGGCTGGATCGGCAAGCCGTGCCCGGAGGTCGAAGTGCGCATTGATGCGTCCGGCGAGGTCCAGGTGCGTAGCGGGGCGACCATGCTCGGCTATTACAAGGAACCGCAGAAAACCGCCGAGACTATTACTGAGGACGGTTTTTTGCGCACCGGTGACAAGGGTGAGCAGGACGCCGAAGGCAACCTGCGCCTGACCGGGCGGCTCAAGGAAATCTTCAAGACCAGCAAAGGCAAATACGTCGCCCCGGCGCCGATTGAAAACCGCCTGGCGGTGCATTCGCGCATCGAACAGGTGTGCGTGGTCGGTGACGGGTTGAGTGCGCCGCTGGGGCTGTGCGTGCTGTCGGCGGTGGGTTTGCTGGACGCCGCCAGCGGTGCGCGCAGTGGATTGCAGTCGAGCCTGGAAACCTTGCTCGATGAGGTCAACGGTGGCCTCGACAAGCATGAACGGCTGCGGCGGCTGGTGGTGGTCAAGGACAACTGGGCGGTGGAAAACGGCTTTCTGACGCCGACCCTGAAGATCAAGCGCAACGCCGTCGAGGCGGCGTATGGCGCTCGCTTCGAGGAATGGAGCGAGCGCTCCGAAGCCGTGCTGTGGCAGGATTGAACGCCAATAAAACCAACAAAAGGACGTAACCATGAGCCTCTGGCGCACCCTTCCAAACATCGAGCAGTTGAACGCGATCCAGAAAAACACCATCGGCGAAGTGCTGGATATTCGCTTCGAGGGCTTCGATGACGAATCGCTGACCGCGAGCATGGTCATCGACCATCGCACCCACCAGCCTTACGGCCTGCTGCATGGTGGCGCCTCGGTGGTGCTTGCCGAAACGGTCGGTTCCATGGCCAGTTTCCTGTGCATCGACGTCAGCAAGTTCTATTGCGTGGGCCTGGAAATCAACGCCAATCACTTGCGCGGCCTGCGCAGCGGGCGGGTGACGGCGGTGGCAAAAGCCATCCACATCGGCCGCACCACCCATGTCTGGGACATCCGCCTGAGCAGCGACGAAGGCAAGGCCAGTTGTGTGTCGCGCCTGACCATGGCGGTGGTGCCGTTGGGTGAAACGCCGCCCAGCAAATAATCGCAGGGGACGGCGGCTCCGTTGTCGGATTCAAGCATTTGAGTAGCTATGGCGCCGCTGGATCTGTCTGTCAGGGAATCTGGCTGTCGTTGTTTGCACATCCGAACTCATGTTGTCTACGGCTTGCGGGCGAAATCCCCGATAGCCATCTTGAGCGAGTTGCATAATTGGAGCGCGATATTCAGTGAGCCCCAAGAGGGCGCCGCTGACGGCGCCGCTTGCAATGTTCGCCAGCGTCCCTCGCTCTGCGGCAGGTAAACCGGTGGCGTGTGCGGTCACGGCTTCAGCCGCCGCGCCTACACCGTAAGCGAACACGCTGGAAGTAATCCTGCCAGTCACTCCAAGCGCGGTATCAGCGAGCGGCGGTGTTTGCAGTGGGGTGGTGCCCGGGGTGAACGTTGTTCCTGGATGACGCCCCCGCAACCATGTACCGACAAGCCCATCTGCTCCCTCTATCAAAGGAGCGATCCAACTGCGAATGGATTCCGGTACAAATCGACCGAATGCACCGTTGAGCGCATTCGTGACGGCATAGGCTGATGCCGTACGATAGATGGTCGGCATTCGTTGCTGCAAATTGACGCTCCCCCAAGGAAAGTTTGCACCATGCCCCCTGAGTATTTGCTGTGAAGTTTCTCGAATGATGGCACCGACTGCTGCGCCTATTCGGTTGATCGCCGCCTGGTTAAGTTCTACCTCTGATTCGTCCGTTGCCCCACCGTCGTGACTCCACACTGTCGGCGAAACACCTATCAGGAATCCGGTTCCAGCACCGAATGCCACTGCATTACGATGAAGTCGGGCCGCCAGTCCTCCCCCGACAATCGCGACGGCAATCCCATCAAGTGTGCCGGCGGTTATTTCCAGCGCAGTGTTGGTTGCATGACTGGGCGTCAAGGTGTTGAGTGCCGCAACGGTCGATATTTGCGCCAAGCCCCCCATACCTCTGGAAATGAAATCACGCATAAAGGCTGATGAAGACGCATCACGAAGTTGTGTGGTTTGTACGGATTGTGCGTTTTCACCTGCCAGCCCGGCTATATCCACATGGCTCACCGGATTGCCATGCACCATCGCATACAAATTCAACCCGTCCGCCGTCCCTGCCGGGTCTGCACTCAACCAGCGCTGGCGCCAGGGCACGTAGTACCGATGGCCGTAGTAATACAATCCCGTTGCGTCGCGTTCCTTGCCTGAGTAACGAATGGTCTTGTAGCTCGCCTCGACCTTGTCGCGCCCGGCCCACCAGGCCGTTCCACCGTAGGGGTAGTAACTTTCCTGGCTGATGAGTTCGGCCTTGTCGTCCAGCTCCAAAGTGCTTGAGCCCAGATGATCGCTGAAGGTGTAGCGGTGCTGGTTCTGGGCAATGCCGGTTTGCCGGCCCGACTTCCAGTGCAGGACCTGCACCGTGCAGCGTCCGGCCTGCACCGTGATGACATGGAGGGTTTCCTTGGGCCCTGTACGAATTTCCAGGCCCGGCAGGTAACGGGTTTCGTGCGTATGGGTCAGCCTGGCGGTGCTGGTGGTGCGGATTTTTCGCAGGCGTTGGCCATGGTCGTCGTAGAGGTAGCATTCGTTGTCGTCGGGTTCGTCTTCGCGTACGACCTGATCGACCTGACGCAACTGGTTACGCAGGTTCCAGCTCAGGTGCTGACCGGGTTGCAAGGTCTTCAGGTTGCCGTTGAGGTCATACCCGTCGCGAATCGTGTCTTCCCCTGGCGGTTCACCGTTGGCGGTGAAAGGCAGGCTGCGGTTACTGACGGTGGCGATGGCACTGCGCTCGGTACGGTTGCCGCTGTCGGCGCAGTGGCGCAGGACTTCCAGGTTGCCGCTGGCGTCGTAGTCGTAGGTCTGGTGGTAGTTTTCAAGCTGGCTTGTGTCAACGGGCGACTGGAAGCCCGGTAGCGCGGGGCCGCTGGTGGCATTGCGGATTTGCCGGCCGCGGGCTTCGATCAGTTGGTAGAGGCTGTCGTAGCGGTAGCGGTTGACCGACGCCGTGCGCTGGTTACGCAGGTAGCGACTCTGCTGGGCGGCATCGCTGATAGCGAGGATGTTGCCTACGGGGTCGTAGTCGTAAGTCAGGTCCTGTAGTGGCGCTTTTCCAGGTGCCTGAGCCTTGAGGGACACCAGACGGCCATCCTCCGGGCGATACGTTGCGCAGGACACCACATCATTTGCAGCGCGCTGTCGTTCAACCTGGCCGAAGGCGTTGTAGCGCAATTCGCTGAGCAGGCTCTGTTCATCGGTAACGTCCTGAAGTTTCAGGCGGACTTCACGCAGTTCCCCAGCGCAGGTCTGGCTGAATACCTGCCGATTGCCCTGCGTGTCGGTCTGGCTGAATAACTCTCCAGCAGCATTGCAGCGGATGCGAGTGGTTGCATGCTCAGGCTCCAGCAACAGATCGCGCTCAGCCTCGACGGCGGGCCAGTCCACCGACCAATGCGGCTCGGCGATGAACTGCCGGGAATGATCGAGGGGCGCACCCATGAGGCTGTATTCGCTGAAGTGCTGAGTACCGGCCGTGTCGTCATGGCGGATTAGCCGACCGCAGCGGTTGTGCTCCGCGGCCTCTGCTGTGGCGCCATCGTAGGCGAAGCATGCGGTACGGCGCTCCGGTTCACCTTTGCCGTGTTCGAAAATGGCACGTGTGCGTAGCTGTTCGTCATACACCACACGACTTTGGCTGTGTTTCTGATCCCATCCTTGCAGCCTTTGTCCGGCCGCACCCGGTAACCCAAGGCGCCAGCCTGCGTCGCTGTTTTCGGACAGCAGCGCGGCTCCCGACAGAGTGAAAACCGTGGACTGATTGGCCGCAGCGCCGGGGTTTCTCTCGAACCGTTGGAACTGACGAGGGTCGCGACACTGGATAAGGCGCCCGGCAGCATCATGAACCTGATGAGTGATTCGCACGTCCGGTGCATCGTCCGCGTTGCGGCGGTGATAGGCCACGGCACGCACCGCCAGCCCGCGAGGGTCGATCACAGCCAATGTGGGGGTGTGGGCGTGAGTCATGGGCAGTCCGTGTGAGCGAAATCAGGTAGAGGTTCTTTTCGGCTGTCCGCAGGGGCGTGTCAACTGTCAGAACTAACAGGTCGGCCCCATTGTCATGGCTGGACTGTCATCATTCCTGGCAGTTACGGTCATTGCTGTCGGGCGGCGTCTTACGGACAATCAACGCCTGTTTTGGTTTTTTCGGATGCACCGCTATGTCGCAGCAGATATTTTTTACTCACGCCAACGGCTTTCCTTCGGGCACTTACGGCAAGTTGTTCGCGGCGTTGGCGCCGGAGTATCAGGTTGCACACTTGCAGCAGCACGCCCATGACCCACGGTTCCCGGCGGACGATAACTGGCACAACCTGGTGGACGAGCTGATTCATCACCTTGAACAACAACCCGAGCCGGTATGGGGTGTTGGCCACTCGTTTGGCGGTGTGTTGCACCTGCACGCGGCGCTGCGTTGCCCAGAGCTGTATCACGGGGTGGTGATGCTCGATTCGCCGGTGCTGACCCGTACCGACCAGTGGGTGATCCGTGCGGCCAAGCGTTTCGGGTTCATCGATCGGCTGACCCCCGCCGGGCGTACTTTGGGGCGTCGCGAAGAGTTCACTGACCTGGAAGCAGCCCGCCACTATTTCGCGGGTAAAACCCTGTTCCGTGGTTTTGACCCGGAATGCTTCGACGCCTACCTGCAACACGGTCTGCATCAGGTCGGTGACCGGTTGCGGTTGCGCTTCGACCCCGCGACGGAAATCAGCATCTATCGCGGCGTGCCTCACGTCAGCCCTGGTCGTACCCGCCAGTTGAAAGTGCCATTGGCGGTGGTGCGCGGCCGTCAGAGCCGGGTGGTCATGCGTCATCACGCCAGCTCGGTCGGGCGTATGCCCCAGGGCGAATCCCTGACCATGCCCGGTGGCCACATGTTCCCGCTGGAGCGCCCGCAAGACACCGCGACGCTGCTCAAGGAGCTTTTCAGCCGTTGGCAAGGGCGCCATGAGCGCAGTTGCGCATGAGCCCGGTCGTCGAAGAGGTCCGCCTGAGCCTGCCGCACATCGAGCTGGCGGCGCACCTGTTCGGCCCGGAAGACGGGTTGCCGGTGATTGCCTTGCACGGCTGGCTGGACAATGCCAACAGCTTTGCTCGCCTGGCACCCAGGCTCAAAGGGCTGCGTATCGTCGCGCTGGACATGGCCGGTCACGGTCATTCCGGGCATCGACCGATGGGTGCCGGTTATGCCTTGTGGGATTACGCTCATGATGTGTTGTGCGTCGCCGAGCAGTTGGGCTGGAAGCGTTTTGCGCTGCTGGGCCATTCCATGGGGGCGATTGTTTCGGTGGTGCTGGCTGGCGCCTTGCCGGAGCGGGTAACTCACCTGGCGCTGATCGACGGAGTGATTCCGCCAACCGCGACCCACGAGAACGCCGCCGAGCGCATGGGCATGGCCCTGCAAGCGCAACTGGACCTGCAAGAAAAGCGCAAACCGGTCTACACCACGCTGGACCGGGCCATCGAGGCGCGGATGAAGGGGGTGGTGGCGGTCAGCCGGGAAGCCGCCGAGTTGTTGGCCCAGCGCGGCTTGATGCCGGTGGCGGGCGGTTACACCTGGCGCACCGACAGTCGTCTGACCCTGGCCTCACCCTTGCGTCTGTCAGAAGAGCAGGCCATGTCCTTCGTGCAGCGGGTGAGTTGTCCTGCGCAATTGGTGGTTGCGGCTGACGGAATGCTTGCCAAGCATTCGGAGTTGCTTGAGCGTCTACCCTTTAGCCGTGAACAGCTGCCCGGCGGCCATCATGTGCACCTCAATGACGAGCCCGGTGCCGCCCTTGTTGCAGACTGTTTCAATCGGTTCTTCGCCGTTCCTTGACTTGCAGCGGGCAACTGTCGAGGCTGGGCGGGTTGAAATGGGAGACAACCATGATAGATCTCTACACCGCTGCGACCCCGAATGGCCACAAGGTCTCTATCGTGCTCGAGGAACTCGACCTGCCCTACACGGTGCACGCCTTGAGTTTCGACCAGAAGGAACAAAAGGCACCTGCCTTTCTCAAGATCAATCCCAATGGCCGGATTCCGGCGATTGTCGACCGCGCCAACGGCGATTTTGCCGTGTTCGAATCCGGCGCGATTCTTGTCTACCTCGCCGAATTGAGCGGGCAACTGCTGCCCAAGGACCCGAAAGGACGTTCGGTGGCGATCCAGTGGCTGATGTTCCAGATGGGTGGCATCGGCCCGATGCAGGGCCAGGCCAACGTGTTTTTCCGTTACTTTCCGGAAAAACTCCAGGGCGCCATCGACCGCTACCAGCATGAAACCCGGCGTTTGTATGAAGTGCTGAACACGCGCCTGGAAACCGTCGAGTTTCTCGCCGACGAGTACAGCATTGCCGACATCGCCACGTACCCGTGGGTGCGTGGCCATGAATGGTCCGGCGTTTCGGTGGACGGCTTGCCGGCCTTGCAGCGCTGGATGGCGGCCATGGCCGCACGCCCGGCGGTCCAGCGTGGTTTGTTGGTGCCGCAACGCATTGACGATGCCAGCGTCGTCAAGGGCGCCCAGGCCATGCTGATCCGATGAGAATGCCTTCAAGGTTGAAAAGCATGCGTTTAATCAGTCTGTTGGGATTGGGGTGTTTCAGTTCGCTGGTGTTTGCCGTCGATGTCCCCGCAAGTCACGATTTACCGCAGGTGCCACGTATGGCCGATGCCCAGATCGTCGACTATCGGCCCGCGGCGCCGCTTGAGCGGATCTATCCCATGGGCTCGATCCGCAAAATCAGTGGCCAGTTGCGCTTCGACGGTCAGGTCAGTGCCCGGGGGCAAGCTACTTCGGTAACCTACGAGTTGCCGCCGGAGCATTCGTCCACCGAAGCCTTCACCGCCGCCCGCGAAGCCCTGCAAAAGCAGGGCGCCGAGTTGCTGTTCTGGTGTCAGGCCCGCGATTGCGGCGAAAGCAGCCTCTGGGCCAACGAAGTCTTCGGCAATGCCAAGCTGTATGGCTCCGACAACGAACAGGCCTACCTGTTGTTGCGTCTGGCGGCCCCGCAGGACAATTCGCTGGTGGCGCTCTACAGCATCACCCGTGGCAATCGCCGGGCTTACCTGCATGTCGAGCAGTTCGACGCCAATGCGCCGTTGGGTGAGCTGCTGCCGACCTCGGCGACCTTGCTGCGTCAACTCAAGGACACCGGCACGCTGGACTTCGCCAGGCTTGGCGGCGAGCCACAGGCCGCATGGCTGACCCTGCTTTCACGCGGGTTGAACCTGGACACCACGTTGCGGGTCAGTTTGTCTGGCGCCACGGCCGAAGCCTGGCGACAGGCGCTGGTGGGGCAGGGCGTTCGGGCGGCGCGGATGGAGACCGGTACGGTCGACACGCCGGGCCTGCATATCGAATTGCTGCGATAAACCGCTCTGGGGCGAACGTGCGGCCCGCCGTTCGCCTACTCTTTGTCGATTGACCTTTCACGAGACTGTTCATGCTCAATAACGATCGACTGTTGGTGCAGATTCTGTTGCTGGTGCTGTTTGGCGCCAGTTTCTGGGTGATGGCGCCGTTCTGGTCGGCGCTGTTCTGGGGGGCGGTGCTGGCGTTCGCCAGTTGGCCGCTGATGCGCCTGCTGACCCGTTTGCTTAACGGGCGTGAGTCGCTTGCGGCCGCGTTGCTGACCCTGGGCTGGATGGTGCTGGTGGCGGCACCGATGGTCTGGCTGGGTTTGAACCTGGCTGATCATGTGCGCGATGCCACGACGTTCATCAAGGATGTTCAGGTCGATGGCCTGCCGGAAGCGCCGGTCTGGCTGGCAACGGTTCCTCTGGTCGGAGAACGGCTGGTGGGGCTCTGGAACAGCATCGATCAACAGGGTGCGGCGCTGATGCTGGCGGTCAAACCCTATCTGGGGCAGGTCGGCAACTGGTTGCTGGCGCGTAGCGCGCAGATCGGCGGCGGAATCCTGGAACTGACCTTAAGTATCGTGTTCGTGTTCTTTTTCTACCGCGATGGCCCGCGCCTGGCGATGTTCGTCCATCGCTTGCTGGAGCGGCTGATCGGTGACCGCGCCGGTTACTACATCGAACTGGTGGCCGGTACGGTACAGCGGGTGGTCAACGGGGTGATCGGCACTGCTGCCGCGCAGGCCATCCTGGCGGTGATCGGTTTCCTGATCGCCGGTGTCCCCGGTGCGCTGGTGCTGGGCATCGTGACTTTCCTGCTCAGCCTGATTCCCATGGGCCCGCCGCTGGTGTGGATTCCCGCCACGGCGTGGCTGGCCTGGAAAGGCGAGTACGGGATGGCGGTGTTCCTCGGTATCTGGGGCACGTTCATCATCAGCGGTGTCGACAACGTGCTCAAACCCTACCTCATCAGCCGTGGCGGTAACCTGCCGCTGGTGATTGTGTTGCTGGGGGTGTTTGGCGGGTTGATTGCCTTCGGCTTCATTGGCCTGTTTATCGGCCCGACTTTGCTGGCGGTGGCGTACAGCCTGTTGATCGACTGGAGTGCGAGCCAGGCGCGGGGTGAAGACAAACGCTGACCGACGAAGGCGAGGGCGCAGGTTCCCTCGCTACCGCGCTCGGATCGCGACGCTCAGGCACTGACCCACGCAGCGGCGTATCTGTTGCGCTGCCTACAGGGAAGCAGGCGTGCGTGACAAGCGAACGACCGCCGTCAGGCCGCCTCCCGGGGTCTCTTCCAGGCTCAACTGTCCGCCCATGCGTTGCGCGGCCTCGCGGGCGATGGTCATGCCCAGGCCAACGCCGCCGGAGTTGCGATTGCGTGAACCTTCCAGGCGATAGAACGGCTCGAACACCGCTTCACGTTTGTCCGCCGCGATCCCGGGGCCGTGATCAATGACACGAATCAGCAACTGCTCGCGGTTGTCTTCAAGGCTGATCAAGGCGTACCCGGCGTAGCGCAAGGCGTTGTCCAACAGGTTGTTGAGGCAGGAGCGCAAGGCCATTGGCTGCACGTGCAACGGTGCGCAGTGGCCTTGGGCCTGAACGTCGGCCCCCTGGTCCTGAGCGTTTTCGCTGAGGGATTCAACCAGTGCCTGCACATCCATCAACTGCCAGGCTTCGCTGGTGCGTTGTTCGTGCAGGTAGCTGAGGGTGGCGTCGAGCATGCCGATCATGTCGTCGAGGTCCTGGCGCATCTGCCCCTGCAACTTGTGGTCGTCAATCTGTTCGAGTCTTAGCTTGAGGCGCGACAGCGGCGTGCGCAGGTCATGGGAAACAGCGCCGAGCATGCGCCCGCGCTGCTGCACTTGCTGGCGAATGCGTTGCTGCATCAGGTTGAAGGTGTGCGCGGCTTGCCGCGCCTCGCGCGGGCCGGACTCATCGAGTGGCGGGCTGTCGAGGTTTTCGCTGAGGCGTTCGGCGGCGGCGCTCAAGCGCTGGATCGGCCGGCTCAGCAACTTGGCACCGTACCAGGCGGCAATAATCAGGGAAATGAACTGGAAGGTCAGCGGCACCAACGGCCCGCCAAACCACGGCCGTGGCGGGCGTGGTTCGAAGCGCGGATGGGGCGGGCGAGTCCCGTCAAGTTCGGCGGAAAACCGCGATGGTGGCGCAGGTGGAGGGCCGTAATGGTGAAACCAGAAAAACGCCAGCAGGTGCGCCAGCACGATCGCCACCAGCAGCACCCCGAACAGGCGGCCGAACAGCGTATCGAAGCGCATGCGCATCAGCCGATGTCTCGGGCGTCGAACAGGTAACCCTCGCCACGTACGGTCTTGATCAATTGCGGGGCCTTGGGGTCGTCGCCAAGTTTTTGCCGCAGGCGCGAGACCAGCAGGTCGATGCTGCGATCAAACGCCTCGATCGAGCGGCCCCGGGCCGCGTCGAGCAACTGTTCACGGCTGAGCACCCGGCGCGGACGTTCGATAAATACCCAGAGCAGGCGGAATTCGGCGTTCGACAGCGGCACCACCAGGCCATCGTCGGCGATCAATTGGCGCAACACGCTGTTGAGCCGCCAGTTGTCGAAGCGGATATTGGCGCGCTGCTCGGTGCGGTCGTCGCGCACCCGGCGCAGAATGGTCTGAATCCGTGCCACCAGCTCCCGAGGTTCGAACGGCTTGGCCATGTAATCGTCGGCACCCAGTTCCAGGCCGATAATCCGGTCGGTGGGTTCACAACGGGCGGTGAGCATCAGGATCGGGATGTCCGACTCGCTGCGCAGCCAGCGGCACAGCGACAAACCGTCTTCGCCGGGCAGCATCAGGTCGAGGACCACCACGTCGAAGTGCTCGGCCAGCAACGCCTGGCGCATGGCGTTGCCATCGGTCACGCCGCTGGCGAGGATGTTGAAGCGGGCCAGGTAGTCGATCAGCAGCTCGCGGATCGGTACGTCATCGTCGACGATCAGCGCGCGGGTGTTCCAGCGTTTGTCGTCGGCCGAGGCGGACGTTTTCAGGTCATCATTCATCGGAGCTGGACTGTTGTGCATGGAGGGTTCATCTGCCATAGAGGCTGCCAACCACAAAAGATAGGCTGCGAGGTTGTGGTTTCAGCATAGGCGTCCGGCCGCAAGGCGGGAAGCGCTGCAAGGACGTAGTGCGGCGCAAGAGGGTAGCCCCGGCGAATGTTGTGGACGTGTCGTGTGTGTATCGAAGTCGACACAAATGCTGGCGTTGCACGGGTTGCAGTTGCCGTTGAGGATGAATTACCGATCATCGGGTCCCGTACGGGCTCGCGTTCCGCTACAATGCGCGCCGATTTCGACTTGCCTGAGAGCCCACTCATGTCCGCCTGCCAGACTCCTATCATCGTCGCCCTGGATTTCCCTACCCGTGACGCCGCACTGAAGCTGGCCGACCAGTTGGACCCGAAACTGTGCCGGGTCAAAGTCGGTAAAGAGCTGTTCACCAGCTGCGCTTCGGAAATTGTCGGGACCCTGCGCGACAAGGGTTTCGAAGTGTTCCTGGACCTCAAGTTCCACGACATCCCGAACACCACCGCCATGGCGGTCAAGGCTGCGGCGGAAATGGGCGTGTGGATGGTCAATGTGCACTGCTCCGGTGGCCTGCGCATGATGGCCGCGTGCCGCGAAGTGCTCGACCAGCGCACGGGCCCGAAACCGCTGCTGATTGGCGTGACCGTGCTGACCAGCATGGAGCGTGAGGACCTGGCGGGCATCGGCCTGGACATCGAACCGCAGGAGCAGGTGCTGCGCCTCGCGGCCCTGGCGGAAAAAGCCGGGATGGACGGCTTGGTGTGCTCAGCCCTGGAAGCCCAGGCGCTGAAAGCCGCGCACCCGTCGCTGCAACTGGTGACCCCGGGGATTCGTCCGGCGGGCAGCGCCCAGGACGACCAGCGCCGAATCCTGACGCCACGCCAGGCCCTGGATGCCGGTTCCGACTACCTGGTAATCGGTCGTCCGATCAGCCAGGCGGCTGATCCGGCCAAGGCACTGGCCGCCGTAGTCGCCGAACTGGCGTAAACGCTACTGAAACTGTGGGAGCGGGCTTGCTCGCGAAGAGAGTATCAGGGACATCAATGTCGCCTGACACACTGCTTTCGCGAACAAGCCCGCTCCCACATTTGTTTGTGGTGTCTTCAGATATTGGGTCAGACCTTCAACACCAGCTTGCCGAAGTTCTCACCGCTGAACAGCTTCATCAGCGTTTCCGGGAACGTCTCCAGCCCTTCAACGATGTCTTCCTTGCTCTTGAGTTGCCCCTTGGCCATCCACTCGGCCATCTCCTGGCCGGCAGCGGCGAATTGCGCGGCGTAATCCATCACCACGAAACCCTCCATTCGCGCACGGTTGACCAGCAACGACAGGTAATTGGCCGGGCCCTTGACCGCCTCTTTGTTGTTGTACTGGCTGATGGCGCCGCAGATCACCACGCGCGCCTTCATGTTCAGGCGGCTGAGCACGGCATCGAGAATATCGCCGCCAACGTTGTCGAAATACACGTCGACCCCTTTCGGGCATTCGCGTTTGAGACCGGCAATGACGTCTTCATTCTTGTAGTCGATGACACCGTCGAAACCCAACTCATCCATCAGAAACTTGCATTTGTCGGCGCCGCCCGCAATGCCGACCACGCGGCAGCCTTTGATTTTGGCGATCTGCCCGGCGATGCTGCCTACCGCACCGGCGGCGCCGGACAGCACCACGGTTTCACCGGCCTTCGGCGCGCCGACATCGAGCAGGGCGAAATAGGCGGTCATGCCGGTCATGCCCAGGGCTGACAGGTAGCGCGGCAACGGCGCCAGTTTCGGATCTACCTTGTAGAAACCTCTAGGCTCGCCCAGGAAGTAATCCTGCACACCCAGCGCGCCGTTGACGTAATCGCCCACCGCAAACCCCGGGTTGTTCGAAGCAATGACTTGGCCCACGCCCAGCGCCCGCATGACTTCACCAAGGCCCACGGGCGGGATGTACGACTTGCCTTCGTTCATCCAGCCACGCATGGCCGGGTCCAGTGACAGGTACTCGTTCTTGACCAGGATCTGGCCCGCCGCCGGTTCGCCGACCGGAACCTGCTGATAGGTGAAGGTTTCGCGAGTCGCTGCACCCACCGGGCGTTTGGCGAGGAGGAACTGACGGTTGATCTGGGCAGTCATGGCGAGTACTCATCGTTCAATGGAGTCTGATTGATAGACCCTCGCGGCAGATGTCGCAAGGTCTGCCGGCCCAGCGAATGCAGCCTGATCCAGCCTCGTGATAATAGTGCCGGTATCCTTATCACTGCCGTCGATGGCGAACCCACCGGGCGCTTGATAGTGCTGCCGCGTGGTCAGTGGCTGTGGCTAGACTGCGAGAACACGCCCCCCGCACTCTTCGAGGACAGATCAATGAGCATGACGTTTTCCGGCCAGGTAGCTTTGGTGACAGGCGCTGCTGCTGGTATCGGCCGCGCAACGGCCCTGGCATTCGCCGCCGAAGGCTTGAAAGTCGTGGTTTCCGACCTCGATGTGGCGGGTGGCGAGGGCACGGTCCAGTTGATTCGGGCCGGCGGCGGCGAAGCTGTGTTCGTGCGCTGCAATGTCACCCTGGAAGCCGACGTCCAGAACCTGATGGCGCAGGCTGTGAATGCGTATGGTCGTGTTGACTACGCCTTCAATAACGCCGGGATCGAGATCGAAAAAGGCAAACTTGCAGAGGGCACGGTGGAGGAGTTCGACGCGATCATGGGCGTCAACGTCAAAGGTGTCTGGCTGTGCATGAAGCACCAGTTGCCCTTGATGCTCGCTCAGGGCGGCGGGGCTATCGTCAATACCGCGTCCGTGGCAGGGCTGGGCGCTGCGCCGAAAATGAGCATCTACGCGGCGTCCAAACATGCCGTGATCGGCCTCACCAAATCGGCGGCGATCGAGTACGCGAAGAAGCAAATCCGGGTCAACGCGGTATGTCCGGCGGTGATCGACACCGACATGTTCCGTCGGGCTTATGAGGCAGACCCGAAAAAGGCCGAATTTGCCAGCGCGATGCACCCGGTCGGGCGGATTGGCAAGGTTGAGGAAATCGCCAGCGCGGTGCTCTATCTGTGCAGCGACGGCGCGGCGTTCACCACAGGCCATTCGCTGGCAGTCGATGGGGGTGTGACCGCGATCTAGTCGACTCGTCGAGGGCAAACGGCTCTGACGCTGTGGTGGAGCGAAAACCCGTCACGTAGGAAAACCCCGCGCTATCACGCGGGGTTTTTCTTTTTCTCAAACATGCCTCACGACGAGCCTCGGGCGATGTGTTTCAAAGCGTTAGCTCAGCGCTTTTTGACGGCGTTGTCGCACATCGTTCCGTGAGTGCCTGTGCTTAACTGCGAGCAGAAAAAACAACCGGTTAGGGAGATGGTTACTCATGGAATTGAGAATCGATCGACAGGCCATGGTGCCCGTCGTGCAGCAAATCGTCGACGCGCTGGCTGGCTGGATTCGCCAGGGCGCGGTACAGCCTGGAACGCGCCTGCCTTCCGTTCGCCAACTGGCCAAGGACAATCTGCTCAGTCAGTCGAGCGTCTTCGAAGCCTATGAGCGGATGATTGCCCAAGGCGTTCTCGCCGCACGCCAGGGCTCGGGTTTTGTCGTCGCCGAGCCGCCAATCGTGGTCACCCATCCGGGCGACAAGCCCTGGTACGAAGGTGCCGAGGCCAATTGGGAGCGGTTTACCGACAGTCCGCTGGGGGAGTTGAAGTTGGGGTGTGGCGGCTTGCCGGAGAGCTGGCGCGAGAGTGATGACCTCAGCTATGCCATTCGCGAGGTGGCGCGCACCGACATGGCCGGGTTGTTCAACTACAGCACGCCCTTGGGGCTGCCGGCCTTGCGCCAACAGCTTCACAAGCGCTTGAAGCACATCAACATCGAGGTTGATGAAGGGCGAATCATGACCACCCACGGTGCGAGCCACGGGCTGGACCTGATCGTGCGTACGCTGCTCAAGCCGGGCGATTGCGTGGTGGTTGAAACCCCCGGTTACTCGAATCTTTTCGATTTGCTGCGCCTGCACGGCATCACCTTGCTCGAGGTGCCGAGAACCCCGCGAGGGCCGGACGTCGAGGCGCTTGAAAGGCTTTTGAGTCGCCATCAGCCCCGAGCCCTGTTCATCAACAGCCTGTATCACAACCCCACGGGCAGCAGCCTGACACCGACCATCGCCCAGCGCATCCTGGAACTGGCCAAAGCCCATGGCCTGTTGATTGTCGAAGACGATGTCTACGCAGATTTACAAAGCAGTGCCGGTACTCGCCTGGCGGCCCTGGACACCGATCAGTCGGTGATTTACGTCGGCAGTTTCTCGAAAACCCTCAGCAGTTCGCTGCGGGTCGGTTTTGTGGTGGCCAGCGCCGAGATCATCTCGCGCCTGGCGGAAGTGAAAATGGTCAGTGGCATGGGCGCTTCACGCTTTTGCGAGTCGGTGCTGTGCGGCCTGCTGGCCAACGGTGCCTATCGCAAACTGGTGCAGCGTCAGCGCCAGCGGTTGAGCGGTGACATGGCCAGCGCATTGCAGGTCCTGGAGGACGCCGAATGGCAGGTGTTCGGCAGGCCCAGTGGCGGCCTGTTTATCTGGGGGCGATCGCAGCTGTGTGACTACCCTCGGGTGCGTACGCTGGCGCAGCAATGTGGTGTGTTGTTGTCGTCCCGGACTGCGTTCAGCCCCGGTGGCGAAGCCAGTGACTGGCTGCGTATCAACGTCGCCTATGCCAGTGATCCGCGTGCGTTGAGGTTTTTCCAGGCAACAGCTTTGCCGGATCGACGTCAACCGTCCTGAAAACGACGTTGACGTAGCTTTTGGCCATTATTCCGACGCCAGAGACTTGTGTGTCCGTAGCCTCGTTGCGAATCTGCATGAACTGAAAATGGCCTTGCTGCCATTGGGCATTGGAAGGGGACTACGCGCAATGATTTCGGCCGTGCAAGGACGTTTTGCCAACCTCGGTATGGCGAAAAAACTGGGTGTCGGGTTTGTTCTGGTCTTGCTGCTGACAGCGCTGGTGGCCGCGATTGGAGTCTGGTCGCTGCAAGCCATCAGTCAGCGTTTCGAGGGGCTCAAGCAGATGTCCTCGCTCAACAGCGGCCTGCTCAAGGTTCGCCTGCTGGAGCAGGAATACGCTTTGCACGGCAACCCGAATACTGCGCAAGCCCTGCATCAGGGGGTGGACGGGCTGGTAGAAATGGCGGCGCAGCTCAAGGCCCGGTCACCGGCCAGTGTCCCGGTCATGAACGATGTCGAGCAATCACTGGGGGCTTATCGCAAAGCCTTCGATGAGTTTGTCGAGCTGACCCAGGCCAAGGACCTTGCGCTGGAAATGGCCAGTTGGTCGGTGTCCAGCGTGGCCAACAACCTTGATGTGTTGCAGGCCGGGCTCGCCGACGATGGTGCCTACACTCTCAAGCAATCCCAGGGCACCGACGGTGCGCAGTTCATCGAGCAGGCCAATCAGGTGAGCCAGGTGTCGCGCTTGATGTTGCAGGCCATGAACGAGGCCCGCGTGCGGCTGGACCAGAGCCGCAAGGGCGATGACGAGAATGCCGAACAAGGCAAGATCGAGCAGGCCGATCAGGCGTTGAGCCAGGCTGAAGCACTGAAAAATACCGTCAAGGACGCCGGCTATCAGACGGTACTCACCGAGGTGGCGGGGCATATCGCCAGTTTCAGCGAGAAACTCACCGAGTACACCGGGTTACTGACGCAGGAAAAGAAGGTCTATCAACAACTGCATGAACGCGCCGCTCAGGTGGTTGAGCGCGTCAACCAGGCTTATGGCGCTGAAGACCAGTCGATGCAGGCCGAGCTGCACAAGAACTCACTGTTGATCATTGGCTCCTCAGCCCTGGCATTGCTGGTCGGCTTGATTGCCGCGTGGGTGATCACCCGGTTGATCGTCGCGCCGCTGCGCAGTGTGATTCAAGTCGCCCGGCAGATAGCCGCCGGCGACCTGAGTGCCAGGGTGCAGGTCACCCGTCGCGATGAAATCGGCCAGTTGATGCAGGCCATGCAGCAAATGGGCGCCGGGCTGAGCGCTATCGTCAGTGGCTTGCAGGCGGGGATCGAGCAGTTGGCGAGTTCCGCGCAGTCGTTGTCGGCAGTCACCGAGCAGACCAACCTTGAGGTCAGCAGCCAGAAAGAGGAAACCGAGCAAGTCGCCACCGCCATGAACCAGATGACCGCCACCGTGCATGATGTGGCGCGTAACGCCGAAGAGGCGGCGCATGCTGCGCAAACGGCTGATGGCAAGGTTGAAAGCGGTCAGCAGGTGGTGCGCCAGAGCATGCAGCGGATCGAGCAATTGGCCGATTCGGCGACATCGGCGAGCAGCAGCATCGAGAGCCTCAGCGCGCAAATCCAGAATATCGGTACCGTGCTCGGCGTCATCAAGAGCGTTGCCGAGCAAACCAACCTGCTGGCGCTCAACGCGGCCATCGAAGCGGCTCGTGCGGGCGAGCAGGGCAGGGGCTTTGCCGTGGTGGCGGACGAAGTCCGGGCCTTGGCCAAGCGTACGCAGCAGTCGACCGAAGAAATTGAACGACTGGTAAGTGCCTTGCGTGCAGCAGCCCATTCTTCGGTACAGCAGATTCAAAGCAGCGGTGAGTTGGTCAAACTGGCGGTCAGCGATGCGCTACAGACCGAGAGCGCTCTGGGCAGCATCGCGGCGGCGGTGTCGCTGATCCAGCAGATGAATCAGCAAATTGCCGCGGCGGCCGAGCAGCAGAGTTCGGTGGCGGAAGAAATCAATCGCAGCGTGACCAGCATTCGTGCCAGCGCCGATCAGTCTTCGCTGGCGATGCAGGGCAACGCGGCGTCGAGCATCGAGCTGGCGCAGTTGGGGGCAGAGTTGAAGGGGATGGTGGGGCATTTCCGGCTGTGAGGTGCCGGGTGGCTTGCTGGCCGGTGTTCTGGCAATAACAGTCAAGCCGCACGAGGGTTCGTGCGGCTTGTCGTTGATCAGTCGTAAATCACTTTCTTCTTCCAGTCGGCATCGGTCTCGGCGTCTTTGAGACCTTCGGTCAATTGGTTGACCTCACCTTCGACGGGTTGAGTGCTGGCCAATACCTGGGCGTTGGCGCGCTCCAGCAGTTTTTCCAGATACTGAAGCTGTTCGCTGTACAGCGCCGGGTCCTGCTGTTTGCGCAGGTACTGTACGCCACGCTCGAAGGCCAGGCGGGCTTGCCCTGGCTGGTTCTGTTGCAGGGCATGCTGGCCGAGGTTATTGAAGAACTCGATGTGCAGCAGCACCAGGATATGGCGAATTTCCTTGATCCAGCGCTTGGCTTCGTTGGTCGGCAGGAAGCCGTCCTGGGCAGCGCGCGTCACTTGGCCATGCATGGCTTCAAGCAGGAAACGCACATCCTTGGCCTTGGCTTCGGTCAGGATCGGTGCCGGCGGGTTGTTCACCGGGATCGATTCGCCTTGGGCCACCAGCGCATTCAGTTCGCTGATGCGTGCCTTTACGGCTGCATTGGTCTTTTCAAGATGGAGCAGGCGCTGGCAAACGTTGAGTTCCAGGCGGGTCAACAGCAGCTTGAGGGCTGGCGTCATGTACTGGCCGGGAAACGTCTCGGTGAGTTCGCCGCAGCGACGCAGGCGATCATTGAGTTCGACCTTGGTGCGGGCCTTTTCCAGTTTATTGTTATCCACCACATGGTTCATGTAGCCAATGGCGATCAATAGGGCGAGCCCAGCTACAACGAGCAGGCCGATCATGAGTGGTGTCACCGTTAAGACCTCTTTATAGGGTTCGCGTGCGAGTGTAGTGGCTAAGCATAGGGGCGCATAGGGCCGGACGACGAGTTGATGGAAGCGGTGGCCGTACCTATATAGACAGTAGATAGAGAGTAGCGCGGCGATCGCACATTGCTACCATCTGCCGGGAGTGGACTATAGCGCCTTGTCCGGTGCCAGAATATAGGCGCCAAACACCGGGCGCGAGATAGGCCGCAAACCACCCCGGAAGGATGGCGAAGTCATTGATTTAAATAAATTTATCTCAGGGGGTTGACGACCCCTCAATCCATCCATAGAATGCGCGCCACTTACAGCGGAAAGCAAACAGTGAAACGCGGTAGGGAGTGAAGTTGTAGTGTGTCCCCTTCGTCTAGTGGCCTAGGACACCGCCCTTTCACGGCGGTAACAGGGGTTCGAGTCCCCTAGGGGACGCCAATGCGGGAATAGCTCAGTTGGTAGAGCACGACCTTGCCAAGGTCGGGGTCGCGAGTTCGAGTCTCGTTTCCCGCTCCATTTTTAAACAGCATTGCTTTCGGGCGGTGTTGAGTGAAACCAGAACCAAGTCTCCGGATGCGGGTCTGGACACTGGAACACACACCATGTGTTCCGGGTAGCGTGTCCCCTTCGTCTAGTGGCCTAGGACACCGCCCTTTCACGGCGGTAACAGGGGTTCGAGTCCCCTAGGGGACGCCATTTGCGGGAATAGCTCAGTTGGTAGAGCACGACCTTGCCAAGGTCGGGGTCGCGAGTTCGAGTCTCGTTTCCCGCTCCATATTTAACAAAAACGCCGCTCATTGAGCGGCGTTTTTGTGTGCGCGCGATTTAACACCCTGCGCATTGCAAAGGCTCGCCAGTCAGACTGTGCGGGCCTTTTTACATTTCAGCCGTCTCACGCAGAGGTTGTTTCGTAGCGGGGCATCCCCATGCGTTTCCTGTCTTACAAAATGTTACCGATCGCACCCGTGCTCAGTAAAAAATGGTTCAGGTAACAACCCTGAGTACAGCCAGGTGGTCTTCGAACCTGTCGCGGGTTGAACTCAAGTCCCGTGCAAGCGGCGTTCTTGCGGCTCTGACAGGTTTCTTCGACCGCAGTCAGGAGAGTTGGCTGATTGATTGCATATGCTTGTACGTACAAGTAAGTGTATGTGCGTAAGAGTCGCCAGGAGGCGTTGACACACAGGATGGCGTCAAAGCACCTGCTTGAGGTTTTGCCCAGGCTTCACAGCGTCGCAGGCATGCCGGCAACACTATCCATGCGCCACAAGCGCCCATCGTGGTTTTAGGAATCGAATAATAATGAAAAGAACATTGCTGACCCTTTCTGCTCTGGCGATGTGCATGGCCGCAGGTGTAGCCACGGCCAAGGAATACAAAGAACTGCGGTTTGGTGTTGATCCTTCTTATGCGCCGTTCGAGTCCAAAGCGGCCGACGGTAGCCTCACCGGGTTCGACATTGATCTGGGTAATGCCATCTGCGCTGAGTTGAAGGTCACGTGCAAATGGGTCGAAAGTGACTTCGACGGTACGATTCCTGGCTTGAAGGCCAATAAATTCGACGGCGTGATCTCCTCCATGACCGTCACCCCGGCCCGTGAGAAGGTGATCGACTTCTCCACCGAGTTGTTCTCCGGCCCGACCGCGATGGTCTACAAAAAAGGCGCCACTGTCGGCATCGATCCGGCTGCTCTTAAAGGCAAGAAGGTCGGTTATGAGCAGGGCTCCATTCAGGAAGCCTATGCCAAGTCGGTACTGGATAAGGTCGGGGTGGAAACCAAGGCTTACGCCAACCAGGACCAGGTCTATGCGGACTTGATCTCCGGTCGTCTCGACGCTTCGATCCAGGACATGCTGCAAGCCGAACTGGGTTTTTTGAAGTCGCCGCAAGGGGCTGATTTCGAAGTCAGCAAACCGGTCGATGATCCTTTGCTGCCGGCCAAAACGGCGGTAGGTATCGCCAAGGGCAACGCCGAGCTCAAGGCCTTTATCGATAAAGGCATCAAGGCGCTTCACGATAACGGCACCTACGATGCGATCCAGAAAAAGCACTTCGGTGATCTGAATCTCTACAGCGGCAAGTAATGCCCCGTGCCTGTCCTCGCGACGGGCACTTTTTTATCGCTATAGGTCCCTGAATTATGTTCGAAGCACTGTTACAGACGCTTGGGTTCTCCGCGTTCAGCTTGCAGGGGTTTGGCCCTCTGTTGCTGGAAGGCACCTGGATGACCGTCAAGCTATCGATACTGTCGCTGTTGTTGAGCGTTTTGCTTGGTCTGATCGGCGCCAGCGCCAAACTCTCCAGCGTCAAGCTGTTCCGGATTCCCGCCCAGCTTTACACCACGTTGATTCGCGGTGTGCCGGACCTGGTGCTGATGCTGCTGATTTTCTACAGCCTGCAAACCTGGCTGACGGGGCTCACTGTAGCGCTGGACTGGGAATACATCGAGATCAACCCATTCGGTGCCGGGATCATCACCCTGGGCTTTATCTACGGTGCTTATTTCACCGAGACCTTTCGTGGCGCGATCCTCGCGGTGCCCCGTGGGCAGATGGAAGCGGCCACCGCCTACGGCTTGAGTCGCGCCCAGCGTTTTCGTTTTGTGGTGTTCCCGCAGATGATGCGCTTTGCCCTGCCGGGCATCGGTAACAACTGGATGGTAATTCTCAAGGCCACTGCGCTGGTGTCGATCATCGGCCTGGCCGACCTGGTCAAAGCCGCTCAGGACGCCGGCAAAAGCACCTATCAACTGTTCTATTTTCTGGTGTTGGCAGCGCTGATCTATCTGGTGATCACCAGCGCTTCAAACGTTGTGCTGCGCTGGCTTGAACGGCATTACGCAGCAGGTTCCCGGGAGGCCGTACGATGATTGAGCTCATGCAGGAATACTGGAAACCCTTCCTTTATAGCGACGGCTATCACATCACCGGCCTGGCGATGACCTTGTGGTTACTCGCGGCGTCGATCTTCATCGGTTTTCTGGTGTCGATCCCGCTGTCGATTGCCCGGGTTTCGCCCAAGCTTTACGTGCGTTGGCCAGTGCAGTTCTACACCTACCTGTTCCGCGGCACGCCGCTGTATATCCAGCTACTGATCTGCTACACCGGGATCTACAGCCTGGCGGCCGTTCGTGCACAGCCAGTGCTTGATGCGTTCTTTCGCGATGCGATGAACTGCACCATTCTGGCCTTTGCCCTGAACACCTGCGCCTACACCACGGAGATTTTCGCCGGGGCGATCCGCAGCATGGCCCACGGTGAAGTCGAAGCCGCCAAGGCCTACGGTCTGACGGGCTGGAAGCTTTACGCCTACGTGATCATGCCTTCGGCCCTGCGCCGTTCGCTGCCCTACTACAGCAACGAAGTGATCCTGATGCTGCACTCGACCACCGTGGCCTTCACCGCAACCATTCCGGACATCCTGAAAATTGCGCGTGACGCCAACTCGGCGACCTTCCTGACCTTTCAGTCGTTTGGCATCAGTGCGCTGATCTACCTGACGGTCACCTTTGCGCTGGTCGGCCTGTTTCGTATTGCCGAGCGTCGTTGGCTGGCCTTTCTCGGCCCGGCTCACTAGGACTTAGAGCCCCATGCGGCCGCTCATCAGGCCGCGGCTTTTTCGCCGACTGCGACATTTACGCAGCGGCGATCCATTTTCCCTTTGAGGATGCTGCGCACATGTACAAATTGACTGTTGAAGAACTGCATAAAAGTTACGGTAGCCACGAAGTGCTCAAAGGCGTTTCCCTGAAGGCCAATACCGGTGATGTGATCAGCCTGATTGGCGCCAGCGGCTCGGGAAAAAGTACCTTTTTGCGCTGCATCAACTTTCTCGAAACACCCAATGGCGGCGCCATGAGCCTGGACGGCAAGCCGATTCGCATGATCAACGATCGCCATGGCATGCGCGTGGCCGACGATGCCGAGTTGCAGCGTCTGCGTACCCGCCTGGCGATGGTGTTTCAGCACTTCAACCTGTGGGGCCACATGACGGTGCTGGAAAACATCACCATGGCCCCGCGCCGGGTGCTGGGGGTCAGCAAGAAAGACGCCGAGGAACGTGCCCGGCGTTATCTGGATAAGGTCGGTTTGCCGGCGCGCGTGGCGGATCAATATCCGGCCTTCCTCTCGGGTGGGCAGCAGCAGCGCGTGGCCATCGCCCGCGCCCTGGCCATGGAGCCTGAAGTCATGCTGTTCGATGAGCCGACTTCGGCCCTGGACCCAGAGTTGGTGGGTGAAGTGTTGAAGGTGATTCAAGGCCTGGCTGAAGAAGGCCGGACGATGATTATGGTGACGCACGAAATGAGCTTCGCTCGTAAGGTGTCGAATCAGGTGCTGTTTTTGCATCAGGGGCGAGTCGAAGAAGAGGGGGCGCCGGAGGAGGTGCTCGGCAACCCGAAGAGCGAGCGCCTGCGGCAGTTTTTGAGTGGCAATCTGAAGTAAGCATCGCCGTCGCGTCGCGGTGTTGAGGGGGTACTCAACACCACGAGGCAGCCTTGGGTCAGGCTGCTTTACATGGACAGGATCAGGCGTCCTGCAAACAGAATCAGAATCACCCCCATGGTTCGTTCGAACCAATGCCCCATGCGCATGAACAGCAACCGTATCCGGGCGCTGGAAAAGAACAGCGCCACAATGACGAACCACAGCGCGTTCACAAAACACATCCAGACTCCGTACAGCGCCTGAATCTTCAGCGGTGTCGTGGTACTGATGAGGGTGGTGAATATCGCCAGGAAAAACAGCGTGGCCTTGGGGTTGGTGGCGTTGGTCAGAAACCCGGTGGTGAACGCCTTCAGCAGCGTTTGCTCGACCAGCGGTTCGTCGCTGGGCTTGTCGCCTTCCAGTGCGGTCTTGGGTTTGCTGCGCAGCAGGCTCACCCCGAGGTAAAGAATGTAGGCACCGCCCACCACTTTGGCGACGGTCAGCAGCCAAGGGGTGGTGTGCATCAGCGCGCCAACCCCGAGCAAGGTGTACAGCACGTGCACCGAAATACCGGCGCCGATTCCCAGGGCGGTACAGATCCCGATCAAACGACCAAACCGCACACTCTGACGAATGGTCACGGCAAAGTCGGGCCCGGGGGCGACTACCGCCAGAAAGTGGATGGTCGCCAGCGCAAGGAACTCGCCTAGGTAATTGGAAAACATTTCAACTCCAGAAGGTCAGGGGTGAGGCATTGCCGCGATAGCCGACAAAAAAAGAAAGGCTCAGGCGCGGGTCGCTCACGCCCGGTGTTACCGAGTGCATGCGTCGCGAATTGAACATGATGAAGTCACCCGGCTCAGGGCGAATCTCCAGGGTCGGAGGGCCGAGCAGCACGGGGTCGATGCCGTAACTGTCGCCGCGCATTTCGTCGAACTGGTCAGGGGAAATGTCGTCATCCCACATTTGCAGTGCGCCGCCCTCGGTGGGCATGTTCAGGTAAACATTGCAGGCGAACTGGGCCTCCAGGCTTCGCGCCTGAAAACTGTCCGGGGCGTCTTTGGCGAAGATGTCGTGATGGGCCAGGAAGCACACGCCAGGTTTCACTACGCGGGACAATCCGACATACATCTTGCGACCGTAGAGGTTTTCCAGGTGCGCGCCCGCAGGCCATGACTCATCCAGCATGCAGCGCAGGGTGTCTACCGGTGAGGAGTAGGGCGCGCAACGGTTGCGCAGTTCGGCGATGTTGCTGGTGGCGCGTTCGAAATAGTCCTCGATCAGCAGCGGCTGGTTCTCGGCTTCATAAAACGCCATGCCGATGCGACCGATACTCGGCGCGTTGATATAGCCTTCAAAGCCCGGGGCCAGGATTTTGTCGCCAATGTCGACTGCCAGCGGCGGGGGCAGAAAGCGTTTGACGCGGATGGCGAGGACTTCTTCAGTGGCCAGTTTTTTTATGCACGTCTCATCGAGACGCTCGACATCTAGCATCATGGTTTAGGTCCGTCTATCAGGTAGTCATCGAGCCTGCGAGCGCAGGCTCTTCCCTTTCAGGCGATGGCACGCAGGCATCACCCCATTGCTCAGTCCAGGTCGTAGCGAACTGAAAGTGTGCCCTTCTTCTGCGAGAGGGACGCAATCTTGACTGTGCCTAGTTCCTGTAGGCGCCGTACATGGGTCCCACCGCAGCCGTAGGCGGGCAGTTCACCGAAACCGATCTCGCGCGAGCCTTCGCGTAGCGAAATCAGGCGCGGCAGATCATCGGCAATCCATTGTGTGACAGCGTTCTGGAGGGTCTCGGCGTCGAGGTCCTGAGGTGCCTCTCCCGGCTTGAAGGTCACCCGGCCTTCGCTGGGCCAATGGTGGGCCTTGATGGGCACCCAGCCGCGGGTTTCAGCGAAGTGACCGATGAGGTGGCCGGCCGAATGCATGCGGGTGTTGAATTGGCGGCGTTGTTCGTCGATCCGGATCTGGGTCATGCCGAGTCTTACCGGGTGGTCGACGTAATGAATGATTCGGTCCGGTTCCTGGATCACTCGCAGGACCTGGCTTTCGCCGATCCAGCCGGTGTCACAGGGCTGTCCACCGCCCTGGGGGTGGAACAGTGTCGCGCGCAGCACAACGGCAAATTCGTTCTCGTGGGGCGTGCAATCCAGGACTTCCACATTAGCTTTGAGGTCATCACTATGGAAGAAGAGGCGAAGCGTCATATTCCATGCCCTTATTAAAATTTCTATTTTTATTATATGGACGCTGGAATTGCGTGATAATCCGTTCAAACATCAAAGGACTGTTGCGCTGTGAGCATAAATCTTCCGCTTCCCTTGTTGGGCGAAATGGCGATTTTCGTCAAGGTTGTCGAGACCGGCAGCTTCTCGGAGGCGGCTCGCCAACTTGGTTCTTCCCCTTCGGCGGTCAGCCGGAGTATTTCCAGGCTGGAAAAGGCGCTGGCCACCCGACTGCTGCAACGCACCACGCGTAAGTTACGCCTGAGCGACGGCGGGGAAGAGGTGTTCAAGCGTTGTCAGGAAATGGTCAGCGCTGCGAAGTCCGTCATGGAGATCAGCGGCCAGTTCACCCATGAAGCCGAAGGTCTGGTGCGGGTTAGCGTGCCCAAGGCCGTGGGGCGGTTCGTGATTCATCCCCATATGCCGGAGTTTTTGCGCCGCTACCCGAAAGTGGATGTGGAGTTGCTGCTCGAAGATCGCCAGGTCGATCTGATCGACGACCATGTCGACCTGGCGATTCGCATCACTGATCGCCCACCGGCAGGGCTGGTGGGGCGCCAGTTGCTGACCATCGACCATTTGCTGTGCGCCACGCCTCAGTACCTGGCCGAACACGGGACCCCGGCTCATCCTCACGATTTGCTCAACCACAGTTGCATTTATCTGGGGGAGACGCCGAGCGACGCACGCTGGAAGTTCAAGAAGGGCACCAAAGCGGTAACGGTGGGTGTGCGGGGCCGGTACGCGGCCAATCACACCGGGGTACGGTTGGGGGCGGTGTTGCAGCACATCGGGATTGGCAGCTTGCCGTACTTCACCGCACGTTATGCGCTTGAACAAGGGTTGATTGTGCAAGTGCTGCCGGACTGGACCTTTCTCGCGTCCTATCACGGCGGCGCCTGGTTGCTGCATTCGCCGACGCGTTATCTGCCGCCGAAATTGCGGGTGTTTATCGACTATCTGGTGGAGTGCCTTGAGAAGGAGCCGACTCTGGGCAAGCCGGGGAAGCCAAATGCATTGGACAGGGGCGCGACGGAGTATGAGTTGCCCGAGAGTGACGGGTTGCTTTAACAGGCGCCATCGCGAGCAGGCTCGCGCTAGCGGTTGTCCAAACCATGGATCACTCAGCTACAAAAAAGGCCCGCATGTTCAACCATGCGGGCCTTTTGCAAATGCTGATCGGAAATCAGTGTTTGCTGTCCTGATTCGACAGGGCCAGCAGTTGTTTTTCCTGGTTCCAGTCGAACGGTTCGTCGTTCTGTTCGGCTTCGTAGCGACGATCTTCCAGGGCCTGATACAGATCGATTTCATCGTCTGGCATGAAATGCAGGCAGTCACCGGCGAAGTACCACAGCAAGTCGCGCGGGACGAGGTGGGCAATTTGCGGGTAGCGCGAAATGACCTGGCAAAGGATGTCCTGGCCCAGGTACTGGCTTTCGATCGGATCAACCGGCAGTTGCAGCATCAGTTCATCGAAGCGCTCGAGGAACAGCTCATGGCTTTCTTCCGGCACTTGTTCGGCTTCACCGAGGGCGACCAGGATGCTGCGCAGGTGCGAGAGCAGGGCGAGAGTGTGGTCGAGCATAACGGGATTCCTCTGGAACTAAAGCAAAACGGGCGCCGGAGTATATAGCTCCGACGCCCGATTTTCACCCTTGAACCGCTGGACGAGCAACGGCCTTAGCGGGTCTTGCCTTCCGCGAGTGACAGTTGCTCCTTGGTGAAGTCGTCAACGTCGATGACTCTGCGGCGTGCCGCCTCGGCCTCGCGCAGTGTTTGCGCTTCACCCGGTTGCAGCACACCGGCCTCCAGTGCGGCATCGATGGCATGTTCCCCGGCAACCGGTTTGACCTGACCGCTTTTGAGCGCCACGTGGAGTTTTTTCTGCAAGGGCTGGGCATCGCTCAGCAGGTTGCAGGCATGTTGCAGGGCGCCGACCGGATCGTCGGTTGATTGTGGGCGGTAGCAACCGACGAGCAGTTCTTCGAGGGTCGGATCACCCTTGGCGCGGCCGATAACCGCCGCCACTTCGGCACCGAGTGCGTCCGATGGCCCCTTGTGACGACGACCGAAAGGGAACACCACAATCCGCAACAGGCAGCTCAATACCCGGTTCGGGAAGTTGCTCAGCAGTTCATCCAGCGCCCGCTCCGATTGGCCGAGGCTTTCCTCCATGGCCCAGTTGAACAGCGGATGCAGGTGCTGCGGTGAGTCGAGGTCGTGATAACGCTTGAGGGCGGCCGAGGCGAGATACAAGTTGCTGAGCACGTCGCCGAGGCGTGCGGACAAGCGTTCGCGACGCTTCAGCTCACCGCCCAGCAGCATCATGCTCAGGTCCGCGAGCATTGCAAACGCCGCCGCCTGACGATTGAGGGCGCGGAAGTAACCCTGGCTGAGCTTGTCGCCCGGTGCGTGTTCGAAATGCCCGAAGCCGAGGTTCAGCACCAGGGTGCTGGCAGCGTTGCTGACGGCAAAGCCGATGTGCTTGAGCAGCAGGCCGTCGAACTCGATCAGTGCCTTGTCCTTGTCTTCACGCCCCGCGAGCGCCATTTCCTTGAGCACGAACGGATGGCAGCGAATCGCGCCCTGGCCGAAAATCATCAGGTTGCGCGAGAGAATGTTGGCCCCCTCCACGGTGATGAAGATCGGCGCTCCTTGCCAACTGCGGCCCAGGTAGTTGTTCGGGCCCATGATGATACCCTTGCCGCCGTGCACATCCATGGCGTGGCTGATGCATTCGCGGCCACGTTCGGTCAGGTGATACTTGAGGATTGCCGAGAGCACCGAAGGTTTTTCGCCGAGGTCCACGGCGTTGGCGGTCAACATTCGTGCGGCGTCCATCATCCAGGCATTGCCGCCGATACGCGCCATGGCTTCCTGAATCCCTTCGAATGCCGAGAGTGGTACGTTGAATTGCTCGCGCACCTGCGCGTACTGGCCCGTCACCAGGCTGGTGAATTTGGCAGCGCCCGTGCCCACGGCGGGCAGCGAAATCGAGCGCCCGACCGACAGGCAATTCATCAGCATCATCCAGCCTTTGCCGAGCATGTCCTGGCCGCCGATCAGAAATTCCAGCGGGACAAAGATATCCTTGCCTGAGTTCGGGCCGTTCATAAACGCGGCACCGAGGGGCAGGTGGCGACGGCCGATGTCCACGCCGGGGGTGTCGGTGGGAATCAACGCCAGGCTGATGCCCAGGTCTACCTCGTCGCCCAGCAAGTGGTCCGGGTCATAGGCCTTGAAGGCCAGGCCCAGCAGGGTCGCGACTGGTCCGAGGGTGATGTAGCGTTTTTCCCAGTTCAGCCGCAGGCCCAGGGTTTCCTTGCCTTCCCATTCGCCCTTGCAGATGACGCCGGTGTCCGGCATGGCGCCGGCGTCGGAGCCGGCCAGTGGTCCGGTCAAGGCAAAGCACGGGATGTCATCGCCGCGAGCCAGGCGCGGAAGATAGTGATTACGTTGTTCATCGGTGCCGTAGTGCAGCAACAGTTCGGCAGGGCCGAGGGAGTTGGGCACCATCACCGTGGACGCGAGGTCACCGCTGCGGGTGGCCAGTTTCATTGCCACCTGGGAGTGAGCGTAGGCGCTGAAACCCTTGCCGCCGTATTCCTTGGGGATGATCAAGGCGAAAAAGCCGTGCTCCTTGATGTGGGTCCAGGCCGCGGGCGGCAGGTCCATTGTCTGGCCGATCTGCCAGTCGCTGACCATGGCACAGAGCGCTTCGGTGGGGCCATCGATGAACGCTTGTTCTTCTTCGCTCAGTTGCGCTTTCGGGTAGGCCAGCAGTTTGTTCCAGTCCGGACGGCCGCTGAACAGCTCGCCATCCCACCAGACCGTGCCGGCATCGATGGCGTCGCGTTCGGTTTGCGACATCGGCGGCAAGGTTTTCTGGAACCAGTTGAACAGGGGCGCAGTGAAATATTGGCGGCGCAGATCCGGCAGCAGCAGTGGCGCAGCGACGGCGGCGAGCACGATCCAGGAAACCAGCAGCAGCCAGCCTGGTGCATGACTGAAAGCACCCATCGCCAGCAGATAGACCGCCACCACGCCCAACGCAGGCAGCGGTGCGGTGCGGCGATGAGCCAGGTAGGCAATACCGACCACCAGAACCAGTATCCACAACAGCAGCATATTCAATCCTCCGTGAAACCAGGGGCAAACCACCTTCAGAGCTTAGACGGCATCCGCAAAACAGGGTGGTCAGAGCGATGTGTTTGAATCTGTAGGAAATCTTGGTGAATGCAGTGCGGGACATCCCAGCCGGGTTGTTGAATTCCTCCGTGAGCAGAGCGACAAGCTCTGATGTTTGGCCGAAACGTCGTTATCTCTGGGCCGGGGCTGTCGTTAGACTCGTGGCTTCCTCAGGAGACCTTCCTCATGAACGAGTACTTGAGTCCTGGACGCTTCATCGATAGTGACCACCCTGCGGTGGTGGAGTTCGCTGAAAAACATCGTGGTCACAGTCGTGACCCGATCGAGCAGGCCGTGAGCCTCTATTACGCCGTGCGTGAGGCGGTGCGCTACAACCCTTACACCTTCAGCCTTGACCCGCAGACGTTGTGCGGCAGTTACGCGTTGGCGACCGGCGAAAGTTATTGCGTGCCCAAGGCCACGTTGCTGGCCGGGTGTGCGCGCCATTGTTCGATTCCGGCGCGAATCGGGCTGGCGGATGTGCGCAATCACCTCTCGACGCCACGCCTGATCGAGTTGCTCAAGAGCAACGTGTTTGCCATGCACGGCTACACCGAGCTGTATCTGAACGGTCGATGGGTCAAGGCCACGCCCGCGTTCAACCAGAAACTCTGCGAACTGTTCGATGTGCCACCACTGGACTTCGACGGGATTAACGACAGTGTTTTCCACCCGTTCAACCGTCAGGGACAGCAATCGATGGAGTACCTGGTGGACCACGGCCAGTTCCCCGATGTGCCCGAGGCGTTCTTTTTTGCACATCTGGAAAAGTGCTATCCGCACTTGTTCGGCGGTCCGATGCCTACCCGCCTGGGTGACATGCAGAGCGATTTGAGTCGCGCCTGATCCGGCGTAGACTGCCCCAGGGGGCGTTCTCAATTAGTTTCCCCGCCGCGTTTTCGCCTTAAAGCGGGCCAGGCAAGGCGCAGGCCGCCGGGAATGGTGCTCCCTTTCCAAAGCCTGCAACGCAGCCTGGCCCGCTTTAAGGCACAACCCGAAGGGCCGTGCCTGCTGTTGTGCAGGGCTGCGTTGCTCGAAGCTTATTTGGAATGACCAAACCACGCTTCTCGCGCCTTGCCCTGCATAACAGCAGACACGGCGCGGCGGGGAAACTAATTGAGAACGCCCCCTAATTCATCCATCAAGGAGCGGTCATGCTGAAGATCTGGGGTCGGAAAAATTCGTCGAATGTCAGGAAGGCGCTCTGGTGCGCCGAGGAGCTGGGCCTGACCTATCAAGCGCTGGACGCGGGCGGTGCCTTCGGCGTGGTCGATACTCCCGAGTACCGGGCGATGAACCCCAATGGCCGTATCCCGGTGATCGAGGATGAAGGTTTTGTGTTGTGGGAATCCAACACCATCGTGCGCTATCTGGCGGCCCGTCACGCCGCAAACAGTCACTGGTACGCCGCCGATGTACAGGCGCGCGCGGCGGCCGAGAAGTGGATGGACTGGACCACCTCGACCTTCACCGAACCGTTTCGCCATTTGTTTTGGGGTGTGTTGCGCACCCCGGCGGATCAGCAGGACTGGGTCAAAATCAATTCGGCGCTGAATACCTGCGCCGAGTTGCTGAACATGGTCGACCAGGCGTTGTCCGCGCAGCCCTACCTGTCTGGCGAGGAGATCGGCGTCGGCGATATCCCCTTGGGCAGCTTTATATATGCCTGGTTCGAAATGCCCATCGAGCGCCCGCGCATGGGATATCTGGAGGCCTGGTACGCACGCCTGAAGCAGCGCCCGGCGTATCAAAAAGCAGTCATGACTGCGTTGACTTAATACTGACTATCAACACACTTGACTGTACTTGTGCGGCGTCGCCAAGCACCATTGCGTTCCTGCGCCGTGGTTGCATTGGGCGCCGCTCACCCTTACTTATTCTTTTCCTCCCTTCTTGGTGCGTAAATCCGATATGAGTTCCGCTCTGTCCATCCGGCAGCTAACCAAAACCTACGGCAACGGTTTCCAGGCCCTGAGTGGTATCGATCTGGACGTCGCCGAAGGTGATTTCTTTGCCTTGCTGGGCCCCAACGGTGCCGGCAAATCCACCACCATCGGCATTCTCTCGACCCTGGTGAACAAGACCAGCGGCACCGTGAGTATCTTTGGCCACGACCTGGACCGTAACCCGGCAGCGCTCAAGCGTTGCATCGGCGTGGTGCCCCAGGAATTCAATTTCAACCAGTTCGAAAAGACCTTCGACATCGTCGTGACCCAGGCGGGTTACTACGGCATCCCGCCGAAAATCGCCAAGGAGCGCGCCGAGCAGTACCTGACGCAACTCGGGCTGTGGGACAAGCGCGATGTGCCGTCGCGGTCCCTGTCGGGCGGCATGAAGCGTCGCTTGATGATTGCGCGCGCATTGGTCCATGAGCCGCGCTTGCTGATCCTCGATGAGCCGACGGCAGGCGTGGACATTGAACTGCGCCGCTCGATGTGGACCTTTCTCACCGAACTGAACGAGAAAGGCATCACCATCATCCTCACCACGCATTACCTGGAAGAGGCTGAGCAGTTGTGCCGCAACATCGGCATCATCGACCACGGCACGATTGTCGAAAACACCAGCATGCGTAACCTGCTCGGTCAGCTGCATGTCGAGACGTTCCTGCTGGACCTCAAACATGACATGACCATGGCGCCGCAACTGATCGGCTATCCGAGCCGCCTGGTGGACCGACACACGCTGGAAGTCCAGGTCGACAAAGCCGTGGGCATCACCGCGCTGTTTGCTCAGTTGGCGACGCAGAACATTGAAGTGCTGAGCCTGCGCAACAAAACCAATCGCCTCGAGGAGTTGTTCGTGTCTCTGGTGGAGAAAAATCTGGCGAAGGTGGCCGTATGAGTTCCGAACTGAAGCCCAACCTGGTTGCGCTTAATACCATCGTTTACCGCGAGGTCCGGCGTTTTACCCGGATCTGGCCACAGACCTTGCTGCCGCCCGCGATCACCATGGTTCTGTACTTCGTGATCTTCGGCAACCTGATCGGTCGGCAGATCGGCGACATGGGCGGCTTCACGTACATGGAGTACATCGTGCCGGGGCTGATCATGATGTCGGTGATCACCAACGCCTACGGTAACGTGGTCTCAAGCTTCTTTGGCAGCAAATTCCAGCGCTCCATCGAGGAGCTGATGGTTTCACCGGTTTCGCCGCACACCATTCTGATCGGTTACACCGTGGGCGGAGTGCTGCGCGGTCTGGCGGTGGGCGTGATCGTGACGCTGCTCTCGCTGTTCTTCACTGACCTGCAAGTGCACCATTTGGGGATTACCCTGCTGGTGGTGCTGCTGACCGCGACGATTTTCTCGCTACTGGGGTTCATCAACGCCGTTTTTGCACGTAACTTCGACGATATCTCGATTATCCCGACCTTCGTGCTGACACCGCTGACGTACCTGGGCGGGGTGTTCTACTCCATCAGCCTGCTGCCGCCATTCTGGCAGACCGTATCGCTGGCCAACCCGGTGCTGCACATGGTCAACGCATTCCGTTACGGCATCCTGGGCGTCTCGGACATCAAGATCAGCATCGCCATTACCTTCATGCTGGTGGCGACCGTGGTGCTGTACATCGGTTGCGCACGGCTGCTGGTCAGCGGGCGCGGGATGCGTACCTAACCTACGGCAAACCCGATCCTTGTGGGCGCGAGCCGGGCGGCGTTCCGATGCTCGCGATGGCGTCATCCCAGATGCCACATAAAAAAACGGCCTCCAATTTTTGGAGGCCGTTTTGCGTTTCTACATCCGGCTTTTCTTGCGCCGCTTCCATTGTCTGCTGACCCACCAGCGCCAGTAGGTCATGGTCATGCAATAGGCGAGGGCGCCAAACACCAGGCCTGCCACCACCGAACCCAGCAAGAACGGTTTCCACAATGTCGACAACTCGCCGCTGATCCATTCCCAGGTCAGTTCGTCCGGCAGGGTGCGGGCGGGCACATCCATCAGCCAGGCGCCGGTCTGGTACGTGCAGAAGAACACCACCGGCATGGTGATCGGGTTGGTCAGCCAGACCAGGCTCACCGCAATCGGAATGTTGCCGCGCACGGATATGGCGAGGATCGCGGCCACCAGCATTTGCAGCGGAATCGGCAGGAACGCGGCAAACAACCCTACCGCCATGGCGCGGGCGACGGAGTGCCGGTTGAGGTGCCAGAGGTTTGGGTCATGCAGCAGGGGGCCGAGAAAGCGTAAGGATTTGTGTTCCCTGATGCTCGTTGGATCTGGCATGTAACGTTTGAATAAGCGCCGTGGCATAGGGCTTCTCGGTCGATTCAGGCGGCAAGTATGCCCGGATTCTAGCGATGGCCAATTCAGACTTTGTGACAATTAATAAATGCACACAGATTTCAGTCGGCTAATCCAAGAGAGGGGACTCTCAAGGATGGGCTTATGCGCACAGGGATGTTGGCGCTCGCAGTGGGTCTGTTGACCCTGCGCTTTTTGCCGGTGCTGCCGCCGGTCGGCCTGTTACTGCTGTTGCCGGTGCTGGCCTTGATGCTGTTGCCGTTTCGCAGTTATCCCTTGGCGTTTTATCTGCTGGGCTTGAGTTGGGCCTGCATCAGCGCCCAGTGGGCGCTGGATGATCGCCTGGCGTCTGGCCTGGACGGGCAAACCCGTTGGGTCGAAGGGCGAGTGGTGGGGCTGCCGGACATGGATGAGGGCCGGGTGCGTTTTGAACTGGCCGATGCGCAGTCGCGGCGTGCGCGGTTACCGAGCCTGATGCGGTTGTCCTGGCGTGACGGGCCGCCAATCAATAGCGGTGAGCGTTGGCGGTTGGCAGTGAAGCTGAACCGCCCCACGGGGTTGCTCAATCCTCAGGCATTCGACTACGACGCCTGGCTGCTGGCGCGACGCATCGGGGCTACCGGGACGGTCAAGGACGGGCAGTTGTTGCGCCCGGCTCAAGGCGCCTGGCGCGATGGCGTCCGGCAGCGTTTGTCGAGCGTTGATGCGCAAGGCCGGACGGGCGCTCTGGCGGCATTGGTGCTGGGGGATGGCGGGGGCTTGAGTCGCGAAGACTGGCGCATTCTGCAGGACACCGGAACCGTGCATTTGCTGGTGATTTCCGGGCAGCACGTCGGCATGCTGGCCGGGTTGGTGTATCTGCTGATTGCCGGGTTGGCCCGTTACGGGTTGTGGCCGACGCGCTGGCCCTGGCTGCCGTGGGCCTGCGGACTGGCCTTTGCGGCGGCGCTGGGCTACGGCTTGCTGGCGGGGTTCGAAGTGCCGGTGCGCAGGGCCTGTGTGATGATCGGCCTGGTGCTGCTGTGGCGTTTGCGCTTTCGCCATCTGGGCGCCTGGTGGCCGTTGTTGCTGGCCCTCGATGCGGTGTTGTTGCTTGAGCCGCTGGCCAGTTTGCAACCCGGTTTCTGGTTGTCATTTGCGGCGGTGGCGGTGTTGATCTTCACCTTCAGCGGCCGTTTGGGTGCGTGGCGCTGGTGGCAGACCTGGACCCGCGCTCAATGGCTGATCGCGATTGGCTTGTGTCCGCTGCTGTTGGCGCTCGGGTTGCCCATCAGCCCTGGCGGGCCACTCGCCAATCTGCTGGCCGTGCCCTGGATCAGCCTGATGGTGTTGCCACTGGCGTTGTTGGGGACATTACTGCTGCCGTTGCCCTATGTTGGTGAGGGACTGCTCTGGGTGGCTGGCGGTTCGCTCGATCTGTTGTTCAGTGCCTTGGGGTACATGGCCGGATATGTTCCGGCCTGGGTCCCGCCGATGTTGCCGCTGTGGGTCCTGGGGATCAGTGCGCTGGGAGCCTTTCTATTATTGTTGCCCAAGGGTGTGCCGTTGCGCGTGTTGGGTTGGCCGATGCTGTTGTTAATCGTGTTTGCCCCGCTCAGTCGTGTACCCGAGGGGCGCGCGGAAATCTGGCAACTGGATGTCGGTCAGGGGTTGGCGATTCTCGTCCGCACGCGCCACCACGCAATGCTCTACGACGCGGGACCGCGTTTTGGAGCCTTCGACCTGGGTGAGCGAGTGGTGCTGCCGTCGCTGCGCAAGTTGGGGGTCAAGAAGCTCGATCTCATGCTGCTCAGCCATGCCGATGCCGATCACGCGGGAGGTGCTGGTGCGGTCATGCGCGGATTGCCGGTGGGCCATGTGCTCAGTGGCGACCCGGCCGCGCTGCCTGCCGAACTGCTTGCCCAGGGTTGTGAAAGCGGCAAGCGCTGGGAGTGGGACGGGGTGCGTTTTGCATTGTGGCAGTGGTCCGACGCCCGGGAGAGCAATCAGCGCTCCTGTGTCTTGCAGGTCGAGGCCAATGGAGAACGCTTGCTGCTGACCGGCGACATCGATGCTTTCGCTGAGCGGGAATTGCTCGACAGTCCGTTGGCGGTGACCACGCACTGGTTGCAGGCACCGCACCACGGCAGTCGCAGTTCGTCATCGATGCCCATGCTGGTGGCGCTCGCGCCCAGGGTCGTGCTGATTTCCCGTGGGCACGGCAACGCTTTCGGGCATCCCCATCCGCAGGTCATGGCGCGTTATCGGCGGTTGGGGATGGCGATTTATGACAGCGCCGAACACGGTGCCTTGCGTCTGCAATTAGGCGACTACCTGCACAGGCCCGAAGCCCTGCGCGAGCAGGCACGGTTCTGGCGTGAGCGCCCCGGCGTGGATCCATAACCGAGGGCTATTAAAGCCGGACGACATGCGACATCACGCTCTTCGGTGCGCCGACCCCCTATGTTAGAGTGGCGCACTTTTTCGAGGGGACTGTCACTGTGTGGGAATTGGTCAAATCCGGCGGCTGGATGATGCTGCCGATCATTCTGAGTTCCATCGCGGCAATGGCGATTGTCGCCGAGCGTCTCTGGACCCTGCGAGCCAGTCGTGTGACCCCGGAGCACTTGCTCGGGCAGGTCTGGGTATGGATCAAGGACAAGCAGCTCAATAAAGACAAGCTCAAGGAACTGCGTGCCAACTCACCGTTGGGCGAGATCCTGGCGGCGGGCCTTGCGAACTCCAAGCATGGTCGCGAGATCATGAAAGAGTGCATTGAAGAGGCTGCGGCCCGGGTGATCCACGAGCTCGAACGCTACATCAACGCGCTGGGCACCATTGCGGCCATGGCGCCGTTGCTTGGCTTGCTGGGCACGGTGCTGGGCATGATCGATATCTTCAGTGCGTTCATGGGGTCGGGCATGAGTACCAACGCGGCCGTACTGGCCGGTGGTATTTCCAAAGCCCTGATCACCACGGCGGCGGGCCTGATGGTCGGTATTCCGTCGGTGTTCTTCCACCGGTTCCTGCAACGGCGCATCGATGAACTCGTCGTGGGCATGGAGCAGGAAGCGATCAAGCTGGTCGAAGTGGTGCAGGGCGACCGTGACGTTGATCTGGCCGAGGGCAAAGCGTGAAATTCCGCCGTAAGCAACGGGAGAACGTGGATATCAACCTCGCGTCGTTGATCGACGTGGTGTTTATCCTGCTGCTGTTTTTCGTCGTGACGACCACCTTCACCCGTGAAACCCAGCTGCGTGTTGACTTGCCGGAAGCGGTCAGCGGCTCGCCCGCCGAAGACCAGCAGGTCAAACAGATGGACATTGCCATCAGCGCCGAAGGTGTGTTTTCGGTGAATAACCAGTTGTTGCCCAAGAGTGACCTGGCCAGCCTGATCGACGCGTTGCAGAAAGAATCCGGCGGCGACACCAATCTGCCGTTGTCCATCAGCGCTGACGGCAAGACCCAGCACCAGGCGGTTATCACCGCGATGGACGCCGCGGGCAAGCTCGGGTTTACGCACTTGCGCATGACCACGGTCGAGGCGGCGCCGGCACCCTGATGGCCATGTCCGATCGATTGCTCGCCGCCTGGTACGCCGGTCATCCGGCGTTGAAGCTGTTGCAGCCGCTGGAGTGGCTGTACCGGCGCGTGGTCACGCGCAAGCGTGAGCGTTTCCTGGCGGGCGAAGGTGAGATCTACCAGCCTGCGGTGCCGTTGATCGTGGTGGGTAACATCACCGTGGGCGGCACCGGCAAGACGCCGCTGATCCTGTGGATGATCGAACATTGCCAGCGTAGCGGCCTGCGGGTCGGGGTGGTCAGTCGGGGTTACGGCGCCAAACCGCTGCAATTGCCGTGGCGAGTCGAGGCGGATCAAACAGCCGACACGACGGGTGACGAGCCGCTGCTGATCGTCCAGCGCACGGGGGTGTCGTTGATGATCGACCCGGATCGCAGCCGTGCGGTGCAAGCCTTGCTTGAGGCTGAGCCGCTGGACCTGATCCTCTCCGACGATGGCATGCAGCACTACCGCTTGGCGCGGGACCTCGAACTGGTGCTGATCGACGCCGCGCGCGGTCTGGGCAATCGGCGCTGTTTGCCGGCAGGGCCCTTGCGTGAGCCGGTCGAGCGCCTGCAAAGCGTCGATGCGGTGCTGTACAACGGCGCCACGGCGGATCGCGACGACGGGTTTGCCTTCCAGCTACAGCCCACCGCGCTGGTCAATCTGCTGACCGGCGAACGCTGCCCCCTGGACCACTTCCCAGCCGGCCAGGCCTTGCACGCGGTGGCCGGGATCGGCAACCCGCAACGTTTCTTCACTACCCTTGAAACGCTACACTGGCGACCTGTTCCCCATGCTTTTGCCGACCACGCCGAGTACAGCGCGGCGGCCTTGAATTTTACGCCGGCATTGCCCTTGGTGATGACCGAGAAAGACGCGGTGAAGTGCCGTGCCTTCGCGATGGCGCACTGGTGGTATCTGGCGGTCGACGCGACGCCATCACCGGCCTTCGTGGCCTGGTTCGATACGCAGTTGATGCGCCTGTTGCCTGCACGGCTTTTGCCTTAACAACGCTTTTTATCCAGGGAATTCTCATGGACACCAAATTGCTCGACATCCTCGCCTGCCCGATCTGCAAAGGCCCGCTCAAGCTCAGCGCCGACAAAACCGAGCTGATCAGCAAAGGCGCTGGCCTGGCGTTTCCGATTCGCGATGGCATCCCGGTCATGCTCGAAAGCGAAGCCCGTACCCTGACCACTGACGAGCGTCTGGATAAATGACCACAGCCTTCACCGTCGTTATTCCCTCGCGCTTTGCTTCCACACGTTTGCCGGGCAAGCCGCTGCAAATGATTGCCGGCAAGCCGATGATCCAGCACGTCTGGGAACAGGCCTGCAAAAGCAGCGCCGAGCGTGTGGTCGTGGCCACCGATGATGCGCGCATCGTCGAGGCTTGCCAGGCGTTTGGCGCGCAAGTGGTGATGACCCGGGTTGATCACAACTCCGGTACCGACCGTCTGGCTGAAGTCGCTGCTCAATTGGGCCTGGCGCCGGACGCCATTGTGGTCAACGTGCAGGGTGACGAGCCGTTGATTCCGCCGGTGGTGATCGATCAGGTGGCCGCGAACCTGGCCGCCCATGCCGAAGCGCGCATGGCCACCCTGGCTGAGCCGATCGAAGACGTTGAAAGCCTGTTCAATCCCAACGTGGTCAAGGTCGTCAGCGACCTGAACGGGCTGGCGCTGACCTTCAGCCGCGCCACCTTGCCGTGGGCGCGGGACGATTTCGCCAAGAGCCGCGAACAATTGCCGGCCGGCGTGCCGTATCGCCGCCACATCGGGATCTACGCCTACCGTGCCGGTTTCCTGCATGACTTCGTCAGCTGGGGCCCGTGCTGGCTGGAAAACACCGAATGCCTGGAGCAACTGCGTGCGTTGTGGCACGGCGTGCGGATTCACGTTGCCGACGCGGTGATCGCGCCGCCAGCCGGCGTTGATACCTTTGAAGACCTTGAGCGCGTCCGTCGCCTGCTGGAGGCCTGATGCGGGTTCTGTTCGTCTGCCTGGGCAACATTTGCCGCTCGCCCACGGCCGAAGGCGTGTTGCGTCACAAGCTGCGTGAAGCAGGGTTGGCCGATCAGGTCGAAGTCGCTTCCGCAGGCACTGGCGACTGGCACGTCGGCAAGGCACCGGACAAACGCAGCCAGGCGGCCGCGCTGCGCCGGGGCTACGACTTGTCGGCCCAACGTGCCCAACAAGTGAGTCGTGCCGACTTTTCAAGCTACGACCTGATCCTCGCCATGGACCAGAGCAACCTGCGCAATCTCAAGGCGTTGCAGCCGGCCAAGGGCAGGGCAGAGCTGGACCTGTTCCTGCGCCGCTATGAGTCGGTTGTGGATGAAGTTCCGGACCCGTACTACGACGGCGATCAAGGTTTTGAGCAGGTGCTGGACCTGATCGAGCGCGCCAGCGATCTGCTGGTGATTGAATTGAAGGGACGCTTATGACTTTGCACCTGCACTCGCAGGTTTCACTCAAGCCGTTCAACAGCTTTGGTGTGGATGTTCGTGCTCAGCTGTTCGCCGAGGCCCACAGCGATGCCGATGTGCGCGAGGCGCTGGCTTACTCGGCCGCGCACGCCGTGCCGTTGCTGGTGATCGGTGGTGGCAGCAACCTGCTGCTGACAGCGGATATCCCGGCACTGGTACTGCGTATGGCCACGCGGGGCATTCGGGTGATCAGTGACGATGGCCACCAGGTGGTGATCGAGGCCGAGGCCGGGGAAACCTGGCATCCATTCGTCCAGTGGACGTTGGCGCAGGGTCTGTCGGGCCTTGAGAACCTCAGCCTGATCCCCGGCACTGTGGGTGCGGCACCGATGCAGAACATCGGCGCCTACGGGGTCGAAATCAAGGATGTGTTTGTCGGGCTGACCGCGCTGGATCGCCAGACCGGCGAGCTGCGGGACTTCACGTTGGCTGACTGCAACTTCGCCTACCGTGACAGCGTGTTCAAGCAGCAGGTGGGTCGCTGGTTGATTCTGCGGGTGCGCTTTGCCCTCGACCGCGTCGAGCATTTGCACCTGGAATACGGCCCGGTGCGTCAGCGCCTGACCGAGCAAGGCATCGATCATCCGACGGCGACAGATGTCAGCCGGGCGATATGCAGCATCCGCAGCGAAAAACTTCCGGACCCTGCCGTGCTCGGCAATGCCGGCAGTTTCTTCAAGAACCCGTTGGTGTCGGCAGTGCTGGCGGCTGAGATCAGGCTCGCCCACCCAGGGTTGATCGGCTATCCGCAACCGGATGGCACCGTCAAGCTGGCGGCGGGCTGGTTGATCGAGCAGGCCGGCTGGAAGGGCTTCCGTGACGGTGACGCCGGCGTACATCGCTTGCAGTCGCTGGTGCTGGTCAACTACGGCGCGGCGACCGGGCTGCAGTTGTTGAACCTGGCGCAGCGCATCCAGAAAGACATTGCCGAACGTTTCAATGTCGAGCTGGAAATGGAGCCAAACCAGTATTGAGCTAAGCTTCAGTGCGTCATCCAGAGCCCTGCATACCCTCGGTTGCAGGGCTTTTTTGTTAATGCGGCGTTAACTTGGCCTGCTAACGATGCCGGTGTTTGCTTCACACAAGGCCCGGTGACGATCCTTCGTCACAAGAGAGCCCATTAGCTTGAGCCGATCTGCGTGTTCCGAACCGTTGCAACAGCGCGGCAGATTGCTCGACCCCATAACCACCGAACGATGCGGGCGTGCCCATGATTACCCTGAAGCTCAATGGTCAAGACCATCAACTCGATGTCAGCGAGGACATGCCGCTGCTTTGGGCTATCCGCGACGTGGTCGGCTACAGCGGCACCAAGTTTGGTTGCGGGCTGGGCCTGTGCGGCGCTTGCACCATTCACATCGATGGCGCACCGGCGCGCAGTTGCATCACGCCGATTGGTTCAGTGAAGGGGCAGGATGTCAGCACCATCGACAACCTGCACAGCGACCCGGTCGGGCAGGTGGTCCAGCAAGCGTGGCTGGATACGGCGGTTGCGCAGTGCGGCTTTTGCCAGGGTGGGCAGATCATGTCGGCCACTGCGCTCCTCAAAATCAATCCCAGCCCCAGCGATGAACAGATCGAAGAGGCGATGGTCGGCAACATCTGCCGCTGCGGTACTTACAACCGCATCAAAACGGCGATTCGCCAGGCCGCCACGCATTTGCAGGAGGCCAAGGCATGAGCCAGATGCCCGATGATTTCGCCCTGAGCAACCTCAGTCGGCGTGGCTTTCTCAAGGGTGTCGGTGCCACGGGAGCCCTGGTGCTGGCGGCGAGTTGGGGCTGGCAGGAGGCCTTTGCCGACGACAAGAAATTTGGCGCCGACGGCATGCCCAATGGCTGGATCGACGACCCGAAGGTCTACGTCAGCATTGCCGCCGACGGGCGTGTGACGGTGGTTTGCAACCGTTCGGAAATGGGCCAGGGCGTGCGCACCAGTTTGAGCATGGTGGTGGCCGATGAGTTGGACGCCGATTGGGCCATGGTCAGCGTGCAGCAGGCACCGGGCGACGAAGTACGATTTGGCAATCAGGACACCGACGGCTCGCGCAGCATGCGGCACTGGTTCGAACCGATGCGCCGTTGCGGCGCCTCGGCCAGAACCATGCTTGAGCAGGCCGCCGCCGGGCAGTGGAAAGTCCCGGTGAGCGAGTGCCGTGCGCAGTTGCATAAAGTGGTTCACCAGCCGTCCGGCCGTGAACTGGGTTACGGCGCCCTGGCCGTGGCTGCCGGTGCATTGGTGGTACCGGCCCGCGACAGTTTGCGGCTCAAGCAGCCGTCTGAGTTTCGCTACATCGGTAAAGACGGCGTGCGCGCCATCGACGGTGCGGACATCGTCAATGGCCGTGCGATCTACGGCGCGGACGTGCATTTCGACGGCATGCTGTTCGCCACCGTGGCGCGCCCGGCGGTGTATGGCGGCAAGGTCAAATCCTTCGATGCCAGCGCAACGATGAAGGTCCCCGGTGTGATCAAGGTCATTGCGATTGAAAGTCGCCCGCTGCCGTCGGAGTTTCAGCCCTTGGGCGGTGTGGCGGTGGTGGCCAGCAACACCTGGGCGGCGATCAAGGGGCGTGAAGCGCTGAAGATCGAGTGGGACGATGGTGTCAACGCCGGTTACAACTCGATTGCCTACCGCAGTGAGCTGGAAGCCGCCGCCTTGAAGCCGGGCAAAGTGGTGCGCAGCACTGGCAGTATCGAAGAAGCCATGAGCAGCGCCGACAGCAGTCTGGAAGCCGCTTATTACCTGCCGCACCTGGCACAGTCGCCGATGGAGCCGATGGTCGCCATCGCGCGCTTCAATAATGGCCGGTGCGAAGCCTGGGCACCGAGTCAGGCCCCACAAGTCACCCGTGAGCGCATCGCCGAACGTTTGGGCATTACCTTCGAAAAAGTCACGGTCAACGTCACGCTGCTGGGTGGAGGTTTCGGGCGCAAGTCCAAGCCTGACTTCATTCTTGAAGCGGCGATTCTGGCCAAGGCGTTCCCCGGCAAAGCGGTGCGGGTGCAATGGACCCGAGAAGACGACATTCACTGTTCCTATTTCCACACTGTGTCGGCGGAGTACCTCAAGGCCAGCCTGAATGCCGACGGAATGCCGTCCGGCTGGCTGCACCGCACGGTGGCGCCGAGCATCACCGCGTTGTTCGCGCCAGGCATGAACCACGAAGGTGCATTCGAGCTGGGCATGGGCTTTACCAACATGGCTTATGCGATTCCCAATGTGCGTCTGGAAAACCCTGAAGCGGCGGCGCATACACGGGTGGGGTGGTATCGCTCGGTGTCGAACATTCCTCACGGTTTTGCGATCCAGAGCTTCGTCGATGAGTTGGCGCACAAGGCCGGGCAGGACCCGCTCAAATACCAGATCAAACTGCTTGGGCCGGATCGTCAGATTGATCCGCGCACGTTGAGCGAAGAGTGGAACTACGGTGAATCGCCAGAGCGGTATCCGATTGATACGGCGCGGCTGCGAGGCGTGCTGGAAACCGCCGCCAAGGCCGCCGGTTGGGGGCGTGAGTTGCCCAGGGGTCGTGGCTTGGGGCTGGCGGTGCATTACAGCTTTGTGACTTACGTGGCGGCGGTGATCGAAGTTGAAGTCAAAGACGATGGCACGCTGATCGTGCACAAGGCTGACATTGCGGTGGATTGCGGCCCGCAGATCAACCCGGAGCGCATCCGCTCGCAGTTTGAAGGCGCTTGTGTGATGGGCCTGGGCAACGCGGTGCTGGGGGAAATCAGTTTCAAGGACGGCAAGGTCCAGCAGGACAACTTCCACATGTACGAAGTGGCGCGCATGTCTTTGGCGCCGAAGGAAATCGCGGTGCATCTGGTGACCCCATCGGGTGATGTGCCATTGGGCGGTGTCGGTGAGCCGGGTGTGCCGCCTATTGCGCCAGCGCTGTGCAACGCGATCTTCGCCGCCACCGGCAAGCGTATCCGTAACCTGCCGGTGCGTTATCAGTTGCAAGGCTGGCAGCAGGCCAACGCCTGATGGACAGCGTCGACCTGAACGTCCTGCGCAGCGTGTTGGAGTGGCGCCGTGTCGGGCATCGCGTGATGCTCTACAGCGTGGTCCAGACCTGGGGCAGTGCGCCCAGGCCCTGCGGGTGCGATGCTGGCGCTGCGTGAGGACGGCGTGGTGATCGGCTCGGTATCCGGTGGTTGCATTGAGGACGACCTGATTACCCGTTTGCACGACGGTCGCATTTCGGAGCAAGGGCCACCGGTGCAACTGATGACTTATGGTGTCACCCGTGAGGAGGCGGCGCGGTTCGGTTTGCCATGCGGCGGCACCCTGCGCCTGACCGAAGAGCGGGTGGGCGATCCGGCCTGGGTCGCCGAACTGCTGGCGCGCTGCGAAGCCCATGAGATTGTCGCTCGCGAACTGAACCTCGACACCGGAGCAGTGGTGTTGCAGGTGGCCAGCAAGAGCGATGCCCTGACCTTTGACGGCCATACGTTGCGCGCCATTTACGGTCCGCGCTGGCGGCTGTTGCTGATCGGCGCAGGGCAGTTATCGCGGTATGTGGCCGAGATGGCGCGGCTGCTGGATTTCGAAGTGCTGATTTGCGATCCGCGCAAAGAGTTTGTTCATGGCTGGGAAGCACAACATGGGCGTTTCGTGCCAGGCATGCCCGATGAGGCCGTGCTGAATATCCAGACCGATGAGCGCACGGCGATTGTCGCGCTGACCCACGATCCACGGCTGGACGACATGGCGTTGCTTACGGCGCTCGATTCGAAGGCATTTTACGTGGGGGCGCTGGGGTCGCGGGCGAACAGTCAAAAGCGTCGGGGAAACCTCGCGGCGCTGGGCTTGTCCGCTCAGGTCATCGAACGGCTGCACGGGCCTATCGGCGTGTACATCGGCAGCCATACTCCGGCTGAAATCGCGTTGTCGTTAATGGCCGAGATTGTGGCGATCAAGAACGGCGTCGAGTTGAAGCAGAAAAAACCGTTGCAGGCGGGCGCATGAGTGGGCCTGTTGGCGTCATCGTGCTGGCGGCGGGGCAGGGCAGTCGGTTTCGAGCAGTGACGGGTGTCGAGAAGGACAAACTGCTGGCGGACTGTGTGGGGCGCGACGGTGCCGTGCGTTCGGTGATCGAGCAGGTGCTGGTGAATCTGCCGGCCAGCCTTGAAAGGCGCGTACTGGTTACCACCGAAGATCGCCCTCAGGTGATTCGCATGGCCAAGGCTTACGGTTGCGAGACTGTGTTGATCAAATCGACAGGCATGGGGGACAGCATTGCCGCTGGGGTGGCGGCGTGTCCTCAGCTTGATGGTTGGCTGGTGGTGTTGGGGGATATGCCGTTTATCTTGCCGTCGAGTATTGAACGGATTGTTGAGGGGATAGCAGTCGATACCATCCGTGTGCCCGTGCAGGACGGCGAGTTTGGGCATCCGGTGGGGTTTGGGCGTTCGTTTGGTGTGCGGTTGATGGCGTTGTCCGGTGATCGCGGGGCAAAGCTGTTGTTTGCGTCGGCAAAGGTTGTTGAGGTGGTGGTGGATGATCCGGGTGTGTTGTGGGATGTGGACGTGCCAGCGGCGCTGGGATTCAGGTAGTCCGGGCACAGTTCCCCTGTGTGAGCGGGCTTGCTCGCGATGGCAATTGAACATTCAACATTGATGCAAGCTGACCCACCGCTATCGCGAGCAGGCTGATATTCAAAGGCATAAAAAACCCCGCCTGGGTAACCAGGCGGGGTTTTTTAGTGGCTGATGGAATCAGGCGAGGGGTTTAGGCTCGTGTTCTTTTTCCAGGGCCTCAGGGTGTTGCTCTGCCACTTCGTCAACGGAACGCAGGTTCTCGTCGATGGTCGGGGCAGCAGGTTCGGCGGCAACTTCAGTCACCGGGGCAGGGGCTGCCTCGATCACTTCAGCGACAACCGGAGCAGGCTCGGCAGCAACCGGTGCAGCAGCGGCAGCCAGTTCGGCTTCCTTCTGCAGGCGCTCGGCTTCACGCTTGCGGCGACGCACTTCACGTGGGTCGTTCGGCGCACGGCCATTTTCGGTCAGCGCGCTGACAGGTGCAGCTTCAACCACCGGTGCAGCCACTTCGGCAACCACAGGCGCTTCTACTGGAGCCGGCTCGGCAGCCACAACCACTGGTGCGACAACCGCTTCAGCCACAGGTGCCGGAGCTTCAACCGCTACAGGCTCTGCAACCCAGTTGAACGCGGTTTGCTCTTCGCGAGCTTCGGGTGCTGTTTCAGCAACTGGCGCTTCAATCACAGGCTCTGCAACGACAATCGGCTCTTGAGCGACAACAACCGGCTCAACGACCGCTTGAACTTCAGGCTGTACTTCGCGAACAGCAGCCACTTCAACGGCAGGTGCGACTGGCGCTTCGAACGGAGTCGTCGCTTCCACGACGGGCGCTTCAACCTGAGCGACTTCCGGAGCGGCTTCCTGAACCACGGCAGTGGCGCGTTCAGCTTGCTCGTGAGCCTGAGCTTCGGCAGGCGCGCTGATCACGGTGCTGGCAACAGCAGCGGTAACAGCCAGGGCCGGCAGCCAGTTCAGCGCCCGTTGGCTCTTCGCTGGTTTCGGACTCTTCCGAGCCTTCGATCACGTTGCCGTTGGCATCGCGTTGACGCTCGCGACGGTTGCTGCGACGACGCTGGCCGCGGGAGCGGCGGCGTGGACGATCGCCTTCGGCGTTGTCCTGACCATCTTCCGACAGTTGCTCTTCGTTCGGCAGTTCTTCTTCTGCGACAGCGGCGGCAGCCTGTTCTGCACGTGGTTGACGCTCTTCACGCGGTGGGCGTGGCGCGCGTTCTTCACGTGGCTGGCGAGCCGGGCGCTCTTCAGTCGCTGCGGCAGCGGCTGGAGCAGCATCCAGAGGTTCGCGCAGTTCGCGCACTGGACGCTCTTCACGCTCGCCACGTGGCTTGCGATCTTCGCGAGGGGCGCGTGGCGCACGTTCTTCACGTGGTGGGCGTGGCGCGCGTTCTTCGCGAGCTACTGCCGGGGTTTCTTCACGGGCTTCGCGTGGTTGGCGCTCTTCGCGAGGCTCGCGTGGTGCGCGCTCTTCACGAGGTGCACGTTCTTCGCGTGGCTTGCGCTCTTCGTCGCGGCGACCGTTACGGTTGCGGCTCTGCTGGCGACCATTGCGACGCTCTTCGTTACGGGCCGGACGCTCGGTGGCAGGCTTTTCAACCACAACTGGAGCGGCAGGCTCTTCCTTGGTGGCGAACAGGCTGACCAGCGACTTCACCAGGCCTTTGAACAGGCTTGGCTCTGGCACGACGGCCGGTGCGGCAACCGGAACGGCAGCAACTGCTTCGGTTGGAACCGGAGCGTTGGCGCGGGCTGGCGCGGTTTTCACCGCAGCTTCCTGGCGAACCAGGGTGCGAGTGGCGGCAGCCGGTTGCACTTCTTCCACTTCAGCAGCGGCAGCAGCGATTTCGTAGCTGGACTGGTTGGTGTGGGCTTCCGGGCTGTCATCGCGCAGACGCTGAACTTCGAAGTGCGGCGTTTCGAGGTGATCGTTCGGCAGAATGACGATGCGGGCACGGGTGCGCAGTTCGATCTTGGTGATCGAGTTGCGTTTTTCGTTGAGCAGGAACGCGGCAACCGGGATCGGCACTTGGGCGCGAACTTCGGCGGTGCGGTCTTTCAGGGCTTCTTCTTCGATCAGGCGCAGGATCGCCAGCGACAGCGATTCAACGTCACGGATGATGCCGGTGCCGTTGCAGCGTGGGCAGACGATGCCGCTGCTCTCGCCCAGGGATGGACGCAGGCGCTGACGGGACATTTCCAGCAGGCCGAAGCGCGAGATGCGACCGACTTGCACGCGAGCACGGTCGGCTTCCAGGCATTCGCGGACTTTCTCTTCCACGGCGCGCTGGTTCTTGGCAGGGGTCATGTCGATGAAGTCGATGACGATCAGGCCGCCGATGTCGCGCAGGCGCAACTGACGGGCAATTTCTTCGGCCGCTTCAAGGTTGGTCTGCAGGGCGGTTTCTTCGATGTCGCTGCCTTTGGTGGCGCGCGCCGAGTTGATGTCGATGGACACCAGGGCTTCGGTCGGATCGATAACGATGGAGCCGCCGGAAGGCAGTTCAACGACGCGCTGGAAAGCGGTCTCGATCTGGCTTTCGATCTGGAAACGGTTGAACAGCGGCACGCTGTCTTCGTACAGCTTGATCTTGCTGGCGTACTGCGGCATCACCTGGCGGATGAAGGTCAGGGCTTCGTCCTGGGCTTCAACGCTGTCGATCAGCACTTCGCCGATGTCTTGGCGCAGGTAATCGCGGATCGCGCGGATGATCACGTTGCTTTCCTGGTAGATCAGGAAAGGCGCGGAGCGATCCAGCGAGGCTTCTTTGATGGCGGTCCAGAGTTGCAGCAGGTAGTCGAGGTCCCACTGCATTTCTTCGCTGCTGCGGCCCAGGCCGGCAGTGCGAACGATCAGGCCCATGTCGGCAGGTGCAACCAGACCGTTCAGGGCTTCACGCAGTTCGTTGCGCTCTTCACCTTCGATGCGACGGGAGATACCGCCGGCACGCGGGTTGTTCGGCATCAGCACCAGGTAACGACCGGCCAGGCTGATGAAAGTGGTCAGGGCGGCGCCCTTGTTGCCACGTTCTTCTTTTTCGACCTGAACGATGACTTCCTGGCCTTCGCTCAGGACGTCCTTGATGTTGACGCGGCCTTCAGGGGCTTTCTTGAAGTATTCGCGGGAGATTTCTTTGAGTGGCAGGAAGCCGTGGCGCTCAGAGCCGAAATCGACAAAGGCAGCCTCAAGGCTTGGTTCGATACGAGTAATCCGGCCTTTATAGATGTTGGCCTTCTTCTGCTCGCGCGCACCGGATTCGATGTCCAGGTCGTAGAGGCGCTGGCCATCTACCAGTGCAACACGCAACTCTTCGGGTTGAGTTGCGTTAATCAGCATTCTTTTCATGTAGTACCGTCGGTTTCCGGGCTGCCGGAAACGGCGTTCGGCACACACGACTTCTCACGGTCGGTGTCAGGTGCGTCAGAAGTGGTTGGCCACTCCAGTGTCTAGCGAGGTTCGACCAATGGGGGCGAACTCGCGACGTACGCGTCCTGCTTGCTGTGGCTACTTAAGCACTCAGTCAGGAGGAGGAATCAACCGGCGACTGTGGACGAGATGAAGCGTCTAAATACAAGCCTAGTGCTACACAGTCCGACGGTTGTGCGTCTCCACCCTACACGTATCCCTGATAATTCGGGTGCTGCCGCGCGCAGAATCCGCAGCGGGTTGGCATTTACCGTGTTCTCCAAAGGGGAGTTCACGCTCATGGCTAATCAAGACCGGGTGAGGGGTGTTGCACATCACCCGGCTTGTAACAGGCGTTGTTTCCGAAGCATTCGCTCAAGGCTTGATTCGAGACTGACTGCACTTTGTGAACTGGCCGTAAATATCGGCGCAACAGACGAGCGGTAACTCAGTTTGCTGCACTCGCTTCAGGCCTCATGTCACCTGCGCTCGTTACAATCACGAACCTTCCATAGGTAGCGAAAGCCCCGTAGGACGGCCTCGCGTCCTGATGAATTGCGTTGGTCAGGGCCGGCTGTTTGCCGTTGATCCTCTGTCCAGGCCGCTTTTGGCGGCGTTCGCGACTATAGCAGCAATGATTAAGTGCTTCAATTCCATAAAAAATTGTTATCATTCGCGGCATGACGACTACTGCCCCCTCGACCCCAGGCGTCCAACTGCTTGAGGTCTCGCCGGAATATGCCGGCCAACGTATTGATAACTTCCTTCTCGCTCGGCTCAAAGGCGTGCCCAAGACCTTGATTTACCGCATTTTGCGTAAAGGCGAAGTGCGAGTGAACAAAGGTCGGATCAAGCCCGAATACAAGCTGCAGGCGGGCGATATCGTGCGCGTACCGCCGGTTCGCGTGCCTGAGCGCGACGAGCCGGTGCCACTGGCACAAGGCCTGCTCCAGCGCCTCGAAGCTTCGATTGTCTTCGAAGACAAGGCACTGATTGTGATCAACAAGCCTTGTGGCATTGCCGTTCATGGCGGCAGTGGCTTGAATTACGGCGTGATCGAAGCCTTTCGTCAGTTGCGTCCGGATTGCAAGGAGCTTGAGCTGGTTCACCGTCTCGATCGTGACACCTCCGGCCTGCTGATGATCGCCAAAAAGCGCAGCATGCTGCGGCACTTGCACACGGCATTGCGCGGTGACGGCGTCGACAAGCGCTACATGGCGCTGGTCCGCGGTAACTGGGCGGCATCGATCAAGCAAGTCCGTGCGCCGCTGGGCAAGAGCAACCTGCGCTCCGGCGAGCGTATGGTCGAGGTCGACGAGGAGGAGGGCAAGGAGTCTGTGACCGTGTTCAAGGTCCTGCGTCGCTTTGGTGACTTTGCCACCATGATCGAAGCCAAACCGATTACCGGTCGGACTCACCAGATTCGTGTTCATACCTTGCACGTCGGCCATTGCATTGCGGGCGACACCAAGTACGGCGATGACGATTTCAGCAAGGAAATCCGCGATCTGGGCGGTAAGCGGCTGTTCCTGCATGCCTACATGCTGACCGTGCCGCTGCCGGATGGTGGTGAGCTGAAGTTGCAGGCGCCTGTGGATGAAATGTGGGCCAAGACTGTGGAGCGCCTGAGTGCACCCATCTGATTACAAGCTGCTGATTTTCGATTGGGATGGCACGCTGGCCGATTCCATTGGTCGGATTGTCGAGGCGATGCATGTCGCCTCTGAGCGCTCGGGTTTTGCATTGCGCGATGATCTGGCGGTCAAGGGCATTATCGGCCTGGGCTTGCCGGAAGCGATCCGCACGCTGTATCCGCAGATCGGCGATGCCGAGCTGGTGGCGTTCCGTCAGCATTACGCGGATCACTACATCGCATCCGAAGCTGTGCCTTCGCCGCTGTTCGAGGGGGTGCTGGAGTCTCTGGAGGCATTTCGTGCCGAGGGGTATCGTCTGGCAGTGGCTACCGGCAAGGCGCGTCGCGGTCTTGACCGGGTGCTGAAGTCTCATGGCTGGGAAGATTTTTTCGATATCACCCGTGCCGCCGACGAAACCGCGAGTAAGCCGCACCCACTGATGCTGGAAGAAATTCTCGCGCATTGTGGTGTCAGTGCGCAGCAGGCGTTGATGGTGGGTGACTCGTCCTTCGATTTGCAGATGGCGCGCAATGCCGGGATGGACTCGGTGGCGGTCAGCTATGGTGCTCAATCGATGGAAGCCTTGCGCGCATTCGAGCCGCGGCTGGCCATTGATCATTTTTCGCAATTGCACGCTTGGCTGAGCCAGCGGGCCTAAACGATTTTTGCTGGGGAAGATGGCATGACCGACGAATGGAAGGAGCCCGTGAAGGCCAGTGCCGAGAGCGGTGACGACAAGAGCTGGAAGCTGCTGGAAAAGACGCTGCTGGCAGGTGTTCAGGAGCAGCGGCGCTCGCGACGCTGGGGGATTTTTTTCAAGCTGCTGACCTTTGTTTATCTGTTCGTCGCACTGATCCTCTTTACGCCGCTGATGGATATCGAAAAAAGCGCGACTCGCGGGCCAGGCTACACGGCGTTGATCGAGATTACGGGCATGATCGCCGACAAAGAGTCGGCCAGTGCCGACAACATCGTCGGCAGCCTGCGGGCTGCGTTCGAGGATCCGAAGGTCAAGGGTATTGTGCTGCGCATCAACAGCCCAGGCGGCAGCCCGGTACAGTCGGGTTACGTGTATGACGAAATTGGCCGACTGCGTGCGCTGCACCCGACTATCAAGGTTTATGCGGTGATTTCCGATCTGGGTGCCTCGGGTGCCTATTACATCGCCAGTGCGGCGGATCAGATCTATGCCGACAAGGCGAGCCTGGTAGGCTCCATTGGCGTGACGGCGGCTGGTTATGGTTTTGTCGGCACGATGGAGAAGCTTGGCGTCGAGCGTCGCACCTACACGTCGGGCGAGCACAAGTCGTTCCTGGATCCGTTCCAGCCGCAAAAGCCTGAAGAAACACAGTTCTGGCAGGGTGTGCTGGATACGACGCATCAGCAGTTCATTGCCAGCGTCAAGAAGGGCCGGGGTGATCGCCTGAAGGACAGGGAGCATCCAGAGCTGTTCTCCGGGCTGGTCTGGTCGGGTGAGCAGGCGTTGCCGCTGGGCTTGATCGATGGCTTGGGCAGTGCCAGTTCGGTGGCGCGTGATGTGATTGGTGAAAAAGAGCTGGTCGACTTCACGATCCAGGAGTCGCCGTTCGATCGCTTCTCCAAGAAGCTCGGCGCCAGCGTGGCTGCACAGTTGGCCATGTGGATGGGCTTTCAGGGGCCAGCGTTGCGTTAAGTGTTCCGCTGTACAAAAGAACCGGCCCTTGTGGCCGGTTTTTTATGAGTCGCATATTGTTGGTGGTTTGCGGAGGTCTTATGGGATTTGCATGCCTTCGGCCAGCAGCATGTCTATCAGGCGAATCAACGGCAGGCCGACGAGGCTGGTGGCGTCCGGCCCTTCGGTGCTTTGAAACAGGCTTACGCCCAATCCTTCGGCCTTGAAGCTGCCAGCGCAGTCGTAGGGTTGTTCGGCGTGCAGGTAGCGTTCGATGGTTGCCTGGTCCAGTGTGCGCATGTGTACCGTGAAAGGAACGCAATCGACCTGGCAGTGGCCAGTCTGGCTGTTGAGCAGCGCCAGGCCGGTCAGGAAGGTCACACGGGTGCCGCTGGCCGCCAGGAGCTGCTCGCGGGCTTTCTCGAAGGTGTAGGGCTTGCCGATGATCTGGTTGTTGAGGACGGCGACCTGGTCCGAGCCGATGATCAGGTGTGCAGGGTGGCTGCCTGACAAGGCCTGGGATTTCTCCATGGCAAGGCGTTTTACCAGATCAATTGCCGATTCGCCGTGCTGATGGCTTTCGTCGATATCCGGGCTGCTGCAAGTGAATGGCAATTGCAGGCGGGCCAGCAATTCCCGGCGATAAACCGAGCTTGAAGCGAGTAATAAAGGCAGCATGCAGCTCTCCAAAAGTCAGTTGTAAATTCTAACGAGGCTTGCAAGTGACGGACAGGGCTGAATTTCCTTTGACATGGCTGGGTGCATCCCTATAATGCTGCGCCTATGTTGAATGACCCGATTCCACCTCACGTTGACCCGCGCAAATTGGCTGATCGTGGCACCACCCTTCAAGGTGAAATGCTGCTGGCCGATTTGGAGAGACTCTGCGACCCGCTTTCCGACACTGTCGGTACGGTGCAGGCTAAATTCGTTTTTGAACGAGATGAACGTAAATCTGTGGTCATCCACAGTTTTATCGACACCGAGGTCAAAATGGTTTGCCAGCGTTGTCTTGAGCTGGTCACCCTGCCGATTCACAGCGAATGCAGTTATGCTGTGGTGAAGGAGGGTGCGAATACCCAGTCGTTGCCGAAAGGTTATGACGTGCTGGAACTGGGCGAAGATCCTTTGGATCTGCAGTCACTGATCGAGGAGGAGCTTTTGCTCGCCTTGCCCATTGTGCCTGCTCATCATCCGGAAGAATGCCAGCAGCCGGCGGGTCTCGATGAGCCCGAACCGAGCGAGGACGAGGTAACGCGGTCCAACCCGTTCAGTGTATTGGCGCAGTTAAAGCGTGACCCAAACGTTTAGGAGTTAATCAATTATGGCTGTTCAGCAGAACAAAAAATCCCGCTCTGCCCGTGACATGCGTCGTTCGCACGATGCTCTTTCGGCTAGCACCCTGTCTGTAGAAAAAACCACCGGTGAAGTTCACCTGCGTCACCACGTATCGCCAGAAGGCGTATACCGTGGCCGTAAAGTGATCGACAAGGGCGCTGACGAGTAATCACTTGTCCGCTCAAGTCATCGCGATTGACGCAATGGGCGGGGACTTCGGTCCCCGCAGCATTGTTCAGGCCAGCCTTGCTTGCCTGTCTGCTACGCCCTCGCTGCACCTGACCCTCGTCGGTCAACCCTCCTTACTAGAAGACTTGATTGCCAGCCATTCGGTTGCGGATCGCGCGCGCCTGACGATTACGCCGGCCGCCGATGTCATCGGCATGGATGAAAAACCTTCGCAAGCCCTGCGCGGCAAGCCTGACTCGTCGATGCGGGTGGCGCTTGAATTATTGCGTGACGGCAAGGTCCAGGCGTGTGTCAGTGCCGGCAATACAGGTGCGCTCATGGCGCTGTCGCGTTATGTGCTCAAGACCTTGCCGGGTATCGACCGGCCGGCGATGGTGGCGGCGATTCCGACTCAGCGTGGCTATTGCCAGTTGCTCGACCTGGGCGCCAATGTCGATTGCAGTGCCGAGCACCTGTTTCAGTTTGCAGTCATGGGGTCGGTCGCGGCGGAGGCGTTGGGCATCACGCGTCCACGGGTCGCACTGCTGAATATCGGTACTGAAGACATCAAGGGTAATCAGCAGGTCAAGCTGGCGGCGACGTTGCTGCAAAATGCGCGAGGCCTGAACTACATCGGTTTTGTCGAAGGCGATGGTGTGTATCGCGGCGAGGCTGACGTGGTGGTGTGTGACGGTTTTGTCGGTAATATCCTGCTCAAGTCCAGTGAGGGTCTGGCGACGATGATCGCCGGGCGGATCGAGGCCTTGTTCAAGAAAAACCTGGCTTCAAGGATGGTGGGGGCTCTGGCGTTGCCCTTGATGAAGCGCTTGCAGGCGGATCTGGCGCCTGCGCGACACAATGGCGCAAGCTTTCTTGGCTTGCAGGGTATCGTCGTCAAAAGTCATGGATCGGCCGGTGTTCAGGGGTTTCAAAGCGCCATACAGCGGGCTTTGATCGAAATTCAAGAGAACCTGCCGCAGCGCTTGCACGGGCGGCTGGAGGATTTGTTGCTTTAGGCATTTTCGTCCGACAATGCTTAAATGTGACCGCTCAGTTCAATTGGCCATCCAACTGTCAGTTTCTGGCGTCCCTCGCATGGGGCGTCAATTATCCGACGACAAGATCATTAGGGGCTTGTTACATGTCTGCTTCCCTCGCATTCGTCTTCCCAGGACAGGGTTCGCAGTCCCTCGGCATGCTGGCCGAGTTGGGCGCGCAACATCCACTGATCCTCGACACTTTCAAAGAAGCTTCCGATGCTCTGGGTTACGACCTGTGGGCACTGACCCAGCAAGGGCCGGAAGAGCAACTCAATCAAACCGACAAAACCCAACCGGCCATTCTCACCGCCTCGATCGCTCTGTGGCGTCTGTGGCTGGCTGAGGGCGGTGCGCGTCCGGCTTACGTTGCCGGTCACAGTCTGGGTGAGTACAGCGCGCTGGTCGCGGCTGGCAGCCTGAGCCTGGGCGATGCGGTCAAGCTGGTCGAGCGTCGTGGCCAACTGATGCAGGAAGCGGTTCCGGCCGGGCAGGGCGGCATGGCTGCCATCTTGGGTCTGGAAGATGCTGATGTGCTGGCCGCCTGCGCCGAAGCCGCGCAAGGCGAAGTCGTCAGTGCGGTGAACTTCAATTCCCCGGGCCAAGTGGTTATCGCGGGCGCCAAGGCTGCTGTCGAGCGCGCCATTGAAGGCTGCAAGGCCCGTGGTGCCAAGCGCGCTATGCCGCTGCCGGTCAGCGTGCCGTCGCACTGCGAGCTGATGCGCCCGGCTGCCGAGCGCTTCGCTGAATCGATTGCTGCGATCGACTGGCAGGTGCCGCAGATTCCTGTTGTGCAGAACGTCAGCGCTAATGTGGCTGCCGATCTGGAGACCCTCAAGCGCGATCTGCTGGAGCAACTGTACAAGCCGGTTCGCTGGGTCGAGTCAGTCCAGGTGTTGGCTGCCAAGGGCGCCACTCAACTGGTCGAGTGCGGTCCGGGCAAAGTCCTGGCTGGTCTGAACAAACGCTGCGCCGATGGCGTGTCGACCTCTAACCTGAATACACCAGATACCTTCGCTGCCGCCCGCGCAGCGTTGGTCTGAATTAGGAGAAGCCTGCATGAGTCTGCAAGGTAAAGTTGCATTGGTGACCGGTGCGAGCCGTGGCATTGGCCAGGCCATCGCACTGGAATTAGGGCGTCAAGGTGCTACCGTTATCGGCACGGCGACGACTGCGTCGGGTGCCGAGCGTATTGCTGCAACCTTCAAGGAACAGGGTATCCAGGGCACAGGTCTGGAACTCAATGTCACCAGTGACGAGTCCGTAGCGGCCGTTCTGGCGACCATTCAGGAGCAGTTCGGTGCGCCGGCGATTCTGGTAAATAACGCCGGCATCACCCGCGATAGCCTGATGATGCGCATGAAAGATGACGAATGGCATGATGTCGTCGATACCAACCTGAACAGTCTGTTTCGCCTGACCAAGGGTGTTTTGCGCGGCATGACCAAGGCGCGTTGGGGCCGAATTATCAGTATTGGTTCGGTTGTGGGTGCCATGGGCAACGCAGGCCAAGTAAACTACGCGGCCGCCAAGGCAGGTCTGGAAGGTTTCAGCCGTGCTCTGGCGCGTGAAGTTGGTTCGCGGTCGATTACGGTCAATTCGGTGGCCCCTGGGTTCATCGATACCGATATGACCCGCGAACTGCCAGAGGCACAACGTGAAGCCTTGCAGGTGCAAATTCCGCTGGGCCGTCTGGGGCAAGCTCAAGAGATCGCGTCTGTGGTCGCTTTTCTTGCGTCGGACGGTGCGGCTTACGTTACTGGGGCTACAATCCCGGTGAACGGCGGGATGTACATGAGTTAAATGTGACGGGTTGCTTCAAAAAAATGTCATACGAGCTGTCTAAAATCCGTTATAAAGCTGCAATCTATTTATAGGCGGCGGGCCAAAGGGTTTGAGGAGTGAAGCTTTCAGTTGAAAAGCTGAAAAGCCTTTCTATACACTTACCACTGGCCAGCTGCCTGAATTTGTCCATTAGGAGTGAAAACAAGGTATGAGCACCATCGAAGAGCGCGTCAAGAAAATCGTTGCTGAGCAACTGGGCGTTAAAGAAGAAGAAGTTGTGAACACTGCTTCCTTCGTTGAAGACCTGGGTGCCGACTCCCTTGACACCGTTGAGCTGGTGATGGCTCTGGAAGAGGAATTCGAGACCGAAATCCCTGACGAAGAAGCTGAGAAGATCACTACTGTACAAGCTGCAATCGACTACGTTACTAGCCACCAGGCGTAATAGTTTGTAATCGTTGCTTGCTGTCATGGAAAAACCGCACTGCCATCATGGCGTGCGGTTTTTTCTTTAGGCCTGATGCAAAGTCGTCATTTGAAAAAAGGAGAGTGCTGTGTCGCGTAGACGCGTCGTAGTCACCGGTATGGGTATGTTGTCGCCACTGGGCACGGATGTGCCGAGCAGTTGGCAGGGCATTCTGGCTGGCCGTAGTGGCATTGGTCTGATCGAACACACCGACCTTTCTGCCTATTCCACCCGTTTTGGCGGCTCGGTAAAGGGCTTCAATGTCGAGGAATACCTGTCGGTCAAAGAGGCTCGCAAACTCGATCTGTTCATTCAGTACGGCCTGGCGGCCGGTTTTCAGGCCATGCGCAATTGCGGCCTGGAAGTCACCGACGCCAACCGTGAACGCATCGGCGTGGCCATGGGTTCGGGTATTGGCGGATTGACCAATATCGAAGAAACCAGCCGCACATTGCATGATTCCGGCCCACGACGGATTTCTCCGTTCTTCGTGCCTGGCTCGATCATCAACATGATTTCCGGTTTTCTGTCCATCCACCTGGGTGTGCAGGGGCCTAACTACGCCATCTCGACAGCGTGTACCACCGGTACGCACTGCATCGGGATGGCTGCACGCAACATCGCATACGGCGAAGCCGATGTGATGATTGCCGGTGGCGCCGAAATGGCGGCTTGCGGCCTGGGCATGGGTGGCTTTGGTGCTGCCCGTGCATTGTCGACCCGCAATGACGAACCCACCCGTGCCAGCCGTCCGTGGGACAAGGGCCGTGATGGCTTCGTGCTCTCCGACGGTGCCGGTGCATTGGTTCTCGAAGAGCTGGAGCACGCCAAGGCGCGTGGCGCGACCATTTACGCCGAGCTGATTGGCTTCGGCATGAGTGGCGATGCGTACCACATGACTTCGCCGCCGGCCGATGGCGCGGGCGCCGCACGTTGCATCGCCAACGCGCTGCGTGACGCCAAGCTGAATGTCGAACAGGTGCAGTACATCAACGCCCACGGTACCTCGACCTCGGCCGGTGACCTGGCAGAAGCTGAAGCCATCAAGACCGTCTTCGGCGATCACGCCTACAAGATGGCCGTCAGCTCGACCAAGTCGATGACCGGTCACTTGCTGGGTGCGGCGGGCGCCATCGAGGCGATCTTCAGCGTGCTGGCGATCAACAGCCAGGTTGCGCCGCCGACTATCAACCTCGATGAGCCGGATGAAGGCTGCGACCTCGATTTTGTGCCGCACACTGCGCGCAATATGGACATCGACGTGGTGCTGTCCAACTCCTTCGGTTTTGGTGGCACCAATGGCTCGCTGGTGTTCCGTCGGTTCGCTGACTGATGGAGAGCTGGGTCGATGGTCAACCGGCTGACGCTCTGTCACTAAAAGACCGCGGCCTGGCCTACGGTGATGGTCTGTTCGAGACCATTGCCGTCAGAGGTGGGCAGCCTGTGCTGCTGGAGCGGCACTTGTGCCGTTTGGCCGATGGCTGTTCCCGGCTGGCGATCACGGCGGATCACTCGTTGATTCACCGTGAAGTGTTGGCCTACGCCGCCGCTCTGGGCGAGGGCGTGCTCAAGCTGATCCTCACCCGAGGCGACAGCTTGCGTGGTTACGCGCCCGATCCTGCGGCGCAACCGCACCGAATTCTGCAAGGTAATCCTCCCGCTGCTTATCCGGCTGTTCATGGTCAGCAAGGCATTCGGCTGTTTCCCTGTGCCACGCGACTGTCCGAGCAGCCCCTGCTGGCCGGCCTCAAGCATCTGAATCGCCTTGAGCAGGTTTTGGCTCGTTCCGAGTGGCAGGATGCCGAGTACGCCGAAGGGTTGATGCTGGACCTTCACGGGCGCGTGATCGAGGGCGTGTTCAGTAATCTGTTCCTGGTCCGTGATGGCGAGCTGCTGACCGCAGACTTGAGCCGTTGTGGCGTGGCCGGGGTCATGCGCGCCGAGCTGCTGTTCCAGGCTCGACAATTGGGGATTGCCACGCACATCACCGACATCAGCCTTGATCAACTGCAACAGGCTGATGAAATCTTTGTCTGCAACAGCGTATACGGCGTTTGGCCGGTACGCGCCTATGCAGCGCTGAGCTGGCCGGTTGGGCCGCTCACCCGTAAACTGCAAGGCATTGCCCGCGCGCTACTGGATGCTTGATTCGTGAGACGTAAATTCTTGCTGCTGCTGGAGACCGGACTGGTTCTGGCGGGGCTGCTATTGGGTGCTTCGGCCTGGAAAATCAATTCGGCGCTGGAGCAGCCACTCAACATTACTCAGGAAGAGTTGCTCGATGTGCCGACCGGCTCGACGCCGTCCGGTACGTTCAACCGCCTCGAGGCTGACGGTGTCCTGCAGGACGCTTTCTGGTTGCGTGTTTATTGGCGTTTCAATCTCGCTGGCCAGCCGCTGCACAGCGGTGAGTACCGAATGCTGCCAGGCATGAATGTGCAAGGCTTGATCGGCCTTTGGCAGAAAGGCGAAGTGGTGCAATACAGCCTGACGCTGGTCGAAGGCTGGAATTTCCGCCAGGTTCGTGCGGCGTTGGTAAAAAATGAAAAACTGGAACAGACCCTGACGGGTTTGAGCGACAGCCAGGTCATGGACAAGCTTGGTCACGCCGGGGTCTTTCCGGAAGGGCGGTTCTTCCCGGATACCTATCGTTTCGTGCGTGGCATGAGCGACGCCGAGCTGCTGGAGAAGGCGTATGAACGCCTCGATGAAGTGCTGGCCAAAGAGTGGAACAAGCGCGCCGCCGATGTGCCGTACACCGAGCCGTATCAAGCGCTGATCATGGCTTCGCTGGTGGAGAAGGAAACCGGTGTGCCTCAGGAGCGCGGGCAGATTGCCGGGGTGTTTGTGCGACGCATGCAGATCGGCATGTTGCTGCAAACCGACCCGACGGTGATCTATGGCCTGGGCGAACGCTATACCGGCAAACTGACCCGGGCGCACCTCAAGGAGGCCACGCCTTACAACACTTATGTGATCGCCGGCTTGCCGCCCACACCGATTGCCATGGTCGGTCGCGAAGCCATCCATGCGGCGCTCAATCCGGTGTCTGGCAACAGCCTGTATTTCGTCGCCCGGGGTGACGGCAGCCATGTGTTTTCCGATGATTTGGATGCTCACAACAGTGCGGTGCGCGAGTTTCAGCTCAAGCGGCGTGCAGACTACCGTTCAAGCCCGGCGCCTGTAACGCCTGATGCAAATGCCCCGGCATCGCCTGAAACGGCCCCCGAGCCTGCCGCTACCGAGCTGCAATGACACTGATTAAGGACTGCTTGTGACTGGCCTGATGATTCTGGAAGCCGCACCCGTGCGGACGCTGCGACTTGATGCGGTTGCGCCGTGGCTGGAGCTGTCCCGTGGCTGAGGCCTATCCGTGGCAGGACAGCCTCTGGCAGCAACTAGCGGGCCGTACGCAGCACGCCCATGCTTATTTGCTCCATGGCCAGATGGGCATTGGCAAGCGGGCCTTGGCCGAGCGCCTGATGGCGCGCTTGCTGTGCCAGCGCCCGGAAGGCCTGGATGCGTGTGGACAGTGCAAGTCATGCCTGTTGCTCAAGGCCGGCAGCCATCCGGATAACTACGTGCTGGAACCGGAAGAGGCGGACAAGGCGATCAAGGTCGATCAGGTCCGTGAACTGGTCAGTTTCGTGGTTCAGACCGCCCAGTTGGGTGGGCGCAAAGTGGTGTTGATCGAGCCGGTCGAGTCGATGAACATCAACGCCGCCAACGCCTTGCTCAAAAGCCTTGAAGAGCCGTCCGGCGATACAGTGTTGTTGCTGGTCAGTCACCAGACCAGTCGCCTGCTGCCGACCATCAAGAGCCGCTGCGTGCAGCAGGGCCCTGTCCGCTGCCGAGCGAGGCCATGAGCCTGGCGTGGTTGGCCAAGGCCTTGCCTGATTGCACGGAAGAGGAGCGTGTCGAACTGCTGACCCTGGCCGCCGGTTCGCCGCTGGCGGCAGTTGCGCTGCAAGCCCAGGGCGTGCGCGAACAGCGCGCGCTGGTGGTTGACGGGGTGAAAAAACTGCTCAAGCAACAGCAGTCGCCGACGCAGCTCGCTGAAGGCTGGAATGCGATTCCATTGCTGCTGTTGTTCGACTGGTTCTGTGATTGGTCGAGCCTGATCCTGCGTTATCAGTTGACTCAGGATGAGGCCGGGCTTGGGCTGGGCGACATGCAAAAAGTCGTGCAGTACCTGGCGCAGAAGACGTCTCAGGGCAAGGTCCTGGATATTCAGGACTGGATCCTCGCCCAGCGCCAGAAAGTGCTGAGCAAAGCCAACCTCAACCGCGTGCTGTTGCTCGAGGCCTTGCTGGTGCAATGGGCGGGTTTGCCCGCGCAGAGATAATCGGCTGCGCCTAGACTCAAGCTCTCAACAGCGGAGGTCAGCATGAACGAACCTGTCAATCCAGGGCCGCGCAACGGCATTTTGTCCTTGAGTATCAAGGACAAGTCTGTGCTTTACGCGGCCTACATGCCCTTCATCAAGAACGGTGGCTTGTTCATCCCGACCAACAAAAGCTACAAGTTGGGTGACGAGGTGTTCATGCTGCTGAGCCTGATGGATGAACCGGACAAGATTCCGGTCGCCGGCAAGGTTGCCTGGATCACCCCCAAAGGTGCGCAAGGCAACCGCGCGGCGGGTGTCGGCGTGCAGTTCAACGACGGCGACGACTCCGCGCGCAGTCGAATCGAAACCCATTTGGCCGGAGCCCTCAAGTCCGACCGTCCCACTCATACGATGTAGTTGCAGCCCTTTATGCTCGTAGATTCCCATTGTCACCTTGATCGCCTCGACCTCGCCGCACACGACGGTTCCCTTGATGCCGCGCTGGACGCGGCCCGCCAACGCGGGGTAGGGCACTTTCTGTGTATTGGTGTCAGCGTCGACAACGCGGCCGACGTCAAGGCCCTGGCCGAGCGTTACGCTGATGTCGATTGCTCGGTCGGCGTCCACCCGCTCGATGTCCAGCCAGGTGCCGCACCGGCGCTGGACTGGTTGCTGCAAGAGCTCAATCATCCGCGGGTAGTCGCGATTGGCGAAACCGGTCTGGATTATCACTACGAGCCGCAAGCGGCCGAGTTACAGCAGGAGTCTTTCCGCCTGCACCTGCAAGCCGCTCAGCAAACCGGCAAGCCGGTGATCGTCCACACCCGTGGCGCTCGCACCGATACCTTGAGCTTGTTGCGCGAAGCTGCGCTGCCGCAGGCCGGTGTGCTGCATTGCTTCACCGAAGACTGGGACATGGCCAAGGCTGCGCTGGACCTGGGTTTCTACATTTCGCTGTCGGGGATCGTGACCTTCCGCAATGCCGACGCCCTGCGCGACGTAGCACGCCAGGTGCCGGCCGATCGGCTGCTGGTGGAAACCGACTCGCCGTACCTGGCGCCGATTCCTTATCGCGGCAAGCCGAACCTGCCGCAGTACGTGCGGGAAGTGGCGGAATTCTTGGCAATGTTGCGTGGTGAGTCCTACGAGCGTTTTGCCGAGCAGACTACGGAGAATTTCCAGCGTCTGTTTCCGCTGGCTCACGTCAAACGCTGAATCTTGCGCAAAAAAAACCCGGGTTCTGGGGGGTGAATCCGGGTTAAGACCATTAGGAGTAAAACAAAAGGCACGCGGTCCGTTGGTACCTTTATCAGCGCGCCACTTGGGGGAGATGCCGCGCTGACAGTTCAAGTATTGATCACTCTGGCGCCGAGTCCAGTTTGCCCCGACCGTTTCTTAAACGTATTTGGAATACGCGCGCTTCGGATGAGTTCTCACCTTCTTGCAATCGCCGCCACAATGGCCAGAGTTTCGTCGATTACGCGTTTTTCGGTATAAAAATGCGGAGAAAAACGCACGCCTGGACCGCGAGGAATGCACACCACGTTTTGCGCCTTGAGTGCTTCGTAAACGGTCTGGTTGTCGATACCGTCAATACTGAACGAGAAAATCCCGCCGCGCCGCGCCGGGTTCAGCGGACTGTGCAGGCGCACGCCGGGAATGGCGTTCAAGCCGTCCTGCAGCCATTGCACGCGCTCGGCAATCAGCGTGGCGACGCATTCCATTCCCACCTCTTCCAGTAACGACAGGCTGGCCTCCAGCGCCATCGCGCCGAGCATGTTCGGGCTGCCGCATTCAAACCGTCGGGCGCTCTTGGCGGGTTCCCATCCGGTGCGGTCGTAGTCGCCCATGTGTTCAAGCATGTGCCAGCCGAATTCGTGAAGCTTGAGCTGTTCGCGCAGTTCGCTGCGCACATAGAACACCCCCAGGCCTTCCGGCCCGAGCAGCCATTTGTGACCGTCGGCCATGGCGAAGTCGCACTGATAGGTCTGGACGTCGAAGGGCAGGGCGCCGAGTTGCTGGATGGCGTCGATGCAGAACAACACATTGGCCTGCTTGCACCCGGCGCCAAGGCGTTGCAGGTCCAGGCGCAGGCCGCTGGCAAATTGCACCGCGCTCACCGACATCAATCGGGTGCGGGGTCCGCAGGCACCCAGCAAGGCGCCTTCCGGGTCGTCGCCCTTGAGGCTGACCTGGACCACTTCAACACCCTGAGAGGCGAGTGCTTCCCAGACGATTCGGTTGGACGGGAATTCTTCATCGCTGATGACGATCTGGTCACCGCTTTCCCAGGACAGTCCGAAGGCGACAAATGACAGGGCTTCAGAAGTATTTTTGACCAGTGCCACGTCATCCGTCGACGGCGCATTGAGCAGGCGCATCAGCCGTTCACGCAGGCGTTGCTCAAGCGCCATCCAGTCCGAATAGTCCCGCGCGCCCAGCAAAACGTTCTCCTGGGCGAAGCGCGCTACCGCCGTGGCGGCGCGATTTGGCCAGGGTGCGACGGCCGCATGATTCAAATAACGCAGGCCCGGAGCCTGTACAAATTCATCAAGAAACGTAGTCATGGTCGGATGATCCGTGCAATTTGGCGCAAGTTAGGCATAATACGCGGCTTCGAATTTTGACCCCTACAGACCTTTTCTTATGCACAAAGAACCTCGTAAGGTCCGTGAGTTTCGTCGCCGCGAGCAAGAAATTCTCGATACCGCGCTCAAGCTGTTCCTCGAACAAGGTGAAGACAGCGTCACCGTCGAGATGATCGCTGATGCCGTGGGTATCGGCAAAGGCACGATCTACAAGCACTTCAAGTCCAAGGCGGAGATTTACCTGCGCCTGATGCTCGATTACGAGCGTGACTTGAACGAGCTGCTGCACTCTGCCGATGTCGACAAGGATAAGGAAGCCCTGTCCCGGGCCTACTTCGAATTCCGCATGCGCGACCCGCAGCGCTACCGTTTGTTCGATCGCCTGGAAGAGAAGGTGGTCAAGGGCAACCAGGTACCGGAGATGGTCGAGGAGCTGCACAAGATTCGCGCCTCCAACTTCGAGCGCCTGACCCTGTTGATCAAGGGCCGCATCAGCGAAGGCAAGCTTGAAGACGTGCCGCCGTACTTCCACTACTGTGCGTCCTGGGCACTGGTGCACGGCGCGGTGGCGCTGTATCACTCGCCATTCTGGAGCAATGTGCTGGAAGATCAGGAAGGCTTCTTCCAATTCCTGATGGACATTGGCGTGCGCATGGGCAACAAGCGCAAGCGCGACACCGACACTCCGAGCAGCTGATTCATTCAGCTGCCTTATTGCGCCATGATTTCCCTACATGGCGCAGTGCCCCAGGAATATACTCAGGCATAGGGCTTGCCAAAACTTGATTTGTGAGTCAAGTTTTGGCGCGTTCTACAATCTTTTCGCCGGAGTGATCCATGATCGTTGACCGACAAGGCAGACGTTTTCGCAATTTGCGTGTCAGCCTGACTTCCGCCTGCAACTACGCCTGTACTTACTGCGTGCCCAATGGCAAGCGGCTGGTGGCTGCGCAGGATGAATTGTCGGCCGAGGCCATGGCCCGGGGTGTTGCCTATTTGATCGAAGCCGCCGGCATCGAGCGTTTGCGCATCACTGGCGGCGAGCCGCTGGTCAGCCCCAAGCTTGAGGCGTTCATGAGCGCGGTGGGCCAGATGGGCCTTGCCGACATCAGCCTGACCACCAATGGCCAGCTGCTGGCGCGCAAACTGCCGTTGCTGGTGGATGCCGGCATTCGTCGAATCAACGTTTCCCTCGATACCCTGGACGCTGCTGCGTTCCGCGGTATTGCGCGTGGCGGCGATCTGGCGACGGTGCTCGATGGCATGGAGCAGGCCAACGCAGCGGGCATGAAGATCAAGGTCAACATGGTGCCGTTGCGCGGGCAAAACCTCGATCAGGTGATGCCGCTGCTCGATTACTGCCTGGAACGAGGCTATGAGTTGCGATTCATCGAGCTGATGCGCATGGGCCATCTGGCCAGCGATTCGAATGCTTTCTTGCAACAGTTCGTCAGCCTTCAGCAACTGCTGGGCCTGATTGGCGAGCGTTACGAATACCTGCAGGCCGATGCGCCGGTGGACGCCACCGCTGTGCGTTACGAAATTCCGGGGCAAGGCCATTTCGGCGTGATCGCCAACGAAAGCGTGCCGTTCTGCCGAACCTGCTCGCGCCTGCGCTTGTCGTCGACCGGATGGCTGCACGGCTGTCTTTCGTCGAGCAATCGTCACTATGTCGGCGACTTGCTGGACAAGCCCCGCCATCAGGCCTTGCCGGCCCTTCAGCGTCTGTTGGTGAAAGCCTTGGGCGACAAGCAGGAAGTCGCGTTCTCCGGCGGCGCGACCGTGATGAAGATCATCGGCGGCTGACAAGCCTCTGTGGCGAGGGAGCTTGCTCCCGCTCGGCGGCGAAGCCGCCGTAAAACAGGCAAATGCGATATCACTGGCGGATCGGGGGGATTTTTTGGGCCGCTTCGCGACCCAGCGGGAGCAAGCTCCCTCGCCACAGGCCGGCATTCTCAATCTGGAAATGTTCATGTGCTCAAAGACTGGCGCGGAAGCTGCATCCTGCGGACATTCGCCGGTTTTCCGTCACCGGCTATCTGGAGGATAGGATGCGTAGCCTGGTTTTGCTGCTGGCCTTTTTGGCGCTTGGTGGCTGCATGAATGTCAGCGATATGGGCGAGGGCGTTCGTTATCACATGAGCGACGCGGGTCTGCTCGATCACAGCGACAGCCGTCGCGTAAACAACCTGCGCATTCAGCCAGACTCGTTCATCTACATCGCCCAGGGTGCGTTTGCGCCGCCGGGCAGTGCCTACCCACGGCCGAACGTGGTGGCCGAAGAAGCCTTCAAAGGTTTTATCGAATACTTCCCGATGGTCCGCCGTGCCCGTGCGCCGGCAGGCCTGGACGAGGCGATGGGCGAGGCGCGTGCCGCGGGTGCGCACTACCTGCTTTACGCCCGTTTCGCCAAGGCTGACGACCGTATCGGCAACTCGGACGAGTGGCTCGATCAGGAAGCCGTGGATCGCCTGGGGATAGACAGCGGCGTGATTCAGATCATGCTGATCGAGACCAGCACCCAGTATTTGATTGATACTGCACGGATCAAAAGTCGTGGCGGTTTACTGACGTTCCACGACAACAAGCCTGAAGACCTGCTAGGCCCGCCGCTTGAAGAATACGCGCGCAGCCTGCTGGGCCTCAGCGACCAGTAATTCACCAGGAGAGCAGCATGAGTGATCCAGGCAAAGCCAACGATCTGTTGGGACAAATCCCCGCGTCCAAAGGCTTGCCGCCGGTCCACCTCTGGAACCCTGATTTCTGTGGCGATATCGACATGCGAATCGCCCGTGACGGCACCTGGTATTACCTTGGGACGCCGATCGGTCGCAAACCGATGGTCAAGCTGTTCTCCACCATCATCCGCCGCGACGGCGATGAGTATTTCCTGATTACCCCGGTCGAAAAGGTCCGCATTCGGGTCGACGACGCGCCGTTCGTGGCGGTGGCGCTTGAGGTCGAAGGCGAGGGCGAAGCTCAGTTACTGCGCTTCACCACCAACGTCGATGAGCAGGCCGAGGCAGGTGCCGAGCACCTGTTGCGTGTGGTGATCGACCCTGTGACGCAGGAACCTGCACCTTATGTGCATGTACGAACCAACCTTGAAGCATTGATCCACCGCAACGTGTTCTATCAGTTGGTGGAACTGGCCGTCAGCCGCGAAATCGACGGCCAGCGCTGGCTGGGCGTGTGGAGCGGCGGCGAGTTCTTCCCCATCGGGCTTGAGCCTTAGGCCTTGACGTAACACCTGTCATACGTTGCGCCGAGGGTTCGGGTGTTGAACAGGACTGTTCAGTCACCGAATTTGCCATCGCGTAAGAAAACCGCACAATGCGCCTGGGCAGAAAAGGATGGTTGAATGTCGCCACCTGCGGCCAGGGCCGGCAGGTGGCGATGGAGGGCGTTCTAAACGTGCGGTTTGCGCGCCGCCTCAACCTGCGAGGCGGTGAGCTTACAAGCCCTTGCTCTTGAGTCGGGCGGCATGTTCAAGATAGAGCCCGACAGGGTTCACGTTCCAACTGGTGATCCCGGCCATTTGGTTGACTGCGTCGAAATGGTCCATGGGATAGTCTGAGCGAATTACTTTTCCCAGGTGCGAGCTGTATTGGCCGACCAGTCCGTCGTTGGCGTCTTTCTCTTTATAAAACAACTTCGACAGTACGATGCAATTCATATGGGTCGGATCGAGTGGTTGCAGGCTTTGAAAGTTCTGCACGATCCCGCTCCAGGAGTAGTAATACACGCCGTTCTCGACTTCGTTGCCTTCACCGCCCCAGTGTTTCGGCACCCCTTGCGGGTACTTGCGGTTGAAGGCAGCCAGGCCTGCGCTGGTCAGCGATTCGAACGCCGCTTGCGGGTCAACCGGGTTTTCCGGATGGCCGCTGATCAACGAAATGAACGTCCCGACTGCGCTCACCAGGGCCAGTACGAACGCTTCGGGCAACTCTCCGGGTGTCAGTGCCTTTTGCAATTGGTCAGCAATCTCGGAACCATGATTGGGGCAACTGACCGAGGTGACCGACGCGACCTTTTCCGGATGCAGCGCCGCTACGTAGCGTGCTGCCAGCGGGCCTTGGCTATGGCCGATCAGATTGACCTTGGCGGCTCCCGTTTCACGCAAAATGCGGTTGACGTGTTCAAGCAGTTTTTCACCGCGCTCCTCATTACCGTTGACGGCTGGAATGTTGACGGCAAACACCCGGGCACCGGCACGCTCCAGGGCTGCCTTGATTTCGAAGAAGTAGGGATAACCGGCGATTTTATCGAAGCCGAAAAGACCGTGAACCAAGACAATCGGGTATTGCGTAGACGCATCCATGTTCATGCTTGTACCTGTCCATAGCGGATTGAAGTGGAACAGATGCTATTGACTGCTCGATCTGTTGCGGCTAACCGTAGTTTACAAAGCGAGTTGATACAAATCGCTTCGCCCGGTATCCGAGCACTCGCGCCAGCGTCATCATCCCGTTCAACACGGCCAGTGCCAGCACCGTCATCGGCAGGGTGGGCAAGCCTTGTTCCGCGATGCACTTGCCGGTCGGCAGCGGAGAAACGGCGACGAAAATTGCCGTGCAGCGGTGCACGAAGTCGACTTAGTATGGCGTCCTTAACGCCTTCAGGAGCCGAGCCTGTGTCCCTCGAAATTCGCCCCGCACAACCCAGCGACGCGCCGCAGATCCTCGGCTTCATCACCGAACTCGCCGACTACGAGCGCGCGCGGCATGAAGTCATCGCCAGCGTCGCCGATATTCAGCGCAGCCTGTTCAGCGAAGGTGCCACGGCCCATGGTCTGATCTGCCTGCGTGATGGCGTGGCAATCGGTTTTGCGGTGTTCTTTTTCAGCTATTCGACATGGCTGGGCAGCAACTGCCTGTACCTCGAAGACCTTTACATCACGCCCGAACAACGGGGCGGCGGCGCCGGCAAACAGCTGCTGCGGCATCTGGCGAAAATCGCCTGCGCCAATGACTGCGGCCGGTTCGAATGGAGTGTGCTGGACTGGAATACGGCGGCTATCGAGTTCTACAAATCCCTGGGTGCACAGCCACAGGAGGAGTGGGTGCGCTATCGCATGGACGGCGAGGTGCTGCGCGAGTTTGCCGAAGGGAAATGAGCGCACGCGGTGCTGTGGTGACGGCGATGGCGTAATGCCGCGTTTATCAGTTGTCGGCACCGCTTCAGTCCGGCATTCTGTGGGCCCTTTGCGCGCTCACGGACGACACCTGCAATGCCTTTGGCACCTTTTTTCCACGTCCGTGGACCGCTTGGACCGTCTGACCCCGCGCTTTGTGTTTGGTGTCCGGACATCTGCCTCGTCATCTCTGCTTTCATGTTGCCCCTCACGCGTTGTTCGGCGCGATGAGTGTCGTCATGAATTTGCGTCATGACCCCTGGATTCAGAAGCAAGGAGCTTTAACTTGAGTGGAAAACCCGCTGCGCGCGTAACCGACCCTACCGCGTGCCCGTTGCCGGGCCATGGCAACAACCCGATTGCCTCCGGCTCGCCCGACGTGTTTTTTGACGGCCTGGCCGCTGCCCGCAAATCCGACCCTAGCGCTTGCGGCAGCCCGATCACTGGCGGCGTCTCCGGTACGGTGTTCATCAACGGCCTCAACGCCGCCACGCTCGACAGCACCGGTGGCCACGGCAATGTCGTGGTGGGCGGTTCGGGCACGGTGATCATCGGTCAAAGTGGCGGTGGCGCTCCGGTCGGTGCGTTGTTGCCGATGCCGGTGCACTTCACGGACAAGATGCGGGTGGTTGATGAAACCAGCGGCGAGCCGATTGCGAACCTGGCTTACACCATTCAACGAGGCGATGGAACGCTGGAGCGAGGGGTAACTGACGCCTCGGGTTTTACTCATGCGGTTAACTCGCATGTCGCTGAAACGATCAAGTTGTATGCGGAGTAGCCAGTAATGGGTGGGCAAGCAGCATTGGATCAACCTTGCACTGGCAGATTGTTGGGTTCCCACGGTTTGACATGCACGGAAGACACGACGCCTAAACCGGTAACCATGGAGAGGGAGGTCGTTGTATTTTTCATTGGTGGGGCGGGTGACAAGGAGAGCTACTATGGCGATGGCCCAAGTGGCCATACCTATGAAGCACAGAGGGCCCTGGAAAGAAAAGTGGCGGGTAAACACAAAGGCAAGTTCAAGGCTGTTTACTTGGGCTACAACGAAGTCAAGGGTGATTCGGATATAGAGAACTATGTCTATTCCGAGATTGATCATAAATCAGTACATGTTTATATCGTTGGGCATAGTCTGGGTGGCTGGAACGGCGCACACCTTTCTTCCCTCTTAAGTGATAAAGGCTACTTGGTGAAGATGCTGGTGACATTGGACCCTGTGGGTGAGGGTTTTTTTGTTGCGCTCATCTCCGATATCTATTGGAGCGAACCGGAGCCCAAGGCGGAATACTGGATCAATGTGTTGGCGGATCCGATCAACCGTGACCGTACAGATACGGTGGCCTGGCTGGGTGAGAAATGGATTGTGGAATCCGGCCCGAATATAAAAGGTGTCGTCAGAGTCAATCATTGGGCCGCCGAGCCTCTCTATAACACGTACCTGGAAGGCGGGAAGTCTGCCTGCGACATTTCATATGAATCGATCATCAGCTATCTGGGAATCAAAGAGTGAAGCTGCTATCGATCATGATCGCTTTTCTGTTGTGCGCGTCATGCGTCAGGTCTCATGACTTCAAGCCTGCTCATTTGGAATTTGTATCGATTGAAAATAGAGAACGTGGTGTTTTCTATGAAGTCAGGTTCACGTCCGATATTGAGTTGCTTGAGTTGTATTGGCGCGAGAAAGGTGCGGGGCGCTCTGGTCAGATTTTTATTTGTGCCTTGGCGGATGACACGGATTTCTCCGTCGAGCATACGATTGCCCAATTTGGCGTGGGCCTGGTCAGGCGTGATGAAGAGTACGCAGGGCGCGATGGGTTTGGTTATGTTGCAGACATAAGCTTTGAGGAGACAAGGAACAAGAGGACGACATCTGTTTATCTCGACAAGAAAGTGTTGGCCGGATTGTTGGCGAGCAAGAAGGCGATCCCGTGCAAGGTGGTAGCCACGGCGAGTGGGTACAAACCTTACTACACCGAGTCTCTCTATATCCCTACGGGGCAAATCCTTGAGGAAATGCACAAGCGTAAGGACGGCTGACGTTTGATTCCATGTTTGTTGTGTGGGTGCGGGGCGTAAGCCCGTTTCGGTCGTGAAGCAGGTCAGCAGGTTTTCAGGCGTTGAACGCCATCTCGGGAATTAAAATGGTACGGCTGCTGTTGGTGTTGATGGTTGTTTTATGTTCGTCGTGCATGCAGTTGCACGTGCCTGACGCGCGGATTGAGTTTACTTCGATCAATTACGAAGGCGTGGGTCGGTATGAGTTACGTTTCAGGTCCGATCGGGACTTGGGAAATATCTACAAGTCCAACGGTATCAACGCAGGTGGCAATGCGTGGATCACTTGTTCACTGGACGGTGATAGGAACTTTTCGAACGACCATACTATCCGCTTGTCGATGCATGGTTTTCTGGAAGATGCTCATCTTGTTGAGGGTGATCGTCGTTACGAGTTCCGGACCTCGGTCAGGTTTGCCGAGGATAGCGACCGTCACACCTCTCAGCGTGAGATCAGGAAGGAAGTGCTGCTCACGTTATTGAAATCCCAGGAATACATTCCCTGCAAAACCGTGAATGTCGCGTGGTTTTTCAACCCGTACTTTTCAAAAATCATGTATATCCCGACCTCACGCATCATTGCCGAGGTGGATAAAGAGATACTTTCACACGCCTTTGTGATTCTGCCGCCAGAGGATCGTCCGTTTTCCTGGTTGCTGTTCGAGCCCGTTTGTATCAACGAGTGGACTTGGAATGCCGGTATGGTCATCGTCCACGGCGGTGCATGCAGCAGCTTGCCTTTCAGTGGACTGTTGAGTTCGTTTGCGCCCTATAACGACAAGTACCGCTTGGTTGACGATGAAACCGGCTTTCCGATACCGGGCGTTCTCTACATTATTGTGCGCGAGGATGGGCGTCAGGAGGAGGGGCTGAGCGACAGTTCGGGTTACACCCACCAAGTGGGGTCGTATGGGCCTGAAACAGTACAGATCTATACTCCTAGCGAAGGGTACTGACCCCCCGGGTGGCTTGGCTGGCCCACATGAAAAAAACCGGGCGGGGCTCTTGGGTCAAAGAGCTTGCAGCCCGGTGGTTTACGCCGTTAAGCGACAGGGCCGGACTCAGGCTTTGAGCGTCGCCATGTCGATGACGAAACGGTATTTCACGTCGCCCGCGATCATGCGGCTGTAGGCTTCATTGATCTGGCGGATGTCGAGCATTTCGATGTCGCAAGTGATGTTGTGCTCGGCGCAGAAGTCCAGCACCTCCTGGGTTTCGGCAATGCCGCCAATCAGCGAGCCGGCCAGCACCCGACGCCCCAACACCAGTTTGGCGGCGTGGACCGGTGGATCGATCGGTTCGATCAGGCCGACCAGGATATGCACGCCGTCGAAGCGCAGCGTATCGAGGTAGGGATTGAGGTCGTGCTGCACCGGAATGGTGTCGAGCAGGAAATCGAATTGCCCGGCCGCGGCCTTCATCTGCTCGGCATCGGTTGACACGATCACATGATCCGCGCCCTGGCGCCGACCTTCTTCAGCCTTGCTCGCCGAGCGGGTGAACAGCGTCACTTCGGCGCCCATGGCCTTGGCGAACTTGATGCCCATGTGGCCGAGACCGCCCATGCCGAGAATGCCGACCTTGTCGCCAGCCTTCACGCCGTAGTGCTTGAGTGGCGAGTAGGTGGTAATGCCGGCGCAGAGGATTGGCGCGGCGCTGGCCAGGTCGAGTTTCTCCGGGATGCGCACGACGAAGTGTTCACTGACGACGATGCTGTCGGAGTAGCCGCCCATGGTGTTGCTGCCGTCGACCCGGTCCGGGGTCGCGTAGGTCATGGTCGGACCTTCGAGACAATATTGTTCCAGGTCAGCCTGGCAGGCTTCGCAATGACGGCATGAGTCGACCATGCAGCCGACACCAACCAGGTCGCCGACTTTGTGGGCGGTGACGCTCGCACCGACGGCGGTGACTTTGCCGACAATTTCATGGCCCGGCATCAGCGGGTACACAGCGATGCCCCACTCGTTGCGTGCCTGGTGGATGTCGGAGTGGCATACGCCGCAGTACAGAATCTCGATCGCTACGTCGTCGGCACGTGGGCTGCGACGCTCGAAAGTCATGGGGGCGAGGGGAGTGGCGGCCGACTGGGCGGCGTAACCGATGGCGGTGTACATGATGAACCTCGCAAAAGCAGTGACGGGTGAGGCGGGCCATTTTCCGCGCCGCCCTCGGGCGCGGCCATGGCGATTCCTCCGCGTGTCATGCCTATTCCTCCGGTATCGGGGGCGGATCGGTCGCATTGGCGCTCAGACCTGCGATGATGCTTTCATCCCATTTTTCGTGAAGTTTTTGCCATGTTGTTGACCCGTCATCTCGACGCCAATGCCGCGCTGGTTGCGTTGATTGAACCGCTCGCGACCCGTGACGGCTTTATCCCGACCCGGCTGCCGGGTGTTCAGGTGCTGCGTGCCAGTTGCGATGTGGCCCGTGGACCGCAGATTTATGAACCGAGCTTGATGATTATCGTGCAGGGCAGCAAGTTGGCGTATTTGGGGTCGCGAACCCTGGAGTACGGCGCCGGGCACTATCTGATTCAGGCGCTGCCGGTGCCGTTTGAGTGTGAGACTTTCGCCATGCCGAATGCGCCTCTGTTGGGTGTTTCCATCGGCATTGACCGGGCGCTGTTGGGCGAACTGGTACTGGCCATGGGCCTGGCGCCTGGACGTAATACGCCGGCGCAGACGCCGGAATCCATGACCTCGGCGGTGCTCGACGACACCATGCGCGGTTGCGTCGAGCGCTTGCTGCACTGTCTGCACGATCCGCTGGAATGTCAGATCATGGGACAGGCGCGACTGCGTGAGTTGTTGTTCGTGGCATTGCGGGGTCCGCAGGCGGATGTGTTGCGAGCCCTGGTGGAGCAGCAGGGGCAGTTCGCCCGGGTTGCTGCATCCTTGAGCCACCTGCATGCGCACTACACCGAGCCGTTGAATGTCGAGACCCTGGCCAGTTGCGCGAACATGAGTGCGTCGACCTTTCACGAGCATTTCAAGCGCAGCACGTTGCTGTCGCCGGTGCAGTATTTGAAACGCCTGCGCCTGCTCAAGGCCCAGCAGTTGTTGCTGTCCGAAGGGTTGGGCGTGGCGCAGGTCGCGCACCGGGTGGGGTATCAGAGCACGTCGCAGTTCAGCCGAGAGTACAAGCGCTACTTCGAGCGCAGTCCGGGGGATGAGCGGGTGGCGTGATACATCGCGAATCCCTTGTGGGAGCGGGCTTGCTCGCGATAGTGGTGGGTCAGACGACATCAATGTTGGATGATAAAGCGCCTTCGCGAGCAAGCTCGCTCCCACATTTGAACGGCAGCGGCTCACAAATTTCGGGCAACAAAAAGGCCCCCATTCGGGAGCCTTGATGTTTAGCCGTTTGGCTTACATGTTCGGGTAAGTCGGGCCGCCGGAGCCTTCCGGTGTCACCCAGGTGATGTTCTGCGCAGGGTCCTTGATGTCGCAGGTCTTGCAGTGCACGCAGTTCTGGGCGTTGATCTGGAAGCGCTTTTCGCCGTCTTCCTGGGTGATCACTTCATACACGCCGGCCGGGCAGTAGCGCTGAGCAGGCTCATCGTACAGCGGCAGGTTTTTGCTGATCGGGATGCTCGCGTCCGCCAGCTTCAGGTGGCACGGCTGTTCTTCTTCGTGGTTGGTCCCCGAAATGAACACCGAGCTGAGTTTGTCGAAGCTGAGTTTGCCATCCGGTTTCGGGTAGTCGATTTTCTTGCAGTCGGCTGCCAGTTTCAGGCACGCGTAGTCCGGTTTGGTGTCACGCAGGGTGAACGGCAGTTTGCCGCCGAAGATGTTCTGGTCGACCCAGTTGAAACCGCCGCCAACAATGGCGCCGAACTTGTGGATCGCCGGGCCGAAGTTACGGCTGGCGAACAGTTCGTCGTAGAGCCAGCTCTTTTTGAACGAGTCAACGTAGCTGTTCAGTTCGTCCGCGCCTTCGGAGCCGGCGAACAGCGCATCCGCCACGGCGTCAGCGGCGAGCATGCCGGACTTCATGGCGGTGTGGCTGCCTTTGATCTTGGCGAAGTTCAGGGTGCCGAGGTCGCAACCGATCAGCGCGCCGCCCTTGAAGACCATCTTCGGCAGCGAGTTCAGGCCACCCTTGCAGATGGCGCGGGCGCCGTAGCTGATGCGTTTTCCGCCTTCCAGGTATTGCTTGAGCACCGGGTGATGCTTGAGGCGCTGGAACTCGTCGAACGGCGACAGGTAAGTGTTGCTGTAGGAAAGGTCAACGATCAGGCCGACGACAACCTGGTTGTTTTCCAGGTGATAGAGGAACGAGCCACCGGTGTTCTCGGTGCCCATGATGTCCAGCGGCCAACCGGCGGTGTGCACCACCAGGCCAGGTTGATGCTTGGCCTCGTCGATTTCCCAGATTTCTTTCAGGCCGATGCCGTAGTGCTGGGCGTCGGCATCGCTGTCCAGATTGAAGCGTTTGATCAGTTGCTTGCCGATGTGGCCACGGCAGCCCTCGGCGAACAGCGTGTATTTGCCACGCAGTTCCATGCCTGGGGTGTACAGGCCTTCTTTCGGGTTGCCTTCACGGTCGACACCCAGGTCGCCGGTGATGATCCCGCGAACCACGCCGTTCTCATCGAACAGCGCTTCCTGAGCGGCGAAGCCCGGGTAGATTTCCACACCCAGGTTCTCGGCCTGCTGGGCCAGCCAGCGGCACAGGTTACCCAAGGAGATGATGTAGTTGCCTTCGTTGTGCATGGTCTTGGGCACAAAGAGGTCAGGAATCTTGATCGCGTTGTCGGCGTTCTTGAGGACGAAGATGTCGTCGCGCTTGACTGGCGTGTTCAGCGGTGCGCCGAGTTCTTTCCAGTCAGGGAACAGTTCGTTCAGGGCGCGTGGTTCGAACACGGCACCGGATAGAATATGAGCGCCGACTTCGGAGCCTTTTTCGACCACGCAGACGCTGATTTCCTTACCGGCTTCGGCGGCCTTCTGCTTCAATCGGCAGGCGGCGGACAGGCCAGCGGGGCCGGCACCGACGATGACCACGTCGAATTCCATGTATTCGCGTTCCACAGGCTATCTCCTACTCAAGGCTCAACAGTTTTTTTTCTAATTGGAGGTTTGGCGTTGCATCCATTATTTCCTTCGCAAAAGGGCCGAAGGGGACAATGGATGACCCACCTTTCTCTCTAGGGGGCGCATTATATCTACACCACTCTCAGCGTCCAATACAAACGTTTGTTTGAATTTGCTGGAAGCCAGAGAAATCAAAGAAGCGCGGCGTATAACGGAGCATTTTGCTGTATTGACCAGAATAGGCGTTCCGGTCAAGATACGGGCGGTTTTGCGCTCGCCGTAGGCTGACTGTTGGTTTCAAGAGCACCTCTAAAGACAGGGCGAAGGCAGTACAAGGTGACGCGCAGTATGGGTCAGGCGCGAAGTTTACACGCCGCGATAATGAATGACTCGCCAGTCACCACTGACGAACGGTCATCAGTCCCGTGAGCAAGACACCTGTTTGCCGTTAAAAGAGTCCGCGCCGACGTTTTTAGAGGTGCCCTTGTGCCCGATGAGCATCAACCGCCAGGTTCGCCTAGGCGACTTTCTTTTCACCGGAGAGTAACGAGGAATCCATGAAGGTTCTTGTAGCTGTCAAACGAGTGGTCGACTATAACGTCAAGGTTCGCGTCAAAGCGGACAACTCCGGCGTCGATCTCGCTAACGTCAAGATGTCGATGAACCCTTTCTGCGAAATCGCAGTGGAAGAAGCCGTACGCCTGAAAGAGAAAGGTGTTGCGACTGAAATCGTCGTCGTCTCCATCGGCCCGTCCACCGCTCAAGAGCAACTGCGCACCGCGCTGGCTCTGGGTGCCGACCGCGCCATCCTCGTCGAATCCGCCGAAGACCTGACTTCCCTGGCCGTTGCCAAACTGTTGAAAGCTGTTGTCGACAAGGAACAGCCTTCGCTGGTGATCCTTGGCAAACAAGCCATCGACAGCGACAACAACCAGACTGGCCAGATGTTGGCTGCACTGAGCGGTTACGGTCAGGGCACCTTCGCTTCGAAAGTCGAAGTCAGCGGCAACAGCGTTGCCGTGACCCGCGAAATCGACGGCGGCGCACAGACCGTTTCCCTGAAACTGCCGGCCATCGTGACCACCGACCTGCGTTTGAACGAGCCGCGCTACGCGTCCCTGCCAAACATCATGAAAGCCAAGAAGAAGCCGCTTGAAGTGCTGACTCCTGACGCTTTGGGCGTTTCCACCGCCTCCACCAACAAGACCCTGAAAGTCGAAGCGCCGGCTGCACGCAGCGCGGGTATCAAGGTCAAGTCGGTGGCTGAACTGGTCGAGAAACTGAAAAACGAAGCGAAGGTAATCTGATCATGACTATCTTGGTAATCGCTGAACACGACAATAAAGTGCTGGCCCCGGCCACACTGAACACCGTGGCTGCTGCTGCCAAAATCGGCGGCGACATCCACGTTCTGGTCGCAGGCCAAGGCGCTGGCGCCGTGGCTGAAGCTGCTGCGAAAATCGCTGGTGTGAGCAAAGTCCTGAACGCTGACAATGCCGCTTACGCGCATCAGTTGCCGGAAAACGTTGCTCCGCTGGTAGCCGAGCTGGGCGCGGGTTACAGCCACATCCTGGCTGCCGCTACTTCCAACGGCAAAAACATCCTGCCGCGGGTTGCCGCCCAGTTGGACGTTGACCAGATCTCCGAGATCATCTCGGTTGAAAGCGCTGACACCTTCAAGCGTCCGATCTACGCCGGTAACGCCATCGCTACCGTCCAGTCGACCGCTGCGATCAAAGTGATCACTGTACGCGCCACCGGTTTCGACCCAGTGGCTGCTGAAGGTGGTTCGGCTGCCGTTGAATCGGTTGCTGCTGCGCACAACGCGGGTACTTCGAGCTTTGTTGGCGAAGAGCTGGCCAAGTCCGATCGTCCAGAGCTGACCGCTGCCAAGATCGTCATTTCCGGCGGCCGTGGCATGCAGAACGGTGACAACTTCAAGCACCTGTACGCACTGGCCGACAAGCTGGGCGCTGCCGTGGGTGCTTCGCGCGCCGCGGTTGACGCAGGTTTCGTACCGAACGACATGCAGGTCGGTCAGACCGGCAAGATCGTTGCGCCACAGTTGTACATCGCCGTCGGTATCTCCGGCGCGATCCAGCACCTGGCCGGTATGAAAGACTCCAAGGTGATCGTTGCGATCAACAAGGACGAAGAAGCACCAATCTTCCAGGTAGCCGATTACGGTCTGGTTGCGGACTTGTTCGAAGCCATCCCTGAGTTGGAGAAGCTGGTCTAATCCAGTCGCTTCACTTATAAAGAGCCCGGCCTTTTGGCCGGGTTTTTTATTGTTCTTGATTTGAGTCTGGGGGAATGCGCCATGGATCTGCGTCGCGTGTCATTGCTGCTGGGCCTGTCGGTACTGCCCATGCTTTCGTTGGCCGCGGGCAAATGCGAACGCCTGGTCGTCACGGGCAGTCCGGATGCGCCACCGTATCTGTGGCAAGACCCGCAAGACCCTAAACACCTGATCGGGGTCAGTGCCGATCTGTTGCAGCAAGTGGCGGGGCAGTTGGGCATCAAGGTCGAACTGCTTTACGCCGGCAAACGCTCGCAAGCCCTGGACGAAGTGCGCAGCGGTCGCATGGACATGCTGGCCGATGCGCCTCTGACGGTCACCGAACTGGAGTCGCTGGACTACATCCACCCGCCACTGGTGGAAAACGACTATCTGGTCTGGACCCGCAAGGACTCGGCGCTGACCTACAACGAGGCACAAGACCTGCACGGTCATCCCGGCGCAGTCTCGGAAAAAGCGCGTTTGACGGTGGCTTTTGGCACCTTTGCCGAGCAGCAATTGACCCTTGTGCGTACACCCAATTTGACCCAGGCGTTCCAGAAACTGTTGATGGGCGAAGTCGAGTTCGTTCTGGCGGGGCGTTACAGCGGCATGGCCATGGCGCAGACGCTGGGCATGGCCAATGATCTGGTGGCCCGTGCCCAGCCCATCGATAAACCAGGGCTGTTTCTCGCGGTTTCCCACAACTCTGCCTGCAACGACCCATGGTTACGCGGACAGTTGGCTAAAAAGATGACAGAATTGCCCGCGTCCGGTCTGACGGAAGCCGTGTTGCAGCGCAATCTAGAGCGTTGGAAAGCACAATTACAGCAACCTGTCGGCACAAAACAGTAGGGATTTTTAGTGAGTATTCGACCTCTTTTCGCTGCCCTGGCCGTCATGGCTTTGGTGGGGTGTGCAGCCGATCCGGCGCCGAATGAACAATTGCGTCTGACCGAGCAGGCGCTGGAGCAGGCCAAGGCTGTGGGTGCCACGACCGATGACGTGCCAGAGTTGAAGCTAGCCGAAGGCAAGTTCACCCAGGCCAAGGCCGACATGGCTGACCAATCGTTCAAGGATGCGCGCATGCAGGCCGAACAGGCCGAACTGGATGCGCGCCTGGCCGTGGCCAAGGTCATGACGCAGAAAAGCCAGGAGCAACTGAACGTGCTCAACACCCGCATCGCTCGCCTGCGCAAGCAACTGGGAGATGCCCAATGAGCCTGAAGACTCCCGTTTTGAGTGCGCTTTTGCTCACCGCGTGTGCCGGCCTGTACGGCTGCGCCGGTCAGGGCAGTGAAGCCGCGTTGCAGCAGGCCGGCACCGACTTCCAGAAGGTCAAGGAAGATTCGAATGTGCTGCGTATCGCACCCAAGGATGTGATTCGTGCCGGCGAATCGCTGGCGCGTGCCGACCGGTTGTCCAGCTACTGGGGCAGCGGTGAGGATGTGCGTCACTATGCGTATCTGAGCCAGCGCTACAGCGAAATTGCTCGCGAACACAGCAATCAGGTCTTGAACGAGGAGCGCGCAGCGAAACTCGAGCTGGAGCGCCAACGTCTGCAACTGGCCTTGCGAGAGGCCAAACTGGTCAGCGTTCAGCAACAAGGCAAGTGGCTTGAAGAGCAGATCATCAGCCTTGCGACGACCCAGACCGACCGTGGCCTGGTGATGACCCTGGGTGACGTGTTGTTCGATACCGGTGAAGCGGAGCTGAAAAACTCGGCCAACCGCACCGTGTTGAAAATCGTCCAGTTCCTGCAACTCAACCCCAAGCGAGTGGTGCGTATCGAAGGTTACACCGACAGCACCGGCGGCAAGCAGGACAACCTCAAACTGTCCCGCGATCGTGCCCAGGCCGTTGCCGACATGCTGATCGATCTGGGGATCGACGATAAACGTATTCAAGTCGAAGGTTATGGCGATGAGTACCCGGTCGAGGTCAACGCTTCCGAGCGTGGCCGTGCGCAAAACCGCCGGGTAGAAATTGTGTTCTCCGACGAAAAAGGCCAGCTCGGCGCGTCCCGCTAGGGTTCGCGTCACTGGAAAGCCCGGCCCCCCAGAGGTGCCGGGTTTTTTTACGCCTGCGAAATAGCGCGCAAAACAGTACAGTTTTTGCTGACACTGCACTGTACGGTCGACTATTGTGACAACTGTCCCAGTACAATTATAAACTGTTCCGGTATTGTTTCACACAAGAATAAAATGCCCGTGAAATCGAGTGCTGCGTCATGACCAATCTCTTGCTCTATCAACGTATTGCTCAGCAACTGGCTGAAGATATCCGTCGGGGTGTTTATCAGCCCGGCGAGCGTGTGCCTTCTGTGCGCAAGATGAGTTCGCAGCTCAACGTCAGCCACGCGACGGTGCTTCAGGCGTATGCCAACCTCGAAGACCAGGGGTTGATCCGGGCGCGTCCGCAGTCCGGATATTACGTACACCAGACGCCCGCCCTGACGGCGCCGACGCCCGATATCGCTCGGGTCGAGCGGCCAGGCCTGGTGACGCGCAGCAGCATCATCCAGCAAGTGTTGGTCGAATCGCGTCGCGAAGGGGTGTTTCCGCTGGGTGCAGCGGTGCCGAGTGTCGATTATCTTCCGGTGCGCGCGCTGCATCAGCAATTGGCCAAGGTCACGCGGTTTCACAGTCCGCGGGCGTTCAGTTACATGTTCAGCCCCGGATTCGAGCCGCTGCGTCGCCAGGTGGCGATTCGCATGCGCGACGCGGGTGTGGTGGTCGATCCGTCCGAGGTGGTCATCACCCACGGCTGTGTCGATGCGCTGCAAATGTCGTTGCGCGTCCTGACCCGGCCAGGCGACCTGATTGCCGCCGAATCACCGACCTACTATGGTCTGCTGCAACTGGCAGACCTGCTGGGCCTGAAAGTCATCGAGATCCCCAGTGATCCCGCGACCGGCATGAGCCTTGAGGCGCTGCAACTGGCCGCCAACCAATGGTCGATCAAGGCATTGGTGCTGACTACGCGCCTGAGCAATCCGCTGGGCGGGACCATGCCCGAAGAGCGCCAGAAACAATTGCTGCGCCTGGCCTCGGACTTCGATATCCAAGTAGTTGAAGATGATATTTACGGCGAACTGATGTTCGAGCAAGGGCGGACCAAATCCCTCAAGGGCCTACGACAGGCTGGACCGGGTGATTTACTGCTCGAGCTTTTCCAAGACGTTATCGCCTGGGGTTCGAATCGGCTGGATGATCGCCGGCAAGTATCAGCAGGAAATCCAGCGTTTGCAGACCTTCAGCACGCATTCGGCGTGCAGTGTCACCCAAATGGGGATTGCGGCGTATCTGGAGAACGGCGGGTATGACCGCCACCTGCGCTACATCCGGCAGGAGTACCGCAAAAACCTCAGCGCTTTCCAGTTGGCGGTGCAGCAGTATTTCCCCGAAGGCACGCAGATGACCCGACCGACGGGCGGCTTCATCCTCTGGGTCAGCTTGCCGGGGCGGGTCAACACGCAAGAACTGCATGTGCGTGCGTTGCAGCAGGGCATCAGCATTGCGCCGGGGCTGATCTTCAGCAACACCGAACAGTTCAATCACTGCATTCGCTTGAACTGTGGCACTCCCTGGAACCGTGAGGCCGAACGCGCACTGATGACGTTGGGCATGCTGGCAACTCAGCTGTGCCACGAGACGGCAGGCGGTTTTTAGCGCCAGATAGAGGGCTGAATTGATCTGCGAGCTTGTCAGGGATCGTCCAACAAGCGAGCATATGGCCCTCTGCCGTTAGCGTTGTAGTGTTTATGAAAGCGACTTTTTATGCTGGTTTATCGATCTGCCTGTTGAGCGTGCTCATTTCAGGCGGCGTGGCGGCTGCCGCGCCAGACAAACCTGCGTCCAGTGCAGCCACTGGACAGGCACACACGGCTGTTTCAGGGAACAAAGCGTCATCGGCCAAAACGACTGCGACGGCAAAGAAAACATCCTCGTCGAAGAAGTCTTCGTCAAAGGTTTCGAAGTCAAAAAAGGCCAGCGAAGCCGTCAAGAATACCCGCTTGACCCCGACGAACCTGGACTTGAGCCTTCCACCCGAGATGGTCAGGCAATTGCAGCCTATTGGCAGCGTCCCTCCCACCACGCGAGCACCGTTGTTGCCGCCGATGTTTGGTGAGAGGCCCAAGGCGGACAGCCCGTTTCAGCTCAACGGCCGGTTGCTGAGCAATGAAATGAAGTTGCAACTGCGCAACGAGGAACGCCGCGAAGTTGAAGGCGCGGCGCTCGATTTCGAATTCAAGCAATAAATCTTTCGTGACCGCCGGGCCAGACGCTTTGTCGCAGACTGGTCAGTCACACGTATTTGTAGGGACAAACCGCTGAACGGCCAATTTCAAACGGCTGTTTTAGCGGTTACTCTACGCTCCGTTGTTCAACACACTGCTTGCCGCGAGGAGCTGACGTCATGAACTGCCGAGAAGGCTGTGGCGCCTGTTGCATTGCCCCTTCCATCACGACACCGATTCCCGGCATGCCCGACGGCAAGGCTGCGGGAGAACGTTGTGTGCAACTGTCTGTCGATAATCTGTGCAGCATTTTCGGCAGGCCGGAGCGGCCACCTGTCTGCTCGGCGTTTCATGCGGATGTCGAGGTGTGTGGCAGCAGCCGTGAAGAGGCCATCAAGCTGCTCGGTTGGTGGGAGCAAATGACGGCGGCGTAGTGTGTTAAACGAACGGAACTTCAACAATAAGGAATAAGACTATGGGTTCGCTGCATCGTATTGCTGTGTTGTGTGGTTTGACGGTTCTGCTGGCCGCCACAGCCCAGGCCGAAGACTGGAAAACGGCCAAGGACGAGGACGGTATCAAGGTGTCCTTGAGTGAGGTCGCAGGCTCCCAGTACAAGGCTTACCGGGGTGTGACCGTCATGAAGACATCCATGGCCAAGTTGCGCGGTTTGCAGGAAGACGTAGTGGGCGCTTGCGCCTGGATTCATGAGTGCAAATCGCAGAAGTTGCTCAAGCATGAAGGCGATCAGACCTGGACTTACACCCAATTCAATACGCCTTGGCCTGTTACAGCGCGTGATTCGGTGCTGCACGTCACCACGGTCGAGGGCGCCGATGGCAGCCTGACCCGCAAACTCGAAGGCGTACCGACGTACCTTCCGGAAGAAAAAGGCTTTGTACGTGTAGCGCAAGTCCAGGGTTTCTGGAAACTGGTGCCCAAAGGCGCTGACCAGGTCGAGGTGACTTACCAGGTCCACACCGAGCCAGGCGGCAGTGTACCGTCGTGGTTGGCCAACAAATTTGTGGTCGACGCACCGTTCAATACGTTGAAAGCACTCAAAGAGCGTGCCGAGAAGTAAGCCCGCTGTTGTGTTGCTACAAGGCCGCCGATCTGGCGGCCTTTTCCGTGGTGTGTGATCCAGCGGCTGGGGGGAACGATTGCCGGGCGTACGGGGTCGAGATGGATGTAGGCCCATCCATGGGTTTATCGAGGAGGCACCGATGCAAAAGTGGGAAGTCACCTTCGTTGATGATCACGGCGTCCAGACGGTGGAGCAATTCGATTGCGAGCAGAAACCCACGATGGAGCGCGCGGCGCAACTGATTCGCTCAAAACTCCTCCCTGTTCCGGCCGAACTGGATCTCAATGATCTGGAAGGGCGTACCGACGATCCGACGGTCAAAAGCCTGAAGGATCAAAACAGCATTCAGATCCTCAGCATTACTCCAGTTTGATAAGCGCAGCGATGATCCGAAACCAGGTCTTGGCAGGGGATCTCTGTTGCGGCTACTCTGCAATCGAGATCAGCGAATGAATCGCTAAGGTCTGGTCTTGTCAGCTACATGCTTGTTTCCCGGCGGCAATCTGATTGCCGTATCGCTCTCACCATTCGGTTGCGGGCGCAGGGAGTACGGAAAGTCTATCCATCGGTTTGAGGAGGACGTTTCATGAGCACAGCCTATCAAGAAGACATCAGCAGCAGCGTGCTGCGCCGCATGAAAGAAGGCGGTTTTGATTTTTCACGGTTCCATCCCATCGAGTTCTACGCCATTTTTCCGGACGAGGAGCGGGCACGCCGAGCGGCGGGGCAATTTCGTGGAGAGAGTTTGAATGCTCAGGTCAGTGCACGCGATGACGGTGCCTGGCATCTGGAGTTGAGCAAGGTGATGTACGCCACTTACGGCGGTATCGGGGACTTCGAGCAGGACTTCGAAGCGGTGGTCGAGCCGCTGGGTGGGATTATCGAAGGCTGGGGCGTCAAGCAGGAGGTACGAGGGCCACTCGCATAACACTATGAACAGCGACAACACTCAGCGACGGCTGACCTTCGGGTCGGCCGTTTTCATTGGTGGCGGGGACGCCGCGAACGGCAAAACCCTGAAACAAGAATTCAGCGCAAAAAAAAGCCACCCGTGAGGGTGGCCAAAAGGGAAGACCGGTAAGGAGAGGAAACCGGTCGGAACACACCGGACCGGGCCGCCATGAGCCTGGTGCGTGGGCTTCACCTGAGTCTGTCGAGCGAAGCGTTTTGCGCGATGGGGCGGATTATCCGCAGGCGCAGACGGGCAGTGAAATCAACTCTGGCTATGCTGGTGATAGCCGATAGCGTTGCTTTGCAATGAAGCAGGGGCGGTCAGGTTGGAGCGTTTGTTGCACAGGATTGGTGCGGTGTGTGCGAGGTGAATATCCAACCGGTTGATATTAAAGCGTTTATGCCGATGGCACGGGCCTTGCGAAGTCCCAGTGTCCGGGTGACAAGGAGTACGGCATGATCCGCACCTATTTTGATGAGATGTACGATGCCGGTGGCCAGGTCCGCCCGCATTATCGGGAGTTCGCCCGTTGGCTGTCCGAAACGCCTGACGAGCTTTTGGCACAACGGCGACGCGAGGCCGATCTGTTGTTTCATCGCGCCGGGATTACTTTCACGCTCTATGGTGATGAGCAGGGGACAGAGCGTCTGATTCCCTTCGACACCATCCCCCGCAGCATCCCCGCCAGTGAATGGCGGGTCGTCGAACGTGGCTGTATCCAGCGGGTCAAGGCACTGAACATGTTCCTCGCCGACCTCTACCACGAACAGCGCATCATCAAGGCCGGCATCATCCCGGCCGAACAGGTGCTGGCGAACGAGCAGTATCAGTTGGCGATGCAAGGACTGGATCTGCACCGCGATATCTATTCCCACATCTGCGGCGTCGATCTGGTGCGTGATGGGGATGGAACGTACTACGTGCTTGAAGACAATCTGCGTACGCCCAGCGGCGTGAGCTACATGCTGGAAGATCGCAAGATGATGATGCGTTTATTCCCGGAGTTGTTTGCCGCCCAGCGCATCGCGCCCATCGATCATTACCCGAACCTGTTGCTCGACACCCTGAAAAGCTCCAGCCCGCTGGATGACCCCAGCGTGGTGGTGCTGACCCCTGGCCGTTTCAACAACGCATTCTTCGAACATGCGTTTCTGGCCCGGGAAATGGGTGTGGAACTGGTCGAGGGCGCGGACCTGTTCGTGCGTGATGACCGGGTGTTTATGCGCACCACCGATGGGCCGAAAGCCGTCGACGTGATTTACCGTCGCCTCGACGATGCTTTCCTCGATCCGTTGGCGTTCAACCCGGATTCGATGCTCGGCGTGCCCGGCCTGTTGTCGTCCTACCGTTCGGGCAATGTGGTGCTGGCCAATGCCATTGGCACCGGCGTGGCGGACGACAAGTCGGTTTACCCGTTTGTTACCGACATGATCCGCTTCTATCTGGACGAAGAGCCGATCCTGAAAAACGTGCCGACCTGGCAGTGTCGCAATCCGTCAGAGCTTTCCCATGTTCTGGCGAACCTGCCGGAGCTGGTGGTCAAGGAAACCCAGGGCTCCGGTGGTTACGGAATGCTGGTGGGACCTGCGGCCAGCGCGGCGGAGATCGAGTCCTTCCGGGCGAGGCTCAAGGCCAAGCCCCACGCCTACATCGCACAACCGACTCTGTCGCTGTCGACCTGTCCGACGTTTGTCGAAAACGGCATCGCCCCGCGCCACATCGACCTGCGTCCGTTTGTCTTGTCTGGTCGCGAAACCCGTGTCGTACCCGGTGGCCTCACCCGTGTGGCCCTGCGCGAAGGATCCCTGGTGGTGAACTCGTCCCAGGGGGGCGGAACCAAGGACACCTGGGTGGTCGAGGATTGAAGGAAGCCTGCCATGCTAAGTAGAACTGCCTCGGATTTGTATTGGATGTCGCGTTACCTGGAGCGGGCGGAAAACCTCGCACGGATGCTGGACATCAGTTACTCGCTGTCATTGATGCCCCAGGACGGTCGCGGTGATGGCCTGCATGAACTGGCGATGCCGTTGTTGATCACCGGCACCCTCGAGGATTACCTGGAGCGCCACGGTGAGCTGCACGCCGAACGCTTGCTGCACTTTTTCGCCCTGGATGCGGCCAACCCGGCCAGCATCTACAGCTGCCTCGGTGCCGCGCGGGCCAGTGCCCACGCGGTGCGTGGGCGAATTACCGCAGACATGTGGGAAAACATCAACGCGACCTGGCTGGAGATTCGCGGGATTGCCGATCAGGGCTTGAGTCGTTACGGCATGAGCCGTTTTTGCGAGTGGATCAAGGAACGTTCCCACCTGTTCCGGGGCGCGTCCTACGGCACCATCATGCGTAACGATGCGTTCCGCTTCATTCGCCTGGGGACGTTCATCGAAAGGGCTGACAATACGTTGCGCCTGCTCGACGCCCGGTACGAAATGGCCGGCGACCAGGCCGAAGCGGTCAGCGATGGCACCGCTCATGCCTATTACCAGTGGAGTGCGTTGTTGCGGGCCTTGTCGTCGTTCGAGGCGTACACCGAGATCTACCGCGATGCCCCCGGCGCCCGGCATGTCGCTGAACTGTTACTGCTGCGTGCCGACGTGCCACGTTCGTTGCGCGCCTGCACGGAAGAAATCGACCAGATCCTCGCCAGCCTGCCGGGGGCCAATGGCCGGCCCGCGCAACGCCTGGCGGCGGAAATGGACGCACGCCTGCGTTACACCGGCATCAACGAAATTCTCGACGAAGGCCTGCATATCTGGCTGACCGAATTCATCCCGTTGGTGCGCCAGTTGGGCAATGCCATTCACCGTTCCTACCTGGAGGCCGCATGAGACTTTCCATCAGCCACGAGACCACCTATCACTACGAAGATCAGGTGCGGGCGAGCATCCAGTATTTGCGTCTGACGCCCCACGACAGCGAGCGTCAGCACGTACTCAGTTGGCAGCTTGACCTGCCACGGCCGGTGCGGGCGCAACTCGACCCGTTTGGCAACATCCTGCACGTGCTGACCATGGACGAGCCTCACGCGGCGATCATCATTGGCGCCCGGGGGCAGGTAGACATCGACGAGTTGCGTGAGGCCGAGCATGAGAGCCAGTCTGCGTTGCCCTTCTTGCGTTTTACCCGGTTAACCGAGGCGGACGAGGCCTTGCGCGCGTTTGCCGACAAGCAGTGCCGGCAACGCCGTGATCGCACGGCGCTGATTGACTTGATGCACGGCCTCAACCAGCACATGACGTACACGCCGGGTTCCACTGAGGTTGAAACCAGCGCCGCTCAAGCGTTCGCCGGGCGGGCAGGGGTTTGCCAGGATCACGCTCACGCGTTTCTCGCCTGCGCGCGCAGCCTGGGCATTCCTGCGCGTTATGTGTCGGGTTATCTCTACAGCGAGAACAGCGAACATCTGGCCAGCCACGCCTGGGCCGAAGCGTGGCTGGACGACGCGTGGTACAGCTTTGATGTGACCAATGAGCTGGCCAGGCCTGAGCGTCATCTGAAACTGGCAGTAGGGCTCGATTATCTGGATGCCTGCCCGGTGCGCGGCATGCGCCGGGGCGGTGGGTGCGAACAAATGCATGCCAAGGTGTTCGTCTCGCCGACGCCGGTGATTTCTGTTCAGCAGCAGTAACGCAATTCACTGTGGCGAGGGAGCTTGCTCCCGCTGGGGCGCGAAGCGGCCCTTAAATCAACCGACGCATTTTTTCAGGAAAACCGCGTGCGCTGGTTTTGCGTCTACTGCGCAGCCGAGTGGGAGCAAGCTCCCTCGCCACAGGTTCGCTCTACTTGGCTGAAATCTGCTTGCGCCCCGCCATGTGCTTCAAATAGCCCACCAGCATCGTCAGTTCTTCATCCGGCAACACTGTTGTCGAGAACCCGGGCATTTTCGCCTGTGGCCACTGGCGCAGGCTTTGCGGGTCGCGGATGTAGCGCTTGAGGAAGTCTGTGCCGAAGTACTCGGTGGGGCTGAAGGGAATGTTCAGGTCCGGCCCAAACTGAGCATCCCCCGCGCCGTTGAGGCGGTGACACGCCAGGCAGTTTTTCTGGAATAGCGCAAACCCCTGATTCACCGGGTCATCGGCCGCCAGTGCCGGGTCTGGCCGCAGGGCAGGGAAGCGCTCGGCAACGGCCGCCAGACGCTTGATGCCGGCGACTTGAAAGGGCCACTGCTCGGGGCTGATGTGGCCGGCCTGCGGGTGGGTCCACACCAGGTAAAACGGTCCGGCGCTCGGTTTGTCCTTCGCCAGCGCAGGCCAGGGCTGGGCCGGGTCTTCGATTGCCAGCCACGCCTGTGAGCCCGATGTGTTGAACAACGGCGCCGCTGCCAGTTCGGCCGCAAAACCGTCCAGCGCCACGGCTTGCAAGTGATCCTCGGCACTTACACCCGTCAACAACGCCGCCAGCGGCACAGCGCGATAATGCATTTCCCGTTTATAGGAAACGTCGTCAGGAACGGTGATGGTCCGGGCCTGAGGATGCTTGAGCAACTCCTCGGTCTGCCAGGTTCGGTGGTTGCTGCCCAGGTCGAGCACCAACTGCGCGGCATACAAGGGCGTGCTGAGCAGCAAAGCCCCCAACAGAATTAGAGCTTTCACGTGATCGCCGTCATGAGTGGGTGTGCCGCAAAGGTTGGCACAGCCGCGCTGACCCGGGTAGTGCGCGAGTCAGTTTTTTGAGGCGGCGCTGTCCCCCGTCACGCCTGATTAACCGATCACTTTCGTGAGATTCGGCAAGATCAGTAGCAGCGTGGTAGCGAATAAAATGAGCCCGGCCTGACGTACTTTCGAGTGTTTGAACATGGCTGACTGCCTTTTTTGTTATTTCCTGAGCGTCGAATGCTTGCCTGCATCTCCATGACGGCAAAGCGCTGCACTTCCTGTATGACGGAGGCCTCGGCAAAACCCGACGACTCTTCCGTAAGTTCACCTTAGGGGCCACGTAACGCTTGGCTTAGATCCATTTCATCTCAGCCAGTAGCTATCAGCACTTAAAAAGGCATGAGGCTTATTGCCAGCTGCTTTGCCGCCCGTTTGCTAGACAGTTCGGTGACCTGAAACGGTTAACCCGATAGCTCGCTACCGTTCGTCTGAGCGTGACCGTCAAGGTCGCTGAGCGCATCGGTCATTGAATCCGGCGCTGTGGCGCCTAAGGTGAGAACTCCTGTTTTACTCACCCGCACAACGGTTCGAGGACGTCATGACCCAAGCTTTGATTTTCGATGCGCTGCGTACGCCCCGTGGCCGTGGCAAGGCAGATGGCGCCTTGCACAGCGTCAAACCGGTGAACCTGATGGCCGGGCTGCTCACGGCCCTGCAACAGCGCACGCAGCTTGATACCCGTGAAGTCGACGACATCGTGCTCGGTTGCGTGACGCCGATTGGCGACCAAGGTGCCGATATTGCCAAGACCGCCGCGTTGGTCGCGGATTGGGACGTCAGCGTGGCCGGTGTGCAAATCAATCGTTTTTGCGCCTCGGGGCTTGAAGCGGTGAACCTGGGCGCGATGAAGGTGCGCTCCGGTTTTGAAGACCTGGTGGTGGTCGGTGGCGTCGAGTCCATGTCGCGGGTGCCGATGGGCAGCGATGGCGGTGCCTGGGCGCTCGACCCGCAGACCAACCTGCACAGTCATTTCACGCCGCAAGGGGTGGGGGCCGACCTGATCGCCACGATCGAAGGTTTCAGCCGTCAGGATGTCGACGCCTACGCATTGCACTCCCAGCAGAAAGCCGCGCGGGCGCGGGCTGACGGTTCATTCAACAAGTCACTGGTGCCGGTGCAGGACCAGAACGGCATCGTGCTGCTCGACCATGATGAGTTCATTCGTGGCGATTCAACGCTTGAAGGCCTGGGCAAGCTCAAGCCGAGCTTCGAGATGATCGGGCAAATGGGCTTCGACGCCACCGCACTGCGGGTTTACAGCCACATCGAGCGCATCAACCACGTTCACACGCCGGGCAACAGCTCGGGGATTGTCGACGGTGCGGCGTTGATGCTGATCGGCTCCGAAGCCAAGGGCCGGGCGCTGGGGTTGCAGCCGCGAGCGCGGATCGTTGCCACCGCCGTCACCAGTACCGACCCGACCATCATGCTCACCGGCCCTGCGCCGGCGACTCGCAAGGCCCTGGCCAAGGCCGGGCTGCGGGTCGAGGACATCGACCTGTTCGAGGTCAACGAAGCCTTCGCCTCGGTGGTGCTCAAGTTCATCAAGGACATGGCTGTCGACCCGGCCAGGGTCAACGTCAACGGCGGCTCCATCGCCATGGGCCATCCGCTCGGCGCTACCGGGTGCGCGATCCTTGGCACGTTGCTCGATGAGCTGGAAGCACGGCAGTTGCGTTATGGCCTGGCGACGCTGTGCGTCGGCGGCGGCATGGGTATCGCCACCATCATCGAACGCCTCTGAGCCCCCCGACTTCAAGGAAAATTGCCATGACTGATGCCATTCGTTACGAAAAAGGGTCGGACCAGATTGTCGTCCTGACCGTCGACATGCCGGGCCAGAGCGCCAACACTATGAACGCGGTGTACCGCGATGCCATGGCTGACTGCGTTGCGCGGCTGGTGGCCGACAAGGACTCGATTGCCGGGGTGATCATCACGTCCGCGAAGAAAAGCTTCTTCGCCGGCGGTGACCTCAATGAGTTGATCAGTGTGGGCAAGCCGCAAGCCAAGGTGTTCTACGACATGGTGCTGTTGCTCAAAAGCCAGCTTCGAACCTTGGAGACACTGGGCAAACCGGTGGTCGCGGCCATCAATGGGGCGGCGCTGGGCGGCGGCTGGGAAATCTGCCTGGCCTGCCATCACCGTGTTGCGCTGGACGATTCGTCGGTGCAGGTCGGTTTGCCGGAAGTCACTCTGGGCCTGTTGCCGGGCGGCGGCGGAGTGGTGCGCATGGTGCGCATGCTGGGGCTGGAGAAAGCGCTGCCGTATTTGCTTGAGGGCAAAAGGGTTCGGCCGCAGCAGGCGCTGCAAGCCGGGCTGATTGATGAACTGGCGGTGGATCGCAATGAGCTGTTGGCTAAGGCGCGCGCGTGGATTGTGGCCAACCCGGCGGCCAAACAACCCTGGGACGTGAGCGGTTATCAGATTCCCGGAGGCACGCCGTCCCACCCCAAAGTCGCGCAGATGCTGGCCATCGCGCCGTCGATCCTGCGCAGCAAAACCCAGGGCTGCATGCCGGCGCCGGAGAAAATCCTGTGCGCGGCGGTGGAAGGCGCCCAGGTCGATTTCGACACTGCGCAGTTGATCGAAACCCGCTACTTCACCGAGCTGACCACCGGCCAGGTGGCGAAGAACATGATTGGCACCTTCTGGTTCCAGCTCAACGAAATCAATGCCGGTGGCTCGCGACCTTCAGGCTTTGCGCCTCAGGTGACGAAAAAACTCGGGGTGCTCGGCGCCGGCATGATGGGCGCCGGGATAGCCTACGTCAGCGCGGCGGCCGGTATCGATGTGGTGCTCAAGGACATCAGCCTGGCGGCGGCCGAAAAGGGCAAGGCGCATTCAGTGGCGTTGCTGGACAAGAAGGTCGCTCGCGGCCAGTTGAGCGCCGAACAGCGCGAGGCGACCCTGGCGCGGATCAAGACCACAGAATCGGATGCCGATCTGGCCGGTTGCGACCTGATCATTGAGGCGGTGTTTGAAGACCGCGAGCTCAAGGCCAAGGTCTCGTCTGCTGCACAAAAAATCGTCGGTGCGCAGGCGGTGATTGCGTCCAACACCTCGACCTTGCCCATCAGCGGCCTCGCCACGGCGGTGCCGGACCAATCGAAATTCATCGGCCTGCACTTCTTCAGCCCGGTGGAAAAAATGCCGTTGGTGGAAATCATCAAGGGCGCCAGGACCAGTGATGAGACGCTGGCCCGTGGTTTCGATTTCGTCCTGCAAATCAAGAAAACCCCGATTGTGGTCAACGACAGTCGGGGTTTCTTTACCTCGCGAGTGTTCGGCACCTTCACCAACGAAGGCATTGCCATGCTCGGCGAGGGTATCTCGGCACCGATGATTGAAACCGAGGCGCGCAAGGCCGGGATGCCGATTGGGCCCTTGGCGATTTCCGACGAAGTTTCCCTCAGCCTCATGAGCCACATCCGCCAGCAAACCATCAAAGACTTGCAGGCCGAAGGAAAACCGCTGATTGAGCACCCGGCATTTGCCGTGATTGACTTGCTGCTCAACGAATACAAGCGTCCCGGTAAAGCCGCAGGAGGCGGTTTCTATGACTATCCGGCCGGCGGCCAGAAACACCTGTGGCCAGCGTTGAAAACCCGTTTCGAGAAGACCGACGGGCAGATTTCACCGAAGGATGTGCGTGATCGTCTGCTGTTCGTGCAGGCCATCGAAACCGTGCGGTGCGTGGAGGAGGGGGTGTTGACCTCGACCGCCGATGCGAATGTCGGGTCGATCTTCGGTATCGGTTTCGCGGCCTGGACCGGCGGGGCATTGCAGTTCATCAATCAGTATGGCGTGAAGGATTTCGTTGCCCGCGCCCAGTACCTGGCCGAGCAGTACGGCGAACGGTTTTCGCCGCCCGCGCTGTTGCTGGAGAAAGCGGCGAAGGCTGAGCTGTTTTAAGGGCCGGGTGATGCATTCCGGGGCTTGCCTTGTACCGGTGTTTCAAGGCAGGCTCTGGGGTGTTCATTATTCCCATCACAGTGTCAGGTATTTTTTATGTCGCTACGCATCTGCATTCTGGAAACCGACATCCTGCGTCCAGAACTGGTCGATCAATATCAGGGCTATGGGCAGATGTTTCAGCGTCTGTTCTCGCAGCAACCCATCGCTGCCGAGTTCACCGTCTACAACGTGATGCAAGGCGACTATCCCGGCGATGAGCTGACCTTCGATGCGTATCTCGTCACGGGCAGCAAGGCGGATTCGTTCGGCACCGATTCGTGGATTCAAACCCTCAAGACTTACTTGTTGGCCCGCTATGAGCGGGGCGACAAACTGCTGGGCGTCTGTTTCGGTCATCAACTGCTGGCGCTGCTGCTGGGCGGCAAGAGCGAGCGTGCCACCCAGGGCTGGGGCGTCGGCACCCACAACTACAGACTGGACGCCAAGGCGCCGTGGATGAGCCCGGTGATGGAAGAGCTGACGTTGTTGATCAGTCACCAGGACCAGGTCACTGAGTTGCCGGAAAACGCCACGGTCATTGCTTCCAGCGATTTCTGCCCTTACGCCGCGTACCACATCAACGACCAGGTGCTGTGCTTCCAGGGTCACCCGGAGTTCATTCACGATTATTCGCGAGCGTTGCTGGAAATCCGTCAGCAGCACCTCGGCGAGCAGGTCTACCAAAAGGGCGTGGCGAGCCTGGAACATCAGCATCACGGCGCCACCGTGGCCGAATGGATGATGCGCTTCGTCGCCCATAAGCCGCAGGCCAAGTCGGCTTAAGGTGTAAGGCCGACGAGGAACCTGTGGTGAGGGGGCTTGCCCCCGCTGGGTCGCGAAGCGGCCCTGAAATCGATGATCGTATTGCGTCAAGGAGAATGCATCTGCCGGTTTTACGACTGCTTCGCAGCCGAGCCGGGGCTTGCCCCCTCGCCACAACAGCTTTTCAAAGCCAGCCCGAGCGCTTGAAGCTTGCCCACAACCCGACACAGCCTACGGTTATAAACCCCAGCACCGAGAAGTAGCCGTAGTGCCAGCTCAACTCGGGCATGTTCTGGAAGTTCATCCCGTAGATCCCGGCCACCGCCGTCGGAAACGCCAGAATCGCCGCCCAGGCCGCGAACTTGCGTTGCACCACACTTTGCCGCGAGGCCTCCAGCAGCACGCCGATCTCGATGGTCTGGCTGGCGATATCGCGCAGGGTTGAAAGGTCTTCCATCTGCCGCGTGACATGGATCTGTACGTCCCGAAAGTACGGGCGCATGTTCTTGTCGATAAACGGGAAGCTCAGCTTCTGCAATTCTTCACTGATTTCCACCATCGGCGCTGCGTAACGGCGCAGGCGCAACACGTCGCGCCGCAAGCCGTGCAGGTTCTGGATGTCCCGTTCGTTCAATGCGCTGCACAGCACGTTACGTTCCAGCTCATCGATCTCGGCATGAATCGCTTCGCCCATTGGCTGGTAGTTTTCAATCACGAAGTCGAGCAGGGCGTAGAGTACGAAATCTTCGCCGTGCTCCAGCAATAGCGGACGCGCCTCACAGCGCTGGCGCACATGGGCGTAGGACGCCGAGTGACCATTGCGGCAAGTGATGATGTAGCCCTTGCCGGCAAAGATGTGGGTTTCGATGAACTCCAGCTTGCCTTCGTGCCGTACCGGCGAGTAAGTGACGATAAACAACGCATCGCCGAAGGTTTCCAGCTTCGGTCGGCTGTGCTTTTCCAGGGCGTCTTCAATGGCCAGTTCGTGCAGGTTGAACTGGCGTTGGAGGTTGGCCAGTTCCAGTGCGTTCGGCTCTTCGAGGCCGATCCAGACGAAGTGGCCAGGTTTGGCCGCCCACGCGGCGCCTTCATCAAGGGTGATATTGGTGATTCTCTTACCGGCGCTGTAGACCGCAGCCGCAACGACTCTACCCATAATTCTTATTCACTTCTTCTTGGCAAATGGCAGTGACAAGCAACGTGCAGCTTAGCCTGCCCTGAGGCTTGAGAGTCAGCAGAATCGGCGAAGTTCGCCGGCAAAAAGAAGCCCGCACGGGGCGGGCTTCATTCAGGCGGTTTGCAACTGCCGGTCCAGCGACTCGATGCATTCGCGCATCTGCTCGCGGCACTGGGCGATCAGCATCGGCATGTCGTCCAGGGTCAAGCCAGCGGTGGGAATGGCTGGCAGCGAGCGGATCAGGATCTTGCCACTGCGCCAGCGGTTCAGGCGCATGTGGTTGATGTAGCTGCTGACGCACACCGGCACGATCGGCACACCCGCGGCGATCGCCATCTGGAACGCGCCTTTCTTGAACGGCAGTAATTCTTTACCCAGATTGCGCGTACCTTCCGGGAACACCCAGATCGAGGTGTCCTTGTGCTGCAAGGTCTTGGTGGTGGTGAGCATCGACTGCCGCGCCTTGTGGGCGTTGCCACGGTCGATCAGCACATTGCCCGCCAGCCAGAACAACTGCCCGAACAGCGGCACCCACTTCAGGCTTTTCTTGCCGATGCACACGGTGCGTCGTGGCACGACGTTGCCGAGCACGAACAAATCGTAGTTGGACTGGTGGTTGGCAATCACTACGCAGCTTTGCGTCTTGTTCGTCAGCGCGTCGACATCGGTCTTCACCCGCAAACGCAAAATGCACATCGCCGGCCACGCATAAAGGCGCGCGCACAAACGGCTGTTATCCGGATTGAACGGCCGGCACAGGCCCAGCAGCACACCAAGTACGCCTGCTATCGCAAAATGCAGACCCATCAATAACATGCGAAACAGATACAGCATTTACAGGCCCACCGGGACAAAAGGTGGCGCAGTGTACGGATGTGCACTGTTTTCGGCAATTGCCGCTATAGAGGTAGGAGATAGGCGATGTTTAAGCGCATGTTTCCGACATGTAGCGTCAGAAGCGATCTAGAGCGGCGGAAGGGCTACAAACCGGTCAGGTAAGAAAAAGCCCGACTCGCGGGTCGGGCTTTTCGTTGCGGTGTTTTTGGGGTTAACCCAGGTGTTCCTGGTCCTGGATGATCGCGTTGTCCAGCGTTTCCAACAGGGCCTTGCGTACCTTGAGCTTGGTATTCTTGTGCGCGGTCATGTTGATCTTCTTCAACTGACGCGCTGCGGCCAACGCGGCACCTTGCAGTTCTTCGGCAGCAACGACCTTGTCGAGGAAACCGGCATCCACTGCGCTTTGCGGGTCGAACATCTCGCCGTTGATGACCGAACGGTGGAACGCCGACTTGCGCAGACGATCACGGGCCAGTTCGATACCGGCGTAGTGCATGGTCATGCCGATCTGTACTTCGTTCAGGCCAATGCTGAACGGGCCGTCTACACCAATCCGGTAATCCGCGGACAGCAGAATAAACGCACCCTTGGCCACTGCATGCCCAGGGCACGCCACGATCACCGGGAAGGAGTGCGACAACAGGCGACGGGCGAGGGTCGAACCGGCGGTCACCAGGCTCACCGCTTCTTTAGGACCGGCCGTCATCACCTTCAAGTCATAACCGCCGGACAGAATGCCCGGCTGACCGGTGATGATCACCACCGCACGATCCGTCACCGCGCGATCCAGTGCAGCATTAAACGCGGCAATCACGTCCGGAGAGATGGCATTGACCTTACCGTTGCTCAAGGTCAGGGTCGCGATACCGTCTTCGAGGTGGTACGAAATCAACTCACTCATGACGCTATTCCTTGTATTGAAGTGGGGCAGACGTTACCCACCGCCGTAGGCCAGGTAAAGCGCCGTGACTGACCGGCCAGTCAGCCAATTCGCCCCTGCCAAGCGTAGCCGGCCATACGCACCACGCATTGCCCTCTATATAGAGGCATTCACCCGGCCGAAGATTGGCCGGTTTGCCCTGCCTCCAACCGCACCAGAATCTGCGAATCGCTTAAGCGCATGAAAATTCTGAAAAAAAAGTTTGCCATCAGAAAAGCTTTCGACTACATTAGCGCGCCTCGACAGACAGAACTTGTTTGAAGAGATACGGTGAAGTGTCCGAGTGGCTTAAGGAGCACGCCTGGAAAGTGTGTATACAGGAAACTGTATCGAGAGTTCGAATCTCTCCTTCACCGCCACATTCTACAAACGCAAACCCCTGATTTTCCTAGAGAAAGTCGGGGGTTTGTGGTTTTTGGCGTCTGAAAAATGGCCATATGGGACAGATCTGGGACAGATGAGCTCCTTTCGCTTGAAGGGCTGCCTTCATCCATCTTCAGTTTCTGCTATTTTGATTAGGACACCACATGAATCAAAAGTAATGGTCCCTGACTGGGCAACACGAGCTAGATGGAAGCCATGACGTGTTCACCGTTTGAGTATTGGCAAAATTGCTGAGGGTTGTATGAAGGCACGCCGGGTCATCACCAATGTCATTACGAAAGAAGGCCTAGCGTTCTAGTATAGCGATGCGGCTTTCGGCCGATTTTCACAGAAACAGCCTAACCTCCCATCTTGTTGGGTTGCTTGTGGCAAAACTGGTGGATAACGGTCGGTTCTAATGCGTTATAGGCCGACCGTTTTTCACAAGAATCAGTTAGTGAAATGTCTCGTGGGAACTAAAATGAATCTAATTGAGTCCTTCCTAGGTCTTTATGTATTCGGTAGTCTGTGGTCGATTCGGTTTTTTGTATGGCGATGATATTAAGTATGAACTTAAGCTGATTTCGTTTCTTGTGTTCGATTCAAATGATTTTTACTCTTCTTCGATTTTTGCCTCAGATGTTTGGATGCCCTCTTCCAGTAGTACACGACGAAATTCTTTAAGTACCTGCTTGCCTAGTTTGGTAAGAGACCAATAACTGGCGGTGTCGCTTACGGAGTGCTTTCTCTTTGATGGCTCTATAAGCTCAAGAGCCGCAAGGTCGGCAAGTATGTCGGTTACGACATTCCTCCCAATTGGGAAGTTTAAAAGGTAACTCGATCCCTCTAGGTGAAGAGCAACGTTTTGACCGACGTTTTCGCTAGAATTCTCGACTATCATATTCTTCGCAACCCAATGGAATACGTCTGCAAGCGTTACTGTTTGGTATGTGACATCCTCCCAGGTGGGCTTGTCTTTAGTTCTTGCTCCGAGTCTTCTTTTGTTGGCGTTAAGAATTCGTATTACCGACCGAACTTCATCATGTTGCATGTCCTCTGCTTTCTTGATTTTTTCAACTTGCTCTCTAAGAACGGCATTTTCACTGCTTAGTCGTGTCAGCTCTTTTGTAACTTCAGCGCCTGTGACTTGGTCTGCTCGAATCCATCCAGTACGTGGATTTCCGGTGATCGCCTTCATTAAAGAAATTGAAAATTTTCCGTGTAGGTCATCTTTTGATGTCCAAAAATTCACTAGTCGTGATTTAACTTTTGTCTTGAATTTTGTTAAGCGTAACTGAGACTTCGTTTCAGTCTCACACCGGGTTTTAGGCCATGGGGCCGAATCGTCTATAACGAAACCTAGAATAGGTACGCCCCTTTCTATCGCGTAGTCGTATTCTTTTTCGGTGTATCCAACTCCTTCAGTGGTGACGGAGCCGTAGCGGTGAGCGACGATTACTGCGTAGTAATCAATCTCGTCAATTTGTCTGGCGATGATTTTCCATTGTTCTTCATCTGCTGCGCTGAACATTTCCATTCCTACAGGAATATGACCCATCTCCAAAACAGCTTTTATTACCTGATCACGCTCCTCTATGAGATCCTGATAAGTAGAGCTGATGAAAATCTGGTATTTCTTAGTCATTACTAATCCTTAGAGACTAATAGTTAATTATTGAGTAAATGGAAGTGAACTCATGTGCTGATCAATGAGCGAAATGTTAATCCAGTTGGCTGCGCTGGAAGATTGGGCAAGAATTTGAAGCCGTCGATGAAGTGCGTCAATCCTGGGGGTTCGCTAGCTGACAGTGTTCAGGCTTGTCCAAGGCTAGCTTGGGAGGGCATCGTTTTACAATCCCCCTTCCTGAGTGCTATTACCCGATGGCTGGTCGTTTCGGTGTAGAGTTTCGACCTCTAAAGCTTCAATGCTAGCTGCAACATTCCAACGACATCCGGTCCGTCTTCATTGATCCACGTTCCGTAATGCTGACGGATCATGTTCCCGTTGGTATGCCCCATCTGTTCGGCTATCCAGTCGATCGAAACTACACCGGTGGTCAGCAACTGGCTGGCGTACGTATGCCGGCACTGGCCAGGCCCACGATAGCGAACTCCGGCCGAGAGCAAATGAGCCTTGAAGAACCTGTCGCGCACTACGAAGTCGTTGACGTGTGGCAGGCCGCTTTTCGTATTCAGGAAGACAAAGTGCAGCTTATGTTGTCGTATCGTCTTGTTGTCCCGCTCGACGATATCAACAGTTTCCGCCTTCCTACTCCGGTTCAACGCGTCGATCTTCTGGAGTGCATCCCAGGCGGGGGCGAGTAGGCGAACCTTGCGCGTTGACCGCCGGTTTTTCGTCACCCGGTAAGCCCCGCGCACCTTGGATCTGCGGAAGGTCACGGTGCCTTGCTCCAGGTCGACATCCTCCCAGGCTAGGGCGATGGTCTCGGATACCCGGGGGCCGGCCCATATCATGAACTGAACCATTAACAGCTCTTGCGTGCGGCTGGTGTGGGTTTCCAGGATCTGTTTGATTTCCGCCCGGGTGAACGGGTCCGGTGCCTCGGGATCTGGTAGGCGCACCATCAAACCCTCGGTTGGGTCATGCGCGACTTTCATCCTGGTGCGATACAGCCTGAACACCTGCCGCACGTTGCTGATGATGTCGCGGATGGTCTTGTTTTTGAGGGTTTTAGAAAGCGTTCCCTGGATCCACTCCTGCAGGTCAAGATGATCAATCTTGTTGATCTGTACCGTTCCCCAGCGCGGCCGCACATGGACCTCGGCCTTGTTGGCGTAACCTCGATAGCTCGATGCGGCCACGCTGTTGGCCTTGATCTTCAACCACAGATCAAGATAGTGACCAAAGGTGTTTTCGACCAGCTTGGAAGAGTTGGGGAAGTGCCGAGCGTAATCAAATGTGCCGGTCTGAATCTCGTACTCGATGATGTCGACCAGGCGCCTTGCCTGGGCCACGATGGCAGGCGTGTTGCCACCCGGGATTGCTTCCCGGCATTTTTCCCCGTTGTGTTGAAAATAGATTCTCACGGATTTCCCGCGAGCTTCGACCCCACTCATGTAAACCCCTAAAGCTGTACTCGTATATCGACAGTCTGACGATCGGAAACAAAAAGGCCCGTTTCCGGGCCAAGTATCTGGAAGCGCATCTTCTGGTGGACGCGGCTTATGGCTTGGGCTTGTGGTTGCGTAGATGGGCATTCTGCAACTGGCGTCGCCGACTGCATTTCAGATGATCGCCCTGGGCGCGCCACTTGCCGCATTGGTCGCAAACGCTGGTGTAATCAATGTTCCAGGGAAAGCGTCGTACACGCGCTGCTGCAGGACTGTTAGACATTGTGTGATTCGCCCCGGGTTGCCGAGTTGGCGAGCAACTGCGCAACCATGGCCGCATCCGTTTCGCTCAGTTCACCCAAGGTGCTGGCCATCTGGCTGAGGCTTTCGAGGCGTGTTCGTGATTCAGGGGTTTTATGCACCAGGTAGCCGATGACTGCCGCGCCGATAATCGCGGTGGCCACCAGGTGCCGCGCCGGTGTGGTAGCCTTCGTGCCGCTGCTGCTTAGGTTCTGTGCTTGCATGGTATAGCCCTCTGTTGCGGTTAGGTGTCGAGGAGCTGCAACTCCTCGGCACTGCTTCTTTTAAGGTCAGTCCTTGCGGGCCAGGTGGATTACCAGGCTGTCAAAATTCGGTTCATGCTCAACACATGATTGCCACTCCAAAACCCTCAAAATCTGTTGTCTGCTGCAGTCGTCCACCAGGATTTCGCGCTGGCCGCCTGCTGCCCGGACTTCCAGGATTTCTAACAAGCCATCCTCCCCATAAGCACCGGCCTGGATGATTGGCGCGCTTTCTCCCGTGAAGTCCAGTCGGTCCTGAACTGACTGGAGCTTGCTCGTTTTGCCGTCGCCGGCGCTGCCCATAAACACTTGGATTTGCATCGGTCTTGCTCTCCTTTACGCCTTGAATGTCCAGCACTTGACTGTTGTCGGTCGGGGTTGTGAACACGGGTTACGGCTGTTGAATGCGGCGCGTACGGCGCTGTGCACAGCCTTATTACTGTCAAGAAACTTGCGGGAACGGGACTCTTTGAGCAGGTCGCGCAACGTGGCCACGTCGGCCAACTTCTGCTTGTGTTCGGCGGCGCGCTCGCAGAATTCGTTGAGGTTGATAGCGATCACGGTGGGGTCGCTGCTGTGGTCGACCACGGGATCCTCACTCAAGGACTCGAGGTAGTCGTAAACCTCCCAAAACTCGGCCACGGCCGCATGGTCGGAGCTGATCGAGGCCTGGCGCTCGATGGCCATCCGCACGATCTGGCGCTGGGTGGCAGCGACCTGGGGATCACTCAATTTCAGGACCAGGCGTAGGCCATCCAGCAGCGAAAGCAGTTGTGCGTGGTTCTTACTGATCCGCTCGACACGTATGTAGCCGCGCAAGTCATAGCCGCAGCTGCTGCAGTTGCCCTGGTCGCTGACATAGGCGGCGCTACAGGCGAAGCAATGGGTATGCAGGCGGCGCAGCTTCGCTTCGTGTTCGGGCAATTCCCCGAACTCACCGGTGGTTACCACCTGCCGCGCTTCGCCCGGGTTATCGCCGTGGCCGACGCGCCCGCCAGCGCCGGGATCTGCGACGACTTCCGGCCGCGTTACGCGGTCGACATCGAGGTCTTGGGGCCGGACGGTGAACCCGATCCCGTGCTACCGCAACTGACCGGCGTGCCGCTGCCACTGCCCACTGGTGGCGAAGAAATGGGCATGTATGCCTTTCCGGAGGAGGGCACCCAGGTGGTGGTGTGCTTTGCCTACGGCCTGCCGAACAAGCCCTACATCCAGACGATCCTGCCCCACGGCCTGAGCATGCCCAAAGTGCCGAAGGGCGATCAGGTGTGGCAGCACAGCGAGGCGGTCCAGCAGCGCGTCGACGCAGACGGCAACTGGTTGCGCCAGACCGACGGCAAGATCACCGACAAGGCCATCGAGCGCGACGTGGAGGCCCTGGAGAACAGCGAGCGGTTTCAGAGCCACACCCGGACCGTCGACGACCATTCGACCGAGTCAGTGGGTGGGATCAAAAAGATTGAAGCCCTGGGCGCGTTGAAGCTGCTGTCGGGCGGATCGGCGAGCCTGGCGGCGGTGGATGACTTGCACCTGGCCACGGGCCGCGACTTGAACCTGGTGGTGGGGCGGACGCACAACGCCACGGTGGGTGGTGACATGCAGGAGAAGATTCAGGGGCTGCGCAAGAGCGTGGCGGGGATCGGGCAGCGGCTACAGGCACCAAAGAACTGGATCGGGTCCGAGAGCGTGAACCTGTTCCAGGTTGTCTGCGATACGCTCGATCTGTTGCAGCAGATGAACACGCAACTGGCGGTGCACACCCATTTACCAGGGCCAACGCCAAGCCCGACTGATGCGGCGGCATTCACGGCGAAGGCAGTGCAAGCAGCCACACTTTCAGCGAAGTTAAAGCCTATTACTCTGTAAACAGAAAACTCGTTTGCTCGCTATTTAGACACGCCGGAAAGCCTAGCGCTATGGCTGGGCCAGTAATCAGCATGGCGACACCGGTTTTCCCAAGTACGAATGGTCTGCCACATGGCGTTGACCAGTTAATTACTAATTGGCAGTATTTTTGACAGCTATAGCTGCAACGTAGATTTTTTTACTCTACAGACAAACAGCTACCGAAACAGATCATGAGTGAACCATCGTTAATTCCCGGCAGGAATCCGTGGAGAGGCAACACAAATTGAAAGTGATTGCTGACACCTGTTGTCTGTTTTTCCCCATTGACGCCGCCAGAGAAACTCCTGGAGTCAAGTAGGAGATTGCCGGGGGGCTGAAACAAATCAAAAGGATACTTCGGCTGTCTTTCGCCACCGTGTTGTCAGCGCCAAAAACTGAAATTTGACACCACAAGGCTGTCGTCCATTCTTCCCTGCGACTGCACTCAAGGACCGGGTAACCCGGACGCCCTTTGAGGTCGCGGTCATAGCCAAGGAGCAGCACAATGTCTGGAGCGACTCAAGTCATTGATGTACTTTTAACTGTTGATGCCGACTACCTGATCAACAATCCCAATGGGCGTGTAGAAAACGCGATCGCCATGGTAACGCGTCGCGCTTCGATTGACCCCCATGCTTCCGGTGACACTGGTGATGGCGGCGCCAATTTGTGGATCGACGTTAAAGCCGGAGACATCATCCGCTGGAGTGCCACTACCCTGTCGCGTAACTTCGACCGCAGCGCACTGATCACCCAGATGAGGGAGAGCTCAATTAGCACGAACTTCCCGGGCTCTATGTCGGACCCAGTCCACTTTAATATCCCTAATATCCCGGTGCCTTATCTGGACTACAGCACCCCTAGAGGCATCTCCAAAACCGATGCGACCTACACTCTTTGGCAGTCCACCGCCAAAAATCCGGGGAAACTCTGGTACGCCTTCACTTTCGTCCTGCTGGATCGTGGCCTGAACCAGATCGGCCCAAGTTACACTTGGGACCCGTATATCACCGTCAATAGTCAGTAGCTGAAACAGCTGAGATGTTGCACACAGCCTTGGCCGGTATGCTATCGCCTTCGACGATAGCGCCGGCTAGGGCTGGTCGCAGGACCTGCTCGATTTCACTCGCAAGCTGACTTAACCGTTGAATTCAAGCCCCAGCAGTAATTCTTCTCCCCTCTGTTTTGAACGGCGCGCCATTGCGACGCCTTGGCAGCGCATGGGGAGTACAAATGCCCACACAAATCGAGCACGCACGCCACTTGATTAGTAATGAAAATCGAAGCTCGGCCGAAGTCACCGAGCTGCTGGGCGTTCATCGAGCAACTCTTTACCGGGCTCTGCGCAGTCAGGAAACGCGGTCACTACCTTGAAAGTCGCCGAGGCGGGACTAAGGTCTATCACAATTCCTGCCCCTGTCTGCCAGGAGGCCGTCGGTACAGGGCCAAGGGCTGATCGTCATTCACCGTTGTATCTATCAAATTCCGATTGGGAGGGATTCCAATGAAAACACTCAGAGCCTGCCTGCTTCCCCTGGTTTCGACGCTAGGCCCTGGCTGCGCTTTCCAGCCATGCCCTGGCGGAGGTGTACCTTTGCACGGCTGACCCTTGCACGAGCTGGGATCCGAAGCGCCTCACCACGGAACAGCGTGCGATCAAGTCCACCGATAGAGAGAAAACCACTATTGAGGAGGCCCTCAAGAACTCGGCGAACGATTCAATCACCAACGGCTACATGAACAAAGCCAGCACCAATCTCTACCTGAAAAATAGTTTGTGGCACCTAGACCCCAAGGGCGACCCCTTCGCTGGTGAGCAGCATCTGACTGTCTACATCTACAAGACCACGGACCTCAAAAACCGTCTCTGGAGCTGTCACGCCTACTCATTCAAAGATCCGAAGGGGAAGAAGTACCACGCCACCTGTGAGTAGTGAGTGCGAAGAGTTGCCGATCCACAGCCCGGCATGCCCTGGCGATCCGGAGCCTCTTCGGGAGCTCCGGATTTTTTGCCTTTGGTGGCGGCATGGCTGCCAGCCAACGGTCGATCTGGCAAGCCTCTGGGCAGGGTCGATGATGCTCAGGATCGACCTACCGTAGTGCCGACCCTGAACCATTCGGAACAGCTTGTCCTGATGCAGCAGCTAGTTCGTTTCCACCGACACCTTCAATACTGTACCGAAGATGCTCGGGCTGATCGGGACGGGCGCTCGGTGAGCCTTAGGCCCTGAGGTCATCGATCAAGGGCTTGCCTGTAGCTGCCTTGCTCCGCCTCTGAGCATCAGGCGGTCATCACTGCGAGGTCGCCCCATTTTCTGTACGGGGAAATCAGATCAGCGACCAGTTCCCAAGCTGCATCCGGGAGTTCGTAACGCTTTGCCATGCGGCCGCCAGCCTGTTATGTCAGCAATTCTACCCGTTCGGACTTTTCGTACAGAACCTAGTAGGTGCACAACATTCCCCTGTCTATTCGCAGTTTTGGCGGTCTAGCATCGCTTCCACGGCATACGCTAAAGCGCCATCCGCCTGTTCCAGAAGATCGCTAAGGTCAGCGCAATCAATCACCTCAGTAAAATGCTACTTGCCGTTTGACGCCACGGCAGTGAGCGGAGAATGCTGAGATTGAAAAAATATTGGCGATAATAAAAAAATCTCTGAAAAAGCACTTATCCCCCTCCCGCCGACGGGCTTTGCGTCCCTTTTTTGTGCAAAGGGTCCGGGTGGTGCAATCAGTGCTGCAGCCTAGGCCCGCTACGGGGGCTGTGGGGTGTTTCGCAATTGCACGGAGTGCAAGGTTTTGCAAAGAAGTGCAGCAAGCCTTGCACAACAGTATGGGATGGCGACGAATTGATCAGGGGGGAGTGAGACGCCCGGTTTGCAGGGGCTACGCTTGCGAAAACCAGCTGCAGGCGGAGTTTTCGTTTTCGGGACCGTTCGCACCTGATGCGAATTAGTCACTGCCCAGCTCAATAGAAAAACAGCTGTGAGGCCCAGCCCGTGCGGCTCTCCGGTGTTCTGTGGCATTGCACAGCATCACCACGAATTTCGTGGCTGTTAGTGCCGAATTAGAGGGCGTGAAAGAAACACAAAAATCGATGGCGCACAGCCATTTTTCAGACGTGGGGCGGGAAAAGGGTAATTTTAGTAAGTGAGGGATCAAAACGGGCTAGAGCCCTTATAGATCGTGGCTTTCGTCCATTACCTCAGAGGGTAATTTAAGGTAAGGGGAGGGGTAATATTTTGTTCAAGGCCCCATTTTACTGGGCTTGGTAGCGGATTGGCATTACTTGCACTGAAAGTAATTTTATAACCATTTACTTACCTTATTATTACCTCTATATAACTATATCAACTATCTGATTCTATTGGCTTTTGTCCGGTTTTCGACAGTTCATTACCAAAATTACCTTTTTCCCATGCCTCAACATAAAACGCGGACAACGCCTGTTGCGGCCGTGTTCTGCACTCTGGTGCATTTAACCTCTGGGACCACGCTGGGACAGATCCTACGCGCACCACCAGGCTGCAGCCCTTGTAAACCGGGGGGGTAGGTTCCGAGAATCGCTCACGGGTAGTTTCGAATCTCTCCTTCACCGCCACATTCTACAAACGCCAACCCCTGATTTTCCTAGAGAAAGTCGGGGGTTTGTGGTTTTTGGTGTCTGAAAAACGGCCATATGGGACCAATATGGGGCTACAGGGAGGTTTCTAGCCTAGAAAGGAGCACCTTTAGGTGTTCTCTGTGATCACAATTGGCCATCTCCCAAGGAGCGGCACCATATGGTTTCTATTGAGCCGAGATTGTTCATTAGCGATGTGTCCGTGAGAGGTCGACTGGCTCACCGGCATTGCCCTACAGGCCCTCAAACCACGGTCTTCATTTTCGTGCGACGGGCAGGCGCAAGACTGGCATGACGGTTCTTGTATCGTCATCCTGCAGGGCGCCCACGGGCAGTACCTGATGGTGAAGCGGGGGGAGGGTGTGATGCACCTTCTGACGCATCACTGCATGGCGAAACACGCTTCATCAGGTTGTAAGCGAGCATCGCCACGGCCAGCGCTGCCTCCGTGGCCCAGAAATCAATTCTCAATAACCACGTTGCTTATATTCATAAGAGAAAAAAGTTGCCCCAACATTAATCCAGCTGGGTCAGCAATCCAACGATTGCAACCTTTGTCCGCATGAGTTTATTCCTCTAATTTATAAAGTTTGAAGAAGGTTCAGCGGGAGCCACTGATCATGCCTGATATCTCATCGGCTCTTCGCTGAATAATTTGTTTGTAGCCAACGCTGAAGTGACGCTTAGGTTTCTGTTCCCGTCTCTTATCTAAAACTCATCGAGTTTTTGAAATCACACCACTCATGTATTGATTTAAATCGCGAAAATCCTTAACGCTCCAAGGGTGCGGCGATAGCTTTACACCATTCTCTTGCAGCGTTCTTGGAATCAAGTTTCCATTTGGACGAAGTATTATCGATGATACAATAACGCCCGGATAATCATTTAGTCGTTTCTTGAAAGTGGATGTTGTAAGATTAGGTGTAGGCGGATTGCTTTTATTAGCCAGTGGTCCTGTTCCTTTGATATCTGTTCCGTGGCACATGGCACATCTCTGTAAATAGAGATTTTTCCCATTGGCATTATCCGCGAAGGACAGTGATGTTTGAATGAGCGATAAAATTCCTAGCGAAGCGATGAATAATATTTTCATTTTTATATGGCCTTGTTGTATAAGTCAGATCTGAATCGAAGGCAAACCCCGCAGGTACCACTGCAACACTCAATACTCTCGATAACATTTGAGCCGAGATTGCTCATTAGCAATGTGTTCGCACCCGCGAGGGTCGATTGGCTCACCCGCATTGCCCCACGGGCCCTCAAACCACGGTCTTCGTTTTCGCGCGAGGGCTATACGGTTGTCTAGTGTATAGACGAGCCCTTGAATTCTAAAGCCAGTGATATGAACCATATGGTTCAGATGTTTGATTCGCTGACAGGGATGCTTGAAAAAGTCAAAGGCGTTGCCGCGCAAGGTGAGAAGTCGTGGGGTCAGCCTATTCATTCTCTAACCGCCTGAGACGAACTAGGCTCTGTACGAAAACTGCCTGCGTGTCGATCATGCTGCGTTAAAAACAGGCTCGGAATGCTCATTTACAACCCGTAAACTCCGCTTCCTCGCCTGTTTTTGCCTTGCCTGATCGCCACTCGGCGACTTTTCGTACAGACCCTAAGCCTTGCTTGATGCGCCCCGCGTCTTCCCGATGGTCGCTAATGCCCCCACGCACATTATCACGGGTGCCTACTGAGCCTTGTTGCTCCATACGAAGAGTGAGCTCTATCACAGCGGTTTCTAGGGCCGGCTGATTTTCATAAATTCTCTCAAGCACATCAGCGAGCGAATATTCCTGCACCATACGAAACTGCGTTTAGAGTGCATCGTGGAATCACAGGAAGGGGAAGACTTAATCATCTTCCCCTTTCGTTTGTCCGTTAGAAAGGTGACCCCAAGTCGTCTTTTTTCGTTAAGACAGGCAGCGCTGTCCAAGCGCCGTCCAATGACGTCGAGCACATCGCAGCCGTCGCGCAAGGGGAGAGCGCAAAGCAGTGCGAAATCGTTAAGGGCACTGAGTCGCTGGCTATTTCGCCACGCATCGTGAGGTTTTCCAGATCTTGAGTGACGGCACGAATTCGGTAGCCCGTCGCACATAAGATGCGAGTTAGATAAATCTGTGGCTGTTTTCACGACTAGCCTGAGTATTTAGAAAGTTCCTACGTACAAAACTCCGGATTCCCTGTGAGTTTTAGGTGAGTTCTGATGCGCACTTTTTACCTGCGTGCCTACAGTCAAATTGTCCGCATTTAAATGGACGTAGATCATCAAGGGAGAACAAGATGCTTGAACTCACGGAGGCAGTGCAACAGTTGCTGGACCGGGCTACCACTCAGGTACGACAGGAGTCCAGTCGACAGGTCACAAACGTTCTGCGCTACACCAATCGAGATGACGGGCCGCCTTGGCAGATTACCTGGACTACAAGGAGTAAAGATCAAAATCAATAGCGCTCGGTACGGCCCGGCTCTGGTTTAGGGGCGGGCTGTTTGTTGTTCATGGGCACATGTATCCAGGGAGTGATATATGAAAGCTGAGACTTGGCAGGGTGTACAAAGGTTGGTGGATGACTACGTAAAAGTAGGACCAGACGACCGTGTGATAGTGATCTATGCCAGCGATAGTGAAGAGCAGGCGGCTTGGGTAAGTGTCGCCTTGGAGTGTCGAAAAATCTCTTTTCACAGAGTCTGGATGCAGCCCCTGTACGACACGGGATTTCAGGAGCGACTAACACGTTCGATACCGTCACCGGATTCGTTCACAGGACGCATTGTCGTGATTACGTTGGAGCGCGACACACTCTCCCATCATGAAAAACTACTCGTCGCGCTGGCTCCGTTCGAGCGCTCGCGCCGGCTGGTGTTTCGGATTATCAACGCTTGCGAAGCGTTGTTTTCGACAGCGCTGCAAGAAGGGCCAGAAGCGTTGTCGGCACGTAATACCGCTATTCTGGAGCGAGCGCTTTTAGCAAGTCGAATGAGAATTACATCTCCCGCGGGCACAGACTTGCGGATAACGCTGGATAATGATCTTTACAGGTGGGTGAGCAATCGGGGTATCGCCCGTCCAGGCGGTACGGTGGTACTTCCTGCGGGAGAAGTGGCTACCTTTCCGGCTTCGATCGAGGGCGTGCTTGTCGCCGACTTCGCGTTCAACGTCAACGCCATTACTTCCCAAGATGCCAGGTTGGTATCTCACCCGGTCACTGTGCAAATCAAAGGTCGACAGGCCGTGAGCTGGACTTGTCGAAGTCTGGACGTTCAGCGTTTCCTGGATGAATGTTTTGGTCAGCCCTGCGTTCGGAATGTGGGTGAGCTGGGGCTGGGTACCAACATTGGTATCACCTCCAGCCTACCTCTGAACTCGCATATCAATGAGCGTTGCCCTGGCGTGCACCTTGGGTTTGGTCAGCATAATCAGGATCCTGAGCAGGTTGGTTATGACTGTCGGCTCCATCTGGATCTGATTGCTCGTGGTGGATTGGTTTGGTTTGACGATGATCCGGTCCCACTTGACCTCGCAAACTTGCGTCCCTCCAGTGGTCCTCATCCCATGAGCCCAAGAGATGAAGATGCTTTCCAGCCGGATGACGATGATGTGTTGGAAGACTGCTGTGGTGTTATGACTTGCGACGGTTTGAGATTGAGCAACATCTGATGTGATTAGACGTTTTCTAAACGCCACTGACCAGTTCCGCAACCGGTCCACGGTGGCAATGTTCAGTGTGTTGGCGACGAGCAGCAGGGCGCTCTGGTGTAGTGGAAACTCGGTTTTGATGCTGGCCTCGAGTCTTTTGCCGGTGACCCTGTCGAGGCGTTGATTGAACGGCAGCCGTCAAGCCATTCAGTAGCGCTCTGATAGGCGTTTACGATCCTTGCAATTAAAGGCGTGCGTGGTAAGCCTGCTTGGTAACAGGGGGGGATTTTTCATCCTTTAGCACCATGAGACCTGTGCTAGGGTCTGTACGAAAAGTCGCCGAGTGGCGATCAGGCAAGGCAAAAACAGGCGAGGAAGCGGAGTTTACGGGTTGTAAATGAGCATTCCGAGCCTGTTTTTAACGCAGCATGATCGACACGCAGGCAGTTTTCGTACAGAGCCTAGTAACCGCCGCCACCCCCGCCGCTCGAAGGCTCCCTGGCCTTCTGTTGGATGCGACTCCATTCCGCGCAGGTCATGAAGCTTTTGTGATCCACTTTGCCATTGCCATCGAAGCTGACATTAAAGGTCTGCTTTTGCCCGGCCTGCGTGAGCATGTAGTCAAAGCAGGTGCCGAGTTCGACCGTGCGATCACTGATTGCCAGAGGTTTGCCGCCGATTTGTTGGACCTGATCCTTGCTCATGCCCGTCTCGACTTTTGCGACCAGCGGTTGGTCTCGATAGACCTGCGAGTTTGAGCTGCATCCAGTTAGTGCGCACAACATGGCGATCAGTGTAAATAGAGCGGTGCTCATGACTAGGCTCCCGTGAGTGAGTGTCGTGAAGAGACTCTTGGGTGCATCAATAGAATTAAAGTCGAGTTCGGCGGCACGCGCCGATTAATCTATGAGCCGTTGTGAGAGGTGTCGGCGTGTCCGGGGGGCGGGCAACAAAAAGCCCACGTTGAGTGGGCTGTTTGTTTGGGGCGCTGGTTCCGTCAGCGGTCTAGAGTGTGCTCCGCGGCCTCGGCGCAAGCAACGACGAGGCGACGAAACGCCGGGCCTGGATGCGGGGCTGACGAACGGAGAGGGAGTGACAGGCCGTTGAGCGCCAAGCTTTCTATTTTGCGGGGACGGCCGCTGATCATTCAGGCCGTTATAGGCTGAGTTGGTGTTGCGCTGATACTGGATTGCTGCCAATGGTCGCGTTACATTCCGTGTTTTCAGGGCAAGGAACAAATATGCGGATTTTGATCGGGACGCTTGCTGTTTTCATGCTGGCGGGGTGTTCTTTGCCAGCATCGCTGGTGCCGGGTGAGCCCAATGTCAGCAAGCTCACTGCCAAGGCGCCAAAGGAGTATGCCTTGTGTGTTCTGCCTGCCTGGCAGCGCGAGATTCCCAAGACGACTCAAGTCTCGATTACCAACGGGTACCGGATCACGGCGCCGGGCATCGTCACCTCCGATGAGGTCCTGGATATCGTGAAGTCGAAAAACGGCAGCCGGGTTTCGCTTTATCAGCGGGCACCATGGGCCAAGACAGGCGCCCTGAAGAAGTCAGTGAACGACTGTTTGTAGCTCATACATCCTGTATTGCGGCGAGTAATCAGCAGGGGGCCCAGGTGAAAGGCTCGATCCGCAGGCAGGGCAGACGCTCTTCTGTTCGCTGCGGATCATTTTGTAAACCGCCCCGCCAATCGGCAAGGTCATCAATTTGAAATGACGGTCCTGTTTCGTCCGCTGGTCTTGGCGATGTACAGCGCCTTGTCAGCGGCAATGACCAGGCTGTCGGGGGTATCAATATCCGCTCCCGGCGAAGCGCTCACGCCGAAGCTTGCGGTGACCTTGCCGAGGGGCGACAGGTTATGTTCCAGCTCGGCTTCTTCAAGTGTGCGGCGAATTTTTTCGGCCAGCAGAAAGGCCCCGACATAGTCCGTGTTGGTCAACACAACGGCAAACTCCTCTCCACCGTATCGAGCGGCCAGGTCGCCGGATCGATTGACGCAGTCTCGGATGATTGCGCCGACGGCCTTGAGGCAGCTATCACCTTTCACATGGCCGTAATGGTCGTTGTAGCTCTTGAACAAGTCGATGTCGATCATGATCAGGGCCACGCCATCGAGCTTGCGTTTTGCCCGACCGATTTCTGCCTCCAGGAACAGGTCGAACTGGCGTCGGTTGGACAGGCCCGTCAGGCCATCCTGCAAGGCCAGCAGCTCGAGGTTTTTATTGGCTTCGATGTAGCTTTTCTGAGAGTTCTGCAGTTCTCGTTGCACCTGGATTTGCAGGCTCATGGCCTTGATCAGGCGATAACCGAGAAAACTGAGAATGAGCAGCAGCGTGGCGGATATGACAAAACTGGCAAACGACTCTCTGCGCCAGTCGGTCAATATTTCGTTTCTGTCAAAAGCTGCGATCACAACCAGCGGGTAGCCCTGGATTCGACGAAAGCCGATCACCCGTTTTACCCCGTCAATAAATGATCTGATGGTCGCAGTCCCGAATTCGACGTCGGGAGTCAACAAGGCAAATACTTCGCCTTTTGCGATGTTCGTGCCGATATCCGTGTCACGGAAGGGGCGACGTACCAGGATCGTTCCATTGGTATTGATCAGGTTGATGATGCCATTGGTGCCCATGTCAACGCCGTTGTACAGGCCCAGGAAGTAGTTCAGGTAGAGGGTCGCAATCGTCACTCCGGCAAAGCTGCCATCGGGATGATTGATTCGACGCGATACGGTCATCACCCAATCATTGGTTGAGCGGCTACGTATCGAGGGCCCCAGGTAAGGTCCCGCATCGGGATGGTCGCGATGATAAATAAAGTAATCACGGTCCGAGTTGTTGGCGCCAGCAGGGATTATCCCGTTGGAGTTCAGTAGCCAGCGGCCCTGTTCGTCATAGATGAAAAAGCCATGTATTTGCGGCAGTCGCTTTTGTTGAACTTTGAGCAGCTCCCCCAGTTTTTTCAGGCTTTCTGGAGCTGCACCTTCGGTTTCCAGCCGATCCTTGACGCTGACGAGCACCGTGTCGGCCTGGGTTAGCGTGCCCTCTATATTGGAAGACAAGGTCCGGGCCAGGTTTGACATCTCGGTTTCTTTGTCATGGAGGTGATACTCCAGGGAGGTGAAAATCCCCCAGATGCTGACAACAATCAGTGACAGGCACACGGCGGCAATGAACAGAATGACGTGGCCCACTTTAAGCTTGGCGTCTGCCCACTCCGTGGCAAACAGCGACGATCCTTTGGTCAGCATTGAGTACCGGTCCTGGACTCGAATAATTGGGAATGAGCATAGTTGCTTTTCGGGGCCCGGAGCGTGTTTTGGCGGCAGTCGAGACAGGGTGGGCGCAAGCGGTATGGAGTGTTTTCAGAGGGGCCTGTTTTCAGTCACCGCTGTGATGCCAGGGGGGAGAAGTCGGGTCTGGCCGATGGATTTGGACTGCGCTGGCCGCTGGCCTGGATTTCACACACGAAGTGGTCACGTTGCCGGTTTTTGGCGGTGAGGTCCACGGTCAGCTGTTTCGCGGCCGAGGAGCACTGCTCATACGCGTCAGGTGCCTTCCAGTGCTCGATGAGGATCACCTGGCAGTCTGCGCGGGAGGCGTCGGTGCACAGATAAAGCAGCAAGAAGACGGTCATGAAACCTCCTGTCGGAATTTGCTCATGGCCATGACGGCTGGCTTAACCCGGATCGGAATATGACTAAGTATGGGCGTCCCTTCAGCTTCGGCCAGCCGCGTGGCGTTCATTACGTCAAAGGAAGGTGCCACCCGCGCCGCAGGGTCGTCGTTGTGCTGGTAACATCGCGTTTTTTCGTCAGCCAACTCCCAAGGATTCATGGCTGCCGATACCCAGCAACTGAAGGAATGTTTTCATGATTGTCACCACCACCCACGCCATCGAGGGTCGTCAGATCGCGGCCTACCTGGACATCGTCAGCGCCGAATCCGTGCAGGGCATCAACGTCGTTCGGGATGTGTTCGCCGGGATGCGGGACTTTTTCGGCGGACGTTCCCAGACCCTGGAGCGGGCATTGAAAGAGGCGCGGGCCCAGGCCACCGATGAGATCAAGGAGCGGGCGCGTGGCCTTCAGGCGGACGCTGTGGTGGGCCTGGATTTCGAGATCAGCATGCCTTCCGGCAAAGGCGGAATGGTCGTGGTGTTTGTGACCGGAACGGCGGTGAAGCTCAAGTAAGACTGACGGGTTAGCGTCTGTCAGAAGGGCGCGAGTGCTGCGTACATTCTGTAGGGCCATTCGTCGGGCCCTTTGATTTTGAATGATCGGTCTGGGAATGACCGGCTAGTCTCAAAAGCCTTGAGGGGCGGTATTTTCCAGGTAATCCATTGTTTGCCGATGCCGCCCTGTTGGAAGGGGCCAAGAGATGAACAACCGATACATTGAAGATGACGGTGCGGAGTATCCGGTCAACAACTGTGTGCAGTGTGGTCAGACGGATTACGTTGCAGGGTTTGGTGAGACACCGACCAAGCCGGGGCAGGCCAGGTTGCCAGTGGTCGCCAAAACAACGGCCAAGCCGTTCATGCCCAAGGTCGCCGCTCCTGTCAGGAAGTAACCCTAAGGTCGATCAAACCCCGCCATTTAGCGCGGGGTTTTTTGTGCGTGTCGTTTGGCTGACAAGGGTGGCGAACGTTCCTGCACGGTGTGTGGGCTTTTGAACGGGAGTGATGGATTTTTTCACGCTTCTTTCACAAGTGCAGACGTAGTCTCAGCTCATCCGTTAGAAAGCAATTCCATTGGCCCGTCTCCCCAGCGGGCTTTTTTTTGCTCGCGATTAAACTCTTTGCGTAATTGCTGTCCAACAGTCGCGATCAGCGGTGTGGGCACACGTATTGGTTTATCCTTGCCGCGTTCAAGCACCCGATTTCTTACTGTTCAGTACTCCTTTTGAGGTTCATGTCATGCGTTTAACTCTGCCTGCTCTGGTTCTGGGGCTTCTGGTCGCTCAAGGTGCAATGGCTGCCGGTGATGGCACCGCAGCATTGGGCGGTGGCCTGGGTGGTGCGCTGGGTAATGTGGTCGGTCAGAAAATGGGCGGCAGCACAGGCGCGGCGATTGGTGCTGGCGTTGCGGGCGCGGCGGGCAGTGCAGTAGCGGCGCGCAAGGGCAGCCGAACCAAAGCGGCCATCGGTGGTGGTGTCGGCGCGGCCGGTGGCTCCGTGATTGGCAACTCGCTGGGCGGCAAGACCGGCGCCACCATCGGCGCAGGCCTGGGCGGCGCAGCGGGCGGCGCGGTAGGCAGCAGCATGGGCAAGAAGCACAAGGGGCACTGATCCCGACGGTTGACACAAAAGCCCGGCTCACTGCTGGGCTTTTGCATTCCGGATCACCCAACCCCTGGCACCCCATGCTAGTGCGCTAGTTGAGTGGCGGGCTGACGGAGAGACTCAAACTCTAACCCCTTGCCACACTGGAGCCTGAATCCAGTGTGTCCAATGACACGCAAATCACAACTCCAACTGATCGGACCTGATCCCAAAGGCCAGTGCAATTTTCTCCCGAGTCGCCCGGCGTGGTTTGTTTACCGCTTCTTGCTGAGCAAAGGCCGGTTGTGAAATCCCCATGCGTTTCGCCACTTCTTCCTGAGTCAGGTTCAAATGTTCACGCCAGGCGCGGATCGGCGTGGCACCGTCGACCATGCGACTGACCACTGCGTGCGGGATCAGGTCGCGGTCACCGTGTTCAGCGAGATATTGCTCATAGGGAATCACCACGAACGCTGGTTTGCCGTCCGGGCCATTGATGATTTGTACGTCAGTAGGTACGTTCGTCACGTTTCTTGACCTCTTGAATGCTGATGACCTGGATCGAACCGTTCCAATCGAACAGGACTCGGTAGTTACCGACCCGTAGGCGATACCCGTAATCGTGGAGGCTCAGCGCCTTGACGTTGATCACGTCGGGCATGCGTTCCAGGCAGGTCACGGCATCGCGAATCTGAGTCCGGTGCAGGGCGTGTACTCTGAGCAGTTGCTTGACCGCTTTTCGGGTCCAGTAGATTTCATTCATGGATGTTAATAAGCTTTCCATAAGGTATGCAATTAAATTCTTATGTATTAATAAGTCTTTATTGGCGCTTTCCATGCGCCTCCCTCACAAACCCTAGGTCTGCAACCTAACCGCCGTGCTCGCAAACAGTTGCTGGATGTGAACCGCTCTCGTTATTCTGCTGAACCCTTTCTTTGATCCTGGGTGATCGAACAAGGCACTGGCCGTACCTGAGCCGCTTCCCGGAATGTAGTGTTGATAACGGATCAGATGCGATGAATGCACAGCTCGACTTCGGCCCGATCAAGGCCGTGATTTTCGATATGGATGGTTTGTTGCTCGACACGGAGGGCATTTACACCGAGGTCACGTCGATCATTGCCCAGCGCTATGGCCGAACCTTCGACTGGAGCGTCAAGCAGAACATCATCGGCCGTGGCGCGGCGGACCTGGCGCGCTACATTGTCGAAGCGCTGGACCTGCCGATCACTGCCGAGGAGTTCCTGGTGGTTCGCGAGCCCTTGATGCGCGAGCGCTTTCCCCGTGCGCTGGCGATGCCGGGCGCCGAGGCGTTGGTGCGCCACCTCAAGGCCAACAACATTCCGATTGCCGTGGGCACCAGTTCGTCACGCGAGTCGTTCGGCCAGAAAACCACCCTGCATGGCGAGTGGTTTGCGCTGTTTGACACCATCGTCACGGCCGACGACCCGCAAGTAGGTGCTGCCAAACCGGCGCCGGACATTTTCCTGGTGGCGGCGCAACGTCTGGGCGTGGCGCCTGAGGACTGTCTGGTGTTCGAGGACTCACCGTTCGGCGTCACTGCGGCGAAAGCGGCGGGGATGACCGCGATTGCGGTGCCTGATGCGGCGATGGCCGATGAAAAATATGCACATGCCGATGGAATCCTTCGCTCGTTGAAGGCGTTCCAGCCAGGTGCGTGCGGTCTGCCGGTGCTGGAGCTGGCGTAACCCGTCACCCGTCCAGCCCCACACAAAAACGCCGGGCAACCTGATCAAAGGTTGCCCGGCGTTTTTGTGTGGCCAGTGATCAGGCGCCAAAGCCACCGTCGATGGTCAGGCTGGCGCCGGTGATGTAACCGGCTTCCGGCCCGGCGAGGTAGGCCACGAAACTGGCGATTTCTTCGACCTTGCCGTAACGGCCGATCGCCATGTAGCCCATCAGGGTTTCGGCAAAGTCGCTGTCGGCCGGGTTCATGTCGGTGTCCACCGGGCCGGGTTGGACGTTGTTGATGGTGATGCCCCGTGGGCCGAGGTCGCGGGCCAGGCCTTTGGTCAGGCCCACCAGCGCGGCTTTGCTCATGGCGTACGGACCGCCGCCGGCGAAGGGCATGCGGTCGGCGTTGGTGCTGCCGATGTTGATGATCCGACCGCCCTCGGTCATGTGTCTGGCCGCTTCCTGAGTGGCGATGAACACACTGCGTACGTTGATTGCCAGTGTTTGGTCGAAGTCTTCCAGTGTGAAGTCTTCCAAGGGGGCGACGGCCAGCACGCCGGCGTTATTGACCAGGATATCGAGCCGGCCAAAGGCTTCGACGGTGCTTGCGACAGCGTTACGGATGGCCACGGCGTCGGCACTGTCGGCCTTGATCGCCAGGGCCTTGCCGCCGCTGGCAGTGATGCTGTATTGCAGTGCTTCAGCCTTGATGGTGGAACTGACGTAGGTGAAGGCAACCGCCGCGCCCTGGGCTGCCAGGCGTTTGACGATGGCGGCGCCAATGCCGCGTGAGCCGCCCTGAACGAGCGCTACTTTGCCGCTGAGGTTTTGCGTGGTCATGCTGTTCTCCAGGTGTGCAAGGCAGGCCGCCTTGGGGTTGGAGTCGAGTATCGACCTCGGATTACCGGCTGAGTAGAGGGTGATTGCTATAGTCTGTGTAAACCAGAAGTTGATAGTGGCGACGATGGAAACCTTCAGCAGTATCGAATGTTTTGTGCGCAGCGCCGAGGTCGGCAGCTTCGCCGAGGCGGCGCGCCGTCTGAGTCTGACTCCCGCAGCGGTGGGCAAAAGTGTCGCCAAACTGGAAGCGCGGTTGGGTGTGCGACTGTTCCAGCGCAGCACGCGCAGCCTGGCACTGACCGAGGCCGGTCAGCTGTTTCTGAGCGAAGTCAGCGCCAGCCTGCACACGATCCAGAACGCGGTGGCCAATCTGGCCAGTGCCGAAGGGCAACCTGCCGGTACGCTCAAAGTCAGCATGGGCACGGTGTTCGGGCGGCTGTATGTGGTGCCGTTGCTGGGGGAGTTCTTGCGGCGTTTTCCGGCAATCAACCCGGATTGGCATTTCGATAACCGCCAGGTCGACCTGATCGGCCAAGGATTCGATGCGGCGATTGGCGGTGGTTTTGAGTTGCCCCAAGGGGTGGTGGCGCGCAAATTGACGCCGGCCCATCGTGTGCTGGTGGCGTCGGCCGAGTACCTGGCGCAGCGCGAGGCGATTCTGACGCCGGATGACCTGCGTCACTGCGACGGCATCCTGATCCGCTCACCGCAAACCGGCCGTGTGCGTTCCTGGCAGTTGACGAGTCTTCGTCAGGAGCACAGCCCTTTGAACCTCAAGGCGCGGATGACCATGAGTGATTCCGAAGCCGCTTGCGCTACGGCGGCGCAAGGCCTGGGCATCGCGCTGGTGAGTATGCCGTTCGCCGTCAGCTACCTGAAGGCCGGCACATTGCAGCGCGTGTTGCCGGACTGGTACGTCGACGACGGCAACATTTCGATTTATTACGCCGAGCACAAGCTGCTGCCCGGCAAGACCCGGGCTTTCGTCGACTTCATCATCGAGCAATTTGCCGAGCAGCAGTGGGCGCAGCGTTTCAGCGCGGTATGAGCGGGGGCATCAGCCTTTGCTGATGATGTTCCCGGCATGCAGCCCGCATTCTTTCTGCGTGGCTTCTTCCCACCACCAGCGGCCTTCGCGTTCGTGCTGGTTCGGCAGTACAGGGCGGGTGCAGGGTTCGCAACCGATGCTGATGAAGCCGCGTTCGTGCAGGCTGTTGTATGGCAACTCCAACATGCGGATGTAGCCCCAGATCTCTTCACTGGTCATTTGTGCCAGCGGGTTGAACTTGTACAGCGGGCGCTCGGGCGTCGAGAACGCGCCGTCGATTTCCAGCACGGCAACCTGGCTGCGGGTGCCCGGGCTCTGGTCGCGGCGCTGGCCGGTCGCCCAGGCGCGGACGGTGGAGAGTTTGCGGCGCAGCGGTTCGATCTTGCGAATCGCGCAGCATTCGCCGTGGCCATCCTTATAGAAGCTGAACAGGCCCTTTTCCTTGACGAACGGTTCGAGTTTGCTTTGGTCCGGCGAGACCAGTTCGATCTGGATCTTGTAGTGCTCGCGCACCTGTTCGATGAAGCGATAGGTTTCCGGGTGCAGGCGTCCGGTGTCGAGGCTGAAGACTTTGACGTTCTTGTTGAGCTTCCAGGCCATGTCCACCAGCACCACGTCTTCAGCGCCGCTGAAGGAAATCCACAAGTCGTCGCCGAACTCGGCAAAGGCCAGTTTGAGAATGTCCTGGGCGGATTGGGTGGCATAGGTCGCGGCGAGTTCAGCGACGTTGAACGATGGGCTCATCAGGGCGGTTTCCTACAGGTCGGTGGCGCTGGGCGCTCTATATATGGCAGATGGTAACAAAATCCTGCGGCGGCTGGCGCGCTCCTCTGCGTTGCGCTACCCGGTATGACTCGCTAGAGTTCGGCAGTCCTTTATTCGAACAATATCAATAGGAGCGTCGTGTGGAGATTGCCTGCCTCGATCTGGAAGGGGTGCTGGTCCCGGAAATCTGGATCGCCTTTGCTGATAAAACCGGGATTGAATCCCTCAGGGCTACAACCCGCGAGATTCCCGATTACGACGTGCTGATGAAACAGCGCCTGCGCATTCTCGACGAGCAGGGTCTCAAGCTTGGCGACATCCAGGAAGTGATCGCCACGCTCAAGCCGCTGGACGGCGCTGTCGAGTTCGTCAACTGGCTGCGTGAACGCTTTCAGGTGGTGATCCTATCGGACACGTTCTATGAGTTTTCCCAGCCGCTGATGCGTCAGTTGGGGTTCCCGACTTTGTTGTGCCATCGGCTGGTGACGGACGAGACGGGGCGGGTGACGGGTTATCAACTGCGTCAGAAGGACCCCAAGCGCCAGTCGGTGCTGGCGTTCAAGAGCCTCTACTATCGGGTGATCGCGGCCGGTGATTCGTACAACGACACCAGCATGCTGGGCGAGGCTGATGTCGGGATTCTGTTCCACGCGCCGGACAACGTGATCCGTGAGTTCCCGCAGTTCCCGGCAGTGCACGACTTTGCCGAGCTGAAACAGGAATTCCTCAAGGCGTCGAACCGCGATTTGAGCGTGTAAACCCAATCCTGTGGCGAGGGAGCAAGCTCCCTCGCCACAAAAAGCTAGAGGTTCTGAAGGGTTTCGAGCAGCACCTTCACCTTGGTGATGGATTCCTGGTACTCGGACTGCCATTCAGAATCGGCGACGATCCCGCCACCGCCCCAGCAGCAGACTTGTCCATCCTTGACCAGCAGGCTGCGGATGGCGATCGAGCTGTCCATTTCCCCGCGTACGTCCAAATACAGCAACGAGCCACAGTACAAGCCACGGCGTGTCGGCTCCAGTTCGTCGATGATCTGCATGGCGCGGATTTTCGGCGCGCCGGTGATCGAGCCGCCGGGGAAGCTGCCGGCGATCAGGTCCAGGGCGTCCTTGTCGTCAGCCAGCTCGCCGGTCACGCTGCTCACCAGGTGGTGCACGTTCGGGTAGCTTTCCAGGCTGAACAGTTCGGGCACTTTCACTGAGCCGATCCGGCATGTACGGCCCATGTCGTTGCGCAGCAAGTCGACGATCATCAGGTTTTCCGCCCGATCCTTGGGGCTGGCCAACAGCTCGGCGGCGTTGGCGGCGTCTTCGGCAGCATCGCGGCCGCGAGGGCGGGTGCCTTTGATCGGGCGGGTTTCGACGTGGCCATCGCTGACCTTGACGAAGCGCTCTGGCGACAGGCTCAGCACCGCGCCGCCGTCAGGCAGGTTCTGGAAACCGGAGAACGGCGTCGGGCATGCCGCCCGCAACGCGCAATAGGCCGTCCATGGATCGCCTTGGCATTCGGCGCGAAAGCGCTGCGCGAAGTTGACTTGATAGCAGTCGCCGGCCTGGATGTACTGCTGAATGCGCTCCAGCGCGCGCTGATAGTCGCTGGCGCTGAGGTCGGCACGCATGGGGCCGTTGAGCGTGAAGGCTTCAGGCGCGACCGATGCCGGATGGCTGAACACTTCGATCAGGCGCCCACGCTCGTGTTCGGCCACGCTCGGATGGAACACCAGTTGGCTGGTGCCGTTCTGGTGATCGCTGACCAGCGCCCAGTCGTACAGCCCAAAACGCGCGTCGGGCAGGTGCAGATCATCGCGGGCCTGGGTGGGCAGGGCCTCCAGATGGCGGCCGAAGTCGTAACTGAGGTAGCCGATCAAGCCGCCGACAAAGGGTAACTCGTAGGGAGCTGGCAGCCTTGCCGTGCCCAATCGAGCGAGGTTGTCCCGCAGGCGTTGCAGGAACTCTTTGCCATTTTCGTCGGGCGCCACCGCCAGCGTAGCCAGCGGCCAGGCACTGAGCAGGTCATAGCGCCCCCGCTCGGCAGTGGGCCGGCCGCTGTCGAGCAGCACTGCGCCCGGGGCGTGACGGATCGCCGCGAAGTATTCGGCGGGATTGGCGTGGTAAGGCAGCGGGTGTACAGAGCAAGTCAACATGGGCGGTAAGTATCATCCTTGAGACGGGGTGGCGATTGTAGTTCCCCACAGGATCGGCTCCTAGAGGGGGCGGCGGCGAATGGCGGATTAGCGGCAGAGCCAATGGCATGACTGCTGGAGATGGCGCCATCGCGGGCGAACCTTACCCCGTCACAAGGGTGGCGTGGCCGAAGCGTCACGTGGGGGCGAGGTGTGTTCATGAGGGGGGTGACTCGTCCTGAGTCAGCCCTCGACCGCTGGAATATGCCCGAACAGCTCTTGGGCAAACTCGACGCGTTCTTGCGGGGTTTCCTTGATGCCTCTGGCCTTAAGCTCTTCCAGCCGGGCTTCAACGGCGTGGGTGCGCAGGGTCAGGCCACAATCGTTGGCGATCTGAATGTTCAACCCCGGTCGGGCGTTGAGCTCCAGAATCAGCGGGCCCTTGTCCTGGTCAAGCACCATGTCCACACCGATGTAACCCAGGCCGCACAGCTCATAGCAGCCAGCGGCGAGCTTCATGAAACCGTCCCAGTAGGGCAGTTGCACACCGTCCACCGCGTTGGTGGTATCCGGGTGTTTGCTGATGAAGTTGTTCAGCCAGGTGCCACGCAGGGTCAGGCCGGTCGCGAGGTCGACCCCCACGCCGATGGCGCCCTGGTGCAGGTTGGCCTTGCCGCTCGACTGACGGGTCGGCAAGCGCAACATGGCCATGACCGGGTAGCCCATCAGCACGATGATGCGGATATCCGGCACGCCTTCGTAACTGATGCTTTTGAAAATCTGGTCCGGGGTCACCCGGTACTCGATCAGGGCGCGGTCGCGGTGACCGCCCAGCGAATACAGGCCAGTGAGGATGCTGGAAATCTGATGTTCAAGCTCCTCATGGCTCAGGATTTTCCCCGACACTGTGCGATAGCGGCCTTCGAAGCGGTCGGCGATCACCACAATGCCGTCACCGCCCGCGCCCTGGGCCGGCTTGATCACGAAGTCGTTGCGCCCGCCAATGATCTGGTCGAGCTTGTCGATTTCCTTCTCGGTGGAAATCACCCCATACATTTCCGGTACGTGGATGCCGGCCTTGATCGCCCGTTCCTTGGTGATGATCTTGTCATCGACAATCGGGTACAGGCTGCGCTTGTTGTACTTGAGCACGTAGTCGGCGTTACGCCGGTTGATGCCCATGACGCCCTTGGCCTCCAGCGCCTTCCAGGTCTTCCATAAACCGAACATTACGAGTCAGCCTTCACGAAGGCTTTGAAACGCATCAGCTCGGTCAGGCGGTAGCCGCGATAGCGACCCATGGCCAGCATGAAGCCCACCAGAATCAGCAGCACCGCCGGGAAGGTGAACACGAAGTAGATCAGTTCCGGCACGCTCATGATCAGGTGTGCCAGGGAGGCGGCGAACAGCGTGCCGATGGCGACCTTCAAGGCATGGCCCGAGCCACGTTCTTCCCAGGTGATCGACAGGCGTTCGATGGTCATGGTCAGAATCACCATCGGGAACAGCGCCACCGACAAGCCGCGCTCCAGGCCCAGTTTGTGGCTGAACAGGCTGATGGCCGCAATCAGCACCACCACGAAGGTTAGCACCACCGACAGGCGGGGCAGCATTTGCAGCTTCAGGTGTTCAAGGTAGGAGCGCAATGACAGCCCCAGCGCGGTGATCACCGTAAACAGCGCGATGCCGAAGCCCAGTTGGGTTTCGCGGAAGGCCAGGGCGATCAGCACTGGCGTAAAGGTGCCCAGCGTCTGCAGGCCTATCAGGTTGCGCAGGATCAGGATCACCAGCACGCCGATCGGGATCATCACCATGATCATGAAGGTTTGCTGGGTTTCCAGCGGCAAGCCGTACAGCGAGTATTCGAGGAAGTTGGCGTCGGTGTTTTCGTCGGTCAGCTTGGCCAGGCGAATGGCGTTCATTTCGCTGTTGTTGAGGCTGAACGTAACGTTGGCTTTCTTGCCGCCATCGACGGTGATCAGGTTGTCATCGCCGGTCCACCACAGCAGACGGTCGGTCGGCAGGCCCTGTTCGCCGGTTTCCGGGTTGAAGTACAGCCAGTCGGTGCCGTTGAAGCTGCGCAGCCACAGTTCCGGGGTTTGCGGCTGATCGGCAACCAGGCGAATGGTGTGGACCTTTTCCATCGGCACGTGGGCGATGGACAGCAGCAACTCGACGATTTTTGCCTTGTGCGCCGGCGACGGATCGCCCGCCAGGAGCATTTTGGCGTTGTCGTCGTTGGTGTTGTTGACCCGTTTGATGGCTTCGCTGATGAAGGTTTCAACGTCTGCCGAGTGCTGGCGAATCGGCGCGAGCAGGGCTTCGGCGGCGACTTTTTCCGGGCCTTCGACCGCGATGCTGTCGCGGAAGGTCGGGCCTTTGATCTTGGATTTCTCACCGGTGTAGCGCTTGGTCAGCACCAGGCGGTAATACAGCGTCTGATTGCCCTTGGCCCGGCGTGCCGACCAGGTGACCTTGCGGTTGCCGTCGACACGGTTGACGGCCACGCCGTAATTGTTGGAGATGAAGCTCTCGTTGAGGCTGACGTAGTCACGGCTCAGCGGTGGCACGAACATCTGGATCTTGACCGGGTCTTTGGCACTGGCGACGAACTCGACCTTGGCGTCGATGTTCCACAAGTCGTCGGTGGCGTCTTCGGTGACCGGAATGCCGAGCACGAAAATCTGATAGGCCGTGACTGAAATACCCAGCGCCACCAGGATGGCGATCAGGATTTTCAGATGAAGGGTAAGAGAGCGCATTGGAATTACTCTGCGGTATGAGCGTCGGTGGCGCAGGCGGGTTTGCCAGCAGCGTATTTAAGACTGGGGTCGACCAGCGCATCGAAGCGTTTCAGGGCTTCGGAGCCGATCAATAACGGGTATTGGAATGCACTTCGGTCGGTCAGGTTCACTTCGATGCTGCGCATCGCCGCGCCCATGCAAATCTCCAGTTCGATCACCGGACGGGCCGTGTACTTCTTGCCTTCCTCCGGATCGAAGTCGCCGGCGCGGCGCTTGATCTTGCTCACCCGCGCCAGAGGGCGTTCGATCGGGTGCGAATGCGCGGTGTCGATGGCCAGATAGAAGCGCACCCAGGACTCGCCGTTGCGTTTGAAACGCTTGATGTCACGGGCGCTGAGGGACGCGGTTTTGGCCCCGGTGTCGAGCTTGGCGGCAACTTCCAGGTCAATGCCGGCCAGTTGCGCGTATTCGTTGAGGCCGTACACGGTCTTTTCGCCCGCCATCGCGAGGCCCGGGAGGCAAAGTAGCCACAGCAGTAGGGGGAAGGGCTTGAGTCTCATAAATCCTGGCGCGTTGCCGTCCGTTCTTCAGTTCAAGGCACTGGCATCGCTGCGCAAGCTCCCTCGTAGGCCTGCCTTATAAAAGGTCTCAGGCAAATGCGGGCGGCATTCTAGCACGGTGGTTTTATGGCGCCAGCGCCGGGGGCGTCCTTTACTCAGGGTTTACCTACGACGGTTATTAGACGATTGTCGACAATAGCTATATTTCCTTTGACTGATGACGCGCTATTGGCTAATTTTTGCGGCATTGGCTTTCAAGGTGTCGACAATATGCTGGATCAACTCGATCCCCCGGTCCTGGCCCAGGACGATACGGAGACCCTCTCCGAGAACGTCTTCCGGCGCATCCAGGCGGCCATCGTCAAGGGCGAGATCGCCCCGGGCAGCAAGATTTCCGAGCCGGAACTGGCGCGTACCTACGGCATCAGTCGCGGGCCGTTGCGTGAGGCGATCCATCGCCTGGAAGGCCAGCGCTTGCTGGTTCGCGTTCCCCATGTCGGTGCCCGTGTGGTGTCGCTGAGTCACGCAGAACTGCTGGAACTCTACGAAATCCGCGAATCCCTGGAAGGCATGGCCTGCCGTCTGGCGGCCGAACGCATGACCACCGAAGAAATCGACGAACTGCGCCGGGTCCTCGAAACCCATGAGCGCGACGCCGCGTTTCAGGCGGGCGTCGGTTACTACCAGCAGGAAGGCGATTTCGACTTCCACTACCGGATCATCCAGGGCAGCGGCAACCGTACGCTGACGCAAATGCTCTGCGGCGAGCTCTATCAATTGGTGCGCATGTACCGCATCCAGTTCTCCGCCACGCCCAATCGGCCACGCCAGGCGTTCGCCGAGCACCACCGGATTCTCGATGCCATCGCCGACCGTGACGGTGAATTGGCCGAGTTGTTGATGCGTCGTCACATCGGCGCTTCAAAACGCAATATCGCCCGTCACTATCAGGACGGCGCCCATCAGACAGCCACTCCACGAGGTGAGTCATGAGTTCCAACAAGAGCACACCAGGCCAGCGTTTCCGCGATGCGGTTGCCAGCGAGCAACCTTTGCAGGTGGTCGGCGCGATCAACGCCAACCACGCGCTGCTGGCCAAGCGCGCCGGTTTCAAGGCTATTTATCTGTCCGGTGGCGGGGTCGCTGCCGGTTCTCTCGGCGTCCCGGACCTGGGCATTACCGGTCTGGATGACGTGTTGACCGACGTGCGCCGCATCACCGACGTCTGCGACCTGCCGTTGCTGGTGGACGTGGACACCGGCTTCGGTTCCTCGGCGTTCAACGTGGCGCGCACTGTCAAGTCGATGATCAAGTTCGGCGCGGCGGCGATTCACATCGAAGACCAGGTCGGCGCCAAGCGCTGCGGCCACCGTCCGAACAAAGAAATCGTGTCCCAACAGGAAATGGTCGACCGCATCAAGGCCGCCGTCGATGCGCGCACCGATGACAGCTTCGTGATCATGGCCCGTACCGACGCCCTGGCGGTGGAAGGCCTGGAGTCTGCGCTTGATCGCGCCGCAGCCTGCATCGAGGCCGGTGCCGACATGGTGTTCCCGGAAGCCATTACCGAGCTTGAGATGTACAAGCTGTTCGCCAGCCGCGTGAAAGCGCCGATCCTGGCCAACATCACCGAATTCGGCTCGACGCCGCTGTACACCGTCGAACAATTGAAAGCCGCCGATGTTTCGCTGGTGCTGTACCCGTTGTCGGCCTTCCGGGCGATGAACAAGGCTGCGGAAAACGTCTACACCGCGATCCGCCGCGACGGCACGCAACAGAATGTCATCGACACCATGCAGACTCGCATGGAACTGTACGACCGCATCGATTACCACACCTTCGAGCAGAAGCTCGATGCGTTGTTTGCCCAGAAGAAAAGCTGATCGGCAACCCCGGATCAGTCGTTTAGAAGTTGCCGATTCCCTAACAAATTCAAGATTGGAGAGAGCAATGGCCGAAGCAAAAGTATTGAGTGGCGCCGGGCTGCGTGGCCAGGTCGCCGGGCAAACCGCCTTGTCCACCGTGGGGCAAGAAGGCGCAGGCCTGACGTATCGTGGCTATGACGTTCGCGAACTGGCCGCCGAAGCACGTTTTGAAGAAGTGGCCTACCTGCTGCTGTACGGCACGCTGCCGAATCAGTCGCAACTGGCCAACTACATGGACAAACTGGGTCAGTTGCGGGACTTGCCGCAAGCGCTGAAAGAAGTGCTTGAGCGCATTCCTGCCGACGCCCACCCGATGGACGTGATGCGCACCGGTTGCTCGTTCCTGGGCAACCTGGAACCGGAGAAAAGCTTCGCCGAGCAGCACGATGCCACCGACCGGCTGCTGGCCGCGTTCCCGGCGATCATGTGCTACTGGTATCGCTTCAGCCACGAGGGCAAGCGCATCCACTGCGTGACCGACGAACCGTCCATTGGCGGGCATTTCCTGCACTTGCTGCATGACAAGAAGCCGAGCGAGTTGCACATCAAGGTCATGAACGTTTCGCTGATCCTCTACGCGGAACACGAGTTCAATGCATCGACCTTTACGGCCCGCGTATGCGCGTCGACGTTGTCCGACCTGTTTTCCTGTGTGACCGCCGCGATTGGCTCCCTGCGCGGCCCGCTGCACGGCGGTGCCAACGAAGCGGCGATGGAAATGATCGAGCGCTTCGCCTCGCCGGAGGACGCCATCAAGGGCACCCTCGGCATGCTGGCGCGCAAGGACAAGATCATGGGCTTCGGCCACGCGATCTACAAAGACAACGATCCGCGCAATGAAGTGATCAAGGGCTGGTCGAAAAAACTCGCCGACGAAGTGGGCGACAAGGTGTTGTTTCCGGTCTCGGAAGCCATCGACAAAACCATGTGGGAGCAGAAAAAACTGTTCCCCAACGCCGACTTCTACCATGCCTCGGCGTACCACTTCATGGGCATCCCGACCAAGCTGTTTACGCCGATTTTCGTCTGCTCGCGCCTGACCGGCTGGGCGGCGCATGTGTTCGAACAGCGTGCCAACAACCGCATCATCCGCCCGAGCGCCGAGTACATCGGCGTCGAACAGCGCAAGTTCGTGCCAATCGAACAACGCTGAATGGTGGCTGCTTAAACGCCGGTTACTGGATAAAACCCAGAACCCTGTGGGAGCGAGCTTGCTCGCGATAGCGGTGGGTCAGTCGACATCAATGTTGGGTGTGACTCAGTCATCGCGAGCAAGCTCGCTCCCACAGTGGTTGGGTGTTGCTTCAGTTCCGGCGCCAGGCCCCACCTTTTGTAATCACCGTGACCGAGTCCTGACGATGAACACTCAATTCCGTAAACCGCTCCCCGGCACTCAGCTGGACTATTACGACGTCCGTGAGGCGGTCGATGCCATCCAGGCCGGCGCCTACGACACGCTGCCGTACACCTCGCGCGTGCTGGCGGAAAACCTGGTGCGTCGCTGCGATCCGGCGACCCTTACCGATTCCCTGAAACAACTGATCGAGCGCAAGCGCGACCTCGACTTTCCGTGGTTCCCGGCCCGTGTGGTCTGCCACGACATTTTGGGCCAGACCGCGTTGGTGGACCTCGCCGGCCTGCGTGACGCCATCGCCCTGCAAGGCGGCGACCCGGCGCAAGTCAACCCGGTGGTGCCGACCCAGCTGATTGTCGATCACTCCCTGGCCGTGGAATGCGGCGGTTTCGACCCTGATGCGTTCACCAAGAACCGCGCCATCGAAGACCGTCGCAACGAGGACCGCTTCCACTTCATCGAGTGGACCAAGAAGGCCTTCAAGAACGTCGACGTGATCCCGCCGGGCAACGGGATCATGCACCAGATCAACCTGGAGAAAATGTCGCCGGTGATTCAGGTGCGCGATGGCGTGGCGTTCCCCGACACGTGCGTCGGCACTGACAGCCATACCCCGCACGTGGATGCCTTGGGCGTGATCGCCATTGGTGTCGGCGGCCTCGAAGCTGAAAGCGTGATGCTCGGCCGCGCCTCCTGGATGCGTCTTCCGGAAAGCGTCGGCGTCGAACTGACCGGCAAGCTGCAACCGGGCATCACTGCCACCGACATGGTGCTGGCGCTGACGGAGTTCCTGCGCCAGCAAAAAGTCGTCGGTGCCTGGCTGGAGTTCTTCGGTGAAGGTGCATCAAAACTGACCCTGGGCGACCGCGCGACCATTTCCAACATGGCCCCGGAATACGGCGCCACCGCTGCGATGTTCTACATCGACCGGCAGACCATCGACTACCTGAAACTCACTGGCCGCGAAGACCCGCAAGTGCAATTGGTCGAGTTGTACGCCAAGCAGTCCGGCCTGTGGGCCGACAGCCTGAAAAACGCCGAATACGAGCGTGGGCTGAGTTTCGATCTGTCCTCGGTGGTGCGCAACATGGCAGGGCCGAGCAACCCTCATGCGCGGGTGGCGACCACCGACCTCGCGGCCAAGGGCATTGCCGGTCAGTGGGACGATGTGCCGGGGCAAATGCCCGATGGCGCCGTGATCATTGCTGCCATCACCAGTTGCACCAACACCAGCAACCCGCGCAACGTCATCGCCGCCGGCCTGATGGCGCGCAACGCCAACAAACTGGGGCTGACCCGCAAGCCGTGGGTCAAGTCCTCGCTGGCGCCGGGTTCGAAAACCGTTGCGCTGTACCTCGATGAAGCCGGCCTGACCCAAGAGCTGGAGCAACTGGGCTTCGGCGTGGTGGCGTTTGCGTGCACTACTTGCAACGGCATGTCGGGCGCACTCGACCCGGCGATCCAGCAGGAAATCATCGACCGTGACTTGTACGCCACGGCCGTGCTGTCGGGTAATCGCAATTTCGACGGCCGTATCCACCCGTACGCCAAGCAGGCGTTCCTTGCATCGCCGCCGCTGGTGGTGGCTTATGCGATTGCCGGGACCATCCGTTTCGACATCGAGAAAGACGTGCTGGGCCTGACGGCTGACGGCAAGGAAATCCGCCTCAAGGACATCTGGCCAAGCGACGAGGAAATCGACGCGGTGGTCAAGGCGTCGGTCAAGCCGGAGCAGTTCCGCCAGGTCTACATCCCGATGTTCGCCATCCACGAAGACACCGGCCCGAAAGTCGAGCCGCTGTATGACTGGCGTGAAATGAGTACCTACATTCGCCGTCCGCCGTACTGGGAAGGTGCGCTGGCCGGGGCGCGTCCGCTTAAGGGCATGCGCCCGCTGGCGGTGCTGCCGGACAACATCACCACCGATCACCTGTCGCCGTCCAACGCCATCATGCTCGACAGCGCCGCAGGTGAATACCTGGCGAAAATGGGCCTGCCGGAAGAGGACTTCAACTCTTACGCGACCCACCGCGGGGATCACCTGACCGCGCAGCGTGCGACTTTCGCCAACCCGAAACTGTTCAACGAAATGGTCCTGGAAAACGGCAAGGTCAAGCAGGGTTCGCTCGCTCGCGTGGAGCCGGAAGGCCAGGTCAAGCGCATGTGGGAAGCCATCGAAACCTACATGGAGCGCAAGCAGCCGTTGATCATCATTGCCGGTGCCGACTACGGTCAGGGTTCCTCCCGTGACTGGGCGGCCAAGGGTGTGCGTCTGGCCGGTGTCGAGGCCATTGCCGCCGAAGGTTTCGAGCGTATCCACCGCACCAACCTGGTGGGCATGGGCGTGTTGCCGCTGGAGTTCAAACCGGGCACCGACCGCAAGACCCTGGGTATCGACGGCACTGAAACCTTTGACGTGGTGGGCGAGCGTACGCCGCGTACCACGCTGACCCTGGTGATCACCCGCAAAAATGGCGAACAACTGTCGGTGCCGGTCACTTGCCGCCTCGACACCGCCGAAGAAGTGTTGATTTACGAGGCGGGCGGCGTGTTGCAGCGTTTTGCCCAGGACTTCCTTGAATCGGCAGTTGCCGTCTAACGCGACTCGCCGCGCGGGATTTTAAGTCCCGCGCTGGCCAACTAAGGACCCCCATGGCCCACATACCTCAGATCAAGATTCCCTCGACCTACATGCGCGGCGGCACCAGCAAAGGCGTGTTCTTCAGCCTGCAGGATTTGCCTGAAGCGGCGCAGGTTCCAGGCCCGGCCCGCGATGCGCTGTTGTTGCGGGTGATCGGCAGCCCCGACCCGTATGAAAAGCAAATCGACGGCATGGGCGCTGCGACCTCCAGCACCAGCAAAACGGTGATCCTGTCCAAGAGCATCAAGGCTGACCACGACGTGGATTACCTGTTTGGCCAGGTCTCCATCGACAAGCCTTTTGTCGACTGGAGCGGCAACTGCGGCAACCTCTCGGCAGCGGTCGGTTCGTTTGCCATCAGCAGCGGGCTGGTCGATGCCGGTCGCATTCCGCACAACGGTGTGGCCGTGGTGCGTATCTGGCAGGCCAACATCGGCAAGACCATCATCGCCCACGTGCCGATCACCGACGGCGCGGTGCAGGAAACCGGTGATTTCGAACTCGACGGCGTGACCTTTCCGGCGGCCGAAGTGCAGCTCGAATTCATCAATCCGGCGGCGGAAGAAGAGGGCGCGGGCGGTTCGATGTTCCCCACCGGCAACCTGGTCGATGACCTGGAAGTGCCCGGTCTTGGCACTCTCAAGGTGACCATGATCAACGCCGGCATCCCGACGATTTTCGTCAACGCGCAGGCGATCGGCTACACCGGCACCGAGTTGCAGGGCGATATCAACAGCGACCCGAAAGCGCAGGCGATGTTCGAAACCATCCGGGCCCACGGTGCGTTGCGTATGGGGTTGATCACCAGCCTCGATGAAGCGGCCAAGCGTCAGCACACGCCGAAGGTGGCGTTCGTTGCGCGGCCGGCCGATTACATTTCCTCCAGCGGTAAACCGGTGGCGGCCAGCGACATCGACCTGCTGGTGCGAGCCATGTCCATGGGCAAGCTGCATCACGCGATGATGGGCACGGCGGCGGTGGCCATTGGCACGGCGGCAGCCATTAACGGCACGCTGGTCAACCTGGCGGCGGGTGGCAACCCACGCAGCGCGGTGCGCTTCGGGCACCCGTCGGGCACCTTGCGCGTCGGCGCCGAGGCCCATCAGGTCGACGGTGACTGGACCGTGACCAAAGCCATCATGAGCCGCAGTGCGCGGGTGCTGATGGAAGGCTGGGTGCGTGTGCCGGGGGATGCGTTTTGACACGGATTTGCAGGTAAACACCAACCCTGTGGGAGCGAGCTTGCTCGCGATGACGGACTGGCATCCAACATTGATGTCGACTGAAACACCGCTATTGCGAGCAAGCTCGCTCCCACAGTTCATTGCATTTCAATTATAAGAAAGCAGTACCCGACTGAGATTGATCCTGAACCGAGGTCCCATCAACGAACCACTGACAGAGTGAATCGAGCATGAGCGCCAACGTTGACCTGAACAACCGCCCTGACTACGACCGCGTCCTGCAAGACATTGCCGACTACGTCCTGAACTTCAGGATCGAATCCCCGGAGGCCCTCGACACGGCCCGCCATTGCCTGATGGACACCCTCGGCTGTGGCCTGCTGGCCTTGCGCTTCCCCGAATGCACCAAGCACCTTGGACCCATTGTCGAAGGCACGGTCGTTCCCTTTGGTGCTCGGGTTCCCGGCACAAGCTTTCGCCTCGACCCGGTGAAAGCCGCGTGGGACATTGGCTGCATCGTTCGCTGGCTCGACTACAACGACACCTGGCTCGCCGCCGAATGGGGGCATCCGTCCGACAACCTTGGCGGGATTCTGGCGGTGGCCGATCACCTGTCGCAAAAACGCGTGGCCAATGGCGAGGCGCCGCTGACCGTACGGGCGGTGCTGGACGGGATGATCATGGCGCACGAAATTCAGGGCGTGATTGCCCTGGAAAACTCGTTCAACCGGGTTGGCCTGGATCATGTGCTGCTGGTCAAGGTCGCCACGACCGCCGTCGCCGCAAAACTGATGGGTGCCAACCGCGAGCAGTTGCTGTCGGCGCTGTCCCACGCGTTTGTCGATGGCCAGGCACTGCGCACCTATCGGCACGCGCCGAACGCCGGTTCGCGTAAATCCTGGGCCGCGGGGGATGCGTCCAGTCGTGGTGTACGCCTGGCGGACATCGCCCTGCGTGGCGAAATGGGCATTCCCGGTGTGCTGACGGCCACACAGTGGGGCTTCTACGACGTGCTGTTCAGCCACACCAACAAGGATCTGGCGCTTAAGCCTGACGACAAGCGTGCTTTCAGCCTTTCGCAGCCATACGGCACTTACGTGATGGAAAACGTGCTGTTCAAGATCAGCTTCCCGGCCGAGTTCCACGCGCAAACCGCCTGCGAAGCTGCCGTGACGCTGCACCCGCAGGTGCGCAATCGCTTGCATGAAATCGACAAAATCGTCATCACCACCCACGAGTCGGCGATCCGCATCATCTCCAAGGTCGGGCGACTGGCCAACGCCGCCGACCGCGACCACTGCCTCCAGTACATGACCGCCGTGCCGCTGGCGTTCGGCAATCTGGTGGCCGAACAGTACGAAAACGAGTTTCACGCGGCGCACCCGATCATTGATGTGCTGCGCGAGAAAATGGTCATCGTCGAAGACCCGCGCTACACCCGCGAATACCTGGAGGCCGACAAGCGCTCGATTGCCAACGCGGTGCAGGTGTTCTTCAAAGACGGGACAAGCACCGAGCCAGTGGCGGTCGAGTACCCGATCGGCCATCGTCGCCGTCGCGCCGACGGCATCCCGTTGCTGGAAGACAAGTTCAAGGCCAACCTGGCCACCCGGTTTACCGCGCAGCGGTCAGCGCAGATTTTTGCCTTGTGCAAGGATCAGGCGAAGCTTGAGGCCACGCCGGTCAACCGATTCGTCGACCTTTTCGTGATCTAGCCAGACCGCACGATCGTTCTTCGTCGCGCCGCTAGCCTTGCTCCTGCAAGGGCGTGTAACCCGAGCACGGCTTGTCGGCGATGGCGATTTCACGAGCGCCATCGCCGGCAAACGGAACGCCGTCGGGCTCGGCTATCAGCCTTTAAGCCACTTCTCCAGGGGAAGCTTGGTGATCGCAAACCCCGTCAACAGCACCGCCGAGTAAGCCATCAACTCGGCTGAAATCGTTTGTCCTTCGTACCAGGCGCCGATGATCACCGCGAACACCGGAAAAATAATGAACACAAAGGACAGGATGATCGGGCTCAACCGTTTGAGCAGCATGAAATACACAATGAACCCGCCGACGGACGCGACCAGCCCCAAGTAGAGCAAGGCGCCCCAGGACCGCAGGCTGATGGTGTCGACCGCCGGTGCTTCGACCGCCAGCCCTGCACCCGCCAGCATCAGCCCGGCAATGCCGATGGGCAGGGTGTTGTAGGTGATAACGCTGATGGCGCGGCCTTGTTTCTTGGTCACCACGTAACACAGCGCATGCATGATCGCGGCGGCGAGAATCGCCAGCACGCCGAGCAATTCAGCGTGGTCCAAGTGCAACCCTTGGCTGCGGATGATCATGAACAGACTGCCAAAACCGATTGCGATACCGAGCACCTGTGAGGCGTAGATTTTTTCCCGTAGGAATACCGCAGAGAAAATCAGGATGAACACCGGCATGCAACTGAACAGCAACGCGGTCAGGCCGGACGAAACGTGCATCTCGCCGTAGTTCAGCAGGTAGTACGGCAGGCTGAAGTACGACAGCGTGACGAAAACGAAGAACCAGCGGCTTTCCCTGGGAAACAACAGCGGTTCCCGACGTAGCTTCGCAAACGTCAGGAACAGTGGAAAGGCAATCAGAAAGCGCAGGCCCGCAGCCGTCAGGGGCGGCACGCTTTCGACTGCAATCTTGATCCCGAGCCAGGTGGTGCCCCAACTCAGGCAAACGATGAGAAACAGTGCGCTGGTGATCAGGCCCGTCAGCCAGGGTTTGTGAGTCTTTTGCGCGGCATCGAGGGCAATGGATGCGGACATGGCCGAACTCCTTTCGTGAGCGGGAATTGACCTCTTTGATGAAAAGGCCTATCCCTGATTGAACCCGTTTTCAGCACGCTATTAGGGAAGATAATGGCTGTCAAAGTAAGTATTGCCATGGTGTCAATCCTGCGCACTGCGCTCAGGGACGGTTCGGGAATGAAGTACAAGCGTCTTGCCGACGCGGTCGAGCAGGGCATTCAAGACGGTTCGATCGAACCCGGCTGCAAGTTGCCGCCTCATCGACTGCTGGCCGACAGCCTGGGCGTTACCGTCGGCACCATCAGCCGCGCCTACGCCGAACTGGAGCGTGTAGGGCGGGTGGTGGCACGCGTAGGAGACGGCACTTATGTGCGTCAGCGCGGGATGGAACGCCCGCGTGACGGCGGTTTTCGCAATGTCAGCGATGAGCCACAGACTGGTTTTGACATGAGTCGGAACCAGCCGATTCCCGGGCAGGAGACGCTGTTCCTGAGTCAGAGCTTGCAAGCGTTGGCCTGTGATCCAGAGGCGTTGCAGGGGATCAGCGGTTATACCGTCGATGCCGGGTTGCTGCGTTATCGGGCTGCGGGGGCGCAGTGGCTGAGTCACAGGGAGTTTGCGCCGGGTGCGGAGCAGGTGATTTGCGTTAATGGCGGCCAGCACGGGTTGTTGTGTGCACTGATGGCATTGCTCAAGGCGGGCGATACGCTGGTGACCGAGCAATTGACGTATCCGGGGTTGATCAGCGCGACCCGCATGCTCGGGATAAAACTCATGGGGCTGGGGATGGATGACGAAGGATTGTTGCCTTCCACGCTGGATGAGGCCTGCCGCAATCACCGGGTAAGTGCGCTGTATTGCACGCCGACGATCCAGAATCCCACGGCGGCGGTGATGTCTGCGGCGCGGCGCGAGGCAATTGCTGAGGTCTGTCGAGCGCACAATCTGCTGATCCTGGAGGACGAAGCTCATGCTGTGCTGGCGCACGAGCGTCCGTTACCCCTGAGTTTTTTTGCCCCGGAGCGCACGATCCTGATTGGCAGCTTGAGCAAGACCGTCTCGGCCGGATTGCGCGTCGGTTATCTGCACGCGCCGCTACCCTTGGTCAGTCGCTTGTCGGCAGCCGTGCGGGGTACGTGCTGGATGGCCACGCCGTTGACACTGGAACTGGCCACTTCATGGATTGAACGCGGTGTCGCCGAGCAGTTGCTGGGGCAACAAAGAGTAGAAATCAGTCGCCGTAAAGCCTTGGTCGCCGGGTTACTCAACGGGCTTGCGTACAAAACCCACCCTAACAGCCCGCATTTCTGGATCGAAGTGCCCGACCCCTGGCGCGCGTCACAGATCGAGGCTGAGCTCAAACAGAACGGTTACCTGATCTCTACTGCCGAAGCGTTTGCTGTCGGGCACGCCGCGGTGCCGCAGTTTATTCGGGTGAGTGTCTGCAATACGTCTGGGGATGACAGGCTGCTGTGTGAAGGGTTTGAGGCGGTGGCGAAGGCGTTGGAGCAGCGAGGAGCTAGTTTGTGATTCATCCGCGCGGGTATTTGTGGCGAGGGGGCTTGCCCCCGCTGGGCCGCAAAGCGGCCCCAAAAACTGCAATTGCGACTGTTCAGAAAAAACGCATTCGCTGGGTTTACGACTGCTACGCAGCCGAGCGGGGGCAAGCCCCCTCGCCACAATGCACGCGGTGAACTTACTTGAATCGCCGCTCCACACCTTTCTCCACCAGGATTTTCGCTGAAATCTCTTCCACGGAGAAATGCGTGGAATTGATGTGCGCAATGTTCTCGCGGCGGAACAGGTTCTCGACTTCACGCACTTCGAACTCGCACTGGGCGTAGCTCGAATAACGGCTGTTGGGCTTGCGTTCATTGCGGATCGCGGTGAGGCGGTCCGGGTCGATGGTCAGGCCGAACAGCTTGTGCTGATGGGCGCGCAGGGCCGCTGGCAGTTGCAGGCGCTCCATGTCGTCCTCGGTCAGCGGGTAGTTGGCCGCGCGAATCCCGAATTGCATGGCCATGTACAGGCAGGTCGGGGTTTTGCCGCAGCGTGACACGCCCACCAGAATCAGGTCGGCCTTATCGTAATAGTGCGTACGGGCACCATCGTCGTTGTCGAGGGCGAAGTTCACCGCCTCGATGCGCTCCATGTAATTGGAGTTGTGGCCAATGGAATGGGACTTGCCGACCGAATACGAGGAGTGTTCGCTCAGCTCTTGTTCCAGGGGCGCGAGGAAGGTCGAGAAGATGTCGATCATGAAACCATTGGACGTCGCGAGGATCTCACGAATGTCCTGGTTGACGATGGTGTCGAAGATTATCGGGCGAAAGCCGTCGGTTTCAGCGGCTTTGTTGATTTGTTGTACCATGGCCCGCGCTTTATCAACGTTGTCGATATAGGGCCGTATGACTTTGCTGAAGGTAATGTTTTCGAACTGCGCCAGCAGGCTTTGGCCGAGGGTTTCGGCGGTAATGCCGGTGCCATCGGAGATAAAGAAAGCAGATCGTTTCATTTGCACCTTGGGCCTTAAGTGAGTGTCCTGTGCCACAAAAGCGTACCTTTTTTGGCGGCGCCTGTTGTCGCCATACTACGTTGCCGCTCCTCGCCATAGCCAGCGATGACTTGTCGCGGCGCCTTGTCTGGCAACAACCGTCACTCGTCAAAAAGGCAGGCATTTGCGACACAGGACACTTGTGACGATTCTTGGATATGATAGGCGCGATTTGCCGGCCTGGAACGGCCCGCATTCTCACTTATTTTCCAGGTCCAGGCCATAACGCTGGCAAATGCTCCCCTGAGCCGCCGGTGCCCTGAGCTTTTCCAACACAGTTAGTGGAGAGATCACCTTGGTAGAGTACGTAGTTTCCCTCGATAAGCTCGGCGTTCATGATGTAGAGCATGTGGGGGGCAAGAACGCATCCCTGGGCGAGATGATCAGTAACCTTGCGGGCGCCGGTGTATCGGTCCCGGGTGGCTTCGCCACGACGGCTCAGGCTTATCGTGATTTTCTCGAATTAAGCGGTCTGAACGACCAGATCCACGCAGCCCTCGATGCGCTGGACGTCGATGACGTGAACGCCCTGGCGAAAACCGGTGCGCAAATCCGTCAGTGGATCATGGAAGCCGAGTTCCCGGAGAAGCTCAACGCCGAAATCCGCACTGCGTTCGCCGCGCTGTCGGCCGGTAACCCTGACATGGCCGTGGCCGTGCGTTCCTCGGCCACCGCCGAAGACCTGCCGGACGCCTCGTTCGCCGGTCAGCAGGAAACCTTCCTGAACATCCGTGGCGTCGAAAACGTCATCCGCGCGGCCAAGGAAGTCTTCGCTTCCCTGTTCAACGACCGTGCCATTTCCTACCGCGTGCACCAGGGCTTCGACCACAAACTGGTCGCCTTGTCTGCCGGCGTGCAGCGCATGGTGCGCTCGGAAACCGGTACCGCCGGTGTGATGTTCACCCTGGACACCGAGTCGGGTTTCCGTGACGTAGTGTTCATCACCGGCGCCTACGGCCTGGGCGAAACCGTCGTACAAGGCGCGGTGAACCCGGATGAGTTCTATGTCCACAAAGGCACGCTGGCAGCGGGTCGCCCGGCGATCCTGCGCCGCAACCTGGGCAGCAAAGCCATCAAGATGATTTACGGCGACGAAGCCAAGGCCGGTCGCTCGGTCAAGACTGTCGACGTCGACAAGGCCGAGCGCGCGCGTTTCTGCCTGTCCGACGCCGAAGTCAGCGAACTGGCCAAGCAGGCGATGATCATCGAGCAGCACTACAAGTGCCCGATGGACATCGAATGGGCCAAGGACGGCGACGACGGCAAGCTGTACATCGTGCAGGCTCGTCCTGAAACCGTGAAGAGCCGCACCCAGGGCCAACGTCATGGAACGTTACCTGCTGAAAGAAACCGGCACTGTGCTGGTAGAAGGCCGCGCCATCGGCCAGCGCATCGGCGCCGGTAAAGTTCGCATCATCAAAGACGTTTCCGAGATGGACAAAGTCCAGCCGGGCGACGTGCTGGTGTCCGACATGACCGACCCGGACTGGGAACCGGTCATGAAACGCGCCAGCGCCATCGTCACCAACCGAGGCGGCCGTACCTGCCACGCGGCGATCATCGCCCGTGAGCTGGGGATTCCGGCGGTAGTTGGTTGCGGTAACGCTACCCAACTGTTGAAGGACGGCCAGGGTGTGACCGTTTCCTGTGCTGAAGGCGACACCGGTTTCATCTTCGAAGGCGAGTTGGGCTTCGACGTGAAGAAAAACTCCGTCGACGCCATGCCGGAACTGCCGTTCAAAATCATGATGAACGTCGGCAACCCGGATCGTGCCTTCGACTTCGCGCAGTTGCCGAACGCCGGTGTGGGCCTGGCCCGTCTGGAGTTCATCATCAACCGCATGATCGGCGTGCACCCTAAAGCGCTGCTGAACTACGACGGCCTGCCGACGGAAATCAAGGACAGCGTCGACAAGCGCATCGCCGGTTACAACGACCCGGTCGGCTTCTACGTCGAAAAACTGGTCGAGGGCATCAGCACCCTGGCCGCCGCGTTCTGGCCGAAAAAGGTCATCGTGCGCCTGTCGGACTTCAAGTCCAACGAATACGCCAACCTGATCGGCGGCAAGCTCTACGAGCCGGAAGAAGAAAACCCGATGCTGGGCTTCCGTGGTGCGTCGCGTTACATCAGCGAATCGTTCCGCGACTGCTTCGAACTCGAATGCCGTGCGCTCAAGCGCGTGCGCAACGAGATGGGCCTGACCAACGTTGAAATCATGGTGCCGTTCGTCCGTACTTTGGGCGAAGCCAGCCAGGTGGTGGATCTGTTGGCCGAGAACGGCTTGAAGCGCGGCGAGAACGGTCTGCGTGTGATCATGATGTGCGAACTGCCTTCCAATGCGATCCTGGCCGAAGAGTTCCTGGAGTTCTTCGACGGTTTCTCCATCGGTTCCAACGACCTGACCCAGCTGACCCTGGGCCTGGACCGTGACTCCGGGATCATCGCGCACCTGTTCGATGAGCGTAATCCGGCGGTCAAGAAGCTGCTGGCCAACGCGATTCAGGCCTGTAACAAGGCTGGCAAATACATCGGTATTTGCGGTCAGGGCCCTTCGGATCACCCGGACCTGGCCAAGTGGCTGATGGAGCAGGGCATCGAAAGCGTGTCCCTGAACCCTGATTCCGTGCTGGAAACCTGGTTCTTCCTGGCAGAGGGTCAGGCTGCGGTCTGATCGGTGAAGCAAGCTCCGGTCGGCTACACTGCTGGCCGGGGCTTTAAGATTCCGTGTTCCAGGCAGGTAAAGACGTCGTCATTTGCACGGTCATTACCAGCATGGGGCACACACTGGGCGAGCTCCTCTGGAAGCCGCCCTTTTTTTGTGCAAGAGCATTATGCAAAGCAGCAGCAATCTATTTCCTGTGGCCTTGATCAGCGCCGAGCGTCGCGGCGATCTGAGCGAGGACGTCTATCGCTTGAAACCGGGCAATAGCCCCGACAGCAGCGTCGAACTGGCGGTGACGCGCCTGGGCATGGCTGATGCGCCAGAGTCCCGTGGCGTCCCGGTGATCCTGCTTCATGGCAGTTTTTCCAATCGGCGTTTCTGGTTTTCGCCCAAAGGCCTGGGCCTTGGGGCTTACCTGGCGCGTGCCGGCTATGACGTGTGGATCCCGGAAATGCGCGGTCACGGCCTGTCCCGGCGCAACCAGAACTACCGCAAAAACCGCGTCGCCGACTATGCCCGCTATGACCTTCCGGCCATCGCTGCGTTTGTGCGCGAGCAAAGCGACCAGGTGCCGCATTGGCTGGGCCATTCCCTGGGCGGCATCACCTTGGCGGCCGCATTGGGCGGGCAATACCTGGGCGAGCCAGCGGTCGCGTCGGCGGCGTTTTTCGGCACTCAGGTCAGTCGTACTTACTGGCCGCTGAAAATTCCACCGGTGGAATGGAGCGGGCGCTTCATTCTCAAGCGGTTCGCTCAACTGTCGGGCTCGCGCCTCAAGCGTGGCCCGGAGGACGAGCCAATTGGCCTGGCCCTGGAAAGCATGCGCTGGTATGGCCTGTTCGGGCGCTTCGGTGATGCCGACAAAGACTGGTGGGCCGGGTTGGCCGACGTACAGGTGCCGGTGTTGGCGGTCAGCGCCTCCGGCGATCATCAGGACCCGACCTGGGCCTGTCAGAAACTGTTTGATCACATCGGCTCCGAGCACAAACAGTTCGTCTGTCTGGGGCGCGAACAGGGTTTCAGCGACCATTTCGGTCATGTGGAAATGCTGATCAGCAAAGCCGCTCAGGCTGAAGTCTGGCCAATGGTGGAGCGTTGGTTGAAGGATCAGCAAGCACCGTTGCTGGGCGAGAAACCGAAAATCGCGGCGGCTGGTTGAGGCGTGCGCGCCCACAAGAATATTTCGTTCTCAACGGCTTGCGGATAAGATATGACGAATTACGTTGCGCTGGTCACTTTGGGTTGCTGAGTCAGCATTATGTTCGTGCCGTTAGAGCGCTTGATCAATCTGGAGGAAGGTTACCGACAGACTTTTCAGGTCGGTGGGCGTAGCGTGCTGTTGTTGGTGCTGGATAATCAGCCGTTGCTGATCGAGGACCGTTGTCCTCATCAGGGCGCGCCCTTGTCCAGAGGCACACTGACAAACGGTATTTTGCGTTGTCAGCGTCACGGCATCGAGTTTCAGCTACCGGGCGGCCAGTCCTTGCAACCGTCCTGCCCGGGCTTGAACCTGCTGAAACCGGCCTATGAGGGTGACCGCATCGGTGTCGACATCTAGGGCCGGTGGTTAAACCGCAGTGTGCTGGGCTCGTTTCATCAAAGTGGCTTTGACGACTGTCACCTTTCTCAATCGTGTGCTTTCCCTTACAGGAGTTTCTCGATGAACCATTACCTCACTCCCGATCTGTGCGACGCCTACCCGGAACTGGTGCAAGTGCTGGAGCCGATGTTCAGCAACTTCGGTGGCCGTGATTCCTTTGGCGGCGAAATCGTCACGATCAAGTGCTTCGAAGACAATTCGGTGGTCAAGGAACAGGTAGAACTCAAAGGGAATGGCAAGGTGTTGGTGGTCGATGGCGGCGGCTCGCTGCGTTGTGCGCTGCTGGGTGACATGCTGGCCGAGAAAGCTGTGAAAAACGGGTGGGAAGGGCTGGTGGTCTACGGCTGCATCCGCGACGTCGATATCATTGCCCAGACTGATCTGGGGGTGCAGGCCCCTGGCCAGCCATCCCAAGAAGTCCACCCGGCGAGGTATCGGTGAGCTGAATATTGCAGTGACCTTTGCTGGCGTGACTTTCCGTCCGGGTGAATATATCTATGCCGACAACAACGGCGTGATCATTTCGCCAAGCCCGCTGAAAATGCCTGAATAAACAGTCGAGTCAACCAAGGGGTGAGGATGTTCGAGGAAGAAAACGCGCAGTGGGGGCTGGTACATGCCCTGGTGCTGGATGGTGAAGGCGGTGCGCGTTCGATTGCCCGGACTGAACTCGATGACCTGCAACTGCAAGCCCATGAAAGTCTTTGGCTGCATTGGGATCGAAGTCATCCGCAAACCCAGACCTGGCTGCGTCAATCCAGCGGTTTGAGTGAGTTCAACTGTGATCTCCTGCTCGAAGAGAATACCCGGCCGCGCCTTCTGGCGCTGCCGGGCTCCGAGCTGTTGCTGTTTTTGCGCGGAGTCAACCTCAACCCTGGTGCCGAACCCGAAGACATGGTGTCGGTGCGCATCTTCGGGTCCGCCCAGCGGGTCATTTCCCTGCGTTTGCGCCCTTTGCGGGCCACTGATGAACTGCTGGTGCAACTGGCCGAAGGGAAGGGGCCGAAAACCACCTCCGAGCTTGTCCTTTATATGGCTCAGTACCTCACCAATAAAGTGCAGGATCTGGTCAGCGACCTCTCTGAAGTGGTCGATGATGAAGAAGAAAAACTGGATACCGACGAACGGTATACTCCGGAACATGGCGCTATTTTGCAGATCCGTCGCAGGGCTGCCGGGCTCAAGCGGTTCCTTGCCCCGCAGCGAGATATTTTTGGTCAGCTGACACGGATCAAGCTGCCGTGGTTCGTCGAGGGTGACGGCGATTACTGGAACGAATTGAACAACAGCCTGACGCGCTATCTGGAAGAGCTTGAATTGACCCGAGAGCGCGTGGGGCTGGTGCTTGAGGCCGAAGACCGGCGTTTGAGCGTGCGCATGAATCGCACCATGTACCGCTTCGGGATTATCACCGGGATTTTTTTGCCGATGAGTTTTCTCACCGGTTTGCTGGGTATCAATGTCGGTGGAATTCCGTTTTCCGCCAACCCCTACGGCTTCCTGATTGCCTGCCTGATGATTGTGGCGGTGGCACTGGGGCAGTGGTGGTTGTACCGACGTTTGCGTTGGGTCTAGTGATGAGCCATGTGACCCGGAGAATTTTGATCGCGTCTTTCACAGACATCACGAGAGGTGCGTATGCACGATCCGTTTGAACAGTCTTTGCGTGACATGCTGAAAGCCTCGCCGTCCACCCGGGACGACGATGCCTGCCTGGGTCGCGTGTTGAAAACCGCCAACCGCCAGGTCGGTGCCGGTGATCTGTTCAGCTTGCTGGGGCGCTGGCTGCCGGCGCTGATGATCGCCTTGAACAACGGTTCGGCCCACGTCTCGCCGGTTTCCCGTCTTAAACCTACTGCTCGCACTGCTGATAAGGCTGATTGAATATGGAACTTGATCTCTGGACTCAGAGCCTCGTCACTGCGATGACCGCGTTGTGGACCAAGGTAGCGAACTTCATTCCGAACCTATTTGGCGCCCTGGTGGTGCTGCTGTTGGGTTTTGTCGTGGCCAAGCTGCTCGACACCTTGCTCTCCAAACTGCTGGCCAAGCTGGGGCTGGATCGCCTGATGGGCGGTACCGGTCTGACCAAACTGCTCTCGCGTGCAGGCTTGCAAGTGCCGATCTCGACCCTGATCGGCAAGATCGTCTATTGGTTCGTTCTGCTTATTTTTCTGGTTTCTGCTGCTGAATCCCTTGGCTTGGAGCGGGTTTCGGCTACGCTCGATATGCTAGCGTTGTATTTGCCGAAGGTCTTCGGTGCCGCGCTGGTGTTGTTGGTCGGGGTTTTGCTGGCGCAACTGGCCAATGGGCTGGTGCGCGGCGCGGCTGAAGGTGTAGGGCTTGACTACGCTGCTGGCCTGGGCCGTATTGCCCAGGGCCTGGTGATCATCATCAGTATTTCGGTGGCGATCAGTCAGCTGGAAGTCAAAACCGACCTGCTGAACCATGTAATTGTCATCGTTTTGATTACCGTTGGTCTGGCTGTTGCCTTGGCCATGGGGTTGGGAAGCCGGGAAATTGCCGGTCAGATTCTTGCTGGAATCTATGTGCGTGAGTTGTATCAGGTTGGGCAACAAGTGCGTGTTGGTGAGGTCGAAGGCCAGATCGAAGAGATCGGCACGGTTAAAACTACATTGCTGACCGACGAGGGTGAGCTAGTCTCACTCTCCAATCGGATCCTCCTGGAACAGCATGTAAGTAGCCGCTAACCCGGCAAACCCTGCTAATGTATGCCGCCGCAAAATGTCCGAGAACACGGGCTGCGGCGGACATTGACCTGACTGTCGGCCCGACTTGTTTTGAATAAAGCCCAATCGCTATCCATGCGCTACGACCCCCGCGAGCTCTCTGATGAGGAGTTGGTCGCGCGCTCGCACACGGAGCTGTTTCACGTCACGCGCGCCTATGAAGAATTGATGCGGCGTTACCAGAGGACCTTATTTAACGTGTGTGCACGTTATTTGGGGAACGATCGTGACGCAGATGATGTCTGTCAGGAAGTGATGTTGAAGGTGCTCTATGGTCTGAAGAACTTCGAGGGGAAATCGAAGTTCAAGACATGGCTATATAGCATCACGTACAACGAGTGCATCACACAGTATCGGAAGGAACGGCGTAAGCGTCGCTTGATGGACGCATTGAGTCTGGACCCCCTCGAGGAAGCGTCTGAAGAGAAGACGCCAAAACCCGAGGAGAAGGGTGGACTTGATCGCTGGTTGGTGTATGTGAACCCGATTGACCGGGAAATTCTGGTGCTACGCTTTGTCGCAGAACTGGAATTTCAGGAGATCGCAGACATAATGCACATGGGTTTGAGTGCGACAAAAATGCGCTACAAGCGCGCTCTAGATAAATTGCGTGAGAAATTTGCAGGCATTGCTGAAACTTAGTTCGGCGCAAATATCTCTTACGTGTAGGCAAGTTCTGATAGACTTGCCGCCGAGTTGTCCCCCGGTTTGCGGGACTGCTTCACAATCACCAGATGGGGATTTAACGGATGAAACTGAAAAACACCTTGGGCTTGGCCATTGGTTCTCTTATTGCCGCTACTTCGTTCGGCGCACTGGCACAAGGCCAAGGCGCAGTTGAAGGCGAGCTGTTCTACAAGAAGCAGTACAACGACAGCGTTAATCACGTCGAAGACGGCTTCAACCCTGGCGCCTCCATCGGTTACTTCTTGACCGACGACCTGTCGTTGAACGCTACTTACGACAAGACGAACCACACCCGTTCGAACGACGGCACTGGCAACCAGAAAATCAAGGGCGACAACTTCGGCCTGAACGCTCAGTACCACTTTGGTACTGTGGGTGACGCTCTGCGTCCATACGTTTCCGGTGGCGTTGCTCACAAGAGCATGACCAACGTTGCTGCCACTGGCCACACTGGCCGTGACCAGTCGACCTTCCTGACTGCAGGCGCTGGCGTGAAGTACTACTTCACCGACAACCTGTTCGCCCGTGCTGGCGTTGAAGCTGACTACAAGCTCGACAACGGCAAGTGGGACTACGCTCCGACCGTAGGTCTGGGTGTTAACTTCGGTGGCGGCTCCAAGCCTGCTCCAGCTCCAGTAGCTCCAGCACCGGCTCCAGAGCCAGAGCCAGAAGCTCCAGTTGCTGAAGTGGTACGTGTTGAGCTGGACGTCAAGTTTGACTTCGACAAAGCTGTTGTTAAGCCAAACAGCTACGGCGACGTGAAGAACCTGGCTGACTTCATGAAGCAGTACCCACAGACCACTACCGTTGTTGAAGGTCACACTGACTCCGTCGGTCCTGACGCTTACAACCAGAAGCTGTCCCAGCGTCGTGCTGACGCTGTGAAACAAGTTCTGGTCAAAGACGGCATCGAAGCTAACCGCGTTCGCTCGGTTGGTTACGGCGAATCCCGCCCAGTTGCTGACAACGCAACTGAAGCTGGCCGCGCTGTTAACCGTCGCGTAGAAGCGCAGGTTGAAGCTCAAGCTAAGTAATTAGCTTCGCAGCTCAGAAAAGCCCGGCTTAGGCCGGGCTTTTCTTTGCCTGCGATTTAACGAAGCGAACCCGCCCTAGGCAGATTGTTCGATCTCCTGTGTGCCCACGCCGCGTTTCCAAAGAGCGGCTGCCTGCATCTCATCCGTTGCACAGGCTGCCACGGCACCGATCACCAGGATAGCCGGGCTTTTCAGTTGAAACTCGTGGGCGTCTTCCTGCATGGCTGTCAGGTCACTCCGACATTCACGCTGCTGGGGCAATGACGCATTTTCAATCATCGCCACTGGCGTATCCGCCGCCAGGCCACCCGCCAGAAGTTGTCGACGAATGTCGCCCAGTTTTGCCACGCCCATGTAGATCACCAGCGTGGTGCCGCTTTGCGCAAGGGCGTGCCAGTTGAGCTCGCTGTCGTCCTGAGTGTGAGCGGTGACCAGTGTCACACCCCGGGCAACACCGCGCAGGGTCAGGGATATATCGCATTGGGTGGCTCCCGCCAGGCCCGCCGTGATGCCGTTGACCAGCTCGACGTCGACGCCGTGCCCGCGCAACCACTGTGCTTCTTCACCACCGCGCCCGAAAATGCACGGGTCACCCCCCTTGAGCCGCACCACGCATTTGCCTTGGCGGGCGTAACGCAGCATCAAGCGATGAATGAACGCCTGCGGAGTAGAGCGACAGCCACCGCGTTTACCCACTGCGATGATGCGCGCCTGCGGGCAATGTTCCAGCACCGCTTCGTTAACCAGGTCATCGATCAGCACCACGTCGGCTTCGTTCAGCGCCCGTACGGCTTTAAGGGTCAGCAATTCAGGGTCGCCGGGGCCTGCGCCCACCAACCAGACTTTTGCGCTCATGTTTACTTCCTCACGAGGTGATTGCGATTGGCTGCTCACTGGCCGCCAACAGACGCTTGATTTCCGGGACACAGGAGCCGCATTGCGTGCCGCATCCCAGTTGTTGTTTCAGGCCGTGCAAGTCCAGCCCGTTGCGAATGCCGGCACACACCGCGCCTTCGCTGACGTTCTTGCAGTTGCACAGGGTTTTGTTGGCGCTGACGGATAAGCCTGCACTGCCAGGGGGTGTGCTCAGCGGGGCCAGTAGCCAGCGCCGTAGCTGCTCGTCGGCACGACCTTCCAGCCACAGGCTTTGCAGCCAATGCTGTGCAAGGGTTTCGCCGGCCAGACGAATGGCGATGATTCGTCCGTTTTCGATGCGCACCCGTTTGCCAATTGCTCGGCGTGGGTCGTCGTAGGCCAAGACTGGGCCATCGTTGAGCCCCAGTTGTTGATCAATATCATGCAGTTGTTGTGGATCGGGTGCCTGGCCGCTGGCCGCACGAATCAGCAGTGCAGGGCGTTCACGCCCGGTCAGGCTGAGGCTGACGTAGGCAAAGTCCTCGCAAAGCGGCCGTAAGGTCTCGAAATGCTGTTGAACATCGCCCTCAACCAATGCGAACAACTGCCATGGCAGCGTTACCGGTTCGATACGCACGCCGCTGTGTTTGAGTTCGGGTTGTTTCGACAGAGGGTCGAATGCCGATTGCGTGACGGCATTCACGCCACCCTTGAGGAAACGGTCGCCCCAGTGCATCGGCAGAAAGGCCTGACCCGGACGCACGCTGTCGTCACTGCCGACCGCAACGATTACACCGCCACGACGGCTTTTCAGGTTGACCAGGTCACCGCTTTGCAACCGATGCCGGCGCAGCTCGTCAGGATGCAGGCTCAAGACTGCCTCGCTGACATGCCCGAACAGTTGCGCGGCGGTGCCGGTGCGGCTCATGCCGTGCCATTGGTCGCGCAGGCGTCCGGTGATCAGGGTCAGCGGAAAGCGCACATCGCGTTGCTCTTTGGCGGCGCGATAAGGGTCGGCGACGAACTGCGCTCGACCGCTTTCGGTGGGGAACATCCCGTCCACGTAGAGCCGGGGCGTACCGCTCAAGGCGCCTTCCGGAAAGGGCCATTGCTGCGGGGCCGAGGCGGTCGAGCAGGGTGTGGCTGATGCCGGACAGGTCCAGGTCTCGCCCGCGTGTCAGGTGTTTGAATTCGTCAAAGACCTGCGCCGGTTGTTCAAAGGCAAACAGGCTGGGCAGTCCCGGGCGCAGGCGTTGCTCCAGGCGTTGTGCGAAATCCACGGTGATCGCCCAGTCCGGACGCGCTTCACCCGGTGCGTTAATGGCGCGGCGAACGTGGGAAATTCGCCGCTCAGAGTTGGTCACCGTCCCTTCCTTCTCGCCCCAACTGGCGGCAGGCAGCAGCAGGTCGGCGAAGGGCGCGGTTTCGGTGGTACGAAAGGCCTCTTGCAGTACCACGAAGGGGCAAGCCTGCAACGCCGCGCGCACGGTTTGTTGATCCGGCAGTGATTGTGCCGGGTTGGTGCAGGCGATCCACAGTGCTTTGATCTTGCCGCTCCGGACCTGTTCGAACAGTTCGATGGCGGTCAGCCCAGTGGTATCGGGCAGCTTTTCGACACCCCAGTACGCCGCCACTTCGGCGCGATGCTCGGCATTGGCCGCTTCGCGATGTCCGGGCAGCAAGTTCGACAAACTGCCGGTTTCGCGCCCGCCCATGGCATTCGGCTGACCCGTGAGGGAGAAGGGGCCTGCGCCAGGTCGGCCAATTTGCCCGGTGGCCAGGTGCAGGTTGATCAGTGCGCTGTTTTTCGCGCTGCCGGCTGTGGATTGATTCAACCCCATGCACCACAGCGACAGGAAACTCGGTGAAGTGCCGACCCATTCGGCGCATTGCTGCAACTGTTCAACACTGATCCCGCAGAGCTGCGAAACCATATGCGGGGTGTAATCGCGCACCAGGGCTTTCAGCTCGGCCAGGCCTTCGGTGTGAGCCTTGATGAATTCACGGTCGACCCAGTCTTCCCACAGCAGCAGGTGCAAGATCCCATGGAACAACGCGACATCGGTGCCCGGCAGAATTGCCAGATGCAAGTCAGCCAAGTCGCAGGTGTCAGTCCGACGCGGGTCGATGACGATGACTTTCATCTGTGGCCGGCGGGATTTGGCTTCTTCCAGTCGACGAAACAGTACCGGGTGGGCGTAGGCCATGTTGCTGCCGACGATCATCACGCAATCGCTCAGCTCCAGGTCTTCATAGCTGCACGGCGGGGCGTCGGCGCCCAGGCTACGTTTGTAGCCGACCACGGCTGATGACATGCACAGCCGCGAATTGCTGTCGATGTTGTTGGTGCCCACCAGCGCCCGCGCCAGTTTGTTGAAGGCGTAGTAGTCCTCGGTCAACAACTGGCCCGAGATATAGAACGCCACGCTGTCCGGGCCGTGCTCGGCGATGGTTTCGGCAAACACATGGGCGGCGTGGTCGAGGGCCGTCTCCCAATCGGTCCGTCCGCGAGCCAAACCCTTGCTCAACCGCAGTTCGGGGTAAAGCGCCCGGGCTGTCAGGTCGCCGGTGAGGTGCAGCGTCGAGCCTTTGCTGCACAGTTTGCCGAAGTTGGCCGGGTGCGTCGGGTCGCCGCTGACACCGAGAATCTGCTCGCCGTCATGCTCGATCAGCACGCCGCAGCCCACCCCGCAATAACAGCAGGTCGAGGCGGTTGTCTGGCGGTTCATCAGCCTGCTTCCCTCAGGGCCAGCATGACCCGGCCGTTCTCTACCCGCGCCGGATGGTGATGGGCGCAGCCGACGTCCGGTGCCTGGGCCTCGCCGGATGCCAGGTCGATCTGCCAGTTGTGCAGCGGGCAGGCCACCCGTTTGCCGTAGATCAGGCCTTGGGACAGCGGTCCACCCTTGTGCGGGCAGCGGTCATCGAGGGCGAAAACCTCATCGTCGCTGGTACGAAAAATCGCGATGTCACCTTTCGGCCCGCTGACAATGCGTGAGCCCAAGGCGTTGATTTCTTCCAGTGCGCAGATATCCAGCCAGTTCATGCTGGCACCTCCAGGTTTTTCACGGGGATGACATCGAATTCCTTTTTCAACAGCGGCTGCTCAAGGCGTTCTTTCCACGGGTCCTGTTCGAACGACAGGGAGAATTGCAGCCGATCATTGAGTGCCTTGCGGCGCGCCGGGTCTTCCAATACGGCTTTCTTGATGTGTTCCATGCCGACCCGCTGCAGGTAGTGCACGGTGCGTTCGAGGTAGAAGGCCTCTTCGCGGTACAGCTGCAGGAATGCGCCGTTGTATTCGCGCACTTCCTCGGCGGTTTTCAGTTTGACGAAGAACTCCGCGACCTCGGTTTTGATCCCGCCATTGCCGCCGATGTACATCTCCCAGCCCGAATCCACGCCGATAATTCCGACGTCCTTGATGCCCGCTTCCGAGCAGTTGCGTGGGCAACCGGAGACCGCGAGCTTGACCTTGTGCGGCGACCACATGTTGAACAGGTCATGTTCCAGCTCGATGCCCAGTTGCGTGGAGTTCTGCGTGCCGAAGCGGCAGAACTCACTGCCAACGCAGGTTTTGACCGTGCGAATCGATTTGCCGTAGGCATGGCCGGACGGCATGTCCAGATCCTTCCAGACGCCGGGCAGGTCCTGTTTCTTGATCCCCAGCAGGTCGATGCGCTGGCCGCCGGTGACCTTGACCATCGGCACGTTGTATTTGTCGGCGACGTCGGCAATGCGCCGCAGTTCTGAAGGATTGGTCACACCGCCCCACATCCGTGGGACTACCGAATAAGTGCCATCTTTTTGAATGTTGGCATGGGCGCGTTCGTTGATCAGCCGCGATTGCGGATCGTCCCTGGCTTCGCCCGGCCACGTGGAAATCAGGTAGTAGTTGAGCGCCGGGCGGCAAGTGGCGCAGCCATTGGGCGTGCGCCAGTTCAGGTAACTCATGGTTCCAGCGATGGTCAGCAGGTGTTGTTCGCGGATCGCCTGGCGGATTTGCCCGTGGTTCAGGTCGCTGCAACCACAGATGGCTTTTTCGCTTTTCGGTTTGACGTCTGCCGCGCCGCCGACGGTGTTGATCAGGATCTGTTCCACCAACCCCGCGCAGGAACCGCAGGAGCTGGCGGCCTTGGTGTGTTTCTTGACTTCGTCGACGCTGAACAGCCCGTGTTCCTGAATAGCCTTGACGATGGTGCCCTTGCACACGCCGTTACAGCCACAGACTTCGGCGTTGTCGGCCATGCTCATGGCTTTGTCCTGGCCTTGGTGGCCTACATCGCCTAGAGCGTTTTCACCGAACATCAGGTGATCGCGGATTTCGCCGATGGCGTGGTTCTCACGAATCTGCCGGAAATACCAGCCGCCATCCGCCGTATCGCCGTACAGACAGGCACCGACCAGCACGTCGTCCTTGATCACCAGTTTTTTGTAGACCCCGCCGATGGGGTCGGAAAGCGTGATGGTCTCGGTACCTTCGCCGCCCATGAAGTCGCCCGCGGAGAACAGGTCGATGCCGGTGACTTTCAACTTGGTCGAGGTCACCGAGCCTTGATAGCGGGCGAAACCCAACTGAGCGAGGTGATTGGCGCAGACCTTGGCCTGTTCGAACAGCGGCGCCACCAGGCCATAGGCAATGCCACGGTGGCTGGCGCATTCGCCGATGGCGTAGATGCGCGGGTCGTAGGTTTGCAGGGTGTCGTTGACCAGAATCCCGCGGTTGCACGGGATGCCGGACTTTTCCGCGAGTTCGGTGTTGGGGCGAATGCCGGCCGCCATCACCACCAGATCAGCGGGGATGATGTCGCCGTTCTTGAACTGCACCGAGCCGACCCGGCCATTGCCCGCGTCGTGCAGGGCCTGGGTCTGTTCGCACAAACGAAAGTGCAAGCCGCGACCTTCCAGGGCGGTTTGCAGCAACTCGCCGCTGGTTTTATCCAGTTGCCGTTCCAGCAGCCATTCGCCGATGTGCACCACGGTCACGTGCATGCCGCGCAGCATCAGGCCGTTGGCGGCTTCAAGGCCCAGCAGGCCGCCGCCGATCACCACCGCGTGTGTGTGGGTTTTGGCGGTGTCGATCATGGCCTGGGTGTCGGCGATGTCGCGGTAGCCGATCACGCCCTGCAAGGTGTTGCCGGGGATTGGCAGGATGAACGGTGTTGAACCGGTGGCGATCAGCAGGCGGTCGTACTCGGCTTCGCTGCCGTCTTCGGCAATGACGCGGCGTTTGACCCGGTCGATCTCTACCACTTTGCGGTTGAGCAGCAGCGTGATGTTGTTATCCAGATACCAGCCCAGGTCGTTGAGCACAATGTCTTCGAAGGTCTGCTCACCCGCCAGCACCGGCGACAGCAGGATGCGGTTGTAGTTGGTGTGCGGTTCGGCGCCGAAGACCGTGATGTCGTACAGTTCGCTGCTCAGTTTGAGCAGCTCTTCCAGGGTACGAACCCCGGCCATGCCGTTGCCGATCATCACCAGTTTTAGTTTTTTCATCAGGTTCTCCGGGGAGCTCAGGCGTGCCTCATCAGGGCGGTCAGGCTGGCTCAAGGTATTTTGCGCAAACAAAAAAAGGCGTCCCGCTAGTTATCTAGCGAGGACGCCTTTGTCCTGGTCCCGTTCTGTCGGGAAGCTCAGCCTTCGTCGTTGAAGGCTGGGCTTTATGTAGGGTGAAACGGGTAATGCAGTGGTTGTGCCAAGTTGGGGGAGGGCGCGGTTCTATTGGGGGGCGAGCTGAAAATCAGTGGGCGTCTTGGGTTTTTTGCACCGATTCAAGGCGTTCTGCACAGTCATGGCGCGGAGAGGGCCTGTGGCGAGAGAGCTTGCTCCCGCTGGGTTGCGAAGCGACCCTAAAATCAGCCACCGCGAGTATTCAGATGGAATGCGATTGACGGATTACGACCGCTTCGCGGCCGAGCGGGAGCAAGCTCCCTCGCCACAATTGACCACCAGGCGATAGGTTTCCGTTAACTTACCGGCATTAGGGCAAGCCCCCTCGCCACGGGGAGCGGTGTTTGACTCAGGAATGGAGTAGCAGGAACACCAGCACCACATTGATCAGCAACACCACCAGCGCCAACGTCCGCCAGACCTTCAGCGGTTCACGCTCCAGCAACGGTCTGGGCCGCACGCTCAAACTGCGCCGTTCCCCTTGCTCCAGCAGCAGCAACCATTCTTCCGCCGTTTCATACCGTTGCGCCGGGTCGGCGCACACCGCGCGCGCAAGGCTTTGGCCCAGCCAGTCCGGCCAGTCCGGCCGATAACGGTTGGCGTTGACCGGCAGGCCAAAACGCGGACGTTGGAAGGCTTCGATTTCTCCGTAGGGATAATGCCCGGTGGCCAGGTAATAGAGCGTTACACCGACCGCATACAAATCCTGTTGCGGCGTCGGCGCATCACCTTTGAACGCTTCCGGGGCGATGTAGCTCGGCGTGCCCGGCAGTGCGTTTGCCTGGTCCTCGGACAATCCACGGCAATACGCCAATCCGAAATCCAGCAGCCGCAGTTCACCGTCCTCACTCAGCAGCAGGTTTTCCGGTTTGATGTCGCGATGGAAAATCTGCCGTCGATGCAGCATGCCCACCGCCCGTAACAGGCGTTCGGCCAGTGGTTGCCATTGGGCCAGTGGCAGCGGGCCGTTCTGTGCGAACAGATCGGCCAGGGTTTTCCCCGGATACTCGCGCATCACGTAGTACAGGTGCTGACGCTGAATCGCCGGGTGCACTTCGGGAAAACTGCGCCCGGCAACGCGCTTGAGAAACCATTCTTCGGACAGCAGGGCTTGTGCGGCGGCGGTGTCGTTGCTCAACGGCAAGGGTAGGGTTTTCAGCAGCCACGGCTGTTGCTGCCCATCGCGCACGCGATAGATCAGCGACTGCTGGCTGTGCCCAAGCAGCGTCTCGACCTGCCAGCCTTCGAAGGATTGCCCGGATTTGAGCGTCGGCGGCAGCGGCCATTGCTGCAGGTGAATCAGCGCGTCACCGATGCTCGCTTCACCGAGGGCGTCGACCCGCACCAGCAGTGCGCTGGCGTTGTCCTGGCTACCGGCCAGGTGTGCGGCGTGGACCAGGGTTTGCGCGGCGCTTTGCAGGTCGGGCTGGTCGCGCAGAATGGCCGCGATGGCCGTGTCACCCAGCGTCGCCCAAACCCCGTCGCTGAGCAGGACGAAACTCTCGCCCACGCGCAATTCACCATCGAGGAAGTCCAGCACCAGATGCTGGTCCAGCCCCAATGCACGCTTGAGCACATGCTGCATGCCCGGTTGCTCCCAGACGTGATCTTCGCTGATGCGCAGGAGTTGATCGGCATGCCAGCGATACACCCGGCAGTCGCCGACATGTGCCAGGGTGAAGCGTCGACCCCGTAAGACCAGGGCGCTGACGGTGGTGAGCAACGGCAAGCCGCCACCGTTGGCCTGCAACCAGCGATTTTGCGCCAGCAGCAAGCGATCCAGCGCTTGGGCCACGCCCCAGGTTTGCGGCGTGGCGTAGTAGTCCAGGGCCAGTGCCTGCAAGGTTGTCCGGGCGGCGAGACCACCATCGGCGCATTGGCTGACACCGTCGGCGATGGCGAACAGAAACCCCTTGCTGGCCGCCAGTTCGGCGGCCGGTGTGACCAGGCGCAGGGCGTCCTGATTTTCGTCCCGGGGGCCGATGGCGCTAGCCTCGGCGAAGCTCAGTTGCAGGCTCATCGACAACTCAGACCCGCGCCGCCGTCACGGCAGCCGAACCCCAAGTGGTTCTCCAGCGACGCTTGACGCCGTGCAGGCCGAACCAGGCCAGCACCCCGAGGCTGGCAAACAACCACAAGGCCAGTTGATAGCTGCCGGTGCTTTGTTTGATCGCACCCATGCCCGCCGCCAGGGCAAAACCGCCGATGCCGCCCGCCATGCCGATCAACCCGGTCATGACGCCGATCTCACGGCGAAAGCGCTGCGGTACCAGTTGGAACACTGCGCCATTACCTGCTCCCAGGCCGAGCATGGTGCAGACGAACAGCGCCAGTGCCGCGTAGGAACTGGGAAGGTTGAAGCCCACGGCGGCGATGCAGACTGCGGCGAGGGTGTACATCGCCAGCAGGGTGCGAATACCGCCGAAACGGTCCGCCAACGCGCCCCCGAGTGGTCGCATCAAACTGCCGCCAAACACGCACGCGGCGGTGTAGTAGCCCGCGGTGACCGGACTCAAGGCGTACTGATCGTTGAAGTAGCCAGGCAGGGCGCTGGCCAGGCCGATGAAGCCGCCGAAGGTCACGCTGTAGAAGAACATGAACCACCAACTGTCGCGGTCACCCAGGGCCTTGAAATAGTCGCTCATGGCTTTGGCTTTCGGCCGTTCAGGGGCGTTTTTCGCCAGCCAGGCAAAGACGATCAGGGTCAGGATCAGCGGGATCAAGGCGAAACCGAAGACGTTGCTCCAGCCAAATGCTGCCGCGAGCACCGGGGCGATCAGCGCCGCGAGCACCGTACCCGAATTGCCCGCGCCCGCGATGCCCATGGCTTTGCCCTGATGCTGCGGCGGATACCACTGCGAGGCCAAGGGCAGGGCGACGGCGAACGACGCCCCGGCCATGCCGAGGAATACGCCGAGCAACAGGGCTTGCTCGTAGCTGTGGATGCCGAGTTTCCAGGCGCCGAACAGCGCGCAGATCACGATCACCTGGCCGATCACCCCGGCGGTTTTGGGTGACAGACGATCCGCCAGCAAGCCCATCACGAAACGCAGGATGGCCCCGGCCAGAATCGGCGTGGCCACCACCAGCCCGCGTTGCTGGGTGGTCAGGTGCAGGTCGGCAGCGATTTGCACCGCCAAGGGGCCGAGCAGGTACCAGACCATGAAGCTCAGGTCGAAATACAGGAAGGCCGCGAACAGGGTTGGGGTATGGCCGGATTTCCAGAAGCTTGAATTCATCGCGCACCTCAGGTGAAGAGTCTCGAAGGAGTCGTGAGCTTTGCGGTGGGGCGCCGCAACGGCCGCACCACCGGCCCCGGGCTATGGGGCCAAAACGAAAAAACGTCGCCACCCGCTGCGCTTGCGCGAACAGGGTGTGCGACGTCTTTGTCGTAGGTGGGGCAACCGCCGTTGGTTACCTGTGCCGATTACATAGCGAGAATTGTGCCAACAGGTTAAGACCGAGTTGTGGCCAATCGCGAGCAAGCTCGCTCCCGTTCGGCTGCGGAGCAGTCGTGATCTGGCTGATGGGTCTTATCTGACACGATGCGCTGGCAGGTTTTGGGGCGCTTCGCACCCCAACGGGAGCAAGCTCCCTCGCCACAACGATCGGGTCAGCCCAGCAACTCACTCATGGCAATGATTTGCTCCGCCACCTGGATCAGCTTCTGCTGGCGGCTCATGGCCTGGCGCCGCATCAGGGTGTAGGCCTGTTCCTCGTTGCAGTCTTTCATGTTCATCAGCAAGCCCTTGGCCAGTTCAATGCGCTTGCGCTCGGCCAGTTGCTGGTCGCGGGCCTGGAGTTGGGCGCGCAGCGCCTGATCGCTTTCAAAACGCGCCATCGCCACGTCGAGGATCGGTTGCAGGCGCGCGGCATGAATGCCTTCGACGATGTAGGCGCTGACGCCGGACTTGATCGCCTGGCGCATCACCCCCGGGTCGTGCTCGTCGGTGAACATCACAATCGGCCGTGGCTGGTCGCGACTGACCAGCACCACTTGCTCCAGCACGTCGCGGCTCGGTGACTCGGTATCGATCAGGATTACGTCCGGGCGCACCGTTTCGACGCGTGCGGGCAGGTCGATGGTCAGGCCGGACTCGTCGATCACCTCAAAGCCTGCCTCTGTCAGCGCGGCTTTGAGTCGCCCGACTTTTTTCGCGGTGTCGTTGATCAGCAGGATACGCAACATGGTCATGGCTTCCTGTCAGCGGCGGGCGAGAAGGGTGGGAGTGTCGGCCATGGCGTGCAGCTTGAAGCTGCGGGCGTACGTCGCCGGGTCCGAGCCGTCCCAGGTTTTGCCGTCGATCAACTGACTGCTGCGCATCTCCTGGCCCCAGGCTGCGATACCCAGCGCCGTGGCGGCGTCGCGGTAGACGCCCAGTTGCTGGACCTGCCGCGCCACGCCCAGATAGTCCGGGTCTTCGCGCAGCAAACCCCAGCGCCGGAACTGGGTCATGAACCACATACCATCGCTCAGGTACGGAATGTTCACCTCACCGCCGTGATGAAAGCGCAACGTGTGCGGGTCCTGCCAGCGATGGCCGAGGCCGTCGGCATAGTCGCCCAGCAGGCGCGGTTCGATACAGTCCAGCGGCGCGTCGAGGTACTCGGGAGCGCTCAACAGCTGTGCGGTGCTCCGGCGATTTTCCGGGCTTTGCTCGATGAAACGGCTGGCTTCCAGAATGGCCATGACCAGGGCGCGGGCGGTGTTCGGGTAGTGTTCGACGAAGGCACGGGTGCAGCCGAGGACTTTTTCCGGGTGATCGGGCCAAATGCTCTGGCTCGTCGCAAGCGTGAAACCGAGGTTCTGCCGTACCGCGCTGGCGCTCCAGGGTTCGCCGACGCAGAAGCCGTCGATACGCCCGGCCTGCAAGTGCGCGACCATTTGCGGCGGCGGGACCACGACGCTGTCGACATCCAGCAATGGATGAATGCCCTGGCTCGCCAGCCAGTAATACAACCACATGGCGTGAGTGCCGGTGGGGAACGTCTGGGCAAAGGTGAGTTTTGGGCGACGTTGGTGCACATAGGCATCCAGCGCTTCAGGACGGGTCACGCCCAAGGCTTGCAGGCCGTGGGAGAGGTTGATGCTCTGGCCGTTCTGGTTCAGGCCCATGAGCACCGCCATGTCCGTTGCCGCCACGCCGCCGATCCCCAGGTGCACGGCGTAGATCAAGCCGTACAGGCTGTGGGCGGCATCCAGTTCGCCGCTGACCAGTTTGTCCCGCAGGTTGGCCCAGGACGACTGGCGCTTGAGGTTCAGCGTCAGGCCATAGGGCTGAGCGAAGCCCTGGGTCGCGGCAACGACCACCGAGGCGCAGTCGCTCAGGGCCATGAAGCCCAGGTTGATCTCGGTTTTTTCCGGGGCATCGCTGCCGTTGACCCAGGCCAGAGGGGCTGCTTGAGGTTCAGTCATCGCATAAGCACCTTGCATGAAAAAGCGCCGTACCCGACCACCGTGAAAATCAGGCCGGATGACGACGCCGTTGTCCTTTCCATCAGCCCTGTGGGGCTCATCCCGTCGTTGGCATGAGTGCTGATGCGTTAACAAGTGCAAGGCATATGCCACTGGCTGCTGATTTCATCGTGCGCCTCGCGTGCGACCCCGATGCCCGGCTATAATCGCCGCCTAATTTCGCCGCCAACCGAGTCAAACCCGCCCATGTATACCCTGGCCCGCCAACTGCTGTTCAAACTCTCCCCGGAAACCTCCCACGACCTGTCCCTGGACTTGATCGGTGCAGGCGGGCGTGTGGGCCTCAACGGCTTGCTGTGCAAGGCGCCGGCGCAGTTGCCGGTGAACGTCATGGGGCTGGACTTTCCCAACCCGGTGGGGTTGGCGGCGGGGCTGGACAAGAACGGAGCGGCCATCGACGGGTTTGCCCAATTGGGTTTTGGCTTCGTTGAAATCGGCACCATCACCCCGCGTCCACAGCCCGGTAACCCCAAGCCACGGATTTTCCGCTTGCCGCAGGCCGAGGCGATCATCAATCGCATGGGTTTCAACAACCAGGGCGTCGATCATCTGTTGGCCCGCGTGGCCGCTGCCAAGTACAAGGGCGTGCTGGGGATCAACATCGGCAAGAACTTCGACACGCCGGTCGAGCGTGCCGTCGACGACTACCTGATCTGCCTGGACAAGGTGTACGCCCACGCCAGCTATGTGACGGTCAACGTCAGTTCGCCGAACACCCCGGGCCTGCGCAGCCTGCAATTTGGTGATTCGCTCAAGCAACTGCTGGCGGACCTGGCCACGCGTCGGGCCGCACTGGCGCTGCGCCACGGCAAACATGTCCCACTGGCGATCAAGATCGCCCCGGACATGACCGACGAAGAAACCGCTCAGGTTGCACAGGCGCTGGTTGAAACCGGCATGGACGCGGTGATTGCCACCAACACCACGCTGAGCCGCGTCGGCGTTGAAGGCCTGGAGCACGGTGACGAGATGGGTGGTTTGTCGGGTGCCCCCGTGCGCGACAAGAGCACCCACACTGTGAAGGTGCTGGCCGCCGAGTTGACTGGACGTTTGCCGATCATTGCGGTGGGCGGTATTACCGAAGGCAAGCATGCGGCTGAGAAGATCGCCGCAGGTGCGAGTCTGGTGCAGCTCTACTCTGGCTTCATCTATAAGGGCCCGGCGCTGATTCGTGAGTCTGTCGACGCGATCGCGGCCCTGCGCTGAAGCCTATGGGTAAGGGCTTTTGTGGCGAGGGAGCTTGCTCCCGTTCGGCTGCGAGGCAGTCGTAAATCCTGCAATCGCGCTTTACCTGATACACCGAGTTGATTGGTTTTGGGGCCGCTTCGCAACCCAGCGGGAGCAAGCTCCCTCGCCACAAAAGCCCCACCGCAATTTTTACAGGCATAAAAAAGGGCTCCTCGAAGGAGCCCCTGGGCCGAAGCCCGCCGTCCGGATGGGACGTGCGTGGTTAAGGTGTTGCGTATTCAGATTGTCGTGTCGGAATGTGTGCCCCGTTTAGCCGACGGCGTGAAGTTCGTTGAGTCTATGGATTCCCGCAGTGCCGGTCATACCGTCCCAGTTGTCGCCGCGTCCTTCTCGCCAGCCGTTGATCCAGGCTTGGCGTACCGACGGTAGAGTAAATGGGCAAAGCTCACGGGATTTACCACCAACGCCATATTGATATCCGCGCAAAAATGCTCTTTCCAACGGATCACGCTTAAGTCTTCTCATAGGGTGTTTCCCTCACTTGTTGACTGTATTTTTCGCGTCGACCTCTATTGAGGTCTGGCAGAAAATTTCCTGCCGTTGGCGGCTCGCTGCCGGCGTCGCGAGCCAAGGTGTTGACGCCGTTGCGACGTCAACCTGTAGTGAGTTCTAACCAAAGCGTCACATCGAGGGAATGATCGTTTTGTCATAAGCACGTAACCATCTAGGTGCTATGGCCATAAGAAACATCTCGTTTGTAACCGGTTTGATAAGCAAAGCCCGGTATGATCGGGCTCCCAGTAAATGATGGGGTTAATGCTTTAGTGAGAATGTCCACCCGTTGCACTCGGGTACTATTCGACGAAGGGTCGAGTTATGACATTTTGTTGCAACGAATTTTTTATCTGCCCCTGCATCTAAGCTCTTTTTAACCTTCGGGTTTTGAGTCGCAGGGGTGGAACGGCACACCTTCGTGCCACGCGAGCGCTCTTCAAGAAAAGCGCTTGATTGAAAACCGGACGGTCGATGCGTTGCCCGTTCACTTATTGCTAAAGGCCCTGGAATTCCCATGTCGGAACGTTACGAACTCTTCCTCACTTGCCCTAAAGGTCTCGAAGGCCTGCTCATCGAGGAAGCCGTCGGGCTTGGCCTTGAGGAAGCGCGCGAGCACACCTCGGCCGTGCGCGGCATGGCCGACATGGAAACAGCCTATCGCCTGTGCCTGTGGTCGCGTCTGGCGAACCGGGTGCTGCTGGTCATGAAACGCTTCCCGATGAAGGACGCCGAAGACCTGTACCACGGCGTGCTGGATGTCGAGTGGCAGGACCATATGCTCAGCGACGGCACCCTGGCTGTCGAGTTCAGCGGTCACGGTTCGGGCATCGACAACACACACTTCGGCGCCCTGAAAGTGAAGGACGCCATTGTCGACAAACTGCGTACCCCGTCGGGCGAGCGTCCATCCATCGACAAGCTCAACCCGGACCTGCGCATTCACCTGCGTCTGGACCGTGGCGAAGCGATCCTGTCCCTCGACCTGTCCGGTCACAGCCTGCACCAGCGCGGCTACCGTCTGCAGCAAGGTGCGGCACCGTTGAAGGAAAACCTCGCGGCAGCAATTCTGATCCGTTCCGGCTGGCCGCGCATCGCGGCTGAAGGTGGCGCGCTGGCTGACCCGATGTGCGGTGTTGGTACGTTCCTGGTCGAAGCCGCGATGATCGCCGCCGACATGGCGCCGAACCTGCGTCGCGAGCAGTGGGGCTTCACTGCCTGGCTCGGTCACGTCCCTGCACTGTGGAAAAAACTTCACGAGGAGGCCACCGCCCGCGCTGCTGCCGGCCTGGCCAAGCCTCCGCTGTGGATTCGCGGCTACGAAGCTGACCCGCGCCTGATTCAACCGGGCCGCAACAACGTTGAGCGCGCCGGCCTGAGCGAGTGGATCAAGATCTACCAGGGTGAAGTCGCGACGTTCGAACCGCGTCCGGACCAGAACCAGAAAGGTCTGGTGATCTGCAACCCTCCGTACGGCGAGCGCCTGGGCGACGAGGCGAGCTTGCTCTACCTCTACCAGAACCTCGGCGAGCGTCTGCGTCAGGCCTGTCTGAACTGGGAAGCGGCGGTGTTCACCGGCGCGCCGGACCTGGGCAAGCGCATGGGCATCCGCAGCCATAAACAGTATTCGTTCTGGAACGGCGCCTTGCCGTGCAAGCTGCTGCTGATCAAAGTCCTGCCGGACCAGTTCGTCACCGGCGAGCGTCGTACCCCGGAACAGCGTCAGGCCGAGCGTGAACAGGCGGCCTACGATCAGGCGCCGGTCGAGCCGCAAGAGCGTCAGTACAACAAGAACGGCAACCCGATCAAGCCAGTTCCGGCCCCGGCCCCCGTGGTTGAACAGGCGCGCCTGAGCGAAGGCGGGCAGATGTTTGCCAACCGCCTGCAAAAGAACCTCAAGGCCCTCGGCAAGTGGGTCAAGCGTGAAGGCATCGACTGCTACCGCGTCTACGATGCCGACATGCCGGAATACTCCATGGCCATCGACCTGTACCAAGACTGGGTCCACGTTCAGGAATACGCCGCGCCAAAATCCATCGATCCGGAAAAAGCCTCGGCGCGGATGTTCGATGCCCTGGCGGCCATTCCGCAGGCCTTGAACATCGACAAGAGCCGTGTGGTGGTCAAGCGTCGCGAGCGTCAGAGCGGCACCAAGCAGTACGAGCGCCAGAGCGCCCAGGGCAAGTTCACCGAGGTGAACGAAGGCGGCGTGAAGTTGCTGGTCAACCTCACCGACTACCTCGATACCGGGCTGTTCCTGGACCACCGTCCAATGCGTCTGCGGATTCAGAAAGAGGCGGCCGGCAAGCGCTTCCTCAACCTGTATTGCTACACCGCGACCGCCAGCGTACACGCTGCCAAGGGCGGTGCGCGCAGCACTACCAGTGTCGACCTGTCGAAAACTTACCTGGACTGGGCGCGACGCAACCTGTCGCTCAATGGCTTCTCGGACAAGAACCGTCTGGAGCAGGGCGATGTGATGGCGTGGCTGGAAGCCAGTCGTGACGAGTTCGACATGATCTTCATCGATCCGCCGACCTTCTCCAACTCCAAGCGCATGGAAGGGATTTTCGACGTCCAGCGTGACCACGTGCAGTTGCTCGACCTGGCGATGGCGCGCCTGGCACCAGGCGGCGTGCTGTATTTCTCCAACAACTTCCGCAAGTTCCAGCTCGAGGAAAACCTCGCCGAGCGTTACGCCGTGGAAGAAATCACCGCGCAGACCATCGACCCGGACTTCGCCCGTAACGGCAAAATCCACCGCGCCTGGAAAATCACCCTGCGCTAAGCGCCCAATGGACCCACAGAGCCTTGATTTTCAAAGGCTCTTGGATTCATAACGCTGGTTAAATTAATGGCTAATAGCTATAACTCAGGCACAGCCTGAGTGTGGCCTACGCTCGCTGGCGTTTATGAGTTGCGCCTATGTCGTTGCAAGCCGTCCGCCCGAAGATCCTGGGCTTTATCAGCGAAGATGTTTCGGCCTGGCTGGTCGCTCTGTTGGTATTGCTGGCCGGGGGCATTCTCACGGGGTTGCTCGCCTGGGCGACCCTCAATCTGTTCCAGCACCAGTTGCGACAACGCTTTCAACTGCTTGCCAGCGAACGCTACAGCCGTATCGAAGAACGCTTTCAGGACCAGGAGCAACGCCTGGACAGCCTGCGGCGTTTCTTTGTCAATTCAGGTGTGGTCACACGTCAGGAATTCGATGGTTACGCCAAACCGCTGCTGCGCCGCACTCAGGCCTATGCCTGGGCTCCTCGGGTCAGTCGCACCGAGCGACCGGCATTCGAGGCGAGGGTGCGGGAACAGGGTTTGGGGGACTTCAGCATTCGTGACTTGAACGTCGCCGGCGAGTTGCAAGTGGCCGGTGAGCGCGATGAGTACGTCCCTGTGCTCTTCAGCCAGACGCAAAGCCACCTTGGTTCTCCTTTGGGTTACGACCTGCTTGCCCAACCCCAGCGCCGTTCGACGCTCGAGCGGGCGCGTTCCCACGGCAGTCTCGCGGTCTCGCAGCCCATGCACCTGGTGGGTGTCGATCAGGCCTACGCCCGCGGTGTGCTGCTGGTGGCGCCGGTCAGTGCGCGTGAGGCGGCGACAACCGCGCCGTATGGCTATGTCATCGCGGTCATCAGCCTGCGGCAATTGGTGGCCGACGGCTTGCCTGAGCAGAGTCACGACAACCTCTCGGTGCGCATCCTGGACCTGTCCACCGGGGAACAGCACGAAGTGCTGTACGCGTCGGTCAATCCGCCAGCCTCCAGCAGTTTGCTGACGGCGCGCTTGTTGCGCTTGGGCGATCACGATTATCAAGTGGATATCCGCCCGAGCGCTGCATTCATGCAGACCAACCATTCTTCGGTGGCCAGCCTGGTAGTGCTCGGCGCGCTCTTGAGCCTGCTGCTCAGCGTGTTGCTCTATGTGCTGGTCAGCCAGCGTCAGCGAGCGTTGAAGCTGGTGGAGCAACGCACCCAGGAGCTGCGCGCCCGTGAGCAAGAACTGCGTGGCACCCACGGGCAATTGCGCAGCGTGCTGGATGCGGCGACCCAGGTGGCGATCATCGCGACGGACCTGCACGGCGTGATCAGCACTTTCAACGCCGGCGCCGAGCAGATGCTGGGCTACCGCACTGGCGAAGTGCTGGGGCACATGACACTGGAAAACCTGCACCTGCCCAGAGAGCTCGAAGCACGGGCCAGAGAGCTGAGCGAACGCTACGGCAAGCCGATTTCGAGCGCTCAGGCCATGCTGGTCGAAGAAGGTGAGCAGGACGGCCATGAGGCGCGGGAATGGACGTTGGTTCGGCATGACGGCAGTCATCTGGCGGTGAACATGCTGACCACGCCGGTGCTGGATGAGCATGGTTTGTGGGTCGGGCACCTGGCGATCTGTATCGACATCACCGAGCGCAAGCGGGTGCACGAGGCGCTGGCAGCGCGTGACCTGCTGCTCAAGAAACTCAGTGCCCATGTGCCCGGCGGGATCTATCAATGCAAGATGGAGTTCGGCGGTCGTTTCAGCGTGATTTACGCCAGCGACGGTATTCGTGAAATCTACGAACTTGAGCCGGATGTGTTGCTGATGAACGCCGAAGCGATCTTCGCCCGTATTCACCCGCAAGATGTGTCCCGCGTGCGCGCCTCGATTCGCACCTCGGCAAACACGCTCAGCCCTTGGCGCGAGGAGTACCGCGTGCAATTGCCGCAGCGCGGTTTGCGCTGGGTGCGGGGTGAGGCCACGCCGGAGGAACTGCCGGGCGGTGGCGTGTTGTGGCATGGCTATATTTCCGACATTTCCGATTTGAAGCGGGTCGAGGAGGAGCTGCGCGCCTTGTCGGTGACCGACGCCCTGACCGGCATTCACAATCGGCGTTATTTCCAGGAGCGCCTGACCACCGAAATGGCCCGGGTCGAGCGCGCGGGCGGTGAGCTGGCGGTGATCATGCTCGACATCGATCACTTCAAACGCATCAACGACCAGCATGGTCACGCGGTGGGCGACCGGGTGCTCAAGGCTGTTTGCGAGCGCATTGGCCATCGTCTGCGGCGTACCGATGTGTTCTGTCGTCTGGGCGGCGAGGAGTTCATGGTGCTGTGCCCGGACAGCGACGCACAGCAGGCGCATACCCTCGCGACAGAGTTGTGGCAGGGGCTGCGCAGTGCGCCGATTGACGAGGTCGGGATCGTTACGGCCAGTTTCGGGATCGCTGGCTGGCGTGCCGGGGAGGGCGCGGACGGGCTGTTGCTACGGGCGGATTCCGGGGTGTACGCGGCGAAACAGGCGGGCCGGGATCGGGTCGAGGCGCAACTGAACTAGGTTCCTTGTGGGAGCGAGCCCGCTCGCGATAGCGGTCAGTCACATCATTGCTGGATGTGCCGCCGTCATCGCGAGCATCGGAGCGCCGCCCGGCCCGCTCCCACATTGGATCTTCGGTGTCTGGACGTTCGGCTTACAGCGCCGAAGCGGTTGCCGCCAGTTTCGGCTGGCGATACAGGTCCAGCAGCACCTGATCGAGTACCGAGGACGCGCCAAACGGTTTTGGATCGTTGAGGATCGCTACCACCGCCCATGTGTTGCCGTTGCTGTCGCGACTGTAGCCTGCGATGGCGCGCACGGTGTTCAGGGTGCCGGTCTTGATGTGGGCTTCACCGGCCATGGCGGTGCGCTTGAGGCGCTTGCGCATGGTGCCGTCCATGCCGGCAATCGGCATCGAGCTGACGAACTCGGCCGAGTACGGGCTTCTCCAGGCCGCTTGCAGCAGGCCGGCCATTTCACGGGCGCTGACGCGTTCGGCGCGCGACAGGCCGGAGCCGTTCTCCATCACCAGGTGAGGCGAGGTGATGCCTTTCTTCGCCAGCCACTGGCGCACCACGCGCTGCGCGGCTTTGGCGTCGTCGCCGTCGGCGTCATTGCGGTACTGCGCGCCCAGGCTCAGGAACAACTGCTGGGCCATGGTGTTGTTGCTGTACTTGTTGATGTCGCGGATGACTTCCGCCAGGTCTGGCGAGAAGGCGCGGGCCAGGACCTTGGCGTCTTTCGGCACGCTGGCCAGTCGGTCCTTGCCCTGGATGCTGCCGCCCAGTTCCTGCCAGATTGCACGCACGGCACCGGCGGTGTAGGTGGCGTGATCGAGCAGCGACAGGTAGGTCTGGGAGCTGCAACCATCGCCCAATTGGCCGTTGACCGTCACGGTCACGCCGCCATCGGCCTGGGTCACCGGGTTGTAGCGAACATCGCCGGCGCATTGCTTGGAGTTGATGGCCTTGACCTGGTTATCGATGTGGATGCTGGCGATCGGCGGCTCGACCGATACCAGCACTCGACCCGAATCGTTGCGCGCCACAAAGCGCAGGGCCTTGAGGTTGACCATCAGCGAGTCGGGTTTGACCAGGAAGGGTTTGTTCTCGTCATTGCCGTCGTCATTGAACTCGGGCAGTTGCGGTTGCACGAAGAAGTTGCGGTCCAGCATCAGGTCGCCGGTGACCTGGCGCACGCCATTGGCCCGCAGGTCACGCATCAGCAGCCAGAGTTTTTCCATGTTCAGCTTGGGGTCGCCGCCGCCCTTGAGGTACAGGTTGCCGTTCAGGATGCCGCCGCTGAGGGTGCCGTCGGTGTAGAACTCGGTTTTCCACTGGTGATTGGGACCGAGCATTTCCAGCGCCGCGTAGGTGGTGACCAGCTTCATCGTGGAGGCCGGGTTGACCGACACGTCCGCGTTGAAAATGGTCGGGGTGCCGGGGCCGTTGAGCGGGATCATCACCAGCGACAGGGCGCTGTCCTGCAGCTTGCTGGCCTTGAGGGCCTGTTGAACCTTGGGTGACAACGCGGTGTTGATCGGGGCGGCAGAAAGGGGCAGGGCCAGGGGCAGAAGAAGGCTGGCCAGGAACAATGGACGCAAAGATTTGATCATCTGAAATAAAACCCTACAGCCGAGGGGAAAAAGACGAGGGCATGTTGAAAAGTTCCCTCAGTGGTCATGAAAGTGTCGGCATTATGCCCAAGGTATAGCGCCTTGTGCTTCAGGTGCAGTGGCTAATCCGTTATTTTTTTACCAGTGGTAGGCGCGAGCGGCCAGAGAGTCGGGCAAACAGCGGCTTAAACTGCTAAAGTGCCGCCCGTTATTACTTATGAGGATTGTTCCAATGGCGACTAACCGTTCCCAGCGTCTGCGCAAAAAACTGTGCGTCGATGAATTTCAAGAGCTGGGTTTCGAACTGAACCTGGATTTCAAAGAAGATTTGGCTGACGAAGCCATTGACGCTTTCCTCGATGCGTTCCTGAAAGAAGCCATGGAAGCAAACGGCCTGGGCTATGTTGGCGGCGACGACTTCGGTCTGGTTTGCCTGCAAAAGCGTGGCTCGGTCAGCGCAGAACAGCGCGCCGCCGTAGAAGCCTGGCTGAAAGGCCGCACCGAGCTGACCAGCGTTGAAGTCAGCCCGTTGCTGGACGTCTGGTACCCGGAAAAGCCAATCAATCCGGTAGCCTGATGTCATAAAAAACGGCGACCCAAGGGTCGCCGTTTTTTTTATGCTCGCTCCTGCGGAGCCTCAGGCCTTGCGCCAGTTCAGGATCAGCAAAGTCAACACCCCCGCCACAATCCCCCAGAACGCCGAACCGATGGAAAACAGCGTCAGCCCCGATGCCGTCACCATAAAGGTAATCAGCGCTGCTTCCCGTTCCTGCACTTGCGCCATGGCAATGCTCAAGCCATTGATGATCGAACCGAACAGCGCCAGCGCGGCAATCGACAGCACCAGTTCCTTGGGCAGCGCCGCAAACAATGCTGCCAGCGTCGCGCCGAAAACCCCGGCAATCCCGTAGAAAATCCCGCACCAGACGGCAGCCGTGTAGCGCTTGTTGCGGTCTTCGTGGGCGTGCGGCCCGGTGCAGATGGCGGCGCTGATCGCCGCGAGGTTGATCCCGTGGGAGCCGAACGGCGCCAGCAACAATGAGGCGATGCCGGTGGTGGTGATCAGCGGCGAGGCCGGTACGTTGTAGCCGTCGGCGCGCAGCACGGCGATGCCGGGCATGTTCTGCGAGGTCATGGCCACCACGAACAGCGGAATGCCGATGCTGATGGTCGCCGCCAGCGAGAAGTGCGGCGTGGTCCAGACAGGCGTTGCGACTTCCAGGTGGAAACCGCTGAAGTCCAGCAAACCCATGAACCCGGCGAGCGCCGTACCGATCAGCAGCGCGCAGAGCACCGCATAGCGGGGTGACAGGCGTTTGACGACCAGGTAAGTGAAGAACATCCCCAGCACCAGGCCTGTGCGGTGCTGGGCGGCGACAAAGATCTCGCTGCCGATCTTGAACAGGATGCCCGCCAGCAATGCCGCTGCCAGCGACGCCGGGATGCGTTTGACCAGGCGCTCGAAGCTGCCGGTCATGCCACAGATCGTTACCAGGACAGCGCAGGTGATGTAGGCGCCGATGGCTTCGCCGTAGGTCACGCCCGACAGGCTGGTGATCAGCAGCGCCGCGCCGGGGGTGGACCAGGCGATGGTGATGGGGGTGCGATAGCGCAGCGACAAGCCGATCGAGCACACCGCCATGCCGATCGAGATCGCCCAGATCCACGACGAAATCTGCCCGCTGGTCAGGCCCGCAGCCTGTCCGGCCTGGAACATCAGCACCAGTGAACTGGTGTAGCCGGTCATCATCGCAATGAAACCGGCGACGATGGCCGAGGGCGAGGTGTCGGCCAAGGGGCGGAGCTGCGTGTGCGTGGCGTCGTTCATGACAACGGTGTTCCTTGTTTATGGGAGCAAATGTGACGAGGCGCTTGTGTGGCGAGGGAGCTCGCTCCCGCTGGGCTGCGAAGCGGCCCCTACCCACGTAGGCAAAGCAGTGATTCAGTTAAAATGCGTTCGTAGCATTTACGACGGCTTCGCCGCCGGACGGGAGCAAGCTCCCTCGCCACAAAAGCGGTACTGACCACAGATTCATGTGATCAAGCCTAAACTCAAATGTAACGGACCATTGCGATACAGCCGAGGCGACAAACAGCCGTACAGTCGTGTTGCCACCACCGGTTGTGTACAATGTGCCCTGTTTTTTACGCGATACTTGCCAGCGACCCACTGTGCTGTCTGACAGTCACGGTCAATTCGCCGCCGTTCTCCCGACTCGAGTGCCCATGAACGAACAGTTGCAGCCCCTCAAGAAACAACCGCGAGCAGGCAAAGCCGGCCGCAGCGGAACCCAGGACGATATCGTTTATGCGCATATCTTCGAGGCCATCCTCGAACAGCGCCTGGCGCCCGGTACAAAGCTGAGCGAAGAGGCGCTGGGGGAGATTTTCGGGGTCAGCCGCACCATCATTCGCCGCGCATTATCGCGTCTGGCCCATGAAGGTGTCGTGCTGTTGCGGCCCAACCGTGGCGCCGTGGTTGCCAGCCCGAGTGTCGATGAAGCGCGTCAGGTGTTCATGGCGCGGCGTCTGGTTGAGCGGGCGATCACCGAGTTGGCGGTCGAGCACGCGACAGCGGAACAACTGGCCGAGCTGCGGCAGATGGTCAACGACGAGCGCGACAGCTTCTCCCGTGGCGATCGCGGTGCCGGTATCCGACTTTCGGGCGAATTCCACCTGAAACTGGCCGAGGCGGCGAAAAACACCCCGCTGATCAGCTTCCAGCGCAGCCTGGTGTCGCAGACGTCCTTGATCATCGCCCAGTACGAAAGCGGCAACCGCTCGCATTGTTCCTACGATGAGCACACCCAGTTGATCGATGCTATCGAGGCCCGCGACGTGACACTGGCGGTGAGCCTGATGATGCATCACATGGATCACATCGACAGCAAGCTCAACCTCGACGAAGAAAGCGCCTCGGACGATTTGCACGCCGTGTTCTCGCACCTGTTGCAAACCAAGAAGCCAGGGCGATCAACCGCCAAACTCTGAGACACCGAGTCGCGCCCATCGCGAGCAAGCCCGCTCCCACAGGGTTTTGTGTTGAATGCGAATCCTGTAAACACTGAAGATCAACTGTGGGAGCGAGCTTGCTCGCGATAGCGGTCTGACAGGCAATAAAAAATCCCTCGCAACCTGATGGCGGCGGGGGATTTTTTTGTCTGGGGAAACTTAGCGCTGATGCACCAGGTTCCCCGCGGCATAGGTCTGCAACACCGTGCGGTCATCCCCCAATGTCATCAATACAAACAACGTTTCGGCGATGTTGTTGGCTTGTTTCAGGCGATAGCTGAGCAGCGGGGTGGCGTTGTAGTCCAGCACCAGGAAGTCAGCGTCGGTGCCCGGTTGCAGGGTGCCGATCTTGTCTTCCAGGCGCAGTGCGCGGGCGCCGCCCAGGGTGGCCAGGTACAGCGATTTGAACGGACTCAGGCGTGCGCCTTGCAGCTGCATCACTTTGTAGGCTTCGTTCAGGGTGTGCAGCAGCGAGAAACTGGTGCCGCCGCCGACGTCCGTGCCCAGGCCGACGTTGACTTTGTGCTTCTCGGCCATCGGCAGGTTGAACAGGCCGCTACCGAGGAAGAAGTTCGAAGTCGGGCAGAATGCGATGGCCGAGCCGGTTTCGGCCAGGCGTGCGCACTCGTCGTCACACAGGTGCACGCCGTGAGCGAACACCGAACGCTCGCCCAGCAACTGATAGTGATCGTAGACATCCAGGTAGCCCTTGCGCTCCGGGAACAGTGCCTTGACCCATTCGATTTCCTGCAGGTTTTCACTGATGTGGGTCTGCATGTACAGGTCGGGGTACTCGGTCAGCAGTTGGCCGGCGAGGGTCAGTTGCTCCGGGGTGCTGGTCGGTGCAAAGCGTGGCGTCACCGCGTAGTGCAGGCGACCCTTGCCGTGCCAGCGCTCGATCAGCGCCTTACTTTCGACGTAGCCGGATTCGGCGGTGTCGGTCAGGTAGTCCGGGGCGTTGCGGTCCATCATCACTTTGCCGGCGATCATGCGCAGGTCGAGCTTCTGCGCGGCTTCGAAGAACGAGTCCACCGATTGCGGGTGCACGCTGCCGAATACCAGTGCGGTAGTGGTGCCGTTGCGCAGCAGTTCCTTGATGAAGATATCCGCGACTTCTTCGGCGTGGGCCTTGTCGGCAAACTGGCTTTCGCACGGGAAGGTGTAGGTGTTGAGCCAGTCCAGCAGTTGTTCGCCGTAAGCCCCGACCATGCCGGTTTGCGGCAGGTGAATGTGGGTGTCGATCAGGCCGGGGGTGATCAGCGCGTCCTGATAATGGGTGACTTGGATGTCGGCTGGCAGGCTGGCGAGCAGTTCGCTGGCCGGGCCAAGGGCACTGATCTGGCCATTTTCAATCACCAGCAGGCCATCCTCGAAATACTCGTAGGAGGCTTCGATCCCGACTTCGGCCGGATCGGCGATGCTGTGCAGGATGGCGGCGCGGTAGGCTTTGCGTGTCAAAGGCATGAGGTGTTCTCAGTGTGTGGCTTTTTAGTTCGAAGCGTGGCTGCGGCGTGAAGCGGGCAGCAGTTTGGCAATCGGTTCGGCTTTCGCGGTGTGTTGGCCGAAATTCGCGTTATAGGTGGCGATGATTTCGCCGGCGATGGAGATGGCGATTTCCACAGGCAATTTGCCTTTGACCTCGCCAAGGCCCATCGGACAGCGCATGCGTTGCAGCACGGCGCTGTCGAAACCGCGATCACGCAGGCGATGTTCGAACTTGACCCGTTTGGTCTTCGAACCGATCAGGCCGAAGTAGGCAAAGTCGTTACGCTTGAGGATCGCGGCGGTGAGTTCGAGGTCGAGCTGGTGATTGTGAGTCATGACGATGCAGTAGCTGCCGACGGGCAGGCTGTTGATTTCGTCCACCGGCTCTTCGGCGATGATTTTACGCACGCCGTCGGGGATGTGTTCGGGAAACTCGGCTTCCCGCGAGTCGATCCAGCGCACCCGGCAGGGCAGGCTGGCCAGCAGCGGCACCAGTGCGCGGCCGACGTGGCCGGCACCGAACACGGCAATTTGCGCCTGGACCTGGCCCATGGGTTCGAACAGCAACACGGTCACGCCGCCGCAACATTGGCCGAGGCTGGCGCCGAGGGTGAAGCGCTCCAGGTGGGTGTCCTGTTTGCCGCTGGCAAGCATGTCCCGGGCGACCTGCATGGCTTTGTATTCCAGGTGCCCGCCACCAATCGTGTCGAAACTCTGCGCGGCGCTGACGACCATTTTCGAGCCGGCATTGCGCGGCGTCGAGCCGAGCTCCTCGATGATGGTCACCAACACGCAGGGCTCGCCCTGGGTTTGCAGGTCGGCGAGGGCGCTGATCCAGTTGTACATGTTCACCTCAACATCTGTGTTGTCTGTTCGGCCGTCATCGCGAGCTTGCTCGCGATGGCCGCGCCTCGGTCTTACAGCGAAGCTGGCTCGACTTCGGTTTGCGCGGCTTTCACCGCCTTCAACTGGCGCATCTGCTCACAGCCCCACAAGACCCGCTCCGGTGTGGCCGGGGCGTCGATTTTCGGTTGATGCTTGTAGTCGCCCAGGCTCGCCACTGCGTCCTTGATCGCGCACCAGGCGGCGATCCCGAGCATGAAGGGCGGTTCGCCCACGGCTTTGGAATGGAACACCGTGTCTTCCGGGTTCTTGCGGTTTTCCACCAGCTTCACGCGCAGGTCCAGCGGCATGTCGGCGACGGCCGGGATCTTGTAGCTGGCCGGGCCGTTGGTCATCAGTTTGCCCTTGGCGTTCCACACCAGTTCCTCCATGGTCAGCCAGCCCATGCCCTGGATGAAACCACCTTCGACCTGACCCATGTCGATGGCCGGGTTCAGCGAGGCGCCGACGTCATGCAGGATGTCGGTACGCAGCATTTTGTACTCCCCGGTCAGGGTGTCGACGATCACCTCGCAGCAGGCCGCGCCAAAGGCGAAGTAGTAGAACGGTCGGCCACGTGCCTGGCTGCGGTCGTAGTAGATTTTCGGGGTTTTGTAGAACCCGGTGCTGGACAACGACACCTGCGCGAAATAGGCCTGCTGGATCAGCGCTTCGAAGGTCAGGATGTGGTCGCGAACCCGCACGTGGCCGTTGTGGAACTCCACGTCTTCCTCGCTGACCTCAAACTTGCGCGCAGCGAACTCCACCAGCCGTTGCTTGATGATTTCAGCGGCGTTCTGCGCGGCTTTGCCGTTCAGGTCGGCACCGCTGGAGGCGGCGGTCGGCGAGGTGTTCGGCACTTTGTCGGTGTTGGTCGCGGTGATCTGCACGCGGTCCATTTCCACCTGGAACACTTCAGCCACGACTTGCGCGACCTTGGTGTTCAGGCCCTGGCCCATTTCGGTGCCGCCATGGTTCAGGTGAATGCTGCCGTCGGTGTAGACGTGAATCAGCGCACCGGCCTGGTTGAGGAAGCTGGCGGTGAAGGAAATGCCGAATTTGACCGGGGTCAGCGCCAGGCCTTTTTTCAGGATCGGGCTGTTGGCGTTGTAGCGCCGGATCGCTTCGCGGCGCTCAAAGTACTGGCTGCTTTCTTCCAGTTCGGCAGTCATTTCCTCGAGCATGTTGTGCTCGACAGTCTGGTAGTAATGGGTGACGTTGCGCTCGGTCTTGCCGTAGTAGTTGGCCTTGCGCACGGCCAGCGGGTCCAGGCCCAAGTGACGGGCGATGGCGTCCATCACCTCTTCGATAGCGACCATTCCTTGTGGGCCGCCGAAGCCACGGTAAGCGGTGTTCGACGCCGTGTTGGTCTTGCAGCGGTGACCGTTGATGGTCGCATCGCCCAGGTAGTACGAGTTGTCCGAGTGAAACATCGCCCGGTCAACAATCGAGGCTGACAGGTCCGGCGAACAACCACAGTTGCCGGCCAGTTCCAGCTGGATGCCGTGCAGGCGTCCGGTGTCGTCGAAGCCCACGTCGTACTCAATGTAGAACGGGTGGCGCTTGCCGGTCATCAGCATGTCTTCGACCCGGGGCAAGCGCATTTTGGTCGGCTGGCCGGTCAGGTGTGCGATCACCGCACACAGGCACGCCGGGCTCGCAGCCTGGGTTTCCTTGCCGCCAAAACCGCCGCCCATGCGGCGCATGTCGACGACGATTTTGTTCATCGACACGTCCAGCACTTCGGCCACCAGTTTTTGCACTTCGGTGGGGTTCTGGGTCGAGCAGTAGACGATCATCCCGCCATCTTCGGTCGGCATCACCGACGAGATCTGGGTTTCCAGGTAGAAGTGTTCCTGGCCGCCGATGTGCAGCGTGCCCTGAATCCGGTGTTCGGCGGTGGCCAGCGCAGTCCCCGAATCACCGCGCTTGTGGGTGTGGCTGTCGAGCACGAAGTGGCGCTTGCGCAAGGCTTCGACCACGTCGAGCACCGGTTCCAGGTCTTCGTATTCGATGATCGCCGCCATCGCCGCTTTGCGTGCGGTTTCCAAATCTTTTGCCGCGACGGCGAGCACCGGTTGGCCGACGAATTGTACGTCGTCGATAGCCAGCAACGGATCGCCCGGCAGCAGCGGGCCGATGTCTTTCAGACCCGGTACATCCTCGTGGGTAATGGCGATGCGCACGCCTTCAAAGGCGTAGCAGGGCTGGGTATCGATGCTGATGATTTTCGCGTGGGCGCGGTCCGACAGCCGGGCGTAAACGTGCAACTGGTTCGGGAATTCCAGTCGGTCATCGATGTACTGCGCTTCACCGGACACATGTTTGTCGGCGCTGTCGTGCTTGACGCTGCGGCCCACGCCGGTGGTCAGGTCCCTGGCAAACAGTTCGGCCAGTTCGGCCTGGGTCTTCTCGACGGTGTGATGGTTAGACATAAGCGGTCACCCGAGTCTCGATGTGCGGTGTTTGCAGTTCGATGAAGTATTTACGCAGCAGGTTTTGCGCGCTCAGCAGGCGGTATTCCTTGCTCGCCCGGAAGTCCGAGAGCGGCGTGAAATCTTCGGCCAGGGCGGCGCAGGCGCGTTCGACGGTGGCCTGCCCTTGAGAAAGTGAACCCCACTGCGCGCCGAGCAGTGCGGCCTCGCAGCTTTTTGCGCGTTTGGGTGTGGCGGCCATGCCGCCGAAGGCGACGCGGACATCGGCGATCACACCGTTTTCGATGCGCAGGTTGAATGCCGCGCAGACCGCAGAAATATCATCGTCCAGACGCTTGGAAACCTTGTAGGCGCGAAACAGTTGTGCAGCGCTGGCACGCGGCACAATGATCTTTTCGATGAACTCGCTTTCCTGGCGTGCTGTCACCCGGTAGTCGATGAAATAGTCTTCCAGCGCCATCGTGCGACGGGTTTCGCCCTTGCACAGCACGATCTGTGCACCGAGCGCGATCAGCAGCGGTGGCGAGTCACCAATCGGCGAGGCGTTGCCAATGTTGCCGCCCAGCGTGCCCTGGTTGCGAATCTGCAAGGAGGCGAAACGTTGCAGCAACTCGCCGAAGTCCGGGTACTCGGCCTTGAGGGCGTCGTAGCAGTCGGAGAGGGCGGTGGCGGCGCCGATTTCCAGGCGATCGTCGAAGCGCTCGATGCGCTTCATTTCGGCAACGTTGCCGACGTAAATCATCACCGGCAGCGTGCGGTGGAACTGCGTGACTTCCAGCGCCAGGTCAGTGCCGCCCGCCAGCAGTCGTGCTTGCGGATAGGCGTCATACAGGTCGGCAAGATCAGCGACGGTCAGCGGCACCAGGCAACGCTTGTCGCCACTGTTCAGCTCGCCGGTTTCGGTCGGCGCGATGGCTTTTAGCTGCGCGATGGTGTCGGCGACCCGCGCATCGAACTGGTCGGGTTGCTTGCCGCAGCACGCCTGTTCGGCGGCGGCGAGGATCGGCCGATAGCCGGTGCATCGGCAGAGGTTGCCGGCGAGGGCTTCGTGGGCTTTATGGGAATCGGGTTGATCGCTGTTTTTTTGCAGCGCGAATAGCGACATGACAAAACCCGGAGTGCAAAAGCCGCATTGCGAACCATGACACTCGACCATGGCTTTTTGCACGCTGTGCAGTTGGCCTTGGTGCTTGAGGTCTTCGACGCTGATCAGCTGTTTGCCGTGCAACGACGACACAAATGTCAGGCATGAGTTGAGGCTGCGATAGCGAATGTGTTCGCCGCCGGCTTCATCGGTCTGCAATTCGCCCACCACCACGGTGCAGGCACCACAGTCACCGCTGGCGCAGCCTTCTTTGGTGCCGGGCTTGCCCACATGTTCGCGCAGGTAGTTCAACACGGTCAGGTTCGGGTCCAGGGCGTGCTCGCTACGGAGTTCCTGGTTAAGTAAAAACTGGATCACGGAAGGCCTCGCAGACTCATTATTGTTGTTAAGCGACGTGGGCCGAATTTATCAGGTCTGACTTTTCGGTCAATGATTTTCTGACTTAAAGGTCAGGAAGTTCGGTTTTGTCGATCAACAACCGTTCCTTTCATTATTGACCCTCTCGGGATACCTCGCTTTTTGCTTGAATCGTGCCAAAAACCACCCCGTGGGCACTCGGCCATGACCCGGCAAGTGCGCTACACTGCGCCGCTTGTGCAGATCGAAGAGTTTGAAGGAAAACCATGACGTTCAAGGCGCCGGACAGCCTCGCCGAGCAAATCGCTCACCACCTCGCCGAACGCATCATTCGCGGCGACCTCAAGCCGGGAGAGCGCATCCAGGAACAGAAGGTCACGCTGGCCCTCAATGTCAGCCGCGGCTCGGTCCGCGAAGCCTTGCTGATCCTCGAGCGCCGGCACCTGATCGCGATCCTGCCGCGCCGTGGCGCCCACGTGACCGAACTCACCGCGCACAAGGTGCGCAGCCTGTGCACGCTGATGAGCGAGTTGTACATCCTGCTCGGTAATGCGGTGGCCAGCGGCTGGGCGCTTCAGGCGGACATGGCGCCGTTCCTGCATATCCAGCAGCGGCTGGGCGCCAGCTATGAGCGTCAGGACATCCGTGCGTTTGTCGAAGACAGCTTCAACGTGATGCGCGCTGCGTATCCATTCGCCAACAACCCGTACTTGCAGGAAACCGTCGAGAACTTGCAGCCGGCCATGAGCCGTGCGTATTTCCTCGCCCTGGAACAGCGCAAGGCCGAGATGAGCGAGTTCCTCGAACTGTTTGAACGGTTGCTCGCCGCCGTGATTGCCCGTGATCTGCCGCAGATCCGTACGGTGCTCTCGGCGTATGCCCAGCGCAGCTGCGACCTGGTGCTGTCTGCGTTGCCGGCTGCCTGAGCGTGCGGCTCAAGTGCATCAAACTGGCGGGGTTCAAATCCTTCGTCGACCCGACCACGGTGAACTTCCCCAGTAACATGGCGGCGGTGGTCGGGCCCAATGGTTGCGGCAAGTCGAACATCATCGACGCCGTACGCTGGGTGATGGGCGAGAGTTCGGCAAAAAACCTGCGTGGCGAGTCGATGACCGACGTCATCTTCAACGGCTCCACCAGTCGCAAACCAGTGAGCCAGGCGAGTATCGAGCTGGTGTTCGATAACTCCGACGGCACGTTGATCGGCGAGTACGCTGCCTACGCGGAAATCTCCATTCGTCGAAAAGTCACCCGCGACAGCCAGAACACCTACTTTCTCAACGGCACCAAATGCCGTCGTCGCGACATTACCGACATCTTCCTCGGCACCGGCCTGGGGCCGCGCAGCTACTCGATCATCGAGCAGGGGATGATCTCCAAGCTGATCGAAGCCAAACCCGAAGACCTGCGCAACTTCATCGAAGAAGCGGCGGGGATCTCCAAGTACAAGGAGCGTCGGCGCGAGACTGAAAACCGCATCCGCCGCACCCATGAAAACCTGGCGCGCCTGACCGACCTGCGTGAAGAGCTGGAGCGTCAGCTCGAACGCCTGCACCGCCAGGCCCAGGCCGCCGAGAAGTATCAGGAGTACAAGGCCGAAGAGCGCCAGCTCAAGGCTCAACTGTCGGCATTGCGCTGGCAGGCGTTGAACGAGCAGGTCGGCCAGCGCGAAGCGATCATTGGCAACCAGGAAATCAGCTTCGAAGCGCTGGTGGCCGAGCAGCGCAACGCCGACGCGAGCATCGAACGGCTGCGTGACGGGCATCACGACTTGTCCGAGCGCTTCAACCTGGTGCAAGGACGTTTCTATTCGGTCGGCGGCGACATCGCTCGGGTCGAGCAGAGCATCCAGCACGGCCAGCAGCGGTTGCGCCAATTGCAGGACGACCTGAAAGAAGCCGAGCGGGCACGGCTGGAAACCGAATCCCATTTGGGCCATGACCGCACCTTGCTGCTGACCTTGGGCGAAGAGCTGGACATGCTCACGCCCGAGCAGGAGGTCACCAGCGCCGCTGCCGAAGAAGCCGCCGCCGCCCTGGAAGAATCCGAAACCACCATGCACGGCTGGCAGGAGCAGTGGGACACGTTCAACCTGACCGCCGCCGAGCCGCGCCGTCAGGCGGAGGTGCAGCAGTCGCGCATCCAGCAGTTGGAAACCAGCATGGAGCGTCTGGCTGAGCGTCAGCGTCGCTTGACCGAGGAACGCGACTTGTTGTCGGCGGACCCGGAAGACGCGGCGATCCTCGACCTCAGCGAGCAGCTCGCGGCCAGTGAAGCCACCCTGGAAGATTTGCAGGCGAGTGAAGAGGCCCAGGTCGAGCGGCTTGAGCAATTACGCCAAGAGTTGCAGTTGGCCCTGCAAAACCAGCAGCAGGCCCAGGGCGATTTGCAGCGACTCAATGGCCGCCTGGCTTCGCTGGAAGCCTTGCAGCAAGCAGCGCTGGATCCGGGCACCGGCACCGCCGAGTGGTTGCGCGAGCAGAACCTGGCCGAGCGCCCGCGTCTGGCTGAAGGCTTGAAGGTTGAAGCAGGTTGGGAGCTGGCGGTGGAAACCGTGCTCGGCGCCGACCTGCAAGCGGTGTTGGTGGATGACTTTGGCGGTTTCGATCTGTCCGGGTTTGCCCAGGGCGATCTGCGCCTGATCAGCCCGGTCAGTGACGGCGTGCGGATTCCCGGCAGCCTGCTCGACAAGGTCGAGGCGCAGATGGATCTGTCGCCGTGGCTGGGGCAGATCAAACCGGTAGACAGTCTTGAGCAGGCGTTGGCCTTGCGCGGTCAGTTGGCGTTCGGCGAAAGCCTGATCAGCCGCGACGGTTATTGGGTCGGTCGGCACTTTTTGCGCGTGCGCCGGGCCAGTGAAGCCGAGAGCGGCGTGCTGGCGCGCGGGCAGGAAATCCAGCGTCTGGGGCTTGAGCGCGAAGAGCGCGAAGCGACCGTCGAAACCCTGGAAACCACCTTGCAGAACCTGCGTGCCCAGCAGCGTCAGCAAGATAACGGTCGCGAACATCTGCGCCGTTTGCTGCAAGACGAAGCGCGTCAGCAGGGTGAATTGAAAGCCCAGTTGTCTGCCGGCAAGGCCAAGGCCGAACAACTGACGCTGCGTCGCACCCGTCTCGACGAAGAACTGGGTGAATTGAGCGAGCAGCGTGCGCTGGAACACGAACAGGTCGGCGAATCGCGCCTGCAGTTGCAGGAAGCTCTCGACAGCATGGCGCTCGACACCGAGCAGCGCGAGTTGCTGCTGGCCCAGCGCGACAGCTTGCGCGAGCGCCTGGATCGGGTGCGACAGGAAGCCCGCCAGCATAAAGACCACGCGCACCAATTGGCGGTGCGCCTGGGCTCGCTCAAGGCACAACACGATTCAACCCGTCAGGCGCTGGAACGGCTGGAATTGCAGTCCGAGCGCCTGACCGAAAAACGCGAACAACTGAGCCTCAACCTGGAAGAGGGCGAAGCGCCGCTTGAAGAGTTGCGGCTCAAGCTTGAAGAGTTGCTCGACAAGCGCATGAGCGTTGATGAGGAATTGAGAACTGCACAGATCGCCCTGGAAGATGCTGACCGCGAACTGCGTGACGCCGAGAAGCGTCGCAGTCAGGCCGAACAGCAATCCCAGTTGATTCGTGGCCAGCTCGAACAGCAGCGTATGGAATGGCAAGCCCTGACCGTGCGTCGCAAAACCTTGCAGGACCAGTTGCTCGAAGACGGCTACGATCTGCACGGTGTGCTTGCCACGCTGGTGGCCGAGGCTAATGAAAAAGAAGCCGAAGAAGAACTCGAACGCATTGCGGCACGCATTCAGCGACTGGGCGCGATCAACCTCGCGGCCATCGACGAGTATCAGCAGCAGTCCGAGCGCAAGCGGTATCTGGATGCGCAGGACGCCGACCTGGTAGAGGCCCTCGATACGCTGGAAAACGTTATCCGCAAGATCGACAAGGAAACCCGCAATCGCTTCAAGGACACCTTTGATCAGATCAACGGTGGCTTGCAGGCCTTGTTTCCAAAAGTTTTCGGTGGCGGCAGCGCTTATTTGGAACTGACGGGCGAAGATCTACTCGATACAGGGGTAACGATCATGGCGCGTCCGCCCGGGAAGAAGAACAGCACCATTCATTTGTTGTCCGGTGGCGAAAAAGCCCTGACGGCGTTGGCGCTGGTATTTGCCATCTTCAAGTTGAATCCGGCGCCGTTCTGCATGCTCGACGAAGTTGACGCACCGCTGGATGACGCTAACGTTGGACGTTATGCAAGGCTGGTTAAAGAGATGTCGCAGACGGTGCAGTTCATCTATATCACCCACAACAAGATCGCCATGGAAATGGCTGACCAGTTGATGGGGGTCACGATGCACGAGCCGGGTTGTTCGCGTCTGGTGGCGGTGGATGTCGAGGAGGCGATGGCGATGGTGGACGCCTGAGTTCATGGCGAACAAGGCATGTATTGGCAGGAAGTAAGGCTTTTTACCTGTGAAGAATGCTGGCCAATCGACATATTGGCCCAAGCTATTGTGACGGACGGTGTAAAGTTATCTTTGGTCGTGCTAGTTTAATGTCAATTTTTCGTGTGCGTGGCAAAACGCCAGTCAGAACATAGAGTTGGCGCCACGTTTTAAAGCGGTTTGCACGTTGCTAAACCCCTTATTTATCAGCATTTTTTATAGAGGCACGGGATTACATGGAAATCGGTCTGCGCGAGTGGCTGATCGTCATCGGCATTATTGTTATTGCCGGTATTCTTTTTGATGGCTGGCGGCGCATGCGCGGCGGCAAGGGCAAGCTCAAGTTCCGTCTGGACCGAAGCCTGTCGAACCTGCCGGAAGAAGACGCCGGCGCCGAGCTGCTGGGCCCGCCCCGTGTGCTGGACACCCATAAAGAACCGTTGCTCGACGAGCACGATCTGCCGTCGGTCAGCATGCCGGCCAGAGAGCCGCGTGAGTCGGGCTCCAAGCGTGGCAAGCGCAGTGGTGAGCCGGCCCAGGGCGATTTGAACCTGAACCTGGACCTGGACGGTGGCCCGAGCTTCAACAGCCGCGATGATGATTTCCCGGACGAGGGCAAAGCGTCGAGCCCGGCCGTGGACAAGGATCAACCGCAAGCTGAAGAAGTGTTGGTCATCAGCGTGATCTGCCGTGACGCTGCTGGCTTCAAAGGCCCGGCGCTGTTGCAGAACATTCTGGAAAGCGGTCTGCGGTTCGGCGAGATGGATATTTTCCATCGTCATGAAAGCATGGCGGGCAATGGCGAAGTGCTGTTCTCGATGGCCAATGCGGTCAAGCCAGGTATTTTTGATCTGGACGACATCGACCACTTCAGCACCCCGGCCGTGAGCTTCTTCCTCGGCTTGCCAGGCCCGCGTCATCCGAAGCAGGCGTTCGACGTGATGGTCGCCGCTGCACGCAAACTGTCCCAGGAGCTCAATGGCGAACTCAAGGACGATCAGCGCAGCGTGCTGACCGCCCAGACTATCGAGCACTACCGTCAACGCATCGTTGAATTCGAACGTCGCGCCCTGACCCAGAAGCGTTGATTCAAAGGCTTGAGCGGGCCCTTGTGGCGAGGGAGCTTGCTCCCGTTGGGCTGCGAGCAGCCCCTAAGCCAGCCCGTTGTGTCAGATAAAACACGATTACAGGATTTACGACTGCTTCGCAGCCAAGCGGGAGCAAGCTCCCTCGCCACAGTGTCTTTAGCTGTGAGCTACTGTATTTAAAAAATTGAGCAGCCTCGGCTGCTCTTTTGCTTTATGAGAGAACACCCATGACCGCCGCCGAAAACCGCATCCTAGCGCTGCGTGCTGAGCTGGATCAGCACAACTACCGTTACCACGTACTCGACGAGCCGAGCATTCCAGACGCCGAGTACGACCGGTTGTTCCACGAGCTCAAGGCGCTGGAAGCGGCCAACCCCGAGCTGGTCACCTCTGATTCACCGACCCAGCGCGTGGGCAGCGCGGCGCTGTCGGCGTTCACTCAGGTCAGGCACGAAGTGCCGATGCTCAGTCTCGGCAACGCGTTCGAAGAAACCGACATGCGCGAGTTCGATCGTCGGGTCACCGAAGGTCTGGACCTGCCGGCGGGCGATTTGTTTGGCGGTGGCGCGGCGGTTGAGTACAGCTGCGAGCCAAAACTCGATGGCCTGGCGGTGAGCCTGTTGTATCAGGACGGCGTGCTGGTACGCGGCGCCACGCGCGGCGACGGCACCACCGGTGAAGACATCAGCGTCAATGTGCGCACGGTGCGCAACATTCCGCTCAAGCTGCAAGGCAGTGGCTGGCCGGCGACGCTGGAAGTGCGTGGCGAAGTGTTCATGTCCAAGGCCGGTTTCGAGCGGCTCAACGCGACGCAGCTGGAAGTTGGTGGCAAGACCTTCGCCAACCCGCGCAACGCGGCGGCGGGCAGTCTGCGCCAACTGGACTCGAAGATTACCGCCAGTCGTCCGCTGGAGTTCTGTTGCTATGGCATCGGTCAGGTCTCGGCGGACATTGCCGACACCCACATCGGTAATTTGCAGCAACTCAAAGTATGGGGGATGCCAGTCAGCCGTGAGCTGAAACTGGCCCGCGGAATCGACGAATGCCTGGACTATTACCGTGACATTGGCGAGCGCCGCAATGGGCTCGCGTATGAAATCGACGGTGTGGTGTTCAAGGTCAACAGCATTGCTTCCCAGCGTGAACTGGGTTTCCGCGCTCGCGAGCCGCGCTGGGCAATTGCTCATAAATTCCCGGCGATGGAAGAGCTCACCGAGCTGCTCGATGTGGAATTCCAGGTCGGCCGAACCGGTGCGGTGACGCCGGTCGCACGCCTGAAACCGGTCAAGGTCGCGGGTGTCACCGTGTCCAATGCCACCTTGCACAACATGGACGAAGTGGCGCGTCTGGGCTTGATGATCGGCGACACGGTGATCATCCGTCGCGCCGGTGACGTGATCCCGCAAGTGGTGCAAGTGGTCATCGAGCGTCGCCCGGAGGACGCCCGGGCGGTGCAGATTCCCGAGAGCTGCCCGGTCTGTGGTTCCCATGTCGAGCGCACGCAACTGGTCAAGCGCAGCAAGGGCCGCGAAACCGTCAGCGAGGGCGCGGTGTATCGCTGCGTCGGGCGTCTGGCGTGTGGTGCGCAGCTCAAGCAGGCGATCATTCATTTCGTTTCGCGCCGGGCGCTGGACATCGAAGGGCTGGGGGAGAAGATTGTCGAGCAACTGGTCGATGAAGGTCTGGTGAACTCGCCGGCAGACCTCTACGCCTTGACCTTCGAGCAAATCGTCGACCTGGAAGGTTTTGCCGAGTTGTCGAGCAAGAACCTGCTGAGTGCCATCGCCGACAGTAAAAAGCCGGGCCTGGCCCGGTTCATCTACGCCCTCGGTATTCCGGATGTCGGTGAAGAGACAGCCAAGGTCCTGGCGCGCTCGTTGGCGTCGCTGGAGCGGGTTCAGCAGGCGTTGCCCGAAGTACTGACGTACTTGCCGGATGTCGGGCTGGAAGTCGCCTACGAGATTCATAGCTTCTTTACGGATGCGCATAACCAGCAGGTGATCGAAGAGCTGCTCACGCATGGTCTCCAGATTCAGGATCAGGGTGAACTGGGCGCCGAGTTTGCGGCCAGCACCACATTGGGCGGGATGATCGACAAGCTGCACATTCCGTCGGTCGGGCCGGGCGGGGCACAGAAGCTCGCCGACAAGTTCGGCTCGCTGCAAGCGGTCATCGAGGCCGATTGGCTGGACATGCGTCAAGCGCTGCCGGAAAAGCAGGCCAATGCGGTTCGGGAGTTCTTCGCCGTCGAGCAAAACCGGCAACTGGCGCTGGGGGCCGAGCAGCAATTGCGTGATTTCGGCATGCATTGGCACAGCGAGAAGAAAGTCGTCGAAGGCCTGCCGCTGGCCGGTCAGACGTGGGTCCTGACGGGCTCGCTGGAGCTGATGAGTCGCGATGTGGCCAAGGACAAACTCGAAAGTCTGGGTGCGAAGGTTGCCGGTTCTGTTTCGGCGAAGACCCACTGTGTGGTGGCAGGTCCCGGCGCCGGCTCCAAGTTGGCCAAGGCCAATGAGCTGGGGTTGAAGGTGTTGGACGAAGAAGCGTTTGTCGCGTTTCTGAAGGATCACGATATTCCGGTCTGACACCGAGTATGTGGCGAGGGAGCTTGCTCCCGCTGGAGCGCGCAGCGATCCCCTTGGTACGGGCGCCTGCTACGCAGACGAACGGGAGCAAGCTCCTTCGCCACAATGTGGGAACGATGGTGGTGTGAGGATGATCTAGTCTTGGCAGGTCTCAGGGAGAGATCGCCATGTTTCGCTATTTCGAGCAGCTCAGCGCCCGCATCACCGCGCCTTCTACCCACGAAAGCTCACGCAGCGGCAAGGCGTGGCATTGCCGTTGCGGGCAGTCGCTGTTCTTTCGTAACAGTCAGTGCCTGGCGTGCTCGGCATTCTTGGGTTATCAGCCCGAGCGCAGTCGTTTGTCATCACTCACCCCTGGATTTGCCCCCGGAACCTGGCAGCTCGATGCCGAGCCCGAGGCGAGGCTGTTTCGGCGCTGTGCCAATCTCGATACGCCAGCGGCGTGCAACTGGCTGCTTGCGGTCGATGCGCCGGGTGCGCAGTGCATTGCGTGCAGCCTGAATAGGACCATTCCCGACCTGTCGATCCCCGACAACCTTGAGCGTTGGCGCAAAGTCGAAATTGCCAAGCGTCGTCTGGTCGCGCAATTGGTCAGCCTGGGTTTGCAGGTGATCCCCAAGTCGGTCGATGAAAGCTGCGGCCTGGCGTTTGATTTTGTCGGTGTCGACCTTGAGGGCAGGGCGCCAATCACCGGCCATGCCAATGGACTGATTACCCTGGACATCAAAGAAGCCGATGATGCTCATCGTGAGCGGGTACGCCTGCAAATGCATGAGCCGTATCGAACCTTGCTCGGGCATTTTCGCCATGAGGTGGGGCATTACTATTGGGATCGCCTGATTGCCAAAGGCCCTTGGCTGGAGCCGTTTCGCGGTGTGTTCGGTGACGAGCGCGCCAGTTACGCCGAGGCGCTGGCGCGGCATTACCAGGAGGGTGCGCCAACGGGCTGGCAGCAAAGCCACGTGAGCGCCTACGCGACCATGCATCCTTGGGAGGATTGGGCGGAAACCTGGGCGCATTACCTGCACATGATGGATGCGGTAGATACCGCCCTTGGATTTGGCATGAGCGCACGGGAGATGGATTTCGACTATCAGCCGTTTCCCCTCGGCACGCTCTACGATTCGCAGCATCCCGGTGGCGTTGCGTTTCTTGCGTTCGTGAATGCCTGGATCGAACTGGCCGGCATGCTCAACGAGTTGTCGCGCAGCATGGGTCAGCCGGATTTTTATCCGTTCGTGCTGCCATCAGCCGTGATCGCCAAGCTGCATTTCATTCACCTGGTTATCCAGCAGGAAGGCGGGCGGGTGGATGAGGTCGTCCAGGCACAGTAGCAAGTGCTTGAACCCTCTCATATTTTTAATCCTGAACCAACGGTTGTAAGTTCTCCTCAGATAGGTACAATGGCGCGGCTCACCGACAGGTGAGCGTCGTTATGGTGACCCCATCGGTCCCCCCGCAACGATTACCCGTGAACCTGGTCAGAGCCGGAAGGCAGCAGCCACAGCGGGAACATTGTGTGCCGGGGTGTGGCTGGTGGGGTTGCCTCCATAATCGCCAAGCCCTCCGATTCGAGGCTTGCGCGCGCAACACCCTCTGATACGTCTCGTTCTAAAATCTAATTCTTTGTTATCTGCTGCGCTGTCATGCAGCGGATTTGTCGTGCGTGGGTTTTGCTTGTCCTGCGCTGCCGGCGTCACCGGCAGTGCAGAAGGTCGATGGCCTTAAGACGACTTGCGGCTGAACAGCTTGCGCACGAAGCCTGCGATCACTACCAGCCCAACGATCAGGAATTTCTTCGCTGCCAGCAGGAAGATGCCGATCTTGGCAAACAATCCAGCCTTCGCCGCGAGACCGCCGCCCACCAATGCCGCCAGGCCATAAGACGCCAGTTTGTCGGTGCCAGGGCTGTAGTCGGTGTACAGGTTGCCGTCGGTAAAGTTGGTGAAGGCGATGACTTTAGGCAGTTCTTTTTTGATGGTCGGCAGGTCCGCCATGGCGGCCACGGCGTTCAATTCCAGGACGCCTTTGCGGCCGAGCACCCGAATGCTGTAGTTCAGCGTACTGTCTTCGGCATCGTCGGATTTCAATTCCCGGGCCCAGTACATTTTGTGGCTGGTTTCGTCGTAATGCGGTTGCTCGGCCCAGCCCAGCAAGTGCAGGCCGGCGTAGCCCTGCTTCTGACGCTCCTTGTTGTCTTCCTCGTCCTCTTCCTGCATTTGTTTTAGCAGGTCGGCATAGTCGATTTTTGCCGCATCTTCGTCAGAAACATGCCCGTCGTCCTTGTAGCTGACGATCACGCCCCAACCGCTGGCGGTCAGTGGGTTCACGGCTTTTGGAATGATCATGCCCAAGGTCTTGTGGCCGGGCGGGTTACCCCAGCCCTCGGTCAGCAAGCGTTCGGCGTCCTTCGGGTCCAGGTAGTAAAACTCGTCATTGAGTTTCAGCGTCGCAATGCCGGTGGGCAGGGTGATGGTGCCGTGTTGTTGCTTCAAGGTGGCGAGAAACTGCTGGGGCGTTTGCTGCACCTGGGCCGCTTCAGCGGTTGCCGGCGCAGGGTTGCTGGCCGCCTGCGCGGGGGCGTGAAGTGCGCACAGCAGTGCTGCCAAGAGGATTGGGCGAAGGTGTTTCATCGTATTCCCTTACATTTTGAATTAATTTCGCGCGGAGAATATCGGATGGCCACTATCGATGCACGATCTTCAATGCTGGGTCGGGTATTTTTAAGGCGCTTGCAAGCAAAAGGCAGATGTGTCGATTCGACAGATCTGCCTTTTTATTAATGGCACTAAGGCTTGGACAAGGCCTGGTCTACCGCTGCGATCAGCTTTCCCAGATCCTTCGGGGTCGCTTTGTGTATGACACCGAACAAATACGCCCGCTGTTCATCTTCGTCGCCCAGATCCGCGAAGAAGGCTTTCAGCTTTACCCCCAGTGCATCGGCAAACAGGAACAGGGCTTCAACGCTGGGGGTGTAGGTGCCGGTTTCGAAGCGGCTGATGGTTTTAGGGTCAAAACCGGTTTTTTCACCGAGTTCAGCCTGAGTAAGCCCCGCTACCTTGCGATAGCGTCTGATGGCTGCACCCAAACTTGAAATTTGCATCGCTCAATTCCCATTTAGAATCAAGAACTTAACGATAGATTTTTGCATTAGACAACTGCATGATTCATCACCTTGCTTTGCAAAATGTGATGTATTTCGTAGAATCGGCGCTTCGGACGGGCATTTGGTGACCTGGTTTCAGAAGCCGGGGTCTGCGAAACAGGAATTCATTGCGTTTTGCACACTGATGCAGGCCGAAGATTGGCCGTGGTGCCATCAATGCATTTATCGACGCCAACGCCGCGTCTTTCAGTGTGACCTGATGCCTTATTTGATCCTAGTTGATCTTTGTCGTTGCGAAGCCGTTCCGTACATCTCTTCCGGGCGTTATGCCCTGGTCGAGCGGTGTACCCGCTAGCCACAGTGAGCCTGACTCATGGATGAGAAGTACCGTAGGGCCGTGGATGCCGCCGCCATCTTTTCCGAAACCGACCTGGCCGGCCGGATCACCTACGCCAACGACCTGTTTTGCACGGTGTCGGGCTACAGCCGTGAAGAGTTGTTGGGCGCCAATCACCGAATCCTCAATTCCGGCCTGCATGCCGCAGACTTCTTCGCGACCATGTGGCGCACCATCGCCCAGGGAAAAGTCTGGAAGGGTGAAATCTGCAACCGCGCCAAGGACGGCAGCCTGTACTGGGTCGACAGCACCATGGTGCCGATCCTTGATGAGGCCACCGGACGGGTGAGCCGCTACCTGTCGATTCGCTTCGACATCAGCGAAAAGCGCCGGGTGTTGCAGTCTCTGCAATGGCGGGTCGGCCATGATGTGCTGACCGGCCTGCCCAACCGGGCGTTCCTTTCCGAGTTGCTCGACCAGGCCCTGGAGTTCTCCCGCAAGGAGAACATTCCGCTGGCGGTGTGCATGCTCGATCTCGACGGCTTCAAGGCAGTGAATGACGGTTACGGCCACGCCAGCGGCGATATGTTGCTGGTGGAAGTGGCCAAGCGCTTGCGCGGCATCGTGCGGGGTGAAGACGTGGTGGCGCGGTTGGCCGGTGACGAGTTCGTGCTGATCCTGCGTTATGTGCGTGACCTCCCCGAACTGCGTGCGGCGCTGCACCGGGTGCTGGGGGTGATTTCCACGCCGTACTCGATCCTGGGCAAGGACATCAATGTGTTTGCCAGCATTGGCGTCACCTTGTTTCCGCTGGATAACGAAGACGCGCAAACCTTGCTGCGCCATGCGGACCAGGCCATGTATGTGGCGAAGCAGGGTGGGCGCAACCGTTTTCATTTATTCGATGTGCTGCGCGACCGCGAGGTCAAGGCGACTCATCAAACCGTCGAGCGCGTGCGACAGGCGCTGGTCGGTGGTGAGTTGTGCCTGCACTTTCAACCTAAGGTCAATATGCGCTGCGGCGAGGTGGTGGGGTTCGAGGCGTTGCTGCGCTGGGAGCACCCGCACAACGGCGTGGTGCCTCCCAAGGAGTTTCTGCCGCTGGTGGAAGAGACGGACCTGATTGTCGATATCGGCGAATGGGTGATGGAGCAGGTCATGGCGCTGCTCGAACGCTGGCAGGCAGCGGGGCAGAGCTGGCCGGTCAGTGTGAACATCGCGGCGCGGCATTTTCAGCGGACCGATTTTGTCGAGCGCCTCAAAGGTGTGCTTGAGCGTCACCCGCACGTTGCGCCGCAGTTGCTCGACCTGGAGATTGTCGAGTCGGTGGCGGTGGAGAATATCCAGCACGTCAGCGCCTGTTTGCAGGCGTGTCAGGCGTTGGGCGTGAAATTCTCCCTGGGGGACTTCGGTACGGGTTACTCGTCGCTCAGCTACTTGAAACGGCTGCGCACGCAAACCATCAAGATCGACAAATCATTCGTGCGCGACATTCTGCATGATCGCGACGACCTGGCCCTGACCACGGCGGTGATCGGACTGGCCCGGGCGTTTGGCCGGGAAGTGATTGCCGAGGGCCTGGAAAGTCTTGAGCACGGCCAATTGCTGCTGCGCCTGGGTTGTGAGGTGGCGCAGGGCTACTTCATTGCCCGGCCGATGCCGGCCAGCGAGGTGCCTGGCTGGGTTGCAGCGTTTGTGGCGCCTGCCCAGTGGCTGGCGCAGGCGGTTCAGGGCGCAGGCGCAGTGTGCGAGGCGTCGTCGGTGCCGGTGTAGAGCTTGATGATGTCGCCGATCTCGCCTGACATTTTCATCTTCAACAGGGTCTGCAAAATCAGTTGCACCGGCAGTGTGGGGTCATTGCGCACGTAGCAACCGACGTTTTGCTCCTGCAACACCGCAACGGCATGCAATTGCCGCTCGGGCAGCAATTGATGGTTGAGCCAGTCCAGTGTCCATTGATTGCTGACGGCATAACGATAGCGGCCGGCCAGGAGCTTTTGCAGCACCTGATCCTGACTGCGTGCATCGTCGCGTTGCAATCGGCCGTTGTCGAACAACGGTTGCAGGGTCGGGTAGCGGTAGCTGAGCACGGTGCCGACCGGTTGCGTCGTCAGGTTGGCGAGGGTTACCGGCGCGGGATCGCTGCTGATCAGCAGGTCGCGCTGAAACCACAACGGGACGCTCCAGAGGTAGTCGCCGGACTGATTCGGCAGCCAGGATTGTGCGGTGTAACAGCGAATATCAATTTCACCGTGCTCCATCGCGCTTTGCACCCGCGCGCGGGCCAGCACATGGAATTCGGCGGGGCGACCCACCTGGGTGGCCAGGCTGAGCATCACGTCGTGCAAGATGCCCTGGACCGGTCGGCCACGTTCGATTTGCACCATGGGCATGGCCCAGCTGTCGGCTATCGAGAAACGCAAGGGCGCCTCGCTGGCAACGCCATTGGCGCAGATCAACAGCAAAGCCCCCAGGGTTGAACGCATAAACGCTCCGGCGAGAACACTGCGAGGTCGAGAAAAAGCCGCCCATGCAGGCTGTGTGAAAATGTAACGAGCGAAGGCAAGACAAGGCCAAAACAGGCGAGGAAGCGGAATTTACGGGTTGTAAATGAGCATTCCGAGCCTGTTTTTAACGCAGGGTTGTCGAGCGCAGTAGTTTTCACACAACCTGTATGAGGCAGCTTAGCCAGATTAGACGAGGACACCGGATGCAATTTCGCCCTTGCTCCGCTAGCATTACCGGCTTCCGCTTCCCAGTCGCGACGGTTTTCGATGAGTTATCAGGTTCTTGCACGTAAATGGCGTCCGCGCTCGTTCCGCGAAATGGTCGGCCAGACCCATGTGCTCAAGGCTCTGATCAATGCCTTGGACAGCCAGCGGCTGCACCATGCCTATTTATTTACCGGCACGCGCGGGGTGGGCAAGACCACTATTGCGCGGATCATTGCCAAATGCCTGAACTGTGAAACAGGTATCACTTCGACGCCGTGTGGCGAGTGCTCGGTGTGCCGTGAAATCGACGAGGGGCGTTTTGTCGACCTGATCGAGATCGACGCCGCGAGCCGCACCAAGGTCGAGGACACCCGCGAACTGCTCGACAACGTGCAGTACGCGCCGAGTCGTGGGCGCTTCAAGGTCTACCTGATCGACGAAGTGCACATGCTTTCCAGCCACTCCTTCAATGCGCTGTTGAAAACCCTCGAAGAGCCGCCGCCCTACGTCAAGTTCATCCTGGCGACCACCGATCCGCAGAAGCTTCCTGCAACGATTCTGTCGCGGTGCTTGCAGTTCTCCCTGAAAAACATGACCCCGGAGCGCGTGGTCGAGCATTTGACCCACGTGTTGGGGGTCGAGAACGTACCGTTCGAAGACGACGCGTTGTGGCTGTTGGGCCGTGCTGCCGACGGTTCCATGCGTGACGCCATGAGCCTCACCGACCAGGCCATTGCCTTCGGTGAAGGCAAAGTCATGGCGGCCGACGTGCGTGCCATGCTCGGCACGCTCGATCATGGTCAGGTCTACGACGTGCTGCATGCGCTGATCGAAGGTGACGCCAAGGCGTTGCTTGAAGCCGTGCGGCACTTGGCCGAGCAAGGCCCGGACTGGAATGGCGTGCTGTCGGAAATTCTCAATGTGCTGCACCGCGTCGCCATCGCCCAGGCCCTGCCGGAAGGCGTCGACAATGGCCACGGCGACCGCGACCGGGTGTTGGCACTGGCCCAGGCCCTGCCTGCCGAAGACGTGCAGTTCTATTACCAGATGGGCCTGATTGGTCGCCGCGATTTGCCGCTGGCCCCCGACCCGCGTGGCGGTTTCGAAATGGTGTTGCTGCGCATGCTCGCGTTCCGGCCGGCGGATACCGCCGACGCGCCGAGGCAGCCGCTAAAGCCAGTGGGGATCAGCCAGGCCACAGTTGATTCCGCAAACTCCGTGGCTGTCGCACCTCGTGTGGCGCCGGTAGTCGCTCCCGCTCCTGTTGTGGCCGAGCCTGTGGCGGATGCGCCAGTTCAGCCGATCGCCGAAGTGGTTGCGCCAGCGCCAGCGCCGACGCCTGAACCGGTGGCGCCGGTGGTCGTGCCAGAGCCAGTGATTGAGCCGGTGGCGGTCGTTGAAGAAGTCATCGACCTGCCCTGGAACGATCCGGTTGAAGCCGAAGTCGTTCAGCAGCCAGCCGTCGAGCCAGTGCTGGAGACGATTGCCGAGCAGCCCGACCTGACGCCGATGCCCGCGCCTGTGCCGGACAGCGTGGTGCCCGAGGCACCGGAGTGGGCCGCTGCGCCGATCCCCGAGCCCTCAGTGGCCGATGTTGATGCGGCGACGCCGGGCATGGACCTGGACGACGAACCACCGCTGGACGAAGACTACATCGAGCCGGACATGGATTCGGCCTACAGCTACCTGGACGATCTGGCCAGCGAACATACCGCTGAACCTGCGCCGGAACCCGAGCCTGAACCGGCCGCGATGCCGGCCACCGGCCTGGCGCTGCAATGGCTGGAGTTGTTCCCGAAACTGTCGATTTCCGGCATGACCGGCAGCATCGCCGCCAACTGCACGCTGATTTCGGTCGAAGGCGACCACTGGTCGCTGCACCTGGACCCGGCCCACAGCGCGCTGTTCAACCCGACCCAGCAGCGTCGCCTGAACGATGCCCTGAACCAGTTTCACCAGCGCACCCTGACGGTGAGCATCGAGTTGATCAAGCCCGAGCAGGAAACCCCGGCGCAGGCCGCTTCGCGCCGTCGCGCCGACCGCCAGCGTGAAGCGGAGGACTCGATCCATGGCGATCCGTTCATCCAGCAAATGATCCAGCAGTTCGGTGCGGTGATCCGTAACGATACTATTGAACCTGTCGAGGCTCTGGTCAGCCAGGGCTAATAACTGAAGGCGCCTGGCCTGTGTGGCCGGGCGCTGTTTTTATCCAAGTACTTTGAGGTGATTCCCATGATGAAAGGTGGCATGGCCGGCCTGATGAAGCAGGCGCAGCAGATGCAGGAAAAAATGGCCAAGATGCAGGAAGAACTGGCCAACGCCGAAGTCACCGGCAAGGCGGGTGGCGATATGGTCACCGTGGTGATGACCGGTCGTCACGACGTCAAGCGCGTGACCGTGGACCCAAGCCTGGTTGAAGGCCTGAGCGAAGACGACAAGGAGATGCTGGAAGCCTTGTTCGCCGCTGCCGTCAACGACGCCGTGCGCAAGATCGAAGCCAACAGCCAGGACAAAATGTCCGGCATGACCGCTGGCATGCAACTGCCACCGGGCATGAAGCTGCCATTCTGATCCGCTGAAGCGGGTTGGAAGGACTAAAAATGCCAGGCATCGCGCCTGGCATTTTTTTGTCCGCTGCAAAGGTGTTGTCTGCCAGACCACCTTCCCTGAGTATTTGACGCTAGTGAGAGGCGCGGGTATAAACCGCGTCTCGTTGATTTGTCGGACCTTTCCCCCATGAGCTTCAGCCCCCTGATTCGCCAACTGATCGACGCCCTGCGCACTTTGCCCGGTGTGGGTCAGAAAACCGCCCAGCGCATGGCACTGCAACTGCTTGAGCGTGATCGCAGCGGTGGTTTGCGACTGGCCCAGGCGTTGAGCCAGGCCATGGAAGGGGTGGGGCATTGCCGACTGTGCCGCACGCTGACCGAAGACGATTTGTGCCCGCAATGCTCGGACACCCGCCGCGATGACACGTTGCTTTGCGTGGTGGAAGGTCCGATGGACGTCTACGCCGTGGAGCAGACCGGTTTTCGTGGGCGCTATTTCGTGCTCAAGGGCCATTTGTCGCCGCTCGATGGCTTGGGGCCTGAAGCCATCGGCATCCCGCAGTTGCTGGCACGGATCGAAGAGGCGGGTACTTTCACTGAAGTCATCCTGGCCACCAACCCGACGGTTGAAGGTGAAGCCACGGCGCATTACATCGCCCAGCTGCTGAGCAATAAAGGCCTGATTGCCTCGCGCATCGCCCACGGCGTGCCGTTGGGGGGCGAACTGGAACTGGTGGACGGCGGGACATTGGCTCACTCCTTCGCAGGGCGTAAACCGATCGCTTTGTAGCGTGTGAACTGACGCCATCGCGAGCAAGCTCGCTCCCACATTAGACCGCATTCGACAGGACAATTCGGTCAACTGTGGGAGCGAGCTTGCTCGCGATGCAGGCGCCTCGGTCTATCTGATTCACGCATTCCTGTTGAAAACCAAGCAAGCGCTCGGTAGCTTCACTGAACCTTCAGTGGAGATCGCCGATGCCCGCTTGCCAGGAATACTTCGACCCCAGCCACCAATTGGTCCGCGACAGCGTCAGACGTTTCGTCGAGCGCGAGATCTTGCCGGACATTGACCAGTGGGAAGAAGTCGAGAGCTTTCCCCGTGAGCTGTACCTCAAGGGCCGGCGCCGCGGGTATTCTGGGCATCGGCTACCCCGAAGCACTGGGCGGCAGCCACGAAGGTGACCTGTTCGCCAAGATTGCCGCCAGCGAAGAACTGATGCGCAGTGGTTCCGGTGGCGTGGTCGCGGGGCTCGGGTCGCTGGACATCGGCCTCCCACCGATCCTCAAGTGGGCCACGCCAGCGGTTCGCGAGCGGGTGGTGCCTCAGGTGCTCAGCGGCGAAAAAATCAGCGCCCTGGCGATTACCGAGCCCAGCGGTGGCTCCGACGTGGCCAACCTGCAAACCCGTGCCGTGCGAGACGGCGACTGTTATCGCGTCAGCGGCAGCAAAACCTTTATCACCAGCGGCGTACGTGCAGATTTCTACACCGTCGCGGTGCGTACCGGCGAGCCGGGTTTTGGCGGCATCAGCCTGTTGATGATCGAGAAAGGCACGCCGGGTTTCACCGTAGGGCGTCAGCTGAAGAAAATGGGCTGGTGGGCGTCGGACACGGCCGAATTGTTCTTCGACGATTGCCGGGTGCCGCTCGGAAACTTGATCGGTGCCGAAAACATGGGGTTTGCCTGCATCATGGGCAACTTCCAGAGCGAACGCCTGGCGCTGGCGCTCATGGCCAACATGACGGCGCAACTGGCATTGGAAGAGAGCCTGAAGTGGGCGCGGCAGCGCGAAGCGTTCGGCAAGCCGATTGGCAAGTTCCAGGTGATCAAGCATCGGTTGGCAGAAATGGCCACGGCGCTGGAGGTTTCTCGGGAGTTCACCTATCGGCAGGCCGCGAAAATGGCCGCGGGGCAGAGCGTGATCAAGGAAATTTCAATGGCCAAGAATGTTGCCACCGACACGGCTGATCGCATCACCACCGACGCAGTACAGATTCTTGGCGGGTTGGGTTACATGCGTGAAAGCCTGGTGGAGCGGCTGTACCGCGATAACCGGATATTGTCGATTGGTGGCGGTACGCGGGAAGTGATGAATGAAATCATCGCCAAGCAGATGGGGTTTTGAAACAGTGGTGTACCGGCTGACGCCATCGCGAGCAAGCTCGCTCCCACATGGATCTTCGGTGTACACAAATCTTGTGCATGACAAAGATTAAATGTGGGAGCGAGCTTCTTCGCGATGGCGTCAGCCCAGGTGCCGCGTTACTTGTCGGTCAGCGCAAACTGCGTCAGGCAGAACGTCGGGATGCCCATGTCTTCCAGGCGTTGGGAGCCGCCCAGTTCCGGCAGGTCGATAATCGCCGCGGCTTCGAAAATCCGCGCGCCCATGCGCCGAGCCAGGTTGGCCGCAGCAATCAGCGTCCCGCCCGTGGCAATCAGGTCATCGAACATCAGCACCGAATCGCCTTCGCACAGGCTGTCGGCGTGGACTTCCAGAAAGGCTTCGCCGTATTCGGTCTGGTAACCCTCGGCCAACACGTCGGCCGGCAGTTTGCCTTGCTTGCGGAACAGCACCAGCGGCTTGTTCAGTTGATAGGCGAGGACGGAGCCAATCAGAAAGCCACGGGCATCCATCGCGCCGATGTGGGTGAAGTCAGCCTCGACATAGCGGTGGGCAAAGCTGTCCATCACCAGGCGCAGGGCCTTGGGCGACTGAAACAGCGGGGTGATGTCGCGAAAGATCACGCCCGGCTTGGGGAAGTCGATCACGGGGCGGATCAGGGATTTGATGTCGAAGGCGTCGATGAGCATCGTCGAAGTGTCCTGGCGGGCTGCAAACGCCGCAGTATAACGGCGGCTGAGCAGGTTCGCTCAGCCGCATTCGCACGGTCAGCCTTCGACCGAACCGCCAGCCAGTGCGCAGAGCTGGATCGGGTCCAGAATGTGCACCTCCTTGCCTTCGGCGGCGATCAGCTCGTTTTGCTGGAAGCGCGTGAAGACGCGGGAGACGGTTTCCACCGCCAGCCCCAGGTAGTTGCCGATTTCGTTGCGCGACATGCTCAGGCGGAACTGATTGGCCGAGAAGCCGCGCGCGCGGAAACGGGCGGAGAGGTTGACCAGGAAGGTCGCGATGCGTTCATCGGCGGTCTTCTTGGAGAGCAGCAGCATCATCTGCTGATCATCACGAATTTCGCGACTCATTACCCGCATCAATTGACGGCGCAACTGCGGCAATTGCAGGGCCAGTTCATCAAGGCGTTCGAAAGGGATTTCACAGACCGAGGTGGTTTCCAGCGCCTGGGCCGACACTGGATGGCTTTCGGTGTCCATGCCCGACAACCCGACGAGTTCGCTCGGCAGGTGGAAGCCGGTGATCTGTTCTTCGCCGCTGTCGCTCAGGCTGAAGGTTTTCAAGGCGCCGGAGCGTACTGCAAAGACGGAATCGAACTGGTCACCCTGGCGAAACAGAAACTCGCCCTTTTTCAGCGGGCGACCACGTTTGACGATTTCGTCCAGCGCTTCCATGTCTTCCAGATTCAGCGAAAGTGGCAGGCAAAGAGGGGCCAGGCTGCAATCCTTGCAATGGGCCTGGTTATGAGCGCGCAGTTTTACTGGCTCGGACATTTCTTAAATCCTTGTGGGAAATCACACATAAGCCGTAAGGGTAACCCACCCAAGGACCTTGAAGCCAGCCTGTGCCGTAATGGCGCAGGGCCATAAAGCTCCCGGTGCGCTGACCGATAACCTGTTATTCGATACCCCACAAGGAACCGTGTTCATGTCCTCCATTGGTGCTCCCACCAGCGGCAACAGCGGCTTGCAGCCGTTGAACGAGCTGTTGAAAAACGGCGCTGACGATGAAGTCGTCCCGCCGCCGCTGTTTGAAGCGCCGGTCCTGGCCGAGGGAATTAAAGTTTCGTTGTCCGGTACCGGTTTGAATAAATCGTCCGGAGCCGGGGGCGCCGACAGCGACATCGAAGAAAGCGGGTTGCCGGACAACATTCAGCAGATCCTGAAAATGATTCGTAAGTTGCAGCGCCAACTCGCTGAAAAAATGGCCGAGCTGCAAGCGGTGATGGCGGACAAGAGCCTGTCGCCGGAGCAGATGCGTGCCAAGGTGGGTGCCTTGCAATCGGCCATCACCGGGATCAGTGGCGGCTTGATTACCGCCAATGCTTCATTGGCCAAAGCCATGAAGCAGGCGGGTTTGAGCGCTGACCAGGTGATGAAGGCGGCCTCTTTGTTGATGAAGCCTTAAATCACCCGAGAGAAACGCTGGCGGTTCTGCTGTTCCAGGTACGCATCGAACACCATGCACACCGAACGCACCAGCAACCGGCCGGCGGGCAGCACAGTGATTTTCTCGCTGTCGAGATCGATCAGGCCATCGTCGGCCATGGCCTGCAACTGTGGCCAAAGCTCGCCGAAGTAACCGCGAAAGTCGATGTTGAACGCTTTCTCGATCACGGTGAACTCCAGGCTGAAGTTGCAAATCAATTGTTGAATCACTTCCCGGCGCAGGCGGTCGTCCTGGTTGCACACCAGGCCACGGCTGGTGCCCAGTTGCGCGCTGGCCAGGGCGTTCTGGTACTGGTTGAGGTCGCTGCTGTTCTGGCAGTACAGGTCGCCAATCTGGCTGATGGCCGACACGCCCAGCCCGATCAGGTCGCAATGGCCGTGGGTGGTGTAGCCCTGGAAATTACGCTGCAACGTCGACTCTTCCTGGGCGATGGCCAGTTCGTCGTCGGGCAGGGCGAAGTGGTCCATGCCGATGTAGCGATACCCGGCCGCGGTCAGTTGTTCGATGGTGTTCTGGAGCATTTTCAGTTTGTCGGCAGGCGCCGGCAGTTCGTTGCCGTTGATGCGCCGTTGCGGCATGAAGCGTTCCGGCAAGTGCGCGTAATTGAACACCGAGAGCCGGTCCGGTTGCAGGCTGATGACTTCGTCCACGGTGCGGGCGAAGTTTTCCGGCGTCTGCTTGGGCAGGCCATAGATCAGGTCGATGTTGATCGAGCGAAACTGCAAGGTGCGGGCGGCTTCAATCACCGCGCGGGTTTCTTCCAGGCTTTGCAGGCGGTTGACCGCACGCTGCACGGCCGGGTCGAGGTCTTGCAGGCCGATGCTGACCCGATTGAAGCCCAGTTCGCGCAACAGGCCCATGGTCGACCAGTCGGCTTCACGCGGGTCGATTTCGATGCCGTAGTCACCCGAATCGTCGTCCAGCAAGTTGAAGTGCTTGCGCAACTGGGCCATCAACTGGCGCAGTTCATCGTGGCTGAGAAAGGTCGGGGTGCCGCCGCCAAAGTGCAGTTGCTCGACTTTCTGGTTCGGGTCGAGGTGGCAGGCGATCAACTGGATTTCCTGCTCCAGGCGCTGCAAGTAGGGCTGGGCGCGGCCACGGTCCTTGGTGATGACTTTGTTGCAGGCGCAGTAGTAGCAAATGTTCGCGCAGAACGGCACATGCACGTACAGCGACAACGGCCTGAGGGCCTTGCGGCTGTCGCGCAGGGCGTGCAGCAAATCGAAGGTGCCGACCTGGCTGTTGAATTGCACCGCGGTCGGGTAGGAGGTGTAACGAGGTCCCGCCAAGTCATAGCGGCGGATCAGATCTGTGTCCCAACGAATGGCGTCGAGCATGCGGGCATTCCCCCGGATAGGCTTGCAGTGGTGGCGAGTCTAGGGGGTTGGCGCCTTGGGCATCTTGATTTGCATCAAGGCCGGTTGGGAGGGTTAGTGCCCCATCAACCAATGCTGATGCGGCCCCGGCAGGGTCCAGATGCCAAACAGCATCACCAGAATGCCGCCGGTCATGCGCACGCTGCGTTTGCGCAGTAGCGCGGTGACCCGTTCGGCGGCCAGGCCAGTGGCGAGCAGCACCGGCCAGGTGCCGAGGCCGAAAGCGAGCATCAGCAGCGCGCTATCGATGGCGTTGCCCTGGCTCGCCGCCCACAGCAGCGTGCTGTAAACCAGGCCGCATGGCAGCCAGCCCCAGAGCGCGCCCAGCAGCAAGGCGCGCGGCAGGCTGGAGACCGGCAGCAAGCGGGTGGCAACCGGCTGCACATGCCGCCACAGGCCGCGACCCAGGCTTTCGATACGGGTCAGCCCGCTCCACCAACCGGCCAGGTACAAACCCATGGATATCAGCAGCAACCCGGCCAGAATCCGCATGAACATGGCCATCGGGCTGTTGGCCACCGCCCAGCCGGCGAGACCGATCAGCAGGCCCGCCGTGGCGTAGCTGAGAATCCGCCCCAGGTTGTACGCCAGCAACAACTGGAACCGCCGACTGCGTTGTTCCTTGGGGATCGCCAGGGTCAGTGCGCCCATCAAGCCGCCGCACATGCCCAGGCAATGGCCACCGCCCAGCAGGCCGAGGATGACAGCGGAAACCAGCAAGGGTGCCAGTTCAAACATGAGGTGGGGCCTTGTCGGTGGGCGGGGTCGGATCGGTTGGCTGTTTGCCGGTTGCTTCGTCGATGGCGGCCTGGTGCTGAGGGTCCTGATCGTCGAACAGAATGCTATGGGCCGGGCCGTCGAGGTCGTCGTACTGGCCGCTGTCGACCGCCCAGAAGAAGATGTAAATGGCGATGGCCACGATCAGCAGTGCGGCCGGGATCATCACGTAAAGAGCTGGCATCTGGACTCCATGCCCGCCCGGTGCAAACCGGTAGCGGACGTTGATTTTGCTTTTCCTGTCAATCGTCTGTTTCCAGGTCGCGTGAAAACGTAGCGAGCGCAGTAGTTTTCACGTGATCTGGCGTGTCAGGCGCAGGGCATTCAGCACCACGATCAACGAACTGATGGACATACCGATCGCCGCCCACACCGGAGTGATCCAGCCGAGGGCGGCGAACGGCAACATGAGGCCATTGTACAGCGCCGCCCAGAGCAGGTTCTCGATGATGACCCGGCGTGTACGCCGCGCCAGGCTGAAGGCTTGCACCAGGGCGTCGAGGCGGTTGGACAGCAGGACGGCGTCGGCGCTGGTTTTCGCAAGGTCGGTGGCTGAACCCATGGCGACGCTGATATCGGCGGCGGCCAGTACCGGCACGTCGTTGACTCCGTCGCCGAGCATCAACACCTTGCGACCTTCCTTATGCAACTGCCACAAGACCTGCAACTTGTCGTCCGGCCGCAAGCCGCCACGGGCCTCGTCAATGCCCAGCTCAAGGGCAACGCTGGCCACCATCGGCGAGCTGTCGCCGGACAACAACAGCGTGCGCCAGCCGCGTGCTTTGCACGCCGCCAGCAGGGCAGGGGCATCGGCACGCAGACGGTCATCGAGTACGAACCATGCCAGCGCGCCAGCGTTGTCGCCCAGCAGCAGCCATTGCCCGGCTTCGTCCGGCATTGGTGGTACGGCGCAGCCGCTGAGTGCGCAGACAAACGCCGGCTGACCGATGCGCAAGCGCTGTTCGCCGACGAGGCCCTCGAGGCCCAGCCCCGGTGAGCTGAGCACTTCTTCGGCCGCCACGGGCGCCCGGCCAAAGGCGCGGGCAATCGGGTGTTCGGAGCGGTTTTCCAGCGCGGCGGCCAGCCCCAGGCACTGATCGCTGTCGAGCGCGCCCAGCGGGCGAATTGAGCGCAAGGCCAGGCGCCCTTCGGTGAGAGTGCCGGTCTTGTCGAAAATCACCGTGTCGATCTGGTTCAGGCCTTCGAGCACGTGCCCGCGGGTCAGTAGCAGGCCGAGTTTGTGCAGGGTGCCGGTGGCGGCGGTCAGCGCGGTCGGTGTCGCCAGCGACAGTGCGCAAGGGCAGGTCGCGACCAGCATCGCGAGGACGATCCAGAATGCACGGGACGAATCCAGTTCCCACCACAGCAAGCCGATGGCCGCTGCGGCAATCAGCGACAGCAGCAAAAACCATTGCGCAGCGCGGTCGGCGATTTCGGCCAGCCGCGGTTTTTCAGCTTGGGCGCGGTCGAGCAAGCGGACGATGGCTGACAGGCGAGTGTCCTGACCCAGCGCCAGCACTTCGACGGTCAGTGCGCCTTCGACGTTCAGGGTGCCGGCGGTGACCGCATCGCCCACTGCCCGAGGTTGAGGCAGGTACTCGCCGGTCAGCAGGGATTCGTCGATGCTCGACTGACCGTCGAGAATCTTGCCGTCGGCCGGGAGGATGGCGCCGGGATGGACCAGCACGCAGTCACCCTGGCGCAATTCACTGAGCAGGATCCGCTCGCTCTGGCCGTCTGCGCTGAGGCGCAGGCATGACGCCGGCAATAGATTTACAAGCTGCGCGGTGGCGGCCGCAGTGCGCTCGCGGGCACGGCGTTCCAGATACCGGCCGGCCAACAGGAACAGGGCGAACATGCCCACGGCGTCGAAATACAGCTCGCCGACTCCGGTGATTGAAGTCCAGATGCCGGCGAGATAAGCGCCGCCAATCGCCAGGGAAACCGACACGTCCATGGTCAGGTGGCGGGTGCGCAGGTCGCGCATGGCACCCTTGAAAAATGGCGCGCAGCTGTAGAACACGATAGGCGTGGTGAGGAACAGCGCGACCCAGCGCAGGATGGTGTGCAGCTCGGGGCTGAGGTCGATGTTGAATTCGGGCCAGGTGGCCATGGTCGCCATCATCGCCTGAAACCACAGCAGCCCGGCAAGGCCGAGCTGGCGCAGGGCCAGGCGGTTTTCACTGGCCAGTTGTTCACTGGCGCGGTCGGCTTGATAAGGGTGGGCGGCGTAGCCGATGTGGCGCAGTTCGTTGAGCACCTGGCTCAGCTGCAACTGGCTGTCGGCCCAGCGCACATGCAGGCGATGGTTGGACAGGTTCAGTCGCGCCTCGGCCACGGCCGGCAGGCTGCGCAGGTGTTTCTCGATCAGCCAGCCGCAGGCGGCGCAACTGATGCCTTCCATCAGCAGCGTGGCTTCGGCGAGGTCGCCGTCGTGACGGACAAAGGGTTGCTGGACGTCGGCGCGGTCGTACAGCGCCAACTCGTCCATCAGTTGCACCGGCAAGGCTTCGGGGTTGGCCGAGGCTTCGCTGCGGTGGCTGTAATAGTGCTCAAGCCCGCCTGCGACGATGGCTTCGGCCACGGCCTGGCAGCCCGGGCAGCAGAGCTCGCGGGTGTCGCCGAGTACGACGGCGGTGAACCGGCTGCCGGCCGGGACGGGCAGGGCGCAGTGGTAGCAGGGCGTTGGCGTGGTCATGGCATCGTTGAGGGGGTGAACCCTTGTATTTGGGTGGTCCGCTTGCCCTCACCCCAGCCCTCTCCCAGAGGGAGAGGGAGCCGATTGATGTGAGCCGGAAAAACAGGTTCAGTCGCCGATATCGTCACTGCCATACACAAAGCATGCAAGCGCTCGAGATCAGTCCCCTCTCCTGAGGGAGAGGGTTAGGGTGAGGGGGCTTCTGAAGGTGATTATTTTTTCAGGTCTTCCGCACCCTGCAGCGGTTCATCACCGAGCAGCAGGTTCTTGTCGTGGCTGACTTGTTCTTCTTCAAACATGCGCCACACGTGGTCGTCCTGGCTGCCCAGCAGCTCGACGAAACGACGGCCCTCGACCTTGTCGCCCAGTTGGCCCACGTAGCGGCCCTGTTCGGTGCCGCTAAGGGCCAGGGCGATCTTGCGATCCTTCTCCGGCTGGGTCGGCGAGATCAGGTTCAGTTCCAGGGTCGCGGGCATGCTGTTGCCGGTCAGGTGCAGTTCGACTTCACCGGTGAGTTCGTCCAGGTGGACCTTGGCGCGCAATTGCAGGGTCTGGGCCAGCAGTTCACGGTCCAGCGAGCGGTTGATGCCTTTGCCGGCCTCGTAGTAATTGTCGTTGACCAGGTTGTCCGGGTTGTTCACGGCGATTGTCACCATGGACAAGGTCAGGGTCACCGAGCAGGCCAGGATCCCGATGATGATCCAGGGCCAAAGGTGCTTGTACCAAGGGCTGATGGCAGTTGCTGCGGGCATGATGATCTCTCTCAACGGATTTGTGGGCCGATGAATCGGCTCTTGGCTTCAACGTGGACGCTGTCGTCATCGGCATCCTTGAGGATGAATTTCACCTCGTTGGTACTCGACGGCAGTTGTTCCGGTGCGCTCGACAACTCGACCGGCATGCTGAAAATCTCCCCGGCGGCGACTTTGATTTCTCGCTTGCCTTGCAGCTTGAGGTCCGGCAGGCCGGAGGCTTCGAGCAAGTAAGTGTGGTCGTGCTGGTCTTTGTTCATGACTTTGAGGCTGTAGACGTTTTCGATCCGGCCTTCGGCGTTCTCGCGGTACAGCACGCGGTCCTTACTGACGTCGAAACCCACCAGCGAACGCATGAAGAACGCGGTAATCAACAAGCTGATCATCGCCAGCAGCACCAGGGCGTAACCCACCAGGCGCGGGCGCAGTTTATGGGTTTTCTGCCCGGACAGGTTGTGTTCGGTGGTGTAGCTGATGAGCCCGCGCGGGTACTCCATTTTGTCCATGATGCTGTCGCAGGCATCAATACACGCGGCGCAGCCGATGCACTCGATCTGCAAGCCGTCGCGGATGTCGATACCGGTCGGGCACACCTGGACGCACATGGTGCAGTCGATGCAGTCGCCCAGGCCCTGGGCCTTGTAGTCGGCGCCTTTCTTGCGCGGGCCACGGCTTTCGCCGCGACGCGGGTCGTAGGAGACGATCAGGGTGTCCTTGTCGAACATCACGCTCTGGAAGCGCGCATAAGGGCACATGTAGATGCAGACTTGTTCGCGCAACCAACCGGCGTTGCCATACGTGGCGAAGGTGAAGAAACCGACCCAGAAGTACGACCAGCCATCGGCTTGCCCGGTGAAGAAGTCGATCACCAGTTCGCGAATCGGCGAGAAGTAGCCGACGAAGGTCATGCCGGTGACGAAACCGATCAGCAGCCACAAGCTGTGCTTGCTGAACTTGCGCAGGAATTTGTTGGCGCTCATCGGCGCCTTGTCGAGCTTGATGCGCTGGTTGCGGTCGCCTTCGGTGACCTTTTCGCACCACATGAAAATCCAGGTCCAGACACTTTGCGGGCAGGTATAGCCGCACCAGACGCGTCCGGCATACACCGTAATGAAGAACAGACCGAAGGCACTGATGATCAGCAGGCCCGAGAGCAGGATGAAATCCTGCGGCCAGAAGGTCGCGCCGAAAATGAAGAATTTGCGCTCCGGCAGGTTCCACCAGACGGCCTGATGGCCGCCCCAGTTAAGCCAGACCGTGCCGAAATACAGCAGAAACAACCCGGCGCCGCCCATCATCCGCAGGTTGCGAAACAGGCCGGTGAAGGCGCGGGTGTAGATTTTTTCCCGAGAGGCGTAAAGGTCGACGCTGTTGTTCGCGTTCTTGGATGGGGGGGTGACGTCGTGTACCGGAATCTGGTTGCTCATCTATTGCATCCCACGGCAGTGGAAAAATGCCTCGGTCAGTACGTGCCGACCGCGGTCAAAAAGGGGTGTTGCAGTGGCGTAATGATACGCCTGTCGCTCTAGGGCAAGGGTGCGACCTTTGGTCGCGTTGGGGAAAAATCGTGGATGGTGTAGCAAATGTAACAAATCATGATGCAGGTCAATTGACTTGTTGAGTATAGCTCCCCGCCCAGCAAGGGGGGCGACAGTGCGCCCGCAAGGGGTGTAACGAATTTGGGTTTTCTGCTACATGCCTTTCCCGGTCTTTACGTTCGTATAAGTTGGAATGAACAGGGCGTGTTTTTTTTAAACTTATAAGTGTCAGGAAGTGCTGGAAATATCTTCTGTTGATCTGTGGAAGCTGATGGTTTGTTAATTGCCGGTTGGCGGTATATTTTGCAGCTGTCGTTGGGTTGCTGTTAAATATTGATGGAAATGGATTTCTATGAAGTTATATGAGAAAAGCAAACTGTTGGCGTGTCTTTCATTGCTGCTGGTTGTTCCCGGGGTCTATGGAGCTTCGTCAGTGGGGACACCGCACCACATGGTGTTTGTGTCGGACTCGCAATACCCCTGGAGCGATCTGACTGATGAGGGTCTCCCTGATCCAAACAAGGAGGCGCGCTCAAAAGAGCTGATCGGCTTGCAGTATTCCGATATATCGAGCTTCAGGAAACTCAATGGTGGTGCGGCCGGTATACCGGTGATGATTAACGGTGACATAACCGCCTTCGGTCATGGTGGCGAGCGCTCATACATGAAGTCGGTCTTTGAGGATAAGTTGGAGGGGCTTTATGACTACGGCTTGGGCAATCATGACTATGCCAATAATGTGGATGACTGTTTCCTGAATAACTGTGCAGCTGGAAGTGTCAATGATCTTAAGGATCGCTACTGGGGGAAGGTCGGCTCCATGGATCTGGCGGCGAGAAGTTCCGGTCTTGGAACGGTTTACTATGGCAGCCTCGCCTATTCGAAAAGTTACGGTGATGTGCACATGGTTCAGTTGAATAATGAGCCGACTTACACGGTGAGATTTACCGCTGGAAATCCGCTTGCGTCGACAGTGTTTGAAATCACCTCGGCACTCGACTGGTTGGAGCAGGATTTAAAGAGGGCTCGCGAGCAGGGCAAAGTCATCATTCTCAATATGCACAAGGTTTACTTGTGGGACGGTGGGGACGAGCAGATTTCGAGATTCCGGCAGATGATTGAGAAATACAAGGTGACGGCCGCTTTTGGTGGGCATGATCATTGGGGCGCGGGGACTTACTTTGATTGGGACAAGCGGAAGTATTTTGGTGATGTGCCGGTATTCATGAGCGGGTCTGCTTCTCAGCAAACCTACTTGATTACCAGTTTCTCCGCTGACAAAAAGTCGTTGTCGGTCAGTGTTGTTCGAAACAGTAACTGGCCCAGTCGCAAAGTCGACAAGGTTATCCCTATCCTGAGGTAAGCCTGAAATGAAAACGGCCCCGCCAGTTCTCACTGGCGGGGCCGTTCGGGTGTTGCTTCAGGCGTCTGCCTTACTCGGCGTCGGCAGCTTTCTCACCGTGGGAGAGGCTGTAGACGTAAGCGGCCAGCAGGTGAACCTTGTCGTTGCCTTGCATCTGTTCTTGCGCAGGCATCTGGCCCTGACGGCCGTAACGGATGGTCTGCTGCAGTTGAGCGAAGCTCGAACCGTAGATGAACGCTGCCGGGTGCGTCAGGTTAGGTGCGCCCATCGCTGGGGTGCCTTTGCCTTCCGGACCGTGGCAGACCGCGCAGTTGGCGGCAAACAGCTTCTGGCCATTGACCGGGTCGGCCTTCGCGCCTTCTGGCAGTTTGCGGCCATCAAGGTTGCTCAGTACGTAAGCGGCTACGTCGCTGACGCCTTGTTCCTTCAGGATGTCGAGCCATGCCGGCATGATGGCGTGGCGACCGCCCATGATGGTGGCCTTGATGGTTTCCGGTTCGCCGCCCCAGCGCCAGTCGGCGTCGGTCAGGTTAGGGAAGCCATAAGCGCCTTTGGCGTCGGAACCGTGGCAAACCGAGCAGTTGGAGGCGAACAGGCGGCCACCCATCTTCAGGGCTTGCGGGTCCTTGGCGACTTCTTCAATCGGCATGGAAGCGAATTTGGCGAAGATCGGGCCGAACTTGGCGTCCGACTTGGCCATTTCCTTTTCCCACTCGTGAACGCCCGTCCAGCCGGATTCCTTGTTGGCAAACTCGACTTTCTTGTCGTTATCCAGGTAGGCATAACCCGGCAGCAGGCCTTTCCAGTTACCCAGGCCCGGGTAGAGCACCAGGTAGCCGAGGGCGAACACGATGGTGCCGACGAACAGCATGAACCACCATTTCGGCAGTGGGTTGTCGTACTCCTCGATCCCGTCGAAGGAGTGGCCAACCGTCTCGTCTGTCTGTTCGGCGCGCTGGCCCTTGCGGGTCGACAGCAGCAGCCAGGTCAGGGCGAAGATGGTACCCAGACTGAGGACTGTGACGTACAGACTCCAGAACGTAGTCATTCTTTGTTACTCCTAGAAGCTTGCTCGACGTGCTTGATGGCTTCGGGATCATCCGCGAAAGGCAGCAAGGTCGCGTCTTCAAACTCCGACTTGCGCTTGGGGCTGAACACCCACAACGCCAGACCGATAAAGGCCACCATCACGACGACGGTGCCCAGGCCACGAATCATCCCGATATCCATCTAAATCACCGTTTGCTTTTGATGATGGTGCCCAGGCCTTGCAGATAGGCCACCAGCGCGTCCATTTCGGTTTTGCCCTTCACGGCATCCTTGGCACCGGCGATGTCTTCGTCGGTGTAAGGAACGCCGAGCGTGCGCAAGACTTCCATTTTCTTCGCGGTGTCCTTGCCGTCGAGCTTGTTTTCCACGAGGAACGGGTACGCCGGCATTTTCGACTCAGGCACTACGTTGCGCGGGTTGTACAAGTGCGCACGCTGCCAGTCATCGGAGTAACGACCGCCGACACGGGCCAGGTCCGGACCGGTACGCTTGGAACCCCACAGGAACGGGTGGTCCCAGACGCTTTCACCAGCTACCGAGTAGTGGCCGTAACGTTCGGTTTCAGCGCGGAACGGACGGATCATCTGCGAGTGGCAGCCGACACAACCGTTGGCGATGTAAATGTCGCGGCCTTCCAGTTCAAGGGCGGTGCGAGGCTTCATGCCTTCGACCGGCTTGTTGGTGACGTCCTGGAAAAACAGCGGAACGATCTGGGTCAGGCCGCCGACGCTGACGGCGATGACCATGAAGAAGGCCAGCAGGCCAATATTCTTCTCGACTGCTTCATGCTTCATCAGTGAGCTCCAACTACAGCAATCTTGGCGGCGGCTTCGGCTTCAGCCGGGTTCGAGGCGCGAACGGTACGGAACACGTTGTAGGCCATGAACAGCATGCCGCTGGCGAAGAACGCACCGCCCAGGGCGCGAACGATGAAACCAGGGTGGCTGGCTTGCAGCGCTTCAACGAACGAGTAGGTCAGGGTGCCGTCGTCGTTGATTGCACGCCACATCAGGCCCTGGGTGATGCCGTTGACCCACATCGAAGCGATGTAGAGCACGGTGCCGATGGTCGCGAGCCAGAAGTGGGTGTTGATCAGGCCGATGCTGTGCATCTGCGGGCGGCCGAAGATTTTCGGGATCATGTGGTACAGGGCGCCGATCGAAATCATCGCAACCCAGCCCAAGGCACCGGCGTGTACGTGGCCGATGGTCCAGTCGGTGTAGTGCGACAGCGAGTTGACGGTCTTGATGGCCATCATCGGGCCTTCGAAGGTCGACATGCCGTAGAACGCCAGGGACACGACCAGGAAACGCAGGATCGGGTCGGTGCGCAGCTTATGCCAGGCGCCCGACAGGGTCATCATGCCGTTGATCATGCCGCCCCAGCTCGGTGCCAGCAGGATGATCGACATCGCCATGCCCAGCGACTGAGCCCAGTCCGGCAGTGCGGTGTAGTGCAGGTGGTGCGGGCCGGCCCAGATGTACAGGGTGATCAGTGCCCAGAAGTGCACGATCGACAGGCGATACGAGTAGATCGGACGCTCGGCCTGCTTCGGAACGAAGTAGTACATCATCCCCAGGAAGCCGGTGGTCAGGAAGAAACCTACCGCGTTGTGGCCGTACCACCACTGGATCATTGCGTCAGTCGCACCGGCGTAGGCCGAGTAGGACTTGAAGAACGTGACCGGCAGCGAGGCGTGGTTGACGATGTGCAGCATCGCCGTCACGACGATGAAGGCGCCGTAGAACCAGTTGCCCACGTAGATGTGCTTGGTCTTGCGCTTGGTGATGGTGCCGAAGAACACCAGACCGTAGGTGACCCAGACGATAGCCAGCAGGATAGCCAGGGGCCATTCCAGTTCCGCGTATTCCTTGGTGGTGGTGTAACCCAGCGGCAAGGTAATGATCGCGCCGATAATCACCGCTTGCCATCCCCAGAAGGTGAAGGCCGCGAGGCTGTCGGAAATCAGTCGCGTTTGGCAGGTTCGCTGCACGACGTAGTAAGAAGTGGCAAACAATGCACAACCACCGAAGGCGAAAATCACCAGGTTGGTGTGCAGTGGGCGCAGGCGTCCAAAGCTCGTCCATGGCAGGCCGAAATTCAATTCCGGCCAGACCAGTTGCGAGGCGATGAAGACACCGAGCCCCATGCCAAGGATCCCCCAGACCACCGTCATGATGGCGAACTGGCGGACTACCTTATAGTTATAAGCAGTCGGACTGATTGCTGTGCTCATTCTAAGGTTCCACGGTTTGGGTGTTTTATTAGGGATAAAAATCGGCCGCAAGTATGGAGAAAGCGGGGGGTCATTGCAACGCGCCATGACCTGGGTCAATGCTTTCAAAAGCTGATTCTGCGGCCTTTCCATGCGCCGCGTAGGGACAAAATTGCCCTGTGGCAAAATGTCCCGGCGGACGAAAAAGGCGAGGGGGTCGGGTCAGTTGTAACTGGGTGTGTTCAAACGAGGAGGGCAGGTGACGGATGGCAATTTGCGCGACAGCCGGTATCTACCAGCCTTTGCGGCCTGTCACCCTGCACAATCGTCGAACGCTTCGGATACGCGTGGCCTGTGACCGGCTGTTACCAGTCCGCTTCCGGGCAAGCTTAGACCCGAAACTTGAGAGTTGAAAGGCGGACCATCGGAGGGTGCGACACTTGGTCGCGCAGAGGCAGGGAACTGCCGCATCCGAGCGGATGCGGCAGTGAAGCGCTGAGGATTTACTCGTTTTTGGCCTGAGCCTGTGCAGGTTTGGCGGAAGCGCCTTGCGACAGGCTGTACACGTAAGCGGCCAACAGTTGCACTTTGTCGGCGCCGAGCAGTTCACTTTGTGCGGGCATATGGCCTTGGCGACCATGGCGGATAGTCTGTTGCAACTGCGCCAGGCTGGTGCCGTAGATGAACGCTGCCGGTTTGGTCAGGTTGGGAGCGCCCATGATTTCCAGGCCCTGGCCCGCTGGGCCGTGACAGGCCGCGCAGGTGGTGCTGAACGTCTGTTGCCCGGCTTGCAGGTCGGCGTCGTTGTCGGCTGGCAGTGGCAGGCCGGCCAGACTGTGACGAACATAGGCCGCGACGTTTTTCACGCCGGTTTCACCGAGTGCATCACCCCAGGCCGGCATCGCCGCAACGCGCCCGCCCATGATGGTGGCCTTGATGGTGTCGGCACTGCCGCCCCAGCGCCAGCTGCTGTCGGCCAGGTTCGGGAAGCCGAACGCGCCCTTGGCATCCGAGCCGTGGCAGACCGAGCAGTTGGAAGCAAACAGGCGGCCGCCCATTTTCAACGCTTGCGGGTCTTTAGCAACTTCTTCTACGGACATGGCTGAGAATTTGGCGAAGATCGGCCCAAACTTGGCGTCGGCCTTGGCCATTTCCTTTTCCCATTCATGCACGCCGGTCCAGCCGTTTTCATAGCCAGGCAGGATGCCTTTCCAGTTACCCAGGCCCGGATAGAGGATCAGGTAACCGACGGAAAACACCAGCGTGCCGGCGAACAGCATGAACCACCATTGTGGCAATGGGTTGTCGTACTCCTCGATGCCGTCGAAGCTGTGGCCCATGGTCTGGTCGACGCTGCCCTTGGTCTCGCCCTTGCGGGTGCCGACCAGCAGCCAGGTCAGGCCGATCAGGCTGCCAATGGTCAGTACGCAGATCCACGTACTCCAGAAGGTGGTCATGGCCGAATGCTCCTTGTTGCAGGCTCTTGGGATTGCGAGTCATCAGGTTGAGTCCCGGCGGCGCCGGGCAACGGTTCGTCGGCGAACGGCAGCAGCCGTGCCTGGGCGAACTCCGGGTTGCGTTTGGCATTGAAGACCCATATCGACAGGCCGATGAAGGCGATCATCACCACCAGCGTGCCCAGGCCACGGATCATTCCAGTACTGAGTTCAAAACCCATGGCTCACCTCTTGCTCTTGATAACGGTGCCGAGCACTTGCAGGTAGGCGACCAGCGCGTCCATTTCGGTCTTGCCCTTGAGCGAGGCCGTGGCGCCCTCGATGTCGGCATCGGTGTACGGCACGCCGAGGGTGCGCATGGCCCGGATCTTGGTTTCGGTCAGGCTGCTGTCCAGCGGCCGGGTGACCAGCCATGGGTAGGCGGGCATTTTCGATTCCGGCACGACGTTGCGCGGGTTGAACAGGTGAGCACGGTGCCAGTCGTCCGAGTAGCGTGCGCCCACACGGGCCAGGTCCGGACCGGTACGCTTGGAACCCCACAGGTGCGGGTGGTCCCAGACGCTTTCACCGGCAACCGAGTAGTGGCCGTAGCGTTCGGTCTCGGCGCGGAACGGGCGGATCATTTGGGTATGGCAACCCACGCAACCTTCGCGGATGTAGATGTCACGGCCTTCCAGTTGCAAGGCGGTGTAGGGCTTCATGCCCTCGACCGGCTTGTTGGTGACGTCCTGGAAGAACAGCGGAACGATCTGGGTCAGGCCGCCGATGCTGACGGCGAAGACCATCAGCAGCATCAGCAGGCCGACGTTTTTTTCAATTGTTTCGTGTCTCATGGCGGGACTCCTCAGGCCATCTGCGCAGCGGCGGCGACTTCAGCGGGCTTGGCGGACTGCACGGTGCGCCAGACGTTGTAGGCCATCAGCAACATGCCGGTGAGGAAGATCGCACCGCCTATCAGCCGCACGACGAAGCCTGGGTGGCTGGCCACCAGGGTTTCGACGAAGGAGTAGGTCAGGGTGCCGTCTTCGTTGACTGCGCGCCACATCAGGCCTTGGGCGATACCGTTGACCCACATCGAGGCGATGTAGAGCACGGTGCCGATGGTCGCGAGCCAGAAGTGCGCGTTGATCAGGCCGATGCTGTGCATCTGCGGGCGACCGAAGATTTTCGGGATCATGTGATACAGCGCACCGATCGAAATCATCGCGACCCAACCCAAAGCGCCGGCGTGTACGTGGCCGATGGTCCAGTCGGTGTAGTGGGAGAGGGCGTTGACGGTCTTGATGGCCATCATCGGGCCTTCGAAGGTCGACATGCCGTAGAACGCCAGGGAGACGACCAGGAAGCGCAGGATCGGGTCGCTGCGCAACTTATGCCAGGCCCCCGAGAGCGTCATCATGCCGTTGATCATGCCGCCCCAGCTTGGTGCCAGCAGTACCAGCGACATCACCATGCCCAGCGACTGGGCCCCAGTCGGGCAGCGCGGTGTAGTGCAAGTGGTGCGGGCCGGCCCAGATGTACAGGGTGATCAGTGCCCAGAAGTGCACGATCGACAGGCGATACGAATACACCGGACGTTCGGCCTGTTTCGGCACGAAGTAGTACATCATCCCCAGGAAGCCGGCAGTGAGGAAGAAACCTACCGCGTTATGGCCGTACCACCACTGAACCATGGCGTCGGTCGCACCGGCGTACACCGAGTAGGACTTGGTCAGGCTGACCGGCAGTTCCAGGTTGTTGACGATGTGCAGAATCGCCACGGTGATGATGAACGCGCCGAAGAACCAGTTGCCCACGTAGATGTGCTTGGTCTTGCGCTTCATCAGCGTGCCGAAGAACACGATGGCGTAGGCGACCCAGACGATGGTGATCAGAATGTCGATCGGCCATTCCAGTTCGGCGTATTCCTTGGTGCTGGTGTAGCCCAGTGGCAGGCTGATGGCCGCCAGCAGGATCACCAGTTGCCAGCCCCAGAAGGTGAACGCGGCGATTTTCGGCGCGAACAGCTGGGCCTGACAGGTGCGTTGCACGGAGTAGAAGGAGCAGGCGAACAGTGCGCAACCACCGAACGCGAAGATCACCGCGTTGGTGTGCAGCGGGCGCAGGCGACCGAAGCTGGTCCACGGCAGGTTGAAGTTGAGTTCGGGCCAGACCAATTGAGCAGCGAGAAAAACCCCGAGCCCCATGCCGACGATGCCCCACACCACCGTCATAATGGCGAATTGGCGGACCACCTTGTAGTTATAGGCGGTACTTACAGAAGTGTTCATGGTTCCCCATCCACGGTTCAGGCGAAATCAATGCGCGCTTGCGCGAGGCAAGACGCTTCCTTCGCCTGGAGTTATAGGCAGACTAAAAAGCGAGGCAAGCATGGACAAAGAGCACAATGCCAGTATTGACGGGGATCAATGGGCGCAGTGCGTGCAGGATCACGGATGGCTGTGGGATGAAGCTTCGTCGGCGGTTTCGGCCACGCCTGTGACCTTGATTCTTGCCCATGGCGCGGGCGCGCCGATGGACAGCGGCTTCATGAGCGACATCGCCGCACGCCTTGCCGTACAAGGCGTCAACGTGCTGCGTTTCGAGTTCCCGTACATGGCGCAACGACGTCTGGACGGTGGCAAGCGTCCGCCCAACCCGGCCCCGAAACTGCTCGAATGCTGGCGCGAGGTGTACGCCCAGGTGCGACGCCATGTCACTGGGCGTCTGGCCATCGGCGGCAAGTCCATGGGTGGGCGCATGGCCAGTTTGCTGGCGGATGAGCTGGGTGCCGACAGGTTGGTGTGTCTGGGCTATCCGTTCTATGCGGTGGGCAAGCCGGAGAAACCTCGGGTCGAGCACTTGGCCGGGTTGAAGACGCCGACGTTGATCGTTCAGGGTGAGCGGGATGCGTTGGGCAATCGGGAGGCGGTCGAGGGGTACAGTCTATCCCCGAGCATTGAAGTGATCTGGCTGGTGGCGGGGGATCATGATTTGAAGCCATTGAAGGCGTCCGGTTTTAACCATGATCAACATTTGGCGGTTGCGGCGCAGAAAGTGGCTGCATTTCTTCAGGGCCAGCCCTCTCCCAGAGGGTGAGGGGGCTGATCGCGTTGTTTGTAGGAGAAACTGCAACCTGCGATTTCGAGTTGAACTCAGGCGTTGAAAGCGCCAGAGATCGGCTCCCTTTCCCCTCTCCCTATTTGGGAGAGGGCTGGGGTGATGGGTAGATCTTGAAGTTGCAGTCCAGGTATCAACCCCTGGCACCAGTCAGCGGTTAAAGCGTTCCACCAACGAGTACTGCGTGTGGGCCGTGCGGGTCAGTTCTTCACTCAGTTTTGCCGAGTGCTGGGCCTGTTCCGAGGTCTGGTCGGCGAGGGCGGCGATGGTGCTGATGTTGCGGCTGATTTCCTCGGCCACCGAGCTTTGCTCCTCGGTCGCGGCGGCGATCTGGGTGGTCATGTCGGTGATGTTGGCCACCGCTTCGCTGATGCCCACCAATGCCTGGTCGGCTTCAAGCACGCGCGCTACGCCTTCTTCGGCCTGACGATGGCCGGCTTCCATGGTTTGCACCGCAGAGCTGGCGGTTTGCTGGAGCTTGGCGATCAGGGTGTGGATCTGCCCGGTGGATTCGCTGGTGCGTTGCGCCAATTGCCGGACTTCGTCGGCAACCACCGCAAAACCCCGGCCCATTTCACCGGCGCGGGCCGCTTCGATGGCGGCGTTGAGGGCCAGCAGGTTGGTCTGGTCGGCGATGCCTTTGATCACATCGACCACGCCGCCGATTTCGTCGCTGTCCTTGGCCAGTTGGGTCACGGTCAGGCCGGTTTCACCGACCACTTCCGACAGGCGCTGAATGGCTTCGCGGGTTTCACCGGCAATGTCGCGGCCGCGACCAGTCAGGCGATTGGCTTCCTGAGTGGCGTCGGCGGTGCGCTGCACGTGGCTGGCGACTTCCTGAGTGGTGGCGGCCATCTGGTTGACGGCGGTGGCCACTTGCTCGGTCTCGACGCGCTGACGCTCCAGGCCGTTGGAGCTGTTGTGCGCCAGGGTATCGGACTGTTTCGCTTGCTCGGTCAGGTGTTCGGCGGTGTCCTGCAGACGGGTCAGGCAGGTTTTGAGGCGTGCTTCCTGGCTGAGAATGGACATTTCCAGACGCGCCTGAGCGCCACGGCTGTCGGTGTACATCTGGGCGATCAGCGGGTCGGAAGTGGTCTGCTCGGCCAGGCGCAGCAGGCGTTTGAGGCCGCGTTGTTGCCAGCTCAGGCCCATCAGGCCCAGCGGCACGGAAAGGCCGGCGGCCAGGGCGAACCCCCAATGGGAATTCAGGGAGGCGCCGATCATGAAGCTCAGTTGGCTGACCAGAATGAACGGCAGCCAGTCTTGAAGCACGGGCAGCCATTTATCGGTTTTTGGAATGGCGGACTTGCCCTGGTTGATGCGTTGGTAGAGTGCTTCGGCGCGGCGGATCTGCTCGGCGGTGGGCTTGACCCGCACCGACTCGTAACCGATCACCTGGTTGCCGTCGAACACCGGTGTCACGTAGGCGTTAACCCAGTAGTGGTCACCGGTCTTGCAGCGATTCTTGACAATGCCCATCCATGGCAAGCCTTGTTTCAATGTGCCCCACATGTGCGCGAAGACCGCAGCCGGGACGTCGGGGTGACGAACCAGGTTGTGCGGCGCACGGATCAGGTCCTCACGAGAAAACCCGCTGATTTCGACGAAAGCGTCGTTGCAGTAAGTGATCACGCCTTTTGCGTCGGTTGTCGAGATCAACCGTTGCTGAGCCGGGAAGGTCCGTTCGCGTTGTGTTATGGGCTGGTTATTACGCATGGCTTTTTCAATCCGCAAGGCTTTGAAAGGTTGTCGGCGGCGACATGAATATATTGAAATAATTTTTCAATATTTGAGCGCGGTGTCTCACTGGCGCGCTTGGCGTCGGGCGGTGATTAACGTAGGCGGTGAAGGGCAAATCAGACTGGGGAGGGGCACGTTGTTCATCCTGAACGGTGGCGGAGCTGATCTCGGCCGTGAGGCCTTCAGCGCCGGTAGAGTGAAAAATTATCGGGCCAGCATCGGGTAGGTAAACAGACCGAAGTGCAGCAGGTTCAAGCCAAAGTGGGTGGCGATGGCTGCGCTTAGGCCGCCAAAGCGGTACGCCAGACCATAGCCGACCCCGGCAATGCTTGCCAAGAGCACCCATTGCCAGCCAGCGCCCGCGTGAACGAGGCCGAACAGCAGGGCGGCGCACAGCAGGGCCAGGTGTTCGCCATGGCGCAGGTGTTTCCAGTGGCGGCTCAAGCCACCCTGGATGTAACCGCGAAACAGCGTTTCCTCGACCAGCGTCACCAACAACACATTGTTCAGCACCCAGAGCCAGGCCTGGTCGGGCCATTTGGGGGCCCAGCCGATCATGCCCAGCAGCATCGCACCGCCCAGGACGGCAATGACGCTCAGGGTCAGCGCCATCGCGGTGGCAGACAATGACAGGCGCAGGGAGCGACGGCCGACAATCCATGGGCAGGCCAGCAACAGCCAAAAGCCAATCAGCGGTTTGTCCTGATTCAGGTACATGGAAAACGGCACGGCATCGTCGGTGAAACGTTGCGGGGCGATGGCGCGACCATTGTAGAAACCGGGCAGCCAGTGCATGGCCAGCGCGAGCGCCAGGACCACGAACAGCGCGTGGCCGAAATAGCGGGCATAAGGGTGTTGCTGCTGGCGTACGGCAATGCCGGCACCCACCAGCAGTGCGACGGGAATTGCCGCCAGCCAACCCAGTTGGCCATAGATGAGCGCCCAGCCGTAGCCGATGCAGAGGAGTGCCAGATAGGTCCATGGCAGTGCGGGCATTCGAGAATCCTTGTGGTGCGGGGTTTTGCGTAAAAGCAGGGAAGCATCGCCGTCGAGGCGAATCGCGGGGCATGATTATAACGGCATGTGTCTTGTAGGACAGCCCAACAAGAAAACACCGCCCGAAGGCGGTGTTTTTTTCCGTGTAAAGTCAGGACGCAATCAACTGTCGCAGCACGTAATGCAGAATCCCTCCGGCCTTGAAGTATTCGACTTCGTTGAGCGTATCGATGCGGCACAGCACCTCGATTTTCTCGCGGCTGCCGTCCTCCCGGGTGATCACCAGTGGCAGGTTCATGCGCGGCGTCAACTCGACCCCGGTCAGGCCCTGAATGCTCAGGGTTTCCTTGCCGGTCAGGTTCAGGCTCTTGCGGTTCTGGTCGAGTTTGAACTGCAACGGCAGCACGCCCATGCCCACCAGGTTGGAGCGGTGAATCCGTTCGAAGCTCTCGGCGATCACCGCTTTGACCCCCAGCAGGTTGGTGCCCTTGGCGGCCCAGTCGCGGCTGGAGCCGGTGCCATATTCCTGGCCGGCGATCACCACCAGCGGCGTGCCCGATGCCTGGTAACGCATGGCGGCGTCGTAGATCGGCAGTTTCTCGTCGGTCGGAATATAGATCGTGTTGCCACCTTCTTCGCCACCGAGCATTTCGTTGCGAATACGGATGTTGGCGAAGGTACCGCGCATCATCACTTCGTGGTTGCCACGGCGTGAGCCGTAGGAGTTGAAGTCGCGCGGTTCCACACCCTGCTCGCGCAGGTAACGTCCGGCGGGGCTGTCAGCCTTGATGTTGCCGGCGGGGGAAATGTGGTCGGTGGTCACCGAGTCACCCAGCAGGGCCAGTACCCGGGCACCGCTCACATCCTTGATCACCGGCAGCGGGCCGGCGATGTCGTCGAAAAACGGCGGATGCTGGATGTAGGTCGAGTCCTTCTGCCACACGTATGTCGCCGCTTGCGGCACTTCAATCGCTTGCCACTGTGCGTCACCGGCAAACACCTCGGCGTATTCCTTGTGGAACATGGCGGTGTCGACTTGCGCCACGGCGTCGGCGATCTCCTTGCTGCTGGGCCAGATATCGCGCAAATAGACAGGGTTGCCGTCGCTGCCGATACCGAGGGGCTCGCTGCTGATGTCCAGCCGCACGCTGCCGGCCAAGGCATAAGCGACAACCAGCGGCGGGGACGCGAGCCAGTTGGTTTTCACCAGGGGATGCACGCGGCCTTCGAAGTTGCGGTTGCCGGACAGCACCGAGGCGACGGTCAGGTCGCAGCTTTGAATGGCTTTCTCGATGGGCTCCAGCAACGGCCCGGAGTTACCGATGCAGGTGGTGCAGCCGTAGCCGACCAAGGAAAACCCCAGTTGATCCAGATACTGGGTCAGGCCGGCGGCCTTGTAGTAGTCGGTGACCACTTTGGAGCCAGGCGCCAGAGAACTCTTCACCCAGGGTTTGCGTTTGAGGCCTTTCTCCACGGCTTTTTTCGCCACCAGCCCGGCAGCCATCATCACGCTCGGGTTGGAGGTGTTGGTGCAAGAGGTAATGGCGGCAATCACCACGGCACCGTTTTTCAGGCGATAGGTCTGGCCTTCATACTCGTAGTCCGTTTCGCCGATGAGATCGGCATTGCCGACGGCAACCCCGCCGCCACCTTCGCTTTCAAGGCGGCCTTCTTCCTTGCTGGTGGGGCGGGTGGGCTTGACCTGCAGGCCGAGGAAGTCAGTGAACGCCTGAGCGACATTCGGCAGTGACACCCGGTCTTGTGGGCGCTTCGGTCCGGCAAGGCTGGCTTCGACGCTGCCCATGTCCAGCGCCAGGCTGTCGGTGAACACCGGTTCCTTGCCCGGCAGGCGCCACAGGCCCTGGGCCTTGCTGTAGGCCTCGACCAGTTTCACGGTTGCGGTTGGGCGACCGGACAGGCGCAGGTACTCCAGCGTGACGTCGTCCACCGGGAAAAATCCGCAGGTGGCGCCATATTCCGGGGCCATGTTGGCGATGGTCGCGCGGTCCGCCAGCGGCAACTCGGCGAGGCCGTCACCGTAGAACTCGACGAATTTGCCGACCACGCCTTTCTTGCGCAGCATCTGGGTGACGGTCAGCACCAGGTCGGTGGCGGTGATGCCTTCCTTGAGTTTGCCGGTGAGCTTGAAGCCGATCACTTCAGGGATCAGCATCGACACCGGTTGGCCGAGCATCGCCGCTTCTGCCTCGATGCCGCCCACGCCCCAGCCGAGTACGCCGAGGCCGTTGATCATGGTGGTGTGGGAGTCGGTGCCCACCAGTGTGTCCGGGAAGGCATAGGTGCGGCCATCTTCGTCCTTGGTCCAGACCGTGCGGCCCAGGTATTCCAGGTTGACCTGATGGCAGATGCCGGTGCCCGGTGGCACGACGCTGAAGTTGTCGAAGGCGCTCTGGCCCCAGCGCAGAAAGGCGTAACGCTCGCCGTTGCGCTGCATTTCGATGTCGACGTTCTGCGTGAAAGCGGTGCTGCTGGCGAACTTGTCGACCATCACCGAGTGGTCGATCACCAGGTCCACCGGGGACAACGGATTGATGCGCTGCGGATCGCCACCGGCCTTGGCCATGGCGGCGCGCATGGCCGCGAGGTCGACCACGGCGGGCACGCCGGTGAAATCCTGCATCAGCACCCGCGCCGGGCGGTATTGAATCTCGCGGTCGGAACGGCGCTCCTTGAGCCAGGCGGCGAGGGCCTTGAGGTCGGCGCCGGTGACGGTTTTCTCGTCTTCCCAGCGCAGCAGGTTTTCCAGCAGGACTTTGAGCGACATCGGCAGCGTGTCCAGATCGCCCAGGTGCCTGGCGGCTTCCGGCAGGCTGAAGTAGTGGTAGGTCTTGTCGTCGATTTGTAAGGTTTTAAGGGTTTTCAGGCTATCGAGGGACGGCATTGAAATGACTCCTTTAAGTCCGCACGGCTACGGACTGACGGGGCGGGCAGAGCTTTAAACCTAGCCCTGTTTTAAGTAGCTGGCTAATAACTGGACTCTATAGACAAGTTCAAGGGTGCGAACTCGGCTATCATGCGCCGGTTTTCGTGACAGGCTTTGCTTCAACGCAAGCCTGGGCATCGCGCAGTGGCTGAATGTCTCGCCATCTGCCCAGGAGTAAGAATGAACATCCTATTTATGCATTGCCGGCCCGGCTTCGAAGGCGAAGTCTGCTCGGAAATTTCCGAGCACGCCGCGCGGTTGAATGTGGCCGGTTATGCCAAGGCCAAGACCAGCAGCGCCTGCGCTGAGTTTGTCTGCACCGAAGAAAACGGCGCCGAACGCCTGATGCGCGGCCAGCGGTTTGCCGAACTGATCTTCCCGCGGCAATGGGCGCGGGGCATGTTCATCGACCTGCCGGAAACCGATCGCATCAGTGTGATCCTGGCCCACATTGCAGACTTCCCGACATGCGGCAGCCTGTGGCTGGAAATGGTTGATACCAACGACGGCAAAGAGCTGTCGAACTTCTGCAAGAAATTCGAAGTCCACCTGCGCAAGGCGCTGATGGCGGCCGGCAAACTGGTGGAAGACGCCAACAAGCCGCGTTTGCTGCTGACCTTCAAAAGCGGTCGCGAAGTGTTCATGGGCCTGGCCGAGGCCAACAACTCGGCGATGTGGCCGATGGGCATTCCGCGTCTGAAGTTCCCCCGCGAAGCGCCTAGCCGTTCGACCCTCAAGCTGGAAGAGGCGTGGCACCATTTCATCCCTCGCGACCAGTGGGACGAGCGCCTGCACAGCGACATGACCGGCGTCGACCTGGGCGCGGCCCCCGGTGGCTGGACCTGGCAACTGGTCAACCGAGGCATGCTGGTGACCGCCATCGACAACGGCCCGATGGCCGAGAGCCTGATGGACACCGGCCTGGTGCAGCACTTGATGGCTGACGGTTTTACCTTCAAGCCCAGGCAGCCGGTGGACTGGATGGTCTGCGACATCGTCGAGAAGCCGGCGCGTAACGCCGCGATGCTGGAAGAGTGGATCGGCGAAGGTCATTGCCGCGAGGCGGTGGTCAACCTGAAGTTGCCGATGAAGCAGCGCTACGCTGAAGTGAAGCGCCTGCTGGAGCGCATTGCCGACGGTTTCAAGGAGCGCGGCATCAAGGTCGACATCGGCTGCAAGCAGCTGTACCACGACCGCGAAGAAGTGACCTGCCACTTGCGCCGGCATGATGTAAGTAAGCCTAAAAAGCGCTGAACCATGGTGTAGGCGTTGGTCTCTGTGGCGAGGGAGCTTGCTCCCGCTGGGCTGCGAAGCAGCCCTGATACCAGCAACTCAGTATCAACAGGCACGCAAACTGCGTGCACAGGTTTTGCGACGGCTTCGCCGCCGAGCGGGAGCAAGCTCCCTCGCCACAGTTGCGGGCTGTACGATCTGTTAAGAGCCCCGGCATTGCGCGACAATGCCGGCCAGTTTCAGGAGTGAATCATGAGTGAACTGATCGACACGCCGGTTGACGGCACCCTCGACGCCACCGGGCTCAATTGCCCGGAGCCGGTGATGATGCTGCACCAGCACATCCGCGACCTGCCGCCCGGCGGTCTGCTCAAGGTGATCGCCACGGACCCTTCGACCCGTCGCGACATCCCCAAGTTTTGCGTGTTCCTGGACCATGAGCTGGTCGAGCAGCGTGAAGAGTCCGGCACCTACCTGTACTGGATTCGCAAGAAGTCCGATTAATGGACCTCAAAAAGAAGGCCTGCATAGGCAGGCCTTCTTTTTTACGGTCGATTAACGCGTCCGCTGACTGAGGCGAATCCGCTTGCGCGCACTGCGTGTCAGTCGAATCGACAGCATCAGCGCCGCGCAGCTCAAGCCCGCGATCAAACCTTCCCACAGCCCGCTCGGGCCGCTGGCCGGGCCGAACCAGTCGGTCAGCCCCAGCACGTAACCCACCGGCAAACCAATCCCCCAGTAGGCGAACAGCGTCAGGATCATCGTCACCCGCGTGTCCTGGTAGCCGCGCAGGGCGCCTGCACAGATCACCTGGATAGCATCGGAGAACTGGTACAGCGCGGCATACACAATCAGCATCGAAGCGATCTGGATCACGGTCTTGTCGGCGGTGTAGATCGAGGCGATCGGCTCGCGTAGAAGCAGAATCAGGCTTGCCGAGAACGCGGCAAACACCAGCGCCGCGCCCAGCCCGACCTTCGCCGCAAAGCGCGCCTGATAAGGGTCGCCGGCCCCCAGCGCCTGACCGACCCGTACGGTAACCGCCATCCCCAGGGAATACGGAATCATGAACAGCAGCGAGCTGATGTTCAGGGCGATCTGGTGCCCGGCCACGACGGTCGACCCGAGGCTGCCGATCAGCAGGGCGATGACGGCGAAGATGCTGGACTCGGCGAACACCGCGATGCCGATTGGCAGGCCGATGCCGATCAGGCGTTTGATCACGGCCCACTGCGGGCGATCGAAACGCACCAGCACCCGGGTGCGGGCATAGAAGGGCGCCCAACGGGTCCAACCGGCCATGCTCAGCGCCATGAACCACATGACGATACCGCTGGCCCAGCCGCAACCGACGCCGCCGAGGGCCGGCAGGCCGAAATGGCCATAGATCAGCGCATAGTTCAGCGGGATGTTGAGCAGCAGGCCGCACAGGCCAATGACCATGCTCGGACGTGTGCGGCCCATGCCATCGCTGTAGCAACGAAACACGTAGTAGAAGGCAATGCCCGGGAAGCCGAAGGCGATACCTTGCAGGTAACCCATGCTGGGTTCGATCAATTGTGGATCGACTTTCATCCAGTGCAGGATGGGCTCGGCGCTGAGCAGCAGGCCGCTGGCGATCAATCCGACACAGAGCGCCAGCCACAATGCCTGGCGCACCAGCGGCCCGATCTCTGTGTGTTTGTCACCGCCAAAGCGTTGGGCGATTTTGGGGGTGGTCCCCAGCAGAATGCCGGACATCAGCAGGTAGATCGGGATCCAGATCGAGTTGCCCAGCGCCACGGCGGCCAGGTCCCGCGGGCTGACCCGGCCGGCCATCACCGCATCGACGAAGCCCATGGCCGTGGTGGCCAGTTGCGCAATCATGATGGGAAAGGCCAGGTTGAGCAGGCCCTTGAGCTCCAGGCGAACCTTGTCCGGGCGGGTGGGGGAGAGGTCGGCGGGGCATTGAGTTACGGAATTCACAAGCAAAGTGTCCAGGGAAAGGTGATGCGCGGGGCGGCGCATTCTACGCGTTGACACAGTGGTCAGGAAAATTCCCGTGTTGGGGATTTGTAAGCGACGCAATGACGCACCGCTGGCCCATTACGCTGCACAACGCCTACACTGCGGCTCCGCGAAAGGAGCCTGCCATGCTGATTGTTGCCGACGAAAATATTCCGTTGCTCGATGCCTTCTTCGAAGGTTTCGGCGAAATCCGCCGTGTGCCGGGGCGTTCCATTGACCGCGCGACGGTCGAGCAGGCCGACGTGTTGCTGGTGCGTTCGGTGACGAACGTCGACCGCACGTTGCTTGAAGGCAGCAAGGTGCGTTTTGTCGGCACCTGCACCATTGGCACGGATCACCTGGACCTGGATTACTTCCAGGAGGCCGGCATCACCTGGTCCAGCGCGCCGGGTTGCAATGCACGAGGCGTGGTCGACTACGTTCTGGGCAGCCTGCTGACACTGGCGGAAATCGAAGGCGTCGAATTGCTTCAGCGCACCTACGGCGTAGTCGGTGCCGGTGAAGTCGGTGGGCGGCTGGTCAAGGTCTTGCGTGGCCTGGGCTGGAATGTGCTGGTCTGCGATCCGCCACGTCAGCGTGCGGAAAACGACGGCTACGTCAGCCTGCAACAGATCATCGAGCAATGCGATGTCATCAGCCTGCACACGCCGCTGAGCAAAACCGGTGACTCGCCGACCTGGCACCTGTTCGACAAGCCGCGTTTGAACCAGCTCAAGCCGGGCGCGTGGCTGATCAACGCCAGCCGCGGGCCGGTAGTGGACAATACTGCCCTGCGCGAAGTATTGCTGGAGCGCGAAGACCTGCAAGCGGTGCTGGATGTCTGGGAAGGCGAGCCGAGTGTCGATATCGGCCTGGCCGAACTCTGCGTGATCGCCACGCCGCACATCGCCGGGTACAGCCTCGATGGCAAACAGCGCGGTACGGCGCAGATCTATCAGGCGTTTTGCCAGTTCCTCGGTCAGGCCCCTCGCGTCAGCCTGGATTCGTTGTTGCCGGCACCCTGGCTGGCCCAGGTTCACTTGAACGCCAGCAGCGATCCGGCCTGGGCACTGGCGATGATTTGCCGTGCGGTGTACGACCCGCGCCGCGACGATGCGGACTTCCGCCGTAGCCTGGTGGTGAGCGGCGCCGAGCAGCGCAAGGCCTTCGACCTGCTGCGCAAGCATTACCCGGAGCGCCGCGAGATCGACGGGTTGAAGGTGCGGATTGACGGGGATTCACCTGAGTTGCAGCAGATCGTGGCGGCCTTGGGTGCTTCGACTGTCTGAAAATCGAGTTGGCCCAATCGCGAGCACTTGCGGACAAGCGCCCATAAAAAACCCGGCCAATCAGGGCCGGGTCAAGAAGACGGTGGCTATATCACTTTTGTTCGGCAGGCTTGACCAATCGCTGTTCCAGTTCGCGGCACGCGTTCCGGATCATGTCTTCAGTGATCGGTACTTCGCGCCCTTGAGCGTCGATAATGGCGCACCCCAGAGACTGGTGCGGCTGAGTGCGGATCACTTGAATCTTGTCATCGCTGCGGTGTTGCAAGGACATGGCCTGTCTCCTCATCAGGGGGTGCTGTTACTTTAAATGCGCCACATGAACAGGCTGTGACAGTTGCGGGCCTGCTCCATGACGTCTTCTTCAGTCCACCAGAAATCCTGGTGCCCTGCCAGTCGGACTTTAGACCATTAACATCTAGGCTCTAGTGTCAGTGGTCATAATTAACCTGACTCATTGTGATTTACCGCGGGTTGAGCGATGCAGGCTTGATCACGTTTGAATCTTTCAGAGTGTTCTACCGGATGATCCTGATGCTTTCTGCCCGTCACCGTCGCGCCATTCGCCTGGCCAGTCATTTCATTGCGCCCTACCGTTGGCCGGCGCTGGGTGCCTTGCTGGCCCTGATCGTCACGGCCGGCATCACCTTGTCCATGGGGCAGGGCATTCGCCTGTTGGTGGATCAGGGTTTCATGACCCAGTCGCCGCACCTGCTGAACCAGTCCATTGGCCTGTTCATGCTGCTGGTGCTGGGCCTGGCCATCGGCACATTTGCGCGGTTCTATCTGGTGTCATGGATCGGCGAGCGCTGCGTGGCGGACATTCGTCGTCAGGTGTTCAACCACCTGATCTACCTGCATCCGGGTTTTTACGAGAACAACCGCAGCTCCGAAATCCAGTCGCGCCTGACCGCCGACACCACGTTGCTGCAATCGGTCATCGGCTCCTCGCTGTCGCTGTTCTTGCGCAATGCCCTGATGGTGATCGGCGGGATTGTCCTGCTGTTCATCACCAACCCCAAACTCACCAGCATCGTGGTGGTGGCATTGCCGCTGGTGCTGGCGCCGATTCTGATTTTCGGCCGGCGGGTGCGCGGCCTGTCGCGCTTGAGCCAGGACCGGATTGCCGATGTCGGCAGCTACGTCTCCGAAACCCTTGGCCAGATCAAGACCGTGCAGGCTTACAACCATCAGGTGCAGGACGAGCAGCGTTTCGCGGTCACGGTGGAAGAGGCGTTCAACACTGCACGCAAGCGCATCGTCCAGCGCGCGTGGCTGATTACGCTGGTGATCATGCTGGTGCTCGGTGCGGTCGGGGTGATGCTCTGGGTCGGCGGCATGGACGTGATCGCCGGGCGGATCTCCGGTGGCGAACTGGCGGCGTTCGTCTTCTACAGCCTGATCGTTGGCAGCGCCTTCGGGACCCTGAGCGAAGTGATCGGTGAGTTGCAGCGAGCGGCCGGCGCGGCCGAGCGGATTGCCGAACTGTTGCGTTCGGAAAACATCATTCAGCCGCCGGCAACCGGTCTTGTGACCTTGCCTGAGCGGGTGCGTGGTGAGTTGCAGTTGCAGGCTGTGCGGTTTTCCTATCCCTCGCGTCCTGAAAGCTATGCCGTCGACGGTTTGAGCTTGAGCATCAAGGCCGGTGAAACCCTGGCACTGGTCGGGCCTTCGGGCGCGGGCAAGTCGACGGTCTATGACCTGTTGCTGCGTTTCTACGATCCGGCCGAAGGCGCAATTCTGATCGATGGCGTGCCGTTGACCCAACTCGATCCGCTGGACCTGCGCCGCTGTTTTGCCTTGGTTTCGCAAAGCCCTGCGTTGTTTTTTGGCAGTGTCGAAGAGAACATCCGCTACGGCAACCCGACCGCGACGCTGGAGCAGGTCAAGGACGCGGCGAAGATTGCCTACGCCCACGACTTCATCGAAAAAATGCCCGACGGCTACCAGACTCACCTGGGTGACGGCGGTCTCGGCCTTTCGGGTGGTCAGCGTCAACGCCTGGCCATTGCTCGTGCGTTGCTGGTGGATGCGCCGATTTTGCTGCTGGACGAAGCCACCAGCGCCCTTGATGCCCAGAGCGAACACCTGATCCAGCAAGCCTTGCCGAGCCTGATGAAGAACCGCACCACGCTGGTCATCGCTCATCGGTTGGCCACGGTAAAGAACGCCGACCGGATCGCAGTGATGGACCAGGGCAAGCTCGTCGCAGTGGGCACCCATCAGGAGCTGATCGCCAGCAATGCGCTGTATGCACGGCTGGCGGCGTTGCAGTTCAACGATGGGCGAGACGTCTCGACCGATTCGGTCAGCCACTAAGCGCCCGGCATGCCTGGCGCCTGCGAAAGGCGACGCCCATAAAAATGCCCGCATCGAGAGATGCGGGCATTTTTCTTGCGATCCCAATTGAACCGCTTGCAGCGTGTGGCTTAACGCTTGCCGCTGTTACTGATCATCAAAGTACCGCTCATGCCAGTCCACCAGCGGCTGTGGCGAGTTGAGCTTCTGGCCGTAGATCACCGAGTAGGACAACACGTTCTGCACGTACTGGCGGGTTTCGTCGAACGGGATGCTTTCCACCCAGACGTCGAAGCTCAAGTGATCGGCACCGCGCAACCATTGGCGCACGCGGCCGGGGCCGGCGTTGTAGGCTGCCGAAGCGAGCACGCGGTTGCCATTGAACTGGCTGTGAACCTGGCTCAGGTAAGCGGCGCCGAGCTGAATGTTTTTGTCCGGGTCGAGCACTTGCTGCGGCGAGGCCAGGGGAATGCTGAACTTGCGCGCGGTTTCCTTGGCGGTGCCCGGCATTAACTGCATCAGGCCGCTGGCGCCGACGCCGGAGCGGGCGTCGTCCATGAAGGCGCTTTCCTGGCGGGTGATGGCGAACACCCAGCTCGAATGCAGGCCACGGACCTTGGCTTCACGCACGAGTGTGTCGCGGTGGGCCATCGGGAAGCGGATATCCAGGTCGTCCCAGTATTGCGCCTGACTGATGGTGCGGATGGCCGGGAAGTACCATTTCAGGTCGTAGGCCAGTTTGGCTTGGGCAACCATTTCGTCACGGCTGAAGTGGCGGCTGACGTGATACCACTCGCGACGGCCATCGACGATCTGCCCGCGAGCGTGGAACTCCAGCGCGCGGCGCACGCCCGGCGTATTGCGGACCTTATTGACCAGTGTCTGGCTCAGCACCAGCGGTTTGTTGGTCAGCGAGTAAGCCGATTTGGAACGGTCAGCGGCCAGGAATCCGTAGAAGTCACGCTCGCGAGCGAGGTTTTTGTACAGGGTTTGGGCTTCCGGGTTTTGCGGCTGGGCCAGTTCGAGGCTGCGGGCCTGCCAGTAGCGCCAGCGGTTGGTGGTGGCGAGGTCTTGCGGCAAGCGACGGGTCAGTTGATACGCGTCGTCCCAGCGTGCCAGGCGCAGCAACAGGCGCAGGCGCCATTCGGACACGGTGTTGTCGCGCAGCTCCGGGTCGTACTTGGTCATCACGTCGAGGGCGCGACTGTCGAAACGTCGGGCCAGGGTGAGGCCGATTTCCCGGGCAATGGCGACTTTTTCGTCGCGGGAGAAGTGCATGCTGCTGGCATAGCTGTCGAGCAGGTCCATCGCCTTGTCCGGGTCCTGGCGCGCCAGGCGCCGCAGGCCAAGGCTGACCACATCAGACATGGCCTCGTCGGCCGGGGTAAAGCGTGAAGGCTGGCTGAGCAGTTCGGGTTTCTGCGCGACGTCGACCAGCAACCGGCCGCGTGGGGCGAGGGTGCTCAGGCCATTGGTCAGGCTGCTGGCCAGTGCGTAGTTACGTGCCTGAGCCGCCAGCTTGACCCGCTCCCAGCGTTTTTTCTCGGTCAGTTGGCCTTCGGCGGCCCATTGCGTGAATAGCGCGTCACACGCGGCTGGCTGGGACTTGCCGGTCAGCCAGAGCTTTTCGGTATTGGCGTAGCCTTCGGACTTCAGGTTGTGGCTGATCTGGTACTGGGCATTGAGGCAGTCCAGCTCAGTGAAGTTGAGCTTGGGGTCGTAATACTTGACGAAGGTCGCCCATTCGCCACGATCCGCCAGCCAGCGCAACCAGCGCAGTTTCATCCAGTTGGCCTGGGGCAGGTCGCCGTGCTCGGCGAGAAACTTCTCGATTTCGGCGTTGCTCGCGGTTTTCAGGCGCGCGGTCAGTTCGTCATAGGCCAGGTACGGCTCCAGCGGGTAATCGCTGAGGGCCTGGCCGTAGCGAAAATACGGGCCGGTATCACCCTTGGCCAAGGCACGCTTGGCCTCATCGTAATACTGGCGCTGGGTGGACAGGTCCACGGCCTGGGCGGACTGAACGGCAGTGGCCGAGAGAAGCAGACAAGATAAAAAGCTGAAAAGGCGACTGCGCATGAGACATCCGGGCAGAGAAATCATGACAAGTGCCAGCAGGTGCCAGCACTGATTGCCTGTAGCTTAGCCTTTTGCCAGTAACCGGCGAAAGCTTTGCCGGCCTGTCGGCACAAGTTCGCAACAATTGTGGTGCAGAGTGCTTCGAAGATGAAAATGCCGGCCTTCTGAAGCCCCAAGTCAGGTAGAATGCGCGCCCGGTTTTTGGAGAAGCTCATGACCCTGCTCAAATTCAGCGATGTGTCCCTTGCTTTCGGCGCTATGCCGTTGTTGGACAAGGTGTCCTGGCAGATCGCCCGTGGTGAGCGGGTGTGCATCATCGGCCGCAACGGCACTGGCAAGTCCAGCATGATGAAGCTCGTCAAAGGCGATCAGAAGCCTGATGACGGCTCCGTTTGGCGCGCACCAGGCCTCAAGATCGGCGAATTGCCGCAAGAACTGCCGGTGGCCGACGAGCGGACCGTGTTCGACGTGGTGGCCGAAGGTCTGGACGGTGTGGGCGAGTTGCTCGCGCAGTACCACCACCTGAGCCAGAACATCGTCACCGACGCCGACCTGGACAAGCTGATGCATGTCCAGCATGACCTCGAAGCCCGTGATGGCTGGCGTTTGCAGCAATTGGTCGACAGCACTCTCAGCCGCCTGCAATTGCCAGCCGACAAGACCCTCGCCGAGTTGTCCGGCGGCTGGCGTCGTCGCGTCCTGCTGGCTCAGGCCCTGGTGTCCGAACCGGATCTGTTGCTGCTCGACGAACCGACCAACCACCTGGACATCGGTGCCATCGCCTGGCTGGAAGAGGCGTTGAAAGATTTCCAGGGCGCCGTGCTGTTCATCACGCACGACCGTTCCTTCCTGCAAAACCTTGCTACCCGCATCCTGGAACTGGATCGCGGCGGCCTGATCGACTGGAACGGCGACTACGCCAGCTTCCTCGTTCACAAGGAAGCCACGCTGGCGGCTGAAGAGACCGCCAACGCGTTGTTCGACAAGAAACTGGCCCAGGAAGAAGTCTGGATCCGCCAGGGCATCAAGGCTCGTCGTACCCGTAACGAAGGTCGCGTTCGCGCCCTCAAGGCGTTGCGCGTCGAGCGTAGCGAGCGTCGTGAGCGCACCGGCAAGGCCAACATTCAGCTGGATACCGCTGACAAGTCCGGCAAGCAGGTAATGGTCCTCGAGAACGTGAGCTTCGCTCACCCGGATGGCCCGTTCCTGATCAAGGATTTCTCCATGGTCTTGCAGCGTGGCGACCGTATCGGTCTGCTGGGCGCCAACGGTACCGGCAAAACCACGTTGCTGAAGCTCATGCTCAGCGGTTTGCAGCCAACCAGCGGCACGGTTGAAGAGGGCACCCGGATCGACGTGGCCTATTTCGACCAGTTGCGCCATCAGTTGGACCTGGAAAAGACCGTGATCGACAACGTCGCTGAAGGTCGTGATTTCATCGACATCGACGGTCAGAGCCGCCACGTGTTGAGCTACCTCGGCGACTTCCTGTTCAGCCCGCAGCGTGCCCGTACGCCGGTCAAGGCGTTGTCGGGTGGCGAGCGTGCTCGTCTGTTGCTGGCCAAGCTGTTCAGCAAACCGGCTAACTTGCTGGTCCTCGACGAACCGACCAACGACCTCGATGTGGAAACCCTCGAGCTGCTGGAAGAGGTCCTGCTGACCTTCAACGGTACTGTGCTGATGGTCAGCCACGACCGGGCATTCCTCGACAACGTGGTCACCAGCACGCTGGTCTTCGAAGGTGAAGGCAAGGTGCGCGAGTACGTCGGTGGCTACCAGGACTGGCTGCGTCAGGGCGGCTCGCCGCGCCTGTTGGGCGTGACCGAGAACAAATCCGGCAAGGCCGAGCTGAACTCTGCAGTGGTCGCTGCCGCACCTGCGCCCGTAGCGGCAGTAGACGCGCCGGTGGCCAAGAAGAAACTCAGCTACAAGCTGCAGCGCGAGCTGGAAGCATTGCCGGGTGACATCGACGCCAAGGAACAGCAGATTGCTGCGGTGCAAGCCGAAATGGCTGATGCCGGTTTCTATCAGCGCCCGGCTGCGGAGACTGCCAAGGTGATCGCTCAGGTCGAGCAATTGCAGGCTGAGCTGGATGTATTGGTGGAGCGTTGGGCCGAGCTGGATGCCTGATTGATCCTGCAATGAAAAAGCCCGGCGTTCAGTGATGAACGCCGGGCTTTTCATATGGAATACGATCTACTGAGCTGGCATAGATCCAATGTGGGAGCGGGCTTGCTCGCGAAGGCTGCTTAACATTCAACAAATATGCTGACTGATACACCGTCTTCGCGAGCAAGCCCGCTCCCACATTGTCCGTGTTGTCAGCTTTTGATCAGGCGCACGGCCAGCACATCGCAGGGCGCACCGTGCAGCACGTCATTGGCGGTGGAGCCCAGCAGCAGCGCCAGGGCCGTGGCGGCCGTGGCTGCCGACGACGATCAGGTCGCAGGTCTGCTCCTTGGCCAGGTGATGGATTTCCTGTCGGGGCTGGCCGTAAGTCAGGTGGCTGCACTCCTGAGTCAGTTCAGGGTACTTGAGGATCAATCGATGAAGTCGCTCCTTGGCCTGATCGAACTGTTGCTGCTGCAATTGCGACAGGTCCATCGGCACGTCACCACCAAAGGCCATGGCCATCGGTTCGACAATGTGAACCAGGGACAGTTTGGCGCCGTTGCTGACCGATAATTCGCGGGCGCGGTGAATCACAGGATCGCACTCTTCGGTTAGATCTACGGCGACCAGGATGTGGTGGTAGGGCATGAGGTGCTCCTCCTGAGGATTGCGATAACGGTAAGTATGGCTGGTTTCAAGCGGATTGGTTCCGACGTGGATCAATGCGCCCATCAAGAATCGGGAGTACAGATATGACGGTCTGGATAGTGGTGTCAATCCTGGCGGTGGTCCTCAGCCCTTTGGCGTGGCTGCGTCCGTCCCGTGGCCAGAGCGGGCGGATGAACCTGCGCATGGAGGCCCGTCGCATTGGCCTGGCCATGCAGTTGGCGCCACAGGAATGGCCGCACTGGCTCGGTCAGGACGCGCCGAATCCGTGTGCGCAATACCATCGGCCGCGCCGTAGCTCCCGACCCGATTGCTGGAGCTACTGGCAGACGGCGCCGGGTGTGTGGGTCAATCAGTGGCGAGAAGTTTGTCAGGATGAGTCCTTGCTGGTTCATTTCGGGAAATTGCCCGCTAACGTCTACAAGATTGAAGCAGACAAACAAATGATTGCCTTGTATTGGGGCGAGAAGGGCGAGGCGAGTGTTTTGCAGGAAATTGCCAGCGTACTCAAAGCCCTGGCCTGAGTGCTTGTATGGGAGTTGCCTTTCGCCTGGGCATAAAAAACCCGACATAATCATCGGGCTGAGACTGGCCAGGCAGGCCGGTAAACTGTTCAAACCATCACGTCCGCCGAGGCGTGGTGCCGTGCTTGCGTCAAGCGTTCGCTGATGGCGCTCCTGTTTTTTTACTTTCAAGATGCCTCAAGCGTAGCCGGTGAAAATCGGGTCTGCCGCGAATTAGGGCGACGTTTCTAACAATTGATTCTATGAATAGCTGCACATGCACCCGCATGTTGCAGATCTTCGTGGTACGGAAGTGACCGTAAAGTCGTGTTTAAACCCGCATTTTGGGCGATTGACAATTGTCGGAAATTCCGTGAAGGTGGCGTACCCAAATCAAACGGGCGTATGAATTGAGCGTTTGTATTACAGACAGCTCCTACAGAATCCCGACTATCGCGTTGGCGGGTGTGCCTGGTGGAATGGCGTTAGCATCGACGGTAACGTCCATGCCGAGCCAGAACGTCAGCGTCCGACGTGTACTGTTCAGCTTCCATATCGTGGAGATCAGTTGATGATTTACGAAGGTAAAGCCATCACGGTTAAGGCTCTTGAAAGTGGCATCGTCGAATTGAAATTCGATCTCAAGGGTGAGTCCGTCAACAAGTTCAACCGTCTAACCCTGAACGAATTGCGTCAGGCCGTAGACACCATCAAGGCAGATGCTTCGATCAAGGGTGTGATCGTCAGCAGTGGCAAGGACGTGTTCATCGTCGGCGCCGACATCACCGAATTTGTCGAGAACTTCAAGCTGCCTGATGCAGAGCTTGTTGCAGGCAACCTCGAAGCCAACAGGATTTTCAGCGATTTCGAAGACCTCAATGTCCCGACCGTAGCCGCGATCAACGGCATCGCTTTGGGTGGTGGTCTGGAAATGTGCCTGGCGGCGGACTACCGCGTCATGTCCACCAAGGCCAAGATCGGTCTGCCGGAAGTCAAACTGGGCATCTACCCAGGCTTCGGCGGTACTGTTCGCCTGCCGCGCATCATCGGTGCCGACAACGCCATCGAGTGGATTGCCGCTGGCAAGGAAAACCGTCCTGAAGACGCGCTGAAAGTCGGCGCAGTCGACGCTGTGGTCGCTCCAGAGAAACTGCAGGAAGCGGCCCTGGAGCTGATCAAGCGCGTCATCGCAGGCGAGTTCGATTTCAAGGCCAAGCGTCAGCCGAAGCTGGAAAAGCTCAAGCTGAACGCCATCGAGCAAATGATGGCTTTCGAAACCGCCAAAGGTTTTGTGGCTGGTCAAGCGGGCCCGAACTACCCGGCGCCGGTTGAAGCGATCAAGACCATCCAGAAAGCCGCGAACTTCGGTCGCGACAAAGCGCTGGAAGTTGAAGCCGCAGGTTTCGTCAAACTGGCCAAGACCTCTGCCGCGCAGAGCTTGATCGGTCTGTTCCTGAACGATCAGGAACTGAAGAAAAAAGCCAAGGCCTACGACGAAATCGCCAAAGACGTGAAGCAGGCTGCCGTACTCGGCGCCGGCATCATGGGTGGCGGTATCGCTTATCAGTCGGCCTCCAAAGGCACGCCGATCCTGATGAAGGACATCAACGAGCACGGTATCGAGCAGGGTCTGGCTGAAGCCGCCAAGCTGCTGGTCGGGCCGCGTTGATAAAGGTCGCATGACCCCGGCCAAAATGGCTGAAGTACTGAACGGCATTCGTCCGACCCTGTCCTACGGTGACTTCGGTCACGTGGATCTGGTGGTTGAAGCGGTCGTTGAGAACCCTAAGGTCAAGCAAGCCGTATTGGCCGAAGTCGAAGACAAGGTCAAAGAGGACACCATCCTCGCATCCAACACCTCGACCATTTCCATCACCTTGCTGGCCAAGGCCCTCAAGCGTCCGGAAAACTTCGTCGGCATGCACTTCTTCAACCCGGTGCACATGATGCCGCTGGTGGAAGTGATTCGTGGCGAGAAGTCCAGCGAACTGGCCGTTGCCACCACCGTTGCCTACGCCAAGAAAATGGGCAAGAACCCGATCGTCGTCAACGACTGCCCGGGCTTCCTGGTCAACCGCGTGCTGTTCCCGTACTTCGGCGGTTTCGCCAAGCTGGTCAGCGCCGGCGTGGACTTCGTCCGTATCGACAAGATCATGGAAAAATTCGGCTGGCCAATGGGCCCGGCATACCTGATGGACGTGGTCGGCATCGACACCGGCCACCACGGTCGTGACGTGATGGCTGAAGGCTTCCCGGACCGCATGAAGGATGACCGTCGTTCGGCCATCGACGTGCTCTACGAAGCCAAGCGCCTGGGTCAGAAGAACGGCAAGGGCTTCTACGCCTACGAGACCGACAAGAAGGGCAAGCAGAAGAAAGTCGCCGATCCGTCGGTACTCGAAGTGCTCAAGCCAATCGTCTTTGAACAGCGTGAAGTGTCTGACGAAGACATCATCAACTGGATGATGATCCCGCTGTGCATGGAAACCGTGCGTTGCCTGGAAGACGGCATTGTCGAAACCGCCGCCGAAGCCGACATGGGTCTGGTCTACGGTATTGGTTTCCCTCCATTCCGTGGCGGCGCGCTGCGCTACATCGATTCGATCGGTGTGGCAGCGTTCGTTGCCCTGGCTGACCAGTACGCTGATTTGGGCGCGCTGTACCACCCGACTGAGAAGCTGCGCGAGATGGCCAAAAACGGCCAGAGCTTCTTCGGTTAAGCGCCCAATCGACTAGAGCGAGAATATTTATGAGCTTGAATCCAAGAGACGTCGTGATTGTCGACTTCGGTCGTACTCCGATGGGCCGCTCCAAGGGCGGCATGCACCGCAACACCCGCGCCGAAGACATGTCGGCGCACCTGATCAGCAAACTGCTGGAACGTAACGTCAAGGTCGATCCGAGCGAAGTCGAAGACGTCATCTGGGGCTGCGTGAACCAGACCCTGGAGCAGGGCTGGAACATCGCCCGCATGGCGTCCCTGATGACCCAGATCCCGCACACCGCTGCCGGCCAGACCGTCAGCCGTCTGTGTGGCTCGTCCATGAGTGCCCTGCACACTGCTGCGCAAGCGATCATGACCGGTAACGGTGACGTTTTCGTGGTGGGCGGCGTCGAGCATATGGGTCACGTGAGCATGATGCACGGTGTCGATCCGAACCCGCACATGTCGCTGTACGCGGCAAAAGCCTCGGGCATGATGGGTTTGACCGCAGAAATGCTCGGCAAGATGCACGGCATCACCCGTGAGCAGCAGGATGCCTTCGGCGTGCGCTCCCACCAGCTCGCCCATAAAGCGACCCTGGAAGGCAAGTTCAAAGACGAAATCATCCCGATGCAGGGCTATGACGAGAACGGTTTCCTGAAACTGTTTGACTACGACGAAACCATTCGTCCGGAAACTACCCTGGAAAGCCTGGCGGCGTTGAAGCCGGCCTTCAATCCAAAGGGCGGCACCGTGACGGCGGGTACTTCGTCGCAGATCACTGATGGTGCTTCGTGCATGATCGTGATGTCGGCGCAGCGTGCTCAGGACCTGGGCATTGCGCCAATGGCGGTGATCCGTTCGATGGCAGTGGCGGGTGTGGATCCGGCGATCATGGGCTATGGTCCAGTACCGGCTACACAAAAAGCACTGAAGCGCGCGGGTCTGAGCATTGCCGATATCGACTTCTTCGAGCTCAACGAAGCTTTCGCCGCACAGGCCTTGCCTGTACTGAAAGATTTGAAAGTACTCGACAAGATGAACGAGAAGGTTAACCTGCACGGCGGCGCGATCGCCCTGGGTCACCCATTCGGTTGTTCCGGTGCGCGTATCTCCGGCACCTTGCTCAATGTGATGAAGCAAAATGGCGGCACCTTCGGTGTGTCGACCATGTGCATTGGCCTCGGCCAGGGCATTGCCACCGTCTTCGAACGCGTTTAAGCGTCTCGTTGAGGGAAGCCGGGGCCAAGTGCCCCGGTTTTTGTTTTTCCGAAGATTTTTTGTCTTTATTTTTATGAGCGTTGTGAGAGGGCCAAAGCATGAAAGTCGAACCTGGGCTCTATCAGCATTACAAGGGGCCGCAGTACCGCGTTTTCAGCGTTGCGCGGCATTCCGAGACCGAAGAAGAAGTGGTGTTTTACCAAGCACTGTATGGCGATTACGGCTTTTGGGTGCGTCCCTTGAGCATGTTCCTGGAGTCGGTCGAAGTTGACGGCGAACAGGTCCCGCGCTTTGCTTTGGTGCAGGCTGAACCGAGCCTTTTTTCAAGGCCATAAGCTGAGAGCGCGCAGAACCCTGCGCTTGACCTCACCTTGTTGCCACTATATATAGCGGTGCCGCGTCAGGCGCCAACCGCCTTTCACTTCTAGAATTCAGGAATTTTCTGATCCATGGGCAAATCGCTGGTCATTGTGGAATCCCCGGCTAAGGCCAAGACCATCAACAAGTATCTGGGTAACCAATACGTGGTGAAGTCGAGTATCGGCCATATCCGAGACCTGCCCACCAGCGGTTCGGCTAGCGCCAGCAAAGAGCCTGCCGCCAAGCGCGGCAAGGCCGCTGCAGGTGAAGTGCCGGCGCTGTCGCCGAAAGAGAAAGCGCGCAAGCAGCTGGTCTCGCGCATGGGGGTTGATCCGGACCATGGCTGGAAAGCCAAGTACGAGATCCTCCCGGGCAAGGAGAAAGTCATCGAAGAGCTGCGCCGGCTCGCCAAGGATGCTGACACCATCTATCTCGCAACGGACTTGGATCGCGAGGGGGAAGCCATTGCCTGGCACCTGCGCGAAGCCATCGGTGGTGATGACAGCCGCTACAAGCGCGTGGTGTTCAACGAAATCACCAAGAAGGCGATTCAGGAAGCCTTCTCCCAGCCGGGCGAGCTGGACATTGATCGGGTTAACGCTCAGCAGGCGCGTCGCTTCCTCGACCGCGTGGTGGGTTACATGGTTTCGCCACTGTTGTGGGCCAAGATTGCTCGTGGTCTGTCCGCAGGTCGCGTGCAATCGGTTGCCGTGAAACTGGTGGTGGAGCGTGAACGTGAAATTCGCGCGTTCAACCCGGAAGAATACTGGGAAGTACACGCCGACCTCGGTACCGCCAAGGGTGCTACCGTGCGCTTTGACGTGGCCCGCGAGAAAGGCGAAGCCTTCAAACCGCTGAACGAAACCCAGGCCATGGCTGCGCTGGAAAAGCTCAAGGCCTCCAGCTACAGCATCGTCAAGCGCGAAGACAAGCCGACCAGCAGCAAGCCATCGGCGCCGTTCATCACGTCGACCCTGCAACAGGCCGCGAGCAACCGTCTGGGTTTCGGCGTGAAGAAAACCATGATGATGGCCCAGCGCTTGTACGAAGCCGGCTACATCACTTATATGCGTACCGACTCCACTAACCTCTCGGCTGATGCCGTGACGATGGCGCGTACTTATATTGAAGACGAGTTCGGCAAGAAGTACCTGCCGGAAAACCCGAACGTCTACAGCAGCAAGGAAGGCGCACAAGAGGCTCACGAAGCGATTCGTCCGTCTGACGCCAATACCGAGCCAAGCAAGCTGTCGGGCATGGAGCGTGATGCAGAGCGGCTCTACGAGCTGATCTGGCGCCAGTTCCTGGCTTGCCAGATGCTGCCGGCCCAATACCTGTCGACCACGGTCACCGTGGGTGCCGGTGACTTCGAGTTGCGCGCCAAGGGCCGCATCCTGAAATTCGACGGCTACACCCGCGTCATGCCGCAAATCGCCAAGCCGGGCGACGATGATGTGTTGCCAGACATGGCCCAGGGCGATGCGATGAAGCTGATCAAGCTTGATCCCACCCAGCACTTCACCAAGCCGCCAGCACGTTACTCGGAAGCGAGCCTGGTTAAAGAAATGGAAAAACGCGGTATCGGTCGTCCTTCGACCTACGCGGCGATCATTTCGACCATTCAGGACCGCGGTTACGTTGCGCTGCACAACCGTCGCTTCTACTCGGAGAAGATGGGTGACATCGTCACCGAGCGCCTGTCCGAGAGCTTCTCCAATCTGATGGACTACGGCTTCACTGCCGGCATGGAAGAGAATCTCGATGACGTCGCCCAGGGCGAACGTGACTGGAAAAGCGTGCTCGACGAGTTCTACGGTGACTTCAAGAAAAAACTCGAAGTCGCCGAGAGCCCGGAAAGCGGCATGCGCGCCAACCAACCGGTCATGACCGATATTCCGTGTGTGACCTGCGGTCGCCCGATGCAGATTCGTACCGCATCGACCGGCGTGTTCCTCGGTTGCTCGGGCTACAGCCTGCCGCCGAAAGAACGCTGCAAGGCCACCGTCAACCTCGTGCCGGGCGATGAAATCGCGGCGGACGACGAGGGTGAATCGGAGTCGCTGGTGCTGCGTGGTAAACACCGTTGCCCGATCTGCAGCACCGCAATGGATGCGTACCTGCTGGATGAGAAGCGCAAGCTGCACATCTGCGGTAATAACCCGGATTGCTCGGGTTATGAGATCGAAGAGGGCAGCTATCGCATCAAGGGCTATGAAGGTCCAAGCCTGGAATGCGACAAGTGCGGCAGCGAGATGCAGCTCAAGACGGGTCGTTTCGGCAAGTTCTTCGGGTGCACCAATGCAACCTGCAAGAACACCCGCAAACTGCTGAAGAGCGGTGACGCGGCGCCGCCGAAGATGGACCCGGTGAAGATGCCGGAGCTCAAGTGCGAAAAGGTCAACGACACCTACATCCTGCGTGACGGTGCTTCCGGCCTGTTCCTGGCGGCCAGTCAGTTCCCGAAAAATCGCGAGACCCGTGCTCCGCTGGTGATCGAGATCGTGCCGCACAAGGATGAGATCGATCCGAAGTATCACTTCCTCTGCGAAGCGCCGAAGAAGGACCCGGACGGTCGTCCAGCGGTGATCCGTTACAGCCGCAAGACCAAAGAGCAGTACGTGCAGACCGAAGTCGACGGCAAGCCTACTGGCTGGAAAGCGTTCTACGACGGCGGCAAGTGGACGGTTGAAGACAAGCGTACCCCCGCAAAGGCTTAAAACGTCACTGCACTGAAAAGGCCGCATGACAACCTTCGGGTTTTCATGCGGCCTTTTGTTTTGTGCTTGCGGGAAGCGGAGGTGATCCATGACACTGTCCGGCCTGCGTGAAGTCTATTTCGTTGTGGAGATTGCCGTCATGGCCCACGAACTCTATACCCGTACCAATCAGAAAATTTACTTCGCTGGTCTATCGCTTGAGGCGCTGGCCCGGGCGGAAGAGGGGCGGGCGATGAATTCCCTGGCGCTGATTCAGGCGGGTCGCGAATCTACGCTGTTTCACCTGTACGGTGCGCTGCTGGGGCTGTGCCATGAAATCGCCGGTTTCTACCGTTTGCCGCAGGCCAATGCGCCACGGGCGGAGATGCTGCTGACGCGTGAAATCCTCGAAGCCATTGCCATCCCCGAGATGGCGGAGATGGTTGAGTTGGCACATAACCCCGAAACCTGGCTGGCGAAACTGCTCGCTGCCCACGCAGCGATGTTCCAGCCGCCGCGCGCGCCCCACAAACCCAAGGGCGATGTGACGCAGCCATTGATTGTGGCGGTCAATCTTGACGAAGAGCAGGCGCCGGAGTTGAGTCGTGAGGAGCTTGAGAGCTGGCGTCAGAACCTGAAAGGGTTGGCGATCCGCTTTCGCGAAGGTCTTAACGAGTGCTAGGCACATAACCGGATCGGGCACCGTGTGCCGTTGGTCTTTTCAGGGATGAAGCATGTCTTCTGTATTGCATAACAAGAAACTGCGTCAGCTCTTCGAACAGTCGAATGCAGACGTTGAAGCAGCCGCCAGCCCCTCGGATTTGCTTGATGTGATCAGGCGGATCGAAGCATTTGGTGGACCATTAGAGTTTGATAACGCCACGCCCAAGTTGTTTCGCAACATCGGTTTCGCGCTGATCGCGGCCACGGTGTTTTTCATACCGTTGCTGTTGTTCGGGCTTGGATTCTTGCTTGGCAGTTGGCTGGTAATGGATAACCGCTCAGGTCTGGTGGATGCACTTTCCAAAACAATCGCTCAAAAGTCGGCGATGTTTACCCATGGGTTGAATGAACGGTTCAATCCCGATGTGAGCGTTCTCGAGAGTCTGCGCGCAGAGTTCAAGGAGTTTCATCGAGGCTCCTACAGTCGCCAATTAATGAAAACGGTTCAGGGCACTTACCTCGGCGCGCTTCATGAACTGCCCTTCACTTACCAGCACTTTCAGTATGTAGATCGCGAAACCCGCGAAACCAAGGTGCCAGATGGCGCGGGCGGCACCAAGGTTGAAACCAAGACGATTGATAGCAAGTATGCACGGCATAGTCTGGTACTGAACTTTCCATGGATCGCGAACGTACGTGTACGCGGTGACCGGTTCGGGGCGCTGGACCTTGAAGAAACACTGGATACAACATCCAGTGAATTCAACCGTGCGTTTCACCTGACAGGCAAAACGCAGATGGCCTGTGCCCTCTTTGCCAAGCCGGCCACGGTATTGCACATGATGCAGCTCACTGAGCAGTTGAGCGACGTCAACCTGGAGTTTTCGGGTCAGGGGCGGCTGTGCCTGAGTTTCAGCGATACGGGTGTGCTTGAGGCGGAGGCATCACAGGGTCTGAAGAATTTACAGGGCTTTAATCGGCTTATCGAGACGGGCATCCGATTCCCTCGTCTGGACTTACTGCTGTTGTGGGTTCATCGATTGGCCGAGTTACACGACGACAATTTTGCGCCTTCCGCGAAAACCGTAAAAAACATGGAGTATTAGACGATGGGTTTGTTATTGATTATCGCGGTCGTGGTCGGGATTACCTTCTGGACCTGTTCCAACCGAATCATTGGCCGGCATAACCGTGCGCAGCGCGCCTGGGCTGATGTCCTGGTGTATGAGCGGCAGAAAACCAGGGTGCTTGATCTGCTTGAACAGCAGGTTGTGAGTTTCAAGGAGTACGAAGGCGCGCTGTTGGAAAAGATCACGGGTTTGCGCTCGGCCATTGGCAGGTTGCCGCAGGAGGCCAATGGTGGGGCTCTATTGCCCGTTCAGCTGGGTACGCGGGAATTGTTGGCAGGATTGAACGTGGCATTTGAGGCTTATCCAGAACTCAAAGCCAATGAATTGGTTAACAGCTTCATGCGGGAAATCACCGAGCAGCAAGAAAATATTGGTGCGGCGATTACCCTCTTCAACAGTGCGGTAGAGGTTTTCAACAATTCGATCCAGATGTTCCCCGGCTCCATTGTTAATGGCTTCCTCAATAAAAAGTCGGTGATCGTGCCATTTTCTGACTCCCAGGCTTCAGCGGCTTTTGAGTACAAGCCGAATTTTTGAAGGCGGGGGCATTAGAGGGCGATCGGCGGGAATGACCGGCTGCAAGAGACTTTTCGGAACGGTTGGCTGATGACCGTTCCTCAAGATCCCGAGCGAAGCCTGGCCGATGCCTATATAATCCCGGCCTTTCGTGGAGAACAGACCTTTATGCCAACGTCCTTTCTAGAAATTGTCGAGTTACCAGACGGCCGTATCGAGCTGCGCAGGGCCGAGGACGAGGGTTCTCTGGTTACTTTGGATTTCTCCGAGGATGCCAAGGCTTTCTTGCAGGGCCAGCACGTTGAAGTCGCCAAGGCGATGTTGAGCGTTGGAGTGCAGATGGCGGGACGCCTGGTTGAAGGTGAATTCGACAAAGAAGAAGGGTCGCGGGTTCTTCACTGATTCCGTTTGTCGGTTTTTGGTAAGAGATTATCGCTGCTCGGTTTTTCAGATCGGCTTCTCTGTCCTGGAGAAGCCCTGTGTCTTCAAGTGCACATTACGTGACACTTAACCCAGTCGAATATTCAGACTTTGTGCCTCTCCGATACGGGCGGCGCTGATCAACTGTTGCCGGGAGGCGCTGTTTAGTGGGTTCAACCAGCTGACGACGGTGTGACTGCGCCCCAGGCGTAACGCTTCGCAGGTCAGTTGCAGAGCGCTTTGTGTGCCGCGCGGTTGCAAAAGCAGGATGCGCTCGCGGTTCAGGGCCGGCGTCACGCAACCAGGTTTGAGTCAGGCTCGCCGGTGGTGCAATCAGTGTCAGCCAGCGAGCGTCCTGCTCCTGGCTCAGCTCTCTGAGGATGGGCGCCAGCAGGCTCAGGCAGTTCCCGGCGGCACCACGCAAAGACAGTTCGCTGAATACTTCGGGCTCGGCGATCCAGGGGGACTGCACTGTCTCTTTCAGGGTTGGCGCCAACGGTTGAACCATGAAGGCTTCGAACAAGGTCAGTTGTGCCTGCTGTGGTAGATGTGGGAACTGCATAAAGCCTCCTTTAACGGCGGATGACGCCGACGCTCAAGCCTTCGATCACCAGATCCTGATCTTTCAGATTCACCTCGATAGGCGCGAACTCAGGGTTTTCGGCAATCAGCCAGACTTTGCTGCCGTCGCGCTTGAAGCGTTTTACCGTCACCTCATCACCGATCCGTGCCACAACGATTTGGCCATTGCGGGCTTCGCGGGTGGTATGGACAGCCAGCAGGTCGCCATCAAAAATGCCGACGTCCTTCATGCTCATGCCATGCACGCGCAACAAATAATCAGCGCGAGGGTGGAAGAAGGCAGGGTTGATGTTGCAGGATTCTTCGATGTGTTGCTGGGCCAGAATCGGCGCGCCCGCGGCCACCCGGCCAATGATCGGCAAGGTGGATTCGTCAGCCTTGGCTTCAAAACCCGGAATGCGAATGCCACGAGACGCGCCGGGCGTCATTTCGATAGCGCCCTTGCGGGCCAGCGCCTTGAGGTGTTCTTCCGCCGCGTTGGGCGATTTAAAACCCAGTTCCAAGGCGATTTCCGCGCGGGTTGGCGGATAGCCGTTGTCTTCGAGGCAGCGTTTGATAAAAGCCAGAATCTCAGCTTGGCGGGGCGTCAGTTTTAGCATGTCGATCGCTCTGTCTTTTTATACAGTGACTGGGATTATATACAGTGAAGAATTCTTGGCAATCCTCGATTTTTTGCCGTCCGCTGGACGGTCGTCCTGCAGATCGTCGGTCCAGCGTCTGTAGGACTGACTACAGCTTTCAACAGGTATGGTTAAATAGCTGACCGACCATTCGCAAAACGAACTGCCAGCCTTGACAAGACACAAGCTGAAACGTATGTTTCAAACAAGTGTTTGTCAGGCGGAGTAGCCATGGCCCAGTCGGAAACCGTAGAACGCATTCTTGATGCTGCCGAGCAGTTGTTCGCGGAAAAAGGGTTTGCTGAAACTTCATTGCGGCTGATCACCAGCAAGGCCGGTGTCAATCTGGCGGCGGTGAACTATCACTTCGGCTCGAAAAAAGCGCTGATCCAGGCGGTGTTTTCGCGTTTTCTCGGGCCGTTCTGCATCAGCCTCGATCGTGAGCTGGAGCGTCGTCAGGCCAAGCCTGACAACAAGCCTTCGCTGGAAGACCTGCTGGAAATTCTTGTAGAGCAAGCGCTGGTCGTGCAGCCCCGCAGTGGCAACGATCTTTCCATATTCATGCGTTTGCTGGGGTTGGCGTTCAGCCAGAGCCAAGGCCATTTGCGGCGTTACCTGGAAGACATGTACGGCAAGGTTTTCCGTCGTTACATGCTGCTGGTCAACGACGCGGCACCGCGTATTCCGCCTATCGAACTGTTCTGGCGCGTGCATTTCATGCTCGGCGCGGCCGCGTTCAGCATGTCGGGGATCAAGGCCTTGCGTGCTATCGCCGAGACTGACTTCGGTGTGAATACTTCCATTGAGCAGGTGATGCGCCTGATGGTGCCGTTTCTGGCGGCTGGCATGCGCGCCGAAACCGGCGTCACTGACGACGCCATGGCCGCCGCCCAGTTGCGCCCTCGCAGCAAGTCGGCGCCGGTGGCCGCCAAGGTTTAGTGGCACACGGGTGGGCGCGGCAGCTTACATCCGCTAAGCTAGCCGCCCATGCCGACTCTCGTTTCAGACCCGCTCCAATTTCCTTTTGCAGACCACGTCCCACCGGGCATTGCCCTTGGTGGCGAAGTCGTGCGTCTGCGCCGGGCCGGGTTCTTCAAAGATGCGCCGCGCGCGCTTTTCGTAATCAAGGAATCTCTATGACTGCTGGCCTGCAAGGCTCGTTGATGGTGGACGTCGCCGGTACCTGGCTGACGGCTGAAGATCGCCAATTGTTGCGCCAGCCCGAAGTGGGCGGCTTGATCATCTTTGCACGCAACATTGAGCATCCGCGTCAGGTTCGGGAGTTGAGTGCATCGATCCGTGCTGTTCGACCGGATCTGCTGCTGGCAGTAGACCAGGAGGGCGGTCGCGTTCAGCGCTTGCGTCAGGGCTTCGTGCGTTTGCCGGCAATGCGTGCAATCGCCGATAACCCGAACGCCGAGTACCTGGCCGAGCAGTGTGGCTGGATCATGGCGACTGAAGTGCTGGCGGTCGGTCTGGACCTGAGCTTCGCCCCGGTGCTGGACCTCGATTATCAGCGCAGTGCGGTGGTGGGCAGTCGCGCATTTGAAGGTGACCCCGAGCGCGCCGCGCTGCTGGCGGGGGCCTTTATCCGTGGCATGAACAGTGCCGGCATGGCGGCCACAGGCAAGCATTTTCCCGGCCACGGCTGGGCAGAGGCAGACTCCCACGTCGCGATACCCAATGACGAGCGTAGCCTCGACGAGATCCGTGCCAATGATCTGGTGCCGTTCGCTCGTTTGAGCAAGCAGTTGGCGGCCGTCATGCCGGCTCACGTGATCTATCCGCAGGTCGACTCCCGGCCGGCCGGTTTTTCGCGCCGCTGGTTGCAGGAGATTCTGCGTGGCGAGTTGCAGTTTGACGGCGTGATCTTCAGCGATGATCTGTCGATGGCCGGTGCCCATGTGGTCGGCGATGCGGCCAGTCGAATCGAGGTGGCGCTGTCGGCCGGTTGCGACATGGGCCTGGTGTGCAACGACCGGGCGGCGGCCGAACTGGCCCTGAGCGCGGCCCAGCGCTTGAAGGTCAAGCCGTCGCCGCGTATTGCGCGGATGCGTGGCCAGGCATTTGCCAACACCGAATACCGCCAGGACCCGCGTTGGCTCACTGCCCTCGGTGCGCTCAAAGATGCCCAACTGATTGATTAAGGACTTTTTACAATGACGGTTTACGCGATTATCGGTGGCACCGGCCTGACGCAGCTCGAAGGCTTGAGCATTCGCCAGTCGTTGGCATTGGACACGCCGTACGGCGCGCCGTCGGCCGAGATTCAGGTCGGCGAGTACGCCGGGCGTGAAGTGTTGTTCCTGGCGCGTCACGGTCATCCGCACCGTTTTCCACCGCATCAGGTGAACTATCGGGCCAACCTGTGGGCTTTGAAGCAGGTGGGCGCCGAAGCAATTCTGGCGGTCAATGCGGTCGGCGGCATTCATGCCGCCATGGGTACCGGGCATTTCTGCGTGCCTCATCAACTGATTGACTACACCAGCGGTCGTCAGCACACCTATTTTGCCGATGACCTGGAGCACGTCACCCACATCGACTTCAGCTATCCGTACAGCGAACCGTTGCGCGAGCAGTTGATTGCCGCGCTGGCAGCCGAAGGCTGCGCTTACAGCAGCCATGGGGTGTACGCCTGTACGCAAGGGCCGCGCCTGGAAACCGTAGCGGAAATCGCCCGTCTGGAGCGTGACGGTTGCGACATTGTCGGCATGACCGGTATGCCGGAAGCCGCGCTGGCCCGAGAGTTGGAGCTGGATTACGCCTGTCTGGCGCTGGTGGTGAACCCGGCGGCGGGCAAGTCGACGGCGGTGATCACCATGGCCGAGATCGAGCAGGCGCTGCATGACGGGATGGGTAAGGTGAAGTCGACCTTGGCGCGGGTGCTTAAAGGCTGAGCCAGGCTTTACATCGAGTGACCCCATCGCGAGCAGGCTCGCTCCCACATTGGATCTATGTTTGCCCACTAGGGTGGGACATCATAAAACTACTGTGGGAGCGAGCTTGCTCGCGATGGCGATCTCGCAGCCGCCGCTAAATCTTCGATTTATCCGGCAGTGGCGCAAACAGCGCTTCAATGTCGTCGCTCTGCAGCTTCCAGTCTCCGGCCTTGCGCCCATCCAGCACGCCCGCCGCCAAGTCGGATTTTTCCTTCTGCAAATGCTGGATTTTCTCTTCGACCGTTCCGCGGGCGATCATCTTGTAGACGAACACCGGTTTCTCCTGACCGATCCGATAGGCACGGTCAGTGGCCTGGTTTTCCGTCGCCGGGTTCCACCACGGATCGTAGTGAATCACCGTGTCGGCTTCTGTCAGGTTCAGGCCTACGCCACCAGCCTTCAGGCTGATCAGAAAAATCTGCCGTTTACCGCTCTGGAAGTCTTTCACTGGTGTTCGCCGGTCCCGGGTTTGTCCGGTCAACAATGAATAGGCGACGCCGCGTTTGTTCAGCTCATCTTCGATCAGCGACAGCATCGAGGTGAACTGTGAAAACAGCAGGATTTTGCGACCTTCCTCAAACAGCTCCTCAAGCATTTCCATCAGGCTGTCGAGCTTGCCGGACGTGCTGCCGCGCGTGGGCAGGGTTGCTTCGTTGACCAGTCGCAGGTCGCAACACACCTGACGCAGCTTGAGCAGCGCCTCCAGAATGATGATCTGGCTGCGTGCTACGCCTTTGCGCGTGATCTCGTCGCGGACTTTCTTGTCCATCGCCAGGCGCATGGTTTCATACACGTCGCGCTGCGCTTCGTTAAGGTCGACCCAGTGGATGATTTCGGTCTTGGGCGGCAACTCGGTGGCGACCTGCTCCTTGGTCCGGCGCAACAGGAAGGGTTTGATCCGACCGTTCAGGTGCTGCAATCGCACTTCGCTGGCGCGTTTTTCGATGGGCACGCGGTAGTCGCGGTTGAAGCTTTTTACATCGCCGAGCCAGCCGGGCAGCAGGAAGTGAAACAGCGACCACAACTCACCCAGGTGATTTTCCAGCGGTGTGCCGCTCAGGCACAGGCGCTGGCGGGCGTTAAGCTCGCGCGCTGCCTGGGCGGCCTTGCTGGTGGGGTTCTTGATGTATTGCGCTTCGTCGAGTACCAGCACGTGCAATGGCTGCGCCGCGAGGCGTTCGACATCCTTGGGCAGCAATGCGTAGGTGGTGAGAATCAGGTCGTAGTCGGCCAGGTGCTCGAAGTGTTTTTTGCGCCCGGCGCCATACAGTGCAAGCACTTTGAGCTGTGGGGCAAAATGCGCCGCCTCGTCGAGCCAGTTGGGGATCAGGCTGGTGGGCATCACCACCATGCATGGGCGGTCGAGGCGTCCGGCATTTTTCTCGGTCAGCACATGCGCCAGAGTCTGTAGGGTTTTACCCAGTCCCATGTCATCCGCGAGAATGCCGCCGACTTCCAGCTGCCGCAGCGACTGCATCCAGCTCAAGCCTTCAAGTTGATAAGGCCGTAGCGTTGCATTCAGGCCTTCGGGTGCCTCGGCGGTGTAGTCCTTGATGTCGCGCAGGCGCTGGGCGAAGGTGCGGATCTGCTCGCCGCCCTCCCACAGCAGCGGGAAGCCTTCCAGCGGATTCAGGCGTGTGGCATCGGCCTTGCTCAAGCGCAGCGTGGTCTCACCGGGCTCTTGCAGATAGAACTCCCCCAGAGTTGCCAGCACGGGTTTCAGGCGCCCAAACGGCAGTGCGACTTGCAACGGGCCGTGTTCGGAGTTCGGGCGGTTCGGGATGTTCACCAGAATCAGCTCGTCGTCGCGACGTTTGGCCAGGCGTTCCGGGTTGAGGAGTTCCGTGTGCGAGCGCATCAGGTTCAGCAGGATCGGCAGCAGGCTGAGGCGTTCGCCGTTGACGATGATCCCCAGCTCCAGGTCGAACCAGTCGCGCTCGGGTGCTTCTTCGACCGTGGCGTACCAGTCATCGACGGCCGTCAGGTCGAAGCCGAAGTCCTCGTCGATTTGCAGTTCCCAGCCCTGGGCGCGCAGCTTGGGCAGCTCATTGAGCGTAAACGTCAGCCAGGCGCTGTCGTTGACCATTTCAAACAGCTCGCCAGCGCTTTCCGGCAGGGCCTTGCTCTGGCGGGTGGCAATCTTGAAACCGAGCATTCGCAACTGCTCGCGGTAGGACTTTTCGACTTCCAGCTGTCGTTTGATCCGAAGCGTCTGTGTCTCCTGGCGAATCAGGATGTCGGCGTTTTTCTGGCCGCTGACGTACTCGTCCATGTAGCTGAAGGACAGCGCGGCACGGTGCTGAATGTAGCGTTGCATCTTGCCGTTGCGCGGTTCGAAGGCGCTGAACTCAATACTGGCGAGCCACAGGCGCGGCACCGGTTGCACATTATCCACCAGCAATTGCGGTAATGGGGCAGGGCGACGGTTTTCCAGCACGGCTTGCAGTTTTTCCAGTAGCTCGGCGTCTTTCGCGGCGGCCGGGAACTCGAGGGTTTCCTGAACGTGCAGCAACACGGCGGCGCAGTGCTTGCAATTGCTGCGCACGGGGCAACTGCACGTGGCGTCGACCAGCAGCAGAGTGCCTTTGGCGGACTCGCGCAAGTGAAGGGTCTGACGGTAAACATTCCCGCCAGAGCCTTCGCAACTGGCGGTGATGGTGCTGTCGCCGGCTTCGACGATCCTGACGCGGTTTTCCAGTGCGTAGCGACGGCCACGCTCCAGGCTCTGTTCCTTGAATCGGCTGACCCAGGAAGGTGCCAGGGGTTTGCTTAAGCGAGAGGGCATAGGGACTTCATTCAGTCCGGTATGACATCGGGGGCTTGGCGCGGCGCGGGGGCGGTCAACGAGGTGATCTTGATCAGCAGGCCCAGGTGGCCGTTGTCGAGGAAGTTCAGCTGACCGTTCTTGGTGTGGCTTTGCTGTTTCAGGCGTTCGCTGGCCGTGACCAAACCGTTGCTGTTGAGCTGATTGACCCAGAAGTCGGCGTCGACGTCGGTGAAGCGACCCAGTTTCAGGTTCAGCGTGCCCTCGATCGGGAACTGGCCGAATTGCTCCAGGCCTTCACTGATCGACACTTTGCTGGCGTCTTCCCCCAGGTTCTGTTGCCAGGCCTTGTGCAGCAACACCGTGTAATCGGGGTTGGCGCGCAGTTTCTGCGCTTCGGCGTTGAGGCTTGGCGTGCGCAGGCTGTCGGCGGTGACCGGGCGTGCACCCGCGGCCCAGTCTTCCGGCGCGGCGCGGCTGACGATGGCAGGCACGGCATTTTGCCGGACCAGAATCATTTCAACCTGATACAGGCTGTCGGCAAATGCCGCGGGGGCGACCAGGGTCAGGAGCAAGGTCAGTGAGCGAAACAGGCGCATTCGGCGTCCTTCAAGCAGTTTTTGGGGTGAGGCGTTCAAACAGTGCCTCAACAGTATTAAAGCGTTCTTCCGGGCGCTCCATCGGCACCATGAACTTGAACACCGTGGCGCCTTCGAATTTGTAGCGGTTGGGCTGGCCTTGAATCAGTTTGATCAGTACCAGTGGGTCGACCGGCGTTTGCGCGCCGAACTCGACACGACCGCCTTGCGGGCCACCGTCGACCTTCTTGATACCCAGTTGCTCGGCCTGCAATTTCAGCAGGGTCATGCGCACCAGGTTCTTGGTCGGCTCCGGCAACAGGCCGAAGCGGTCGATCATCTCCACTTGCAGGTCCTTGAGGCCGTCCTCGTCGATGGCCGAGGCGATGCGTTTATAGAGGATCAACCGCGCATGGACGTCCGGCAGGTAGTCTTCCGGAATCAATGCCGGCAAGCGCAGGTTGATTTCCGGGCCGCCGCCCAGCGGTTGGTCGAGGTTCGGTTGTTCGCCCTTGCGGATCGATTTCACGGCGCGCTCAAGCATTTCCATGTACAGCGTGAAGCCGACGGCCTGAATCTGCCCGCTCTGGCCGTCGCCCAGCAGTTCGCCGGCGCCACGGATTTCCAGGTCGTTGGTGGCCAGCACAAAACCGGCGCCGAGGTCCTGGGTGTTGGCGATGGCTTCCAGGCGCTTTTCCGCGTCCGGGGTGATCTGTTGGCGCGGCGGGGTCAGCAGGTAGGCGTACGCCTGGTGGTGACTGCGACCCACGCGACCGCGCAACTGGTGCAATTGCGCCAGGCCGAACTTGTCGGCACGTTCGATGATGATGGTGTTGGCGCTCGGCACGTCGATGCCGGTCTCGATGATGGTCGAGGCGATCAGCACGTTGAAGCGCTTGTGATAGAAGTCGCTCATCACCTGTTCGAGTTCGCGTTCGCGCATCTGTCCGTGGCCGATGCCGATCCGTGCTTCCGGGACCAGTTCGGCGAGGTCGGCGGCGCATTTCTCGATGGTCTTCACATCGTTGTGCAGGTAGTAGACCTGGCCGCCCCGCAGCAGCTCACGCAGCAGGGCTTCCTTGACCGTGCTTTTGTTCTGCTCCATGACGAAGGTGCGCACCGACAGCCGGCGCGCCGGTGGCGTGGCAATGATCGACAGGTCGCGCATGCCCGACACAGCCATGTTCAGCGTGCGCGGAATCGGCGTGGCGGTCAGGGTCAGGATGTCGACTTCACTGCGCAAAGCCTTGAGCTGTTCTTTCTGGCGGACACCGAAGCGGTGTTCTTCGTCGATGATCACCAGCCCGAGGTTTTTGATTTTTACGTCGTCTTGCAGCAGCTTGTGGGTGCCGATGACGATGTCGATCTTGCCTTCGGCGAGATCCGCCACGGCAGCATTCACTTCTTTGGTCGACTTGAAGCGGCTCATCACTTCCACAGTCACCGGCCAGTCGGCGAAGCGGTCGCGGAAGCTGTTGTAGTGCTGCTGGGCGAGCAGGGTGGTCGGCACCAGGATTGCCACCTGGCGACCGCCATGGACCGCAATGAACGCGGCACGCATGGCCACTTCGGTCTTGCCGAAGCCCACATCGCCGCAGACCAGTCGGTCCATCGGTTTGGGCGCGAGCATGTCTTCGCGCACGGCTTCGATGGTGGTTTGCTGGTCCGGGGTTTCTTCGAACGGGAAACCGGCGCTGAAGGTGGCGTAATCGGCTTTCGGGTCGGCGAAGGCGTACCCTTCGCGGGCGGCGCGGCGGGCATAGATGTCGAGCAGTTCGGCGGCGACGTCCCGTACCTGTTCGGCGGCTTTGCGCTTGGCTTTTTGCCAGGTCTCGGAGCCGAGGCGGTGCAGCGGCGCGAGCGCATCGTCGCTGCCGGTATAGCGGGCGATCAGGTGCAGGTTGGCCACCGGCACATACAGCTTGGCGCCCTCGGCGTATTCAAGGGTCAGGAACTCGGCGGCCTGGTTTTCGATTTCCAGCGTGGCGAGGCCCAGATAACGCCCAACGCCATGATCGATATGCACTACCGGCGCGCCTTCGCGCAGTTCGGTAAGGTTCTTGATGACGGCGTCGTTGTTGGCGTCGGCGCGTTTCTCGCGGCGGCGACGCTGCATCACGCGCTGACCGAACAGCGGGCTTTCGGCGATCAGCGCCAGTGCGGGATCGTCGAGCACCAGGCCTTCGTCCAGCGGCGCAATGGTGATCGCCAGGCGCTCCTTGCTGGCGACGAAGTCTGGCCAGCTGTCGACGGTTTTCGGTCGCAGCTTCAGGCGTTCCAGCAGTTCCAGCAGCACTTCGCGGCGACCGGCCGATTCGGCGGTGAACAGCACGCGGCCGGGGAACTCGTCGAGGAAGCCCGACAATGCGGCCAGTGGCGCGGTGGCCTTGGCTTCGATGGCCAGGTTCGGCAATGGTTTGGCCGGAAAGCGTTCACGACCGACGCCGGTTTCGACGTCCTGTTGGCTGGCAACCACGCGCGGCCAACTCTTGAGGCGCGCAAAGCAGTCTTCTACCGGGAGGAACAATTCTGCCGGGGGCAGCAATGGCCGTGACGGGTCGATGCGCCGCTCTTCATAACGGTTGCGCACGTCGTTCCAGAAGTTTTCCGCCGCTTGCTCGATGCCCGGCAAAGAGAACACTTGGGTGTCCTGGGGCAGGTAGTCGAACAGCGTGGAGGTTTCTTCGAAGAACAGCGGCAGGTAGTACTCGATGCCGGCCGGGGTAATGCCGCTGCTCAGGTCCTGGAAGATCGGGCAGCGACGGAAGTCGACATCGAAGCGCTCGCGGAAGCGGGCCTTGAAGCGGGTGACGGCTTCTTTTTGCAGTGGGAATTCTTTGGCAGGCAACAGCCGAACCGACTCGACCTTGTCGATGGAGCGCTGGTTTTCCGGGTCGAAGGTGCGCAGGGTTTCGATTTCGTCATCGAACAGATCGATGCGGTAGGGCAGTTTGCTGCCCATCGGGAACAAATCGATCAGCGCGCCGCGCACCGCGAATTCGCCGTGCTCATAAACAGTGTCGACGCAACGATAGCCGGTGGCTTCCAGCCGCGTGCGCATTTGCTCGACGTCGAGCTTCTGGCCGATGTCCAGCACCAGGCTGCTGCCGAGCAGGAACTTGGTCGGCGCCAGGCGATGCAGGGCGGTGGTGATCGGCACGACCAAAACGCCATGGCTCAGCTCGGGTAGCCGGTAGAGGCTGGCGATGCGCTGGGAAATGATGTCCTGGTGCGGCGAAAACAGGTCGTAAGGCAGGGTTTCCCAGTCCGGGAAATGCAGCACGGGCAAATCCGGGGCGAAGAAACTCAGCTCCTGTTCCAGCCGTTCGGCACTTTGGCTGTCGGCGGTCAGCAGCAGGGTAAAGCGCTTGGCAGCGCTGGCGGCCTCGGCAATGGCCAGGCTCAGGGCGGCACCGGGCAGGTTGCCCCAGTGCTGTTTACCTGCCGCGGCAGGGAGAAGCGGTAGACGCAGAACGGGCACGGAAGGTTGAGCTCCAAGCGTTGCGACAAAGTCGGTGATTGTAACGGCCCCGGGTGCCGGCTGTCAGTTGCAGACTGTGTCTATTACGCGGGTTTGGCGAAATGTAGTGGTAAAGACAAAAACCGGCGGTTTTTTCGGGTTTTTTGCTGATTATGTAGTGCCAAAACGGGTGGGTATTACGGATGGTTACGGACAAGTCGGTGTCAGGTCCGAAAATCAGGCTGCGCTGGAGGCCCCGGTTTCAGTGGGCTTTAGAGGGGGGTGATTTTTTTTAAGGGGATTTTGTTACGGCCCGCACGACAGGCGCGCATTGCTACGGGAGGCACTCGGCGGCATAATGTAGCCCCTTTTTTCTGCCCCTACATGTGGAAGGTTCCCGTGACTCAGAAGCCCGACCAGTGTCTTGGTGAATGGATCGACCGTGAAGCACTCGCAGAAGCGATGATTCCGCTTATCGGTCAGCTCTACCGCAATAACAACGTGGTGAGCTCGATCTATGGCCGCAGCCTGATCAACCAGTCTGTCATCGCGATTCTCAAAGCGCACCGCTTTGCTCGCCATCGTTCTTCCGACGATAGCGAACTCTCCGTCCACGAAACATTCCCTCTGCTTAAAGCCATGAGCGAGCTCAAGCTCGGCGCGGCTTCGGTAGACTTGGGCAAGTTGGCGTACAAATTCCGCGTCGAAGGCAATGGCCGCACTGCCGAGCAGTTCGTCCGTGAAGAAATGGCTGACGTGGTTGGCCAGCAAAACGCTTCCGCTCGCAAAGGCACCGACGTTGTCCTGTACGGCTTCGGTCGTATCGGCCGTCTGCTGGCGCGCATCCTGATCGAAAAAACCGGTGGTGGCGACGGCCTGCGTCTGCGCGCCATCGTGGTGCGCAAAGGCGCCGAGAACGACCTGACCAAGCGCGCCAGCCTGCTGCGCCGCGACTCGGTACATGGTTCTTTCAACGGCACCATCACCATCGACGAAGAAAACAACACCATCACCGCCAACGGTAACCTGATCCAGGTGATCTACGCGAAGAACCCGACCGAGGTGGACTACACCCAGTACGGCATCAAAAACGCACTGCTGGTGGACAACACCGGTGTATGGCGTGACGCCGACGGCCTGGGTCAGCACCTGGCCTGCCCGGGTATCGACCGCGTTGTTCTGACCGCGCCTGGCAAGGGCAAGCTGAAGAACATCGTTCACGGCATCAACCACGGCGAAATCACGGCTGACGACAAGATCGTGTCCGCGGCTTCTTGCACCACCAACGCCATCGTGCCGGTGCTCAAGGCTGTCAATGACAAGTTCGGTATCGTCAACGGCCACGTTGAAACGGTTCACTCGTACACCAACGACCAGAACCTGATCGACAACTTCCACAAGGGCGACCGCCGTGGCCGTAGCGCCGCGCTGAACATGGTGATCACCGAGACCGGTGCTGCCACCGCTGCTGCCAAGGCCCTGCCTGAGTTGGCCGGCAAGCTGACCGGTAACGCGATCCGCGTTCCGACGCCTAACGTGTCGATGGCCATTCTCAACCTGAACCTTGAGAAAGCCGCCACCCGTGAAGAGATGAACGAGTACCTGCGCTACATGGCGCTGCACTCCGATCTGCATAAGCAAATCGACTTCGTCAACTCGCAGGAAGTGGTTTCCACCGACTTCGTTGGCTCGCGCCACGCAGGCGTCGTGGATGCTGAAGCAACCATCTGCCAAGACAACCGCGTTGTTCTGTACGTTTGGTACGACAACGAATTCGGTTACAGCTGCCAGGTAGTTCGCGTGATGGAAGACATGGCCGGTGTAAACCCGCCAGCATTCCCGCGCTAAGCCTTAGCCGCACATGAAAACGCCCCGACTTTGGTCGGGGCGTTTTTGTTTGTGCGGTTTATCTGGTGTGGGTGTGTGGCCTGGATGGGCCTCTTCGCAGGCAAGCCTCTATGCGCCAATATTTAAATCGCACACGACCTGTAGAGCGAGCCGTGCGGCGTCCGACTTGCCCGCGAATGCGATCTACCGGACGCCGCCAACCACCGCCGCTTGCGCCGTACGCAGTTCATGCTTATTGCCCCGGAACAGCACCAGTGTCGCAATCAACCCCAGCACCGCCGCACCGCTGAGCCAGATCCCCGGTGCAGCCTTGTTGTCCAGCACGTGGATCAGGAACGTACAGGCCGCCGGCGTAAAGCCGCCGAAGGTCGCGGTCGCCAGGCTGTAGGCCAGGGAGAAACCGGTGGTGCGCACTTCAATCGGCATGATTTCGGTCAGGGCCACGACCATGGCACCGTTGTACGAGCCGTAGAGGAACGACAGCCACAACTCGACGATCAGCAGATGGCTGAAGCTCGGGTTGGCCACCAGCCACGACAGCGCCGGGTAAGCCGTCAGGATTGCCAGGATGGCCGCCGCCAGCAACAGGGGTTTACGGCCTATTTTGTCGGACAGCGACCCCATCACCGGCAGCCAGAAGAAGTTCGACAGGCCAATGCATACCGTCACCAGCAGCGCGTCGAAGTCCGACAGGTGCAGTTCGGCTTTGCCGAAGGTCGGGGTGTAGGCCGTGATCAGGTAGAACGACACGGTGGTCATCACCACCAGCGCCATGCCGGCCAGGACAATGCCGAAGTTCTGAGTGATCGAGCGGACAATGTCCCGCAGGCTCGGGCGGTGTTTACGGGCCTGGAATTCGGGGGTTTCTTCCAGCGAACGCCGAATCACGAAAATCACTGGCACGATCATGCAGCCGATCAGGAACGGTACGCGCCAGCCCCAGTCGCCCATTTGTTCCGGGCTCAGCCAATGGTTGAGGCCCACACCGAGCAACCCGGCAAACACTACGGCGGCTTGTTGGCTCGCGGACTGCCAACTGACGAAGAAGCCCTTGCGGCCAGGCGTCGCGATTTCGGCCAGATAGACGGAAACACCGCCCAGCTCCACGCCAGCAGAGAAGCCTTGCAGCAAGCGGCCGAACAGTACGATCAGCGGCGCCGCGACGCCCAGGCTTGCATAGCCCGGCACGCAGGCAATCAGCACCGTGCCGGCTGCCATCAAGGCGAGGGTGATAATCAAGCCTTTACGGCGACCGTGACGATCGATGTAGGCGCCGAGAAAGATTGCACCCAGCGGGCGCATCAGGAAGCCGGCACCAAAGGTGGCCAGCGCCAGCATCAGGGAAGCGAATGCACTGTCGGCAGGAAAGAAGGTCTTGGCGATGGCCGTGGCGTAGAAGCCATAGACCATGAAGTCGAACATCTCCAGAAAGTTACCGCTGACAACGCGAAAGATTGCCTTGCCTTTGCCCGTGCTCGAGGACATTTGAACGTACTCACTTTTAGCTGTCTTGTTGGAAATCCATGATTTAGACGCGTCCTCGCCGACCATGAGGGCAGGCTCCCTCGGCAAACGTAGTTGTAACAATATGTGTATGTAGAACGGTAGGCAACAACTTGTTAGGTTGCTTCTTAAACGTTTTTTCTATTACGAAGTATGGATTGCGGGGCGGAGCGAATTAGAGGTCGGGGCAACGCTGGCCAAATGTGGGGGCGAGCTTGCTCGCGACAACTGGCTGACAGGCGACATCAATGTTGAATGTACCGGCCTCATTGCGAGCAAGCTCGCTCCCACCGTTCTATCGCATAATGGCTGGCCTTGGCGTTGTGTCAGGGGGATTGTTCTGAGGGGGCAGGATTTGTTGAGGTGGCGGTTGTGGAGTCTTGTTGTATTGATAGGCAGCCTCTTCGGCTGCGGCAACGGCGACTCCATGGAAAGCTTCGGCGGCCCGACTATGGGCAGCAGCTATTCCATCCAATACGTGCGCCATGCCGGTCTTCCCGCACCCGCCGACGTCCGCGTCCAGGTTGAAAAGATCCTTGCTGACGTCGACCGGCAGATGTCCACTTATCGCAGTGACTCGGACATCGAGCGCTTCAACGATTTACCCGCCAACCGTTGTCAGGCAATGCCCGCGCCGGTCCTCGAATTGATTCGGGTTGGTGAGCAACTCTCAGTACAAAGCGACGGTTCCTACGACTTGACGGTAGAACCGTTGCTCAACCTATGGGGTTTTGGCCCTCAGGCTCGTGAGGAAAAGGTCCCGACCGCCGAAGCGCTCGCCGAGGTGCGGCAGCGGGTTGGTCATGGGCACCTGCGTATCGAAGGTGATCAGCTGTGCAAGGATGCCGCCGTCGAAGTCGACTTCAACAGCATCGCCGCCGGTTACGCTGTCGACACGATTGCCGCAAAACTCGAAGCATTGGGTATCCACAACTACCTCGCTGAAGCCACTGGTGAACTCAAGGCAGTTGGCAAGAAACTCGACGGCTCTGCATGGCGCATCGCGCTGGAAGAGCCGCGTGATGACCGGCAAGTAGCCGAGCGCATCATCACCGTCGATGGCTACGGCGTGTCCACGTCCGGCGACTACCGTAACTATTTCGAGCAGGGCGGCCAGCGCTTTTCCCACACCTTCGATGCACGCACTGGTGCGCCGGTCTCACACACTCTGGCGTCAGTCACGGTGATTCATCCTTCGACGCTGATGGCTGATGGCTTATCGACGCTGTTGCTGATTCTTGGCCCGGAACGCGGCTGGGACTACGCAGAGCAACACGACGTCGGTGCGTTTTTTGTGATGCGTGCCGATACAGGCTTCGTCACACGAACCAGCCCGGCGTTTGAGCGCTTGAGCGCCGGAAAAACCAAGTGAACACAGGGTCATTGGCAAAGATTGCTGGCGCTGTAGTGCAGGCAAAACTAGCCTACGACGCGACCAAGGGTTAATGTGCGCGGCGTTGACGCTTCTATAGACTGTTCCTGGGTTTTCGACTGACCCCAAAATTGTTCCTTCATGCCGCAAGGCCGGCATGATTTAGCCGCAGGTGCCAACGGGGTGCCGTGGCCTGTTCTGAGGAGTACGCATGGCTGTCTACAACTACGACGTGGTGGTATTGGGTTCCGGCCCGGCGGGAGAAGGCGCGGCAATGAACGCCGCCAAAGCAGGGCGCAAGGTGGCGATGGTCGATAGTCGTCGTCAGGTCGGCGGCAACTGCACCCACCTGGGCACCATCCCGTCCAAGGCCTTGCGTCACTCGGTCCGGCAGATCATGCAGTTCAACACCAACCCGATGTTCCGGGCCATTGGTGAACCGCGCTGGTTCTCGTTCCCGGACGTGCTGAAAAGCGCAGAAAAAGTCATTTCCAAACAAGTCGCCTCGCGTACCGGCTATTACGCCCGTAACCGCGTTGACGTGTTCTTCGGCACCGGCAGCTTTGCAGACGAGCAAACCGTCGAAGTGGTCTGCGCCAACGGCGTGGTCGAAAAACTGGTGGCCAAGCACATCATCATCGCCACCGGCTCGCGTCCGTATCGCCCGGCCGACATCGATTTCCACCACCCGCGTATCTACGATAGCGACACCATCCTCAGCCTCGGCCACACCCCGCGCAAACTGATCGTTTACGGCGCTGGCGTGATCGGTTGCGAGTACGCCTCGATCTTCAGTGGCCTGGGTGTGCTGGTGGAACTGGTGGACAACCGTGGTCAGTTGCTGAGTTTCCTCGACTCGGAAATCTCCCAGGCGCTGAGTTATCACTTCAGCAACAACAACATCACTGTGCGCCACAACGAAGATTACGATCGGGTGGAAGGCGTGGACAACGGCGTGATCCTGCACCTCAAGTCCGGCAAGAAGATCAAGGCCGATGCCTTGCTCTGGTGCAACGGCCGTACCGGTAACACCGACGCTCTGGGTCTGGAAAACATCGGCGTGAAGGTCAACAGCCGTGGCCAGATCGAAGTCGACGAGAACTACCGCACCTGCGTACCGAACATCTACGGTGCCGGTGACGTGATTGGCTGGCCGAGCCTGGCGAGTGCCGCCCACGACCAGGGCCGTTCGGCTGCTGGCAGCATCGTCGATAATGGCAGTTGGCGCTTCGTCAATGACGTACCGACCGGGATCTACACCATTCCGGAGATCAGTTCGATCGGCAAGAACGAACAAGAGCTGACCCAGGCCAAAGTGCCGTATGAAGTCGGCAAGGCGTTCTTCAAGAGCATGGCGCGGGCGCAGATTGCCGGCGAGCCGCAAGGCATGCTGAAGATCCTGTTTCACCGCGAAACGCTGGCGGTCCTGGGCGTGCATTGCTTCGGCTATCAAGCCTCGGAAATCGTTCACATTGGCCAGGCCATCATGAACCAGCCGGGTGAGCTGAACACGTTGAAGTACTTCGTCAACACCACGTTCAACTACCCGACCATGGCCGAAGCCTATCGGGTCGCGGCCTACGACGGCCTCAACCGGCTTTTTTGAGCGGCTCCGGCCGGTGGCCTGAGCCGGCCGGGGAGACCGATTTCAGCAATTCTCGAGGGTGGCAGTGGCCAAACCGGGAAAGTCTGTAATCAGGCTGTCAACGCCGAAATCAGCGAGCCTGCGCATCAGCGCGGGCTCGTTGACTGTCCACACCGACACATGCAGCCCTTGACGCTGCGCCTTCTGCAGGCGTTCCGGCGTACACAGGGTCCAGTTCAGCGCCAGAATCCCACAGCCATAACTTTGCGCGACTTTCAACGGGTCGAGCCAGGCGTATTCGGCGACCAGTCCGCGAGACACGTCCGGCACCAGGTCCAGCGCGGCTTTCAGGACCTCCCTCGAGCTTGAGGTGATGGTGATCTTGTCCATTACACCGAAGCGTTGGGCCATTTCCCGGATTGCCAGCACGGTTGTCGCTGCCCGCATCCGTGAGGCGCTCTTGACCTCAAGCTGCCAGTGATCGAAATCGCACTTCTCGAACAATTCTTCCAGGCGCGGAATCGGGCAGGGCGTGATCCAGCCCGGGCCACCCTTGCGGGCGTCGTAGGTGGCGAGGTCCACCGCTGAATGTTCGACTACCTTGCCGCGACGTTCGGTGGTGCGCTTGAGTGTCGGGTCATGGATGACCATCAGCTCGCCGTCCATGGACAGGTGCAGGTCCAGTTCACAGCGACGCACCCCATGCTTGAGGCATTGCTGGAAACTGGTCAGGGTGTTTTCCGGTGCTTCGCCTTTGGCGCCGCGATGGCCGTAGATGAGGGTCACGGTTCTTCCTTAATTAATTGCCTGATTCGTTTTGCTCGCGGGCCAGGCGTCGTTCTTGTGCCTGTTTCTGCAAGATGTAGCGGGCCAGCAATTGCCGTTGGGCGTCGGCCATGTATTCGAACTCGGTGCCGACGTCGTAGCCGTCACCCTTGCGGTCGCAATGGGTCACGCGAGCCCGCAACAGCAGGCCGAGAGCCTGCGGCATCAGCACCAGTTTGATCGACAGGTGAGCGCCGGCAGCGATGGGGGCCGGATGCTGGAAGTCGATCCCGCCCTCGGACAGAATCACCGGTTGCGGCTCACCGATCTGGCCGAGCACGGTCAGGGCGACGACCTGACTGAGCAGGTCGATGCGTTTGTTGAGTACTTTCAGGTAGGCGGCCGTGTTTCGGTCGCGTTCACTGATCTGGCGCAGCAAGTGCTGCGATTCGAATTCGCTCAGGTGCAGTTCGCTGAGCAGATTGAACAGCGGCGAAGCATCCTGTAACACATCCTGGCCTGCGGCTTCGGGGGCGGACAGGGGCCTAATTTCCAGTGCGATCGTGTCCTCGATACGGTAGTATTCGCGGCGATCTTCTTCATCTAATGTCGACATGGCGAACCCATGGTAGCGGCGGTGGTCTGAGTGTAAAGCTGGTTATCGACCCCCGCCACAAGGACGTTCCTTTTCCCTCCGAACAAGCCCCGACATGTTCAGACCTCTCTTCGTATTTATCGGCACGCGTTATACCCGTGCAAAGCGTCGCAATCATTTTGTGTCATTCATTTCCCTGACCTCGATGATCGGGCTCGCCCTTGGCGTGGTCGTGATGATCGTGGTGCTGTCGGTCATGAATGGCTTCGATCATGAGATGCGCACCCGCGTGCTGGGCATGGTGCCCCACGCGACCATCGAATCCGGTGAAGCCATCAGCGACTGGCAAAGCCTAGCCGCCAAGGTCAAGCAGAACCCGCAGGTGGTGGCCGTTGCGCCATTCACCCAGATGCAGGGGCTGTTGACCAACAACGGCCAGGTGCAGAAGGTCCTGCTCAATGCCATCGACCCGGCCCAGGAGCGGCAGGTCTCGATCATCGACAACTTCATGAAGCAGGGCAAACTGGACGACTTGTCGCCCGGCAGCTTCGGCATCGTGATCGGTGACAAGGCCGCGACCAAGCTCGGCGTGGGGATCGGCGACAAGCTGACCTTCGTGGCCCCGGAAGTCACCGTGACGCCGGCCGGCATGTTCCCGCGCATGAAGCGCTTCACCGTGGTCGGCATTTTCCATGTCGGCGCGGGTGAACTGGACGGCTACCTGGGCGTCACCAACCTGCAGGATCTGGCGAAACTGCACCGCTGGAAGCCGGATCAGGTTCAAGGGCCTGCGGCTCAAGTTCGATGACCTGTTCCAGGCACCGCGCACTGCGTGGAACATCGCCCAGCAACTCGGCGAAGACCACTACTACGCCCGCGACTGGACCCGCACCCACGGCAACCTGTATCAGGCGATCCGCATGGAAAAAGCCATGATCGGCCTGCTGTTGCTGCTGATCGTCGCCGTTGCTGCGTTCAACATCATTTCCACGCTGGTGATGGTGGTGAACGACAAGAAGGGCGACATCGCGATCTTGCGCACCCTTGGCGCTACGCCGGGGACCATCATGGCGATCTTCATGGTCCAGGGCACGGTGATTGGTGTCGTGGGCACGGCGATTGGCGCGGTGGTCGGGATGTTCGCCGCGCTGAATGTCAGTGCTGCGATTTCCGGTCTCGAAGGCCTGATCGGGCACAAATTCCTTAACGCCGACGTGTACTTCATCGACTACCTGCCCTCGCAATTGCAGGCCCAGGATGTGTTGATGGTCTGCGGCGCCGCGTTGGTCCTGAGTTTCCTCGCCACCCTGTATCCAGCCTGGCGTGCCGCGCGCACCCAGCCTGCGGAGGCGCTACGTTATGAGTGAGTTGGGCATGAGTAATAAAGCAATCCTGAGTTGCCGTGACCTGGGAAAATCCTACGAGGAAGGCCCGGAGTCGGTGGAAGTGTTGGCCGGTCTGCAACTCGAGTTGCATCCGGGTGAGCGGGTGGCGATTGTCGGCACTTCAGGTTCGGGCAAAAGTACCTTGCTCAACCTGCTGGGTGGTCTCGACACGCCAACCAAGGGCAGCGTCTGGCTGGCCGGTGAACAACTGTCGGCACTCAACGAAAAGGCCCGTGGCCAGTTGCGCAACCGTTCGCTGGGTTTTGTGTACCAGTTCCACCATTTGCTGCCTGAGTTCACTGCGCTGGAAAACGTCTGCATGCCGCTGCTGATTGGTCGCACCGCGATCCCGGAAGCCCGTCAGCGCGCCACCGCATTGCTGGAGCGAGTCGGTCTGGGCCATCGCCTGGAACACAAGCCGGCCGAGCTGTCCGGTGGCGAACGTCAGCGTGTGGCTATCGCCCGCGCTCTGGTCAACAAGCCAGGGCTGGTGATGCTCGACGAGCCGACCGGCAACCTCGACTCCCACACCGCCCAGGGCATTCAGGACTTGATGCTGGAACTCAGCACCTCGATGCGCACCGCGTTCCTGGTGGTGACCCACGACATGAACCTGGCCCGCCAGATGGACCGCGTCCTGCATCTGCAGGAAGGTTGCCTCACGCCTATCTGACGGCTTGAAACCCGATGCCTGAAAAGGCGTCGGGTCTTTTATTTTTATACGGTGCCCCAGCGAATGTTCAGACCGTTATCGATCTTTATCGGCATGCGCTATACCCGCGCCAAGCGCCGCAATCGCTTTGTTTCCTTTATCTCGATGACCTCGATGATCGGCCTCGCCCTGGGCGTGCTGGCGATGATCGTGGTGTTGTCGGTGATGAACGGGTTTCAGCGCGAAATGAGCTCGCGCATCCTTGGTATGGTGCCTCACGCGACCATCGTTGGCGTCAAGCCGATTGACGATTGGCAGCCCGTGGTGGCAGCGGCCATGAAAAATCCTGAAGTGACGGCGGCCGTGCCGTTCACCGAAATGGAAGGCATGCTCTCCTACAAGGGGCTGATGCAACCGATCCAGATCAGCGGCGTTGATCCGGCGCAGGAAGGCAAAGTCTCAATCGTCGCCCAGCACATCGTGCAGGGGCGCCTGGACGACCTGAAACCGGGTGAGTTCGGCGTGGTGATCGGCGAGATCACGGCGCGACGCTTCCGCTTGAATGTGGGCGACAAACTCACCCTCATCGTGCCGGAAGTCAGCACCGCGCCGGGCGGTATTACGCCGCGGATGCAGCGCTTGAACGTGGTCGCTGTGTTCAAGGTCGGTGCTGAGCTTGATGGCTCCATGGCCCTGATTCACGTCGGCGACGCGGCGGAGATGCAGCACTGGGAGCCGAACCAGGTGCAAAGCGTGCGTCTGGCAGTGAAGGACCTTTACGCCGCGCCAAAGGTGTCGAACGACATCGCCACCGGCCTCGGTGCCGACTTCAAGGCCGACGACTGGACCCATACCCAGGGCAGTCTGTTCAGCGCGATGAAGATGGAGAAAACCATGATCGGCCTGTTGCTGCTGATGATCGTGGCAGTGGCCGCGTTCAACATCATCGCGACCCTGATCATGGTGGTGAACGACAAGGGCGCGGACATCGCGATCCTGCGCACTATCGGCGCCTCGCCTCGGGAGATCATGGCGATCTTCATGGTCCAGGGCACGGTGATCGGCATCGTCGGCACGCTGATCGGCGGCATCCTTGGCGTGATTGCGGCGCTCAACGTGAGTGAGCTGGTGGGGTGGCTGGAGCGCGTCAGCGGGCAACATATCTTCAGTTCCGACGTGTACTTCGTCAGCAACTTGCCGTCCGAACTGCAAAGCGGTGACGTGCTGTTGATCTGTTCGGCAGGGTTTGTCCTGAGTTTCCTGGCCACTGTTTACCCGGCCTGGCGTGCCGCGAAGATAGAGCCGGCGCACGCGTTGCGCTACTCCTGACAGACGCCCGTACTTGGCGATATGAAAAAGGACTTGTTGAAAACAAGTCCTTTTTTTTGAGTGCCAGAAAGTAATGAAGGGGTGTTTGATCGTGGGTTACTGGCTGTAAAAAACATCGATGGCTGCAGTGCCGCTGAATGACAGCTTTTCGAGGTTGCTGGCAATAAATGCGCAGGTGGCTTTAAAGCGCTTTCTTTTCCGATCCCAGGTCAGTGTGAGTTGGCCGCTTGCTGCAGAGAACGCCATCCACTCTTTTCCCGGCGGAGCCTCTCTGTGGCGCTCTTGATAGACGAAAGCTTTGACCGTTGGCCCGGGGATCTGGTGTGTGCCGCTTTCGATGTTGGGAATAAGGCTGATGTAGAACTGTCGGGAATGGGGGGGCTGCGTGTTGTGTTGAGTGGCGGTCAGCAGCAGCTCTTTGCCGACATTCAAAAAGAGGCGCGGTCGGTCATCGGCGAATGTGCCGCGTGCACCAAGATGGGCGGTGAACACATCATCATCCACGGCAAATACCGCAGGGTTAAGCAGAACATTATCATCCATGATAATTACCCATTTAGTGTGTGAAGGAGTTTTGGACGTTATCAGGGATCGGGCGAGGGTGGTTTTATTTCAAGAGGGAAAGTTGTAATGGTATATTTAAAATTAGTTGATGGGCTATGTGTAAGTTACGATGTTTATCAATGTTGCAGGCAATCTGTTCTTATGTATATTGATGTTGTCGGTTTCTGTTCTTTCGGTAAGTAAGAGGTTTACGCTGTTATCGGCAGCTCGATCACAAATCGTGTCCACGTCGGGCCCGACTCGCAGCGAATTTGCCCGCCATGGGCGCGGATGATCGACTGGGTAATGGCGAGGCCCAGCCCGGCATGTTCGCTGCTGCCTTCGCGGCGTGCCGGATCGGCCCGGTAGAATCGGTCGAACAAGCGCGGTAGCAACGCCTGATCAATCCCTTCGCCGGTGTTTTCTATCGCCAGGCTCACACGACTTTCCTGATCGACAATCTGCACGCGGACTTCGCCATCAGGCGGGGTAAATCGAAGGGCGTTATCCAGCAGGTTGGAGAGGGCGCGGCGCAACATGCTGCGGTCGCCGCTGAGGCGGGCGCTGCCTTCCCGAGCCAGTTTGACCTGAACGTCTTCAGCCAGTGGGGCGAAAAACTCCAGCAGCAGATCCGCCTCGTCCGCCAGGTTCAAAGGTTCGCGTTTAGGGGCCAGTAATCCATGGTCGGCCTTGGCCAGATAGAGCATGTCGTTCACCAACTGCGCCATCCATTGCAGTTCCTCCAGGTTGCTGTGCAGTGCCTCGCGGTAGTCTTCCAGGTCTCGTGGGCGGGTGAGGGTGACTTGGGTGTGGGTCAGCAGGTTCGACAGCGGGGTGCGCAGTTCGTGGGCGATGTCGGCGGAAAAAGCTGAAAGCCGTTGAAACGAATCGTCCAGGCGTCCGAGCATAGCGTTGAAGGTGTGGGCCAGTTCAGTGAGCTCGGCGGGCATTTGATCTTCAGGCAAGCGCTGCGTCAGGGAGTTGGCAGACACCCCGGCGGCGACCTCGCTCATGCGCCGCAGCGGCCGCAAACCGCTGCGCGCCGCCCACGCCCCGAGTAGCGCGGTGGCCAATGCCGACAAGCCGACCGTCAACCAGATCAAATGCTGCATGCGCTGTAAAAAGTGCTGATGGTGAGTGATGTCGAGCATCAGCACCAACTGCGTGGAATCGCTTTTTGCGGGCTCAAGCCTGGCGCTGTAAACCCGATACGCGATGCCTGCGCTCTGCACGCTGTAGAGGCCGGGCAGGGTGGGCAAGTCGGCGGGCAGGTTCGCAGCACTGTCGAACCAGATACGACCGTCGGCGCCGCGTACCCGCAATGCCAAATCCGTTTGATGATTCATTTCATCCTGCAACCGCGCTTTGCGTTCAGCGAATAACTGCGGGTTGTCGGCCCCGGCCAATGCGCTGCGCAGTGCGATCAGCTTGCTCTCGAGCAATTGCTGGTCGAGCTCGATGAAGTGCGCTTCGCTGGCGCGACTGAACAGCACCCCGGCGAACAAAGAAACCACCGCCGTGCAGGCGGCGAACAGCAACGCCAGACGGCTGCCCAGGGACATTCGGCGCATCAGGCGGCACGCTCTTCGAGCACGTAACCCATGCCGCGCACGGTGTGAATCAGCTTGTTCGGGAAGTCATCGTCGATCTTCAGCCGCAAACGGCGGATCGCCACTTCAATGACATTGGTGTCGCTGTCGAAATTCATGTCCCAGACTTGCGATGCGATCAGCGATTTGGGCAACACTTCGCCTTGGCGGCGCAGGAGCATTTCCAGCAACGCAAACTCCTTGGCGGTCAGGTCGATGCGCTGGCCGCCACGCTCGACCCGGCGGCGGATCAGGTCCAGGCGCAAATCGGCCAGTTGCAGGCTGGTCTCCTGCGGTGTCGCACTGCCGCGCCGTAACAGGCTGCGCACGCGGGCGAGGAGTTCGGAGAAGGCGAAAGGTTTGACCAGGTAATCGTCGGCGCCCAGTTCCAGGCCGTGGACCCGGTCTTCAACGGCATCGCGGGCCGTGAGAAACAGCACCGGGATATCCAGGCCGGCGCCACGCACGGCTTGCAGGATCTGCCAGCCGTCACGGCCGGGGAGCATGACGTCGAGAATCAACAGCGCATAATCACCCGTCAGCGCCAGATGCTGGCCGGTGCTGCCGTCGGCCACCAACTCGGCATTGAAGCCGGCCTCGGTCAGGCCCTGGCGCAAATAGTGGCCGGTTTTCGGTTGGTCTTCGACGATCAGCAGTTTCATGGGCAACTCGAGGTGAGTGGAACAGATGCGTTATACCGTGGCGGGTGGCCATGCGGCTCAACCTTACAAAGTTGTAATCTGGCCGTCAGCTCGTTGGCAGCGGCGCGACACTAGAGTTTCCCACAGGCTGAACCTCATCTTGTTGGAGTGTGATCATGTTTTTGCGTAATCGACTGGTACTTGCAGGTTGTTTGTTGGCGCTGAACTTTCCCGTGTGGGCGTCCCCTGCGCAGACCTACGCTTTCGGTCAACCCGCGCCGGCGGCCAAGGCGACGCGCACGGTCGAGATTGTGATGGGCGATATGTCGTTCACGCCCAAGGCACTGGAGATCAAGGCTGGCGAGACCGTGCGTTTTGTCCTGATCAATAAAGGCCAGTTGCTGCATGAGTTCAACCTGGGTGACGCGAAAATGCACGCCGAACACCAGCAAGAGATGCTCAAGATGCAAGAGAGCGGCATGCTGACGCCGACCGGCATGAGAACCGCCGCAGCGCCGATGGATCATGCGGCGATGGGCCACGGCTCGATGGCGGGCATGGACCACGGCGCCAGCATGAAGCACGATGACCCGAACAGCGTATTGGTGGAGCCGGGTAAAACCGCCGAACTGACCTGGACCTTCAAGCAGGCCAGCAACCTGGAGTTTGCCTGCAACATCCCGGGTCACTATCAGGCGGGGATGGTCGGCAAATTGACTGTCAGTCAGTAAGCACTCAAAGGCTGGGACAAAGGCTGATAGAATCCGCTGATTCTTCAGTCAGGTTTCCGCCATGCATCCCGCAGCCGAACATTCGCCGCTGGGCAAATCCAGCGAATACATCGCCACGTACACGCCTTCCTTGCTGTTCCCGATTCCGCGCACCGCGAAATGGGCCGAATTGGGCCTGACGGCCGACACGCTGCCCTATACGGGCGTGGACTTCTGGAACTGCTTCGAACTGTCCTGGTTGCTGCCGTCGGGCAAGCCAGTGGTGGCTATCGGTGAGTTCAGCATTCCGGCAGATTCGCCGAATATCATCGAATCGAAGTCGTTCAAGCTGTACCTGAACTCGCTGAACCAGACGCCGTTTGCCGACACCCAGACCCTGGAAGCCACACTGGTGAAAGACCTGTCGGCCGCTGCGGGCAAACCGGTGGGCGTGCGTATTCGCAGTTTGAGCGAGGTGCAGGCCGAAGGTGTGGTGGCGTTGCCCGGCGTGTGTATTGATGACCTGGACATCAGCGTCAGCAACTACGAGCATCCGCGCCCGGAACTGCTGCGTTGCGACGACTCGCGAATCGTTGAAGAAAGCGTGCACAGTCATTTGCTCAAATCCAACTGCCCGGTCACCAGCCAGCCGGATTGGGGCAGTGTCGCGGTCGAGTACCGTGGCGCGGCGCTGGATCATGCCAGCCTGCTGGCGTATCTGGTGAGCTTCCGTCAGCACTCCGATTTCCATGAGCAGTGCGTAGAGCGGATCTTCCTCGACCTGCAACGTTTGCTGAAACCGGAAAAACTGACGGTGTATGCGCGTTACGTGCGCCGTGGCGGGCTGGACATCAACCCGTATCGCAGCACCGAAACGGTGCAACTGCCGAACCACCGGTTGGTGCGCCAGTAAATCTCTAATGTGGGATCGTATTTCAGGCTGAAAAAACGAAAAAGCCCCGCTAGCAGGGCTTTTTTGCATTTTGGGGTCAGATCCCGATGTTGCCCAGGGTCTGAACAATGTTGCGCAATGTGCCGGCCAGGGCCGGGTGTTCCACTTCAAAGCGCTCTACGGCCAGGTTCACACCGTCGGCGAGGCTGGTGTTCTGGGTCGCGGTTTCCAGTTTGATTTGCGCGTCGATCTTTTGCATCAGTTCTTGCAGGTGATCACGTTCTTCCTGCGAGAGCGGTGGGTTCTGCTCCAGTTGCTCGCGCAGGGTGTTGAGCTGTTCTTGCAGTTCGCGGGCAGGCATGGCGTTCTTCCTTTTATCAAGAGGCACTGGCATAGACCGCAGCGGTGCACCAAAGGTCTACGACTGGTCTTTAGATTAATCCACTCTCGGGCACTGTGCATGATCTCGATCAGGGCTTTTCGCCCTTGCGCCGTCGCAGGTCGATATCGGCCAGGCACGTCGTCAATTCGCCCAGGTGATCGATCACTGAGTGCACGCCAAGGCTGAACAGTTGCAGGGTTGCCTTGCCGCGTTTGTGTTCCCGTTCTTGTTGGCTCAGGGCCAGCCACTCGGCGGGGGGCAGCCCACACAGTGAGCCGCAAGACGCCAGGCCAATGGTCCAGAGCCCGGCGTTGAGGCCCGATTGCAGCAGTCGCGGTTCGCCGCTGACCAGCACGCAACCGTCCAGGCGATTGACCTTCAGTGCCATCAACGCCTGCCAGCAAGCATGGGGTGAGGGCCAGTGCTCGGTGCCAAGTGAGGTGGGCGCGGCGGTGATCCAGCCTGGCAATGACGCCGCCAGCGCCTGGCTTTGCGCGTGGGGCAACTCGTCCAGCCAGGCGCAGGGAATGTCCTGATGCCGTAACTGATGGAGGGCCTCAAGAGCGCCCGGTGTGAGGTGGGCGTGTTCAGCGGATTCGTGACTGTTGTGGCGGGTGCGAGCGCCGAAATCCACCAGGCAGCCACTCAGGCCGAAGAGCACGGCGGTCGGTGCGGGCATAGTGTCGTGTAGCGCTTGGGCCTGGGGCATTTCAACGTCCCTGAAATAGTCCAAGAGACTAGGGCTTGCTGATGACAGTTGAGTGAACCGCTTCGTTTGCGGCTGATTTGTCGTAGGGCGTTTCCGGGGATGCTGCCTAAAATTGCTTATCCGTCTTATACTAGCGGTCTAATCGCCCGGGCCCCGAAGCCCGTGCCAGTACAACCCAAGGAGTTTGTGCAATGCGCTGGAGCAATCGTCTAGCTCGACTAAGTCTGTGTGCCAGCGTACTGCTGGTTCCGTTTGCAGCTCAGGCGGCTTCGGAAGAAGACCCTTGGGAAAGCGTCAACCGCCCGATCTACAAGTTCAACGACGTGCTGGACACCTACGCCTTGAAACCCATCGCGCAGGGCTATCAGTTCATTACGCCGACGTTTCTTTCGGATGGCATTCACAACATGTTCCGCAACATCGGTGATGTCGGCAACCTGGCCAACGACATTCTGCAGGCCAAGCCTCGTGCGGCTGGCGTAGACACTGCGCGTCTGTTGATGAACACCACCCTCGGCGTGGCAGGCTTCTTTGATGTAGGCACCAAAATGGGCCTGCACCGCAACGACGAAGACTTTGGCCAGACCCTGGGTTACTGGGGCATGCCGAGTGGTCCTTACGTGATGCTGCCATTCTTCGGCCCGAGCACCGTGCGTGACGCGCCGTCCAAGTACATCGACAGCTATGCCGAACCCTACCGTTACATGAACGACATCCCGGCGCGCAACATGGCCATCGGCATGGACGTGATCGACACCCGTGCCAGCCTGTTGTCGAGCGAGAAGCTGATCACCGGCGACAAATACACCTTCATTCGCAATGCTTACCTGCAAAACCGCGAATTCAAGGTCAAGGACGGCAAGGTCGAAGACGATTTTTAAACCGTTACCGGCATGACAAGAAGGCGGCCCATGGGCCGCCTTCTTTGTTTCTGATTGTCTTCAATTCATCTTCAGGATTGTAAGCCCAAGTTTCTGGTCGCCACCGTTCTGCTGATGGATCCACACCACTTCGGTCTCGGCTTCCAGCCCCTTGAGGGCGGCATGCTCGGAGTCGATGCGGACACTGAGGCGGTCGCCAACCTGGAAGGCGCGGGTGGCCCGGACCTGCATGCCGCTGCTGGAAAGGTCGATGCAGACAGCTGGAATCAAATCGCCGGCGTGGATCAACGTGACGTCCGCATCAACCCGCATGCGGATGTAATCGCGCTTTTCACTGTAGTCACGATCGGTTTGGCTCATGGGCTCGATCCTTCCATTGTGTTGCGGTTTTGCCTGTTCTTATAACTCCCGGTGATTTGCGATGTAAAGACGTCAGGCGACCATCGGCGTGAGCTTGAAACGCCCCGCGGATGGGAGTACCGTCTGCGCCTTAGAAGGGCACCTCTGATGAACTTGTGTGTAGGGCAAATGCTCGAAAGCAGTGCAACAGAGAGGCTAGAAAGCGAATCCAGTAGTGTGCGCCGGGCCAAACGCCCAGCCAGCTACGCCAACCTAATTCTGGCGCCGTTTGCCCACATGCAAAAAACCAGTGCCACGCTGCTGATAATCGATGACGACGAAGTAGTGCGCGCGAGCCTCGCGGCCTATTTGGAAGACAGTGGCTTCAGCGTCCTGCAGGCCAGCAATGGCCAACAGGGTCTTCAGGTATTCGAGCAAAACCAGCCCGACTTGGTGATCTGCGATCTGCGCATGCCGCAGATGGGCGGGCTCGAACTTATTCGCCAGGTGACCGACCTTTCGCCACAAACACCGGTGATCGTGGTGTCGGGTGCGGGCGTGATGAACGACGCGGTCGAGGCCTTGCGCCTGGGCGCGGCGGACTACCTGATCAAGCCTCTTGAAGACCTGGCCGTGCTGGAGCACTCGGTGCGCCGGGCTCTGGACCGCGCACGCCTGCTGCTGGAAAACCAGCGTTACCGCGAGAAGCTCGAAACCGCCAACCGCGAACTCGAAGCCAGCCTGAACCTGCTCCAGGAAGACCAAAACGCCGGTCGCCAGGTGCAGATGAACATGCTGCCGGTCAGCCCATGGACCATCGACGAGTTCCAGTTTGCGCACCAAATCATCCCGTCGTTGTACCTGTCGGGTGATTTTGTGGACTATTTTCGGGTCGATGAGCGTCGGGTAGCCTTTTACCTGGCTGACGTTTCGGGACATGGTGCGTCCTCGGCCTTCGTCACGGTATTGTTGAAGTTCATGACCACGCGCTTGCTATTCGAGTCCAAGCGCAACGGCACCTTGCCGGAATTCAAGCCTTCAGAAGTCCTTGGTCATATCAACCGGGGCCTTATCAGCTGTAAGCTGGGCAAACACGTCACGATGGTCGGTGGAGTCATCGACGAGGAGACAGGTTTGTTGACCTATAGCATCGGCGGTCACCTGCCGTTGCCTGTGTTGTACACGCCAGACAGTGTGCGTTACCTGGAAGGGCGCGGTTTACCGGTAGGCTTGTTCAATGAAGCCACCTACGAAGACCACGTACTGGAGTTGCCGCCGGTGTTCAGCCTGACGCTGATGTCCGATGGCATTCTGGACCTTTTGCCAGAACCCACACTCAAAGAAAAAGAAGCTGCCTTGCCTGAACGGGTCAAGTCGGCGGGCGGCAGCCTGGATGGTCTGCGGCAGGTTTTTGGATTGGCCACGCTAGGGGAGATGCCGGATGATATCGCCCTGTTGGTGTTGAGCAGGAATCTTTAATGAGTACCGGTAGAATCCAGTTCGCCGAACAGGACGGCACCTTCGTTCTGAAATTCGTCGGTGAAGTTCGCCTGACCCTGTGTTCGGCATTGGATGCGACTATAGACAAGATCTTCAGCGCGCTGAACTTCAACGCGATCGTGATCGATCTGACCGAAACCCGCAGCATCGACAGCACCACCCTTGGCCTGCTGGCCAAGCTGTCGATCCTGTCGCGGCAAAAGGTCGGCCTGCTGCCGACCGTCGTCACCACCCACGAAGACATCACCCGTCTGTTGGAGTCCATGGGCTTTGAGCAGGTGTTCAACATCGTTGATCGCCCGGTTCCGTGCCCGGAATGCCTGACCGACCTGCCAGATCAGGATCAGTCCGAAGAAGTGGTGCGGATCAAAGTGCTCGAAGCGCACAAGATCCTCATGGGCCTGAACGACTCCAATCGCGAAGCGTTCCACGACTTGGTCAACGCCCTGGAGCGTCACTGATCCGACGATGGGCCCAGATCTACCACCCGTTGCTCTGGCGCGAAGCTCATTCAATTCCCGCCACCAACCGCATAAAAAAGGGCGAACCCATTTGGGTTCGCCCTTTTTGCATCACGCAGAATCAAATCACAACTTGGCTTGCAACAACGCTTCCAGCTTCTCCTGGTCGCGAGCGAACTGGCGAATACCTTCGGCCAGTTTCTCGGTGGCCATGGCGTCCTCGTTCGAGGCCCAGCGGAACTGCGCTTCGTTCAGGCTCTGACGCGCTTCGCCGGTATGGCCTGGCGCCAGTTTGCGTTCCAGCGTACCGGTGTCGGCCGCCAGTTTCTCGATCAGGTCCGGGCTGATGGTCAGGCGATCACAACCGGCCAGTTGTTCGATCTGATTGAGATTACGGAAGCTCGCACCCATGACCACGGTTTTGTAGTCATTGGCTTTGTAATAGTTGTAGATGCGCGTCACCGACTGCACACCCGGATCATCGGAACCGGTGTAGTCGTTGCCGTTGGCCTTCTTGTACCAGTCGTAGATGCGGCCCACGAACGGCGAAATCAGGAACACCCCGGCCTCGGCACAGGCCACGGCCTGGGCGAAAGAGAACAGCAGGGTCAGGTTGGTCTGGATGCCTTCGCGTTCCAGTTGCTCGGCGGCGCGGATGCCTTCCCAAGTGGAAGCGATCTTGATCAGCACGCGTTCGCGGCCAATGCCGGCCTTGTCGTACAGCTCAATCAGACGATGCGCACGTTTCAACATCGCATCGGTGTTAAACGACAGGCGCGCATCCACTTCGGTGGAGATGCGTCCCGGAATCACTTTCAGAATTTCCTGACCCACCGCGACGCCAAAACGGTCGCTGGCCAGGCCGACATCACCCTTGCAGTCACGGACACTGGCGTTCAGCAACTCGGCATAAGCAGGAATGGCTGCAGCTTTGAGCAGCAGGGAAGGGTTGGTGGTGGCATCCACCGGTTTAACGCGAGCGATTGCCTCGAAGTCGCCGGTATCGGCCACGACGGTGGTGAATTGTTTGAGTTGTTCCAGCTTGGAAGTCATGAGCGTGCTCTATCCTGTGGGTCTGTTGACATTACCCGAGCGCTGACAGCCACTCAAGGGCGCAAATGCGTAACAACAGCCGGGGCGGCAACAACCAGAGAACAGTCGTTTGAAAGGCCCGGCGCTATCCGCTAAATACGATGCCAAAACACCCCGCAGGTTCAACGCAACTGACGGTTAACGACCTTCCAGCAACTCCGCCGCCTGATCCAGCAACGCCAAGGGTTCCTTGGCCTTGTGAATATCCACCGACAACAACTGCCGGAACTTGCGCGCCCCCGGAAAACCGGTGCCCAAGCCCAGCACATGCCGAGTGATATGGTGCATCGAGCCGCCAGCGTCCAAGTGCGCAGCGATGTAAGGCCGCAACTGCGCCAACGCCTCAGCCCGCGAAATTACCGGCGCCGTGCTGCCGAACAATTGCTGATCCACCTCCGCCATCACATAAGGGTTGTGATACGCCTCACGCCCCAGCATCACACCGTCAAAGGTCTGTAAATGCTCGCGGCAAGCCTCCAGCGTCTTGATCCCGCCGTTGAGAATAATCTCCAGCTCCGGAAAATCGGTCTTCAACTGCGCCGCCACGTCATAGCGCAGCGGCGGAATGTCCCGATTCTCCTTCGGCGACAACCCTTCCAGAATCGCAATCCGCGCATGCACCGTAAAGCTGGTGCACCCTGCATCCCGAACCGTGCCGACGAAATCACACAGTTCCGCGTAACTGTCCCGCCCATTGATGCCGATACGATGCTTCACCGTCACCGGAATCGACACCGCATCACGCATCGCCTTCACACAATCGGCCACCAACACCGGATGCGCCATCAGGCACGCGCCAATCATATTGTTCTGTACCCGATCACTCGGACAGCCCACGTTGAGGTTCACCTCGTCGTAACCGTGTTCCTGCGCCATACGCGCGCACGCGGCCAAATCGGCCGGAACACTGCCGCCCAACTGCAACGCCAACGGATGCTCGGCGTCGTTATGGCGCAGGAAGCGCTCGTGATCGCCGTTGAGCAGCGCGCCGGTGGTAACCATTTCGGTGTAGAGCAGCGCGTGCTTGGAGAGCAGGCGCAGGAAGAAACGGCAATGACGGTCAGTCCAGTCCATCATCGGCGCAACGCTGAAGCGGCGGGACAGGGCTTGGGCTGTGGTGGGTACGGTCGATTGGGGCATTGGGTATCTAAATCAGAAGAAAGCGAGGCGGGGGGAGAGTTTATCAGGGATGAGAGGGCGAGGGTGTGAGGCTTATGTCCCGCTGAGGGCAGATTCGGAAGTCGTGCTCAGCAGAGCATTAAATGAATTGTTTTTGGCCCCTGATGTGCAACGGCGTGATGATCAGGATGGATGTGTGGTGCTGGAGTGTCCTCGGCAAGCCAACGACAAAACCCGTTACCGAGGACTGGCCGATGCCCAACACACTCAAGCGCGCTTGCGTGATCGTCTGGCCACTGCTGATCTGCGGTTATCAGTCCTACTCGACACCACAGGTCCTGCCCTTGGCGGTGCAGTGCCTGCCACCCCACCACCGGAGGCGTGGTTCATGGCGCCACACATGCCCGACTTGACCCAGCGCATGCCCAACGAATTACCGGCGGGACTGATCGCCCTGGCAGTGTGCCAAAGCTACGTTCGGGAAGTGGTGAAATCGAGGTGATGATTGCCGTGGTCGGAAGAGTGCCCCGAACTGACTGCGTCGGGGCTGGAATGACGACTTACTTTTTCAGGTGTTTCTTGACGTCGTCAGCATACACGCCAACCGCTTTTACAGCGGTCTTTAGCTCCGTCTCTGTGACGCCAAACTTTTTGGACCAGTCGCGCAGTTCATGCGATTGATTGACGTTGATCTTGTCGCGATCTGCTTTACCAGTCTTGTTCAGATTGTCAGTCATTTCCCTGCTCCTCATTGTCAGAGTGCCTCTGACAGGTTTGGCTAACTCAGCCAGAACCATCCAGCTAAGCAGAGACCGAAGAACTGTCCAGCATTTTGGGGGAGGGTTGTTAGATACCTTGTTACAGATCATTTCTAGATGATCGCAGCACAGTAAAGGGGGCGGCCGGTCTGGGTGCATCAACACCCAGTCCGACCGCCGAACCCGTAGAACAGACCTGCAAGTCCAGCCAAAGCCCCCGCTCTGCGCACAAAGCGCGGCGAGTCAAGCTTCTGTCATAACACACAGTAAAGGCTTGCTCTTCATGTCCACCCCCATCATCCCTTGGATGGGCGGCAAACGCCGTCTGGCCGACCGCCTCATCTCTCTCTTCCCACCCCACGAATGCTATGTCGAAGTCTTTGCTGGCGGTGCCGCGCTCTACTTTATGCGGCCCCAGGCAGCGCCGGTCGAAGTCCTCAACGACATCAACGGCGATCTGGTGACGCTGTACCGCGTCGTGCAGAACCACCTCGAAGAGTTCGTGCGCCAGTTCAAATGGGCGCTCAGCTCGCGGCAGGTCTTCGAGTGGCAGAAGATGACCCGCCCCGAAACCCTCACCGACATCCAGCGTGCCGCCTGATTCTTCTACCTGCAGCACCATGCCTTCGCCGGCAAGGTCACCGGGCAGACATTCGGCACCGCCACCACCGGCCCGGCCATCAACCTGCTGCGGATCGAGGAAAACCTCTCGGCCGCCTGGCAGCGCTTGTCCGGCACCTACGTCGAAAATCTCCCCTGGCTTGACTGCGCCGAACGCTACGACCGTGCCCACACCTTCCACTACATGGACCCGCCTTACTGGCAGACCGCCGGCTATGGGGTCGACTTTCCGTTTGAGAACTACGAACGCATGGCCGACTTTATGCGGCGCTGCAAAGGCAAGGTGATGGTCAGTATCAACGACCATCCAGATATCCGGCGGGTGTTCGAGGGCTTCCACTTTGAGACGCTGGATATCCGTTACAGTACCGCCAATCAGCGGCAGGGGAAGCCCCAAGTGAGCGGTGAGCTGGTGATCATGAACTGGGAGCCAGCGGAGCTAGGCGGACTGTTCTAGCACGGTACGTAGATCATTGCGCCAGTCCTTTTCCGTCCGCTCACTCCTGCATATCAGTCTGTTCTGCGACCTCTATTTCTTGAGGTTGTAGAACTCCATGATTTCTTTCCAGATGTAGCCGTAGCTGTATCGCAGCCAAGCGACTTTCAGTTTGTCGAATGTACGGCGAAACGAACTTCTCTCTCTGGCTTTGAGTTCCTCTTCAATGGCACCCAGCAACCAATCGTTCTTGAAGCCTTCCCAGACGGGGGGAGTAGGCACTTCAAGATTGCCGAAGCAGACGGGTGCCACTTCCGTATAAAGTATGTCCTCGACAGTCTTTAAGTCGTAGCCCCGGATTCGCTCTGCGATAGACGCGTAGTCGATTTCGTTGTCTACGAAAGTCTCAGCTAACGCTATCTGGATATTTGCTTTCTCTTCAGGAGTTAGAATATGTCCCAATGTGAAAGCTCCTCTAGTTCGTCATCAAAGGTGTCAACAGTCATTCCACCTACGACGCCACCGGTAACGCTGCCTATCAGTACAACGGCTATGGCGCATGCGGGAGCAGCCGGGCCGCAGATAGTGGAAACGCCTAACCCTGCAAGAAGTCCCCCAGCAGCTCCCCCGCCTATGATCGTCGCTTGGCGAGTCGTCTCCTTGAGTTTGTTTTCAGCGTTAAGTATTTCGTAACCTGCTAGTGCTGCCGTCATAATTACACCTACTTTCCCCATTAGGGTCATTAGTTTTGTGCCGGCTGTAAACTTTGCGTTGTCCTTTCCAGAGCGCTCCAATGCTGTGTAAAGTACTTTTGTTCGTTCTGTTTTTGAGAGTTTGTCGTAGTTTTTCTTGAATTGAGTTTGAGATTTTTCGTCGAGAATTTCTATGTAGGTTCTGCCTGTTTTTTTTCTTTTTTGCACAACGGCTAGACCTTGTGCTGACGTAAATGTTCGATGCTCGTACAAGATCTTGTTACGCATTTCGTTGGTAAACTTTGTAGCGTCTTCTAAGCCTATTTTTCCTGCCTTCACATCCTCAAACACTTGCGCCGACATTCGTTGAATATTTTTTTGATAATTTGCACGGACTCGTTCATCGGATATAGCGTCAACTGAAAATCGAATTGCAGCACCTTCCATGGCCGCAATCGCCATTTCAAGGGGAGATCGGGATAGCGTATGTTCACGTTAAATAATGTAGCTTCCGGTTACCAGGTTCGGTTCCATTATGAGAAAGTCCTTATCCCAAGATATGCTTCAGTATTCCATCAATGCTTGAACTAGTGCAGGTGTCCTCAGTGTGTGCGAACTCCAGCTTCTGGCAAGACTGCCCCGACAAATTAGAAAACTTGATCGTATTGTTTGAGTCGAAGACACCAGTTGCTGAAGTCCCATCGTCAAAATGGGCTGTGCAGGGGAATCCTTCATAGCTCTCAGATGCGGGAATCCGAAAGCCGATCCAGCTTGCATGCGTACCCATGAAAGAGGGGGCAGTGAATGGAGCGGGCGTATGGGAGTCACCAATAATCACAGTGCCTGAGCCGCCGATCACGATGTTGCTGTGAGTACCACCGCTGTCAATGGTCGCTGCGTTTTTGCCGTTTATGAACACTGTCGCGGCAAGACCAGACACCAAAGCACTGCCGCAGCTGCAGGTGTCACCTTGGCGAGCAGCTGGCAGCCCATCGAAAAATACGTTAGGGGAACCCACGGCAATTGGGTTAGTGCCATGCCCAGGAATAGGGCAGTTGGTTGGGTCGGATTGACGCGCGGCTGGCTTCGCCATGGTTGACTTCCTGTCAAGAACACTCAGTAGAGTGTCCGACTGTACCAGATTAGTGCGCTATCGCAGCCCGTCAGCAGGCCAGCTTTGCTTGGTGGCAAATTTATCATCCGGCATAGATGGATTTCAGATTGTAGATTGTCCATCGTTAGGGTTCCTGGCAGCCACCGAGAGTCTCGGTTCGGTTACTGACCTGAACTCCCAGCTACTCGATCAGATCGTAGTCCTTACGTTTCTTGGGATCTGTAGTACCACCGCGGCAATTATGGCCTCGCATAGGATTCAGCCTGGGCAGAAATACCAGACCCTCAGCTTCGAGCGCGAATGACAGGGCCTGCATGGTGACTGAACGCAATGTTCGGTTTCCGGCTTCAAGGTCTCTAATAGCCCCAACTGAAACACCAGAGCGGAAGGATAGTGCTTCTACTGACCAGTCGAGCATGGTCCGAGCGGCGGCGCAGTGGCTCCGCGAAAAGGCCAGCGGAATGTCATCGATGGAGAAATCAGAGCCCCATTCGATTCCCGCTTGCTTCAGCGCTCTGATCTGCTGCAGGTCGATAATTTTCCCCGGCATTGCACAATCTCCTGATTACTGTTTATTTATACAGTAAAGCACGGAGTGTAAGACGATGATAGTGCGTCACGTTGAACCTGGACGAATCGCCGTGGTTCAGAAGTGGGAGGGGCGTGAAGTTAATTATGTGGTGATCGGCCGGTAGGCTGTGGGGATGATTCAGAAAAGGCGGAGTGTCTAGGCGCTGGTGTCTGTTTCAATTCGTCCGGAGTCTGCGAAAAGCAGAAACAGACACCTTAACAGACACCTGGTTGAAGCGAGGAAGGCTGGAGGCCTTGAAAATAGTGGAGCGGGTGAAGGGAATCGAACCCTCGTTATCAGCTTGGGAAGCTGATAATGAGATAGTGACCTGTTCAAGAGGGGCGGATCTAAGCAGGTTTTGATTCGGTTCTGGATGGAACGACTGCATTCGACCTGAAGGGGCAGTCACCTGCTCCGAAACAGACGATAGCCCGATATCGAGTGCACGCCAATATCCTGCGAAAACGCCTCCATCACACGCTGATACGATTTGCGCACGTGTGCCGGATCAACTGCTTCTTTGCTAAAGCAACTCTCCCACTCGGGATTCCAGTCTTTGAGCCAACTTTCTCTGCGAGGCTCGTACTTAGTACGAAGACAGGTGTCGCGGCCCCAGCCAGTATACGTTTCGAAGCAGAGGCTCTGAAGTTCGAGGCAGGAGGCAAAGAACTCCTCGCTGAATAAAGGGGCGGCAAGATAGATTTTCTTGTCAATGACGCGCTTCATTTCAATTACGTAAGGTGGGGTGACATCTCGCCAACTACCTACGTACGTGTAGTAGCAAAGAAGATCATTGAACTGGGGGGCTAGATCGTCATAGACGGCAAGTCGCTTCTCTATAAGCTTCTGGCTGCGCCACTGGAGATGCTCGAATTGCTTCGTGACACGATGGACATAGACGCCAAAAGCAGCCAAGGCAACCGGTACCATGAAGCTAGCAGTGAGCTTCGCGACTTCCAACCAGTTCCACGCTCCTGGGTCCACAGGCACCTCTGAACTCTAATCGAGAAAGTCCAAGCATAGCAGCGATAGTGCTCGCGATTGGAGCCGAAACCGGTTGCTTAAAATTTGCTACAGCGCATGGAAAGGTTCTGGGATCTGAGCGAGTGCGAATCGTATTGGTACGAAAGTGGTACGGAGGATTGTAGGTAGGGTTGAAGACTCTTGTTTGTAAGGGGAAGGCTATTAGTGCGGCCAATCTATCACCGGGCGGGCGGTGAGGTAATAGAGCGTGTTTATCGAGCGAATTTAATTCCAAACGCACCACACCAGCACCGGAAGTTTCCTGCAACTTGCATCGGTTTTAGCCGCTTTGCTGCCAGTCACCTCACCAGATAACCTTCTCCCGTCGCTGCAAAATCAGCGGCCGGATGTGGAAGTCCGTTTTCTAGCTAAAGGCGCCCAAGCGCCCATAAACACCGGTTGGCGTTTTTTTATGCCAACATTGGCGTGTTATGGCGGCTGTGCGCGGGGCACTCCCGAGTGCGCCGGGTTCCTTTAGCCCCGGTCTTCCACACCTGCGTACAGCTGCCACCCTCATGTGGAAGTGAGTTTGGCGGTTCACTGAATTGCTAAAGGAGCTTCACTCATGAAAAAGACCACCCCAAATCCCCCCGAAACCCCAGCCGTTTCCGCCCCCATCAGCCACATCTTCACCATTGCCCCCAATATCGACACCGAAACCCTGTTGGTCCACGCTTCCGAAACCCTCGCCTCCCTGAACGCCATTACCACAGACCTGGCCTTCGAGCTTGAAGGGTCGCGCCGTCATGTGGCGTTGGCCATGCAGCAGTTGGTGGTGCTCGGTGAGTTGTTGGTGAACCGGGCGCTGGAGCATCTTGATGTTCCCGACGTTGCGCCCGCCACGCGGCACTGAGTGTTCGCGTTCGTTCATTCAATGGAGGTTTGCCATGGCTCGATACATGCCGATTACCGGCATTGACTGCACCATCCCGTGCTTGTTGATTGACACCGAAGCGCCGGTCGATGTGTTGCACGACACGGCGGAGTACCGTATTCGCTGTGTGACGCAGTTGTTGGAAACCCTTTCCCTGGGTGAGGGTGTCAGCCGTGATGAATTGCTGTTGCAGGATTTCGCGCGGGTGTTGGCGATTCCACTGCGCGATGGCTGTGATTTGATGGATGTGGTGGGGCGGCGCTTGCAGGCGCGGGTTTCGGCGCTGTAACGAAAATGGGCGACCTCAGGAGGTCGCCCATTGGCTTAATAATCGCTTAGTTCAAACTCAAGGCCGATGCCGACTTCATACAGTACTTCAGTCACACGATTGTAAAAGTACTCTCCCTGCTCCGGCAGTTCGTACAGGGCGGTTACCCGGATAATGGGGGATTTGCCGAGCGCTCCGGGAATTTCAGTGTAGATCTCACCGCTTTCGATGAAGGCAATGTAGATATTGAGTTTGTCCTGCAGCATCAGCAGGTGTTCACCTTGTTCGGCCTTATCGCCCCATTCCAGGTGGTCGGTGATCACCAGTAATATCGTGTCCGGGTTTTGTTTGGGGATGACATAGAAATCAATAACGGTGGGATCTGTGATGGACATGCCTGTTCCTTCAGGGGGCGGTCGCAGGTTTCACGTTCGGCGGTGGAGTTCGGGATTATGGCGGGTCACGGTTACTTTAACCGCTGTCCGACCCGTTACATGCAAGCGGCGCGAAATGCGCCCGCTGGATTTCGGAAAAACCTGTTCTATGATTTATGCCTTGCGCCGCTTTCAGTGTGTTCGATATCCCGGCCGTAAGACTGCATCGTCCCTCTTTCAAGGTAGATCCCCATGACCACAGCGCTTCTGATTATTGATGTTCAACACGTGCTTTGTACGGGCGAATATGCGGTTTTCGAGATCGGGCGGGTGCTTGAAAAGATCAATGCCGTGAGTGCGCAGGCGCGTGCTGCCGGGGCGCCGGTGATCTTGATTCAGCATGAAGAAGAGGGCGGGCCTCTTGCGTTTGATACCGAAGGTTGGCAACTGGCCGAGGGGCTGGAGGTGTCACCGGAAGATCTTCGGGTGCGCAAGACCACGCCAGATGCGTTTCATCAGACGACGCTGAGCGGACTGCTGAAGGAGAAGGGCATCACGCAGTTGGTGGTGTGTGGCATGCAAAGTGATTTTTGTGTCGACTCGACTGTCCGGCGTGCCTTGACGTTGGGTTATGACGTGACCCTTGTCGCGGATGCGCACTCGACGATTGCGAATGAGGTGCTCTCGGCGGCGCAGATCACGGCGCACCACAACGTGACGCTAGGCCACATGACCAGTGCCGCGGCGCGGATCGAGGTGATACCGGCCGCCGCTGTGCGCATCAAGCACTGACCGGAGGCCGTTTGGGAGTTGGCGCGCTCAACTCCCTTTCCCAACCAGTTCACTGAACGCTTCCAGCTCACTTTTCTCCAGATCCGACACCACGATGAACTGCATGTGGCCCCGTTCCCACGACACGATGTTGTAGCCGCGAATTGACTCAACCTGTCGGGCTGTATCTGCGTGTGCCGTAGGCAAGATGAACACGTTGATGATGTGTTTCGCCCGTCCATAGGCCAGGGCGGCGGTGGTCTGGTGTTGCAGGTAGTCCAGTCGCCCGCCCAGCAGCGGATAGCCTTGCGCCGAGTAGTCAAACACCGGGGGGGCGAAGTCGAGTTTGCCGGTGAACCAGGGTTTGACGGTGTGACGGTCGGAGGAAACGACGTCGTTGAGGTGGTCGCCCATCAGCGAGCGGACATGGCTGGACACGGCCTCTTCCAACAGCGGTTGTTCGCTGGAGGGCGTGGCGATGTAAAGCACCGCCGCGAGGGCCAGTGCGGTGGCTGAAAATGCCGGAGCGAGCCACTGGCGCAGCCGGCTGAACGCGCTGTGCGGTGGTGAAACACTGGCAAAAACGCTGTGGGTTAATGACGGCGGCGCCGTGTAGTACAACGCATGCCTTTTCATGCTGGCCATCAGCAGTTGCACTTCATCGTGCAGGCGTTTGCATTCGGCGCAGCCCGTCAGGTGCCGAGCCACATTCGCAGCGGTTGCGGTGTCCAGTTCCTGGTCCAGGTAGCCGTGAATCAGCGTCTGGCAAGCGGTGCAGTCGAGGTCATTCATGGTCGTGCAACTTCAATAGTTCTAGCTTGAGCTGGGCGCGGGCGCGGGCCAGTCTGGACATGACGGTGCCAAGGGGGATGTCGACCACCAGGGCGATGTCCTTGTAGGACATGTCTTCCAACTCCTTCAGAACAATCACCTCACGAAAGGCCGGGGGCAGGGCGCTCAGGGCTTGCTGGATCAGTACCGCGTTTTCGCTGTGGATGGCCAGCAGTTCCGGGGTCTGGTTGTGGCTCAGGGCAAGGTCGTCCTCTGGCAGTTCATCGCCGATGGCAACCCAGCGCTGGCCTGCCGAGGCCTTGAGCCAGGTGTAGCTTTCGTTACGCACGATGGTCAGGAGCCAGGCCTTGGGATTGTCGTCGGTATAGCGGTCGAGAAATCTGAAGGCCCGCAGCGCACTTTCCTGTACGACATCGCGTGCTGCGGCGTCGTTACCCGTCAGCCATCGCGCGAGGTTGTAGGCTGCGTCCATGTGGGGCGCAAACAGTGCCTCAAATCGCTTCATTGTGGTTCCCGCACCTTGCCACCCCTATAACCGTGAAACTGCCGCTTTTATTCCCGCAAAAAAATGATGGATGGCTCGGAATAAAAACCCGCGCCATCCGGTTTACCTCGTGTCAGCTACATCACTGTAGACCGCTACCGAGGGCGTACCGATGGACATTCATTCAAAACACGAACGGCGTACCGACGGCCCCCTGAGCCCTGACCGCCGAACGTTGCTCAAATGCTCGGCCTGGGCCGGTGCCGGCGTTATCTGGGCCTTGAGTGGCGGCATTCCACGGGCCTTTGCGCTGGATGACGCCGGCAATGTGTCGGACCCCAAGGCACTGGCCAGCACTTTCCATTTTGTGCAGATCAGTGACTCTCATATCGGTTTCAATAAAGAAGCCAACCCCGAACCGCTGAAGACCCTGCAAGTGGCCATCGACAAGGTCATCGCGCTGCCCAAACGGCCGTCGCTGATCCTCCACACGGGCGACATTACTCACCTTTCCAAGCCGGAAGAGTTCGACGCCGCAGCCCACCTGCTCAAAGGTTTGCCCGCGACGGTGCATTACGTGCCGGGCGAGCACGACACCCTCGACGAGGGAGGCGGCAAGCTCTATCTCGAGCGTTACGGCAAGGGCACCAAAGGCAATGGCTGGTACAGCTTCGACGACCATGGGGTGCATTTCATTGCGCTGGTGAATGTCTTCAACTTCCAGGCTGGCCGTGAAGCGACGCTGGGTGCTGATCAACTCGCCTGGCTGGCCGACGACCTGCGCGCCGTCACAACAAGCACGCCGATTGTGGTGTTCACTCATATTCCGTTATGGACGATCTATCAGCCCTGGGGCTGGGGCACGGAGGACGGCGACCAGGCTATCGCCATGCTGCGGCCCTACGGTTCGGTGACGGTGCTCAACGGTCACATCCATCAGGTCATCCAGAAGGTCGAAGGCAACATCACGTTTCACACCGCACGCGGGACGGCCTACCCGCAACCGGCTCCTGGCGCGGCGCCGAACCCGGGGCCGATGACGGTTGCCGCCGACCAGTTGCGCAATTACCTGGGGATCACCGACGTCAAGGCCACGCAGGGCGATCACCCGTTGGCGCTGATTGATTCGACGCTGGTTTAGGGGGAGGGCATGGCGATGAAAATCCTGCTCAATGCCTTGGCCCTGATCAGTCTGGCAATGGTGATGCCGGTGTGGGCCCAAGAGGTGAAAGTCGACATTAAGGAGTTCATGTTCGGACCGAAGGATTTGACCGTCACCGTGGGGACGAAAGTGACCTGGGTGAATGACGATCAGATACCCCACACGGTGGCCGAAACCCACAAGGTGTTCCGCTCGGGGGCGCTGGATACCCATGACAGCTTTTCCTACGTGTTCACCACGCCGGGAGAGTTTGAGTATTTTTGCGTGTTGCACCCGCAGATGGTGGGCAAGATTGTGGTCAGTCAGTAAGGCTTGGGCAGGTTCTCGGCGGGGTGTATCTGGGGCTAGAGAGTGCCGATGCGGTCGAGTTCGCGCTTGAGGGCAGCGGCATCGAGGCGTTCGAAGGGCAGTTGGAAAAAGGCGCGGCAGCGGGTTTCGATGGTGGTCAGCGTGGCGTTGAAGGCCGTGTTGATGTGAGCCTCGCTGCCGGTGACGTCGGACGGGTCTTCAAGCCCCCAATGGGTCTTGAGCGCGGGACCGAAATACACTGGGCAGGCTTCGCCGGCGGCCTTGTCGCACACGGTGATGACAATGTCCGGTGGGCTGCTCGCAAAGGCATCGTTGCCCTTGCTGCTCAAGCCGTCCGTGGCAATGCCGGCGGCCTGCAAGGTGGTCAGGCTGCGTGGCAGGACCTGGCCTTTGGGGAAGCTGCCGGCGCTCACTGCTTCGAAGCCTGCCGGGGCGAGGTGGTTGAACATGGCTTCGGACAGGATGCTGCGGCAGCTGTTGGCCGTGCACATGAACAGGACTTTCATCGGTTTCTCCGTCAGGCATCAGGCCTGTACATATGGAATTTCGAATATACGAATTGTCGGATGTCAGGTAAAGCACGGTGTGCCATCGGTGTGATTGGCAGGCTGTTGCGAGGCGATGTTGGTGGGAGATGTCTCGTCGCCCTTAACGAAGAAGGGCGACCCTGGAGGTCGCCCGTTTTGTGGGGTGGCGGGGAAGGTCGGCCCACCACCCTGCTTACCCTTGTTGCTCCGGGTTTTAGAGCGCCAAGCCTTTTTGGATCACCGTGAGAAAGGTGCTCTCGCTGAGTTCAACCGGCTCCGCGTGTGGCTGTCCAGGGGCAGTATTTGCCTGGATCAGCCATTGCGGCTCGCCGTGATCGGTCTCGGTTCGCAGCATCTGTATCTCTTTGCCTTTGGCCTGGATGTCGACACGGCCCGTGCCGCCCGTTATGAAGCGGGCGATGGGGTTGAGGATGATGCTGTGATGGTTACCCTCAATCAGCAACTGGTCGATGGCGTAATTGAACGTCTCGCCGGTGGGGAGGCTTTCGAACACTCGCGTGGGGACGCGTCGGATGTTCAAGCCTGCTTCAATCAGCGGTTCCAGCCATGTTTCAAGCTGGCGATACATGTCATAGACCTGCGTAGGCCAATGTTCAATCGCCAGGTCTGCGGACGCCTCTGCATCAGCACGGCTGTGCTGTTTTTGCTTGAGGCTCGCGGCGAGTTCATCTGCCTTGCTCATTTCGATTCCCTATCGTGGTGTGAATGTTAGCGCTGCCACACCAAGGTACTTCAGTTGGACGTATGAAGGCCAGAGCGAAAAACTGGAGGCGAAAAGTCGCGATTACGCTGCGTTTTTGCGGTGTAAAGCTATGGCCTTTGTCCTATTTTCTTGTCAGATGTTTAGTTGAAGGCGGTTGTGGCTGTGCTGTAAGCTCCGCGCTCGGCTTTCTCAAGAGCTGAACTAACACTCTGTTCATAGTTGTTTTGGGTTTTTAAAGTTGCCCGTTCTGTGCGCGCTGAAAACCGAGTCATGAACAGGGTTATTGGTATTGTTAGTGAGCCACTGGATAGTTGTTCGTATCCAGCTCAAGGAATGATATCTGGCCTGCCGACGTCGTCGGTTAACATACGTGTGAAACTTTAATATGTTCAAGCAAAGCATTAAGTCTGTTGTGTCCGTCGGGTTGGTATTGGCAGCGAGCCTGGCCTGTGCCGCGGCCCCTGAGAAGGTTGATTTGGGGGCGTTGTATGACAGCTACGTTGAACACAATCAGTCTTCGATGAACATGCCGCAGTTCAAGCAGGAAATCCTGGTTTCCGGGACTGTTCTGGGTGTTTCGAAGAACTTCTCTGGCGATCCTGTCATGAACGCCGGTGTTGCGGACTCTGATGAAGAGCTGGCAAGGCTGACGGGGTTTGACGCAGATGAGTCGAAAAAGATGGAAGCGATGGCCGTCGGCACAGACTTCAACGCGGTCTGTGTGCTGGGGATGACCATGGGCTCGGATTTCATGGCGCTTTCTGATTGCGTGTTCAAACAGTAAGTGCGCGTTAGAGCCTCTTTGGTAGCGTTGGCGGTCACCGCCTTCGCGAACCTGGCGGTCAGCGCCCAGCCGCTGGATCAACGCGATTTGATCGAGCGTTTGACGCACTGCACCGCTTCCCTGCATGACGTCGTGCTGTTCAATGACCTGATTGAGCGCGAAGCACTGACGCTGCCCGTTGCCTCGGAGTTCCAGCCGTGGGGTGGTTCGGCCTGGACTGTTGAGCCTGCGTTGTCGTTCGGCAAAGTAAGTTCGCCGGTGGTGGTAATGAATGACCGTCGCAGTTTTTTCCTGCGGGTGTCGTCCACTCAACCTGCTGTGGATATCCGCACGACCGCTCAACAGTTGCAACTGGTCAATACCAGCAGCAGCGATGAGCCCAACGATTTCCGTAAGGTCATGGACGACCGAACGCTCCAGGCAATGGCCACGGGCGAGCCGGATAACTATTGGGTGGGGTGTTTCTACGATCAAACGGCCGTCGATCGCCAGTTCGACCAGGAACTCAATGCAACGCCCGAGCGCATGAATGAAAAGAGCGCCCGGCTACACGCCTTGGACAATGACCGTTAATGCCAGCCAGGTGATTCGACTTACCTGAGCACTTCATGGTGTGTACGTCATAAAACAAGGGCCCGGCTGGTTATGTTGTGTGCAACATAACCAGCCGGGCCCTGACTCTTTGTATCTCTCTTCAGCATCACGGGTGGATATTCACCGGCTCATGGCCGATGCGTTACGCCTCGATGCATCAAGTACCCTCCGTATTCCGTGGCAGTGTGCTTTTCTATATGCACAACCTGCACAGCCTGTTATGAGCGTCATGTGGTTGAAACGTCTGTGTGACCAGAATCGTGGCGGGCCTTGATAGGCCGGTTAAAACAATGAAACTGCCGGACGATCCGGTCCCAAGGAGAGGGTCAATGAAAAAATTGTACGTATGGGTTGCGCTGATTGCGTTGACGCTGGGAAGCGTGGGCATGAGTGCTGCTCGCGAGTCGCAAAGCGGCAAACTAAAGGCAGAGTCGGTGGCGGGGGTGTTTGATTACTACCTACTGACACTTTCGTGGTCGCCGACCTTTTGCCTGACACACAAGGACAACGAACAGTGCTCGGGCAAAGGCTACGGCTTTGTGCTTCATGGGCTCTGGCCACAATATGCCAAGGGCGGATGGCCTGAGTCTTGCCCGCCGATGGTGGCGTTGTCGCCTGCGCAAAGGGAGCAGGGGCTGACGCTGTTCCCGACACAAAAACTGCTTGAGCATGAATGGTCCAAGCATGGCACGTGCAGCGGCCTCGGTGCCTCGGGTTATCTGGATGCGGCGGACAAAGCGGTTGCCGCGGTGCAGATTCCGGAGCAACTGCAACCGTTCAGCACCTCGTATTACTTTGAAGCGCAAGAGATTGCGCGGATGTTCCGCCAGAGCAACCCTGGCATTCCTGTCGACGGCATCGCGGTGATTTGCAAAGGCCCCGAGTTGTCGGAAGTTCGGGTGTGCATGGGCAAGGACCTGGCGTTCGGCTCCTGCGGCAAAGGCGTCAAGACGCAGTGCCGTGCGGGTGATATTCGCGTGCCACCGTCGCGTTGAGCCTTGGTTGAGCGCTGAGTCAACGGCCTGCGGTCTGCTGATCGTAGGCCTTCATGATTTCTTTCCAGATGTAACCGTAGCTGTATCGCAGCCAGGCCACTAACAGGTGATGCAGGTTGCGTCGCAGCCAGCTGTCGTTGCGGGCCTTGAGTGATTTTTCGATCTCATCGAACAACCAATCGTCCCGGAATCCGGCCCAGACCGGCGGGATGGGTGTTTCCAGGTTGCCGAAGCACGCGGGGGCGACTTGCGAGTAGAGGATGTCTTTCACGGTGAGCAAGTCGAACCCCTGAATGCAGCGCGCAATGGCGGCGTAGTCGACGTCGTTGTCGACAAACGCCTCAGCCAGCGCCACCTGGAGGCGTGCCTTTTCCTGGGCGGTCAGAACGGATTTCAAGGCTCAATGTCCTCCAGTGCGTCGTCGAGTCACGGTCGTGGGCACCCTACCTGAAAAATGCACGCAACCCTGAGAGGTGATTGCCGCAGAGATGATGTTTGCCTATAGCTTCGCCAGCGATAACGGCCGCAAATCGTGAAACTTGAGCCGCCGGCGATCGAGTCGATTCCGGGCCTCAAGCCCCAATTGCCGGGCATCATTGCGTAGGCTAAGCTCGCCGAAATTAAGGGGTTCGGGCCTTCGTCCTTGCCTTATCCTTCCAGGATTGCGCTTTTGCCTACCCCACTTCACGACCCCCATTACGCCCCCGGCGGTCCTCTGAAACGCTTGCCGTTGCTCAAGGCTGCGGTGGCGTTTATTGCGACCGTAGGCCTGAGTCTCTGCGGTCTGCTTTACCTGCAACTGGAACAGTCCCGGCGCCATGATCTGGAGTTGGCGCAGGTGGCGTCGGCGAACCTGACCCGCGCCATGGCGCAGCAGGCCGAAGATACGTTCACCCAGGCGGATCTGGTGATCACAAGCCTGGTGGACTGGATTGAGGCTGACGGTTTCGGGGTGACGAAAACACCTCGTTTGCAACGCACGTTTGCGCGGCGGGTTCAGGCGCTGACGCAGCTGCACGGGTTGTTTCTGTTCGACAAGAATGGGCAGTGGGTGGTGACTTCGTTCGAGGAGTTGCCCCGTGGTTCGGGGGCAACAGAGCGCGAGTATTTCAAGTTTCACCAGCAGAACCCGTCATCGGTCGCGCACATCGGGCCGGCGATTCGCTGCCGGGAGAACGGCGAGTGGATTATTCCGATCTCCCGCAGGGTCAACGACAGCAATGGCCGTTTTCAGGGTGTGTTGATGGCCGGGATCAAGATGTCGTACTTCGACCGGTTCTTCAAAAGCTTCAGCATTGATGACAACGGCGTGATGTTTCTGGCGCTGTCGGATGGGACATTGCTGGCGCGGCGACCGTTCGAGGACCAGCGCATCGGCACCACCCTGGCCCGGGGAGAGATTTTCCAGCGGTACTTGCCCAATGCGCCGTCCGGCAACGCGATGATCAGTTCGGTGATTGATGATGTGGTCAGGCTGTATGGCTATCGTCAGTTGAGTGCATATCCGCTGGTGGTGGCGGCTGCGACGTCCGAGGACGAGATTCTCAAAGGTTGGTATGGCACGGCCTATCAGTCCAGTGTGATCGTGGCCATGGTGCTGCTGGGTGTTGGCCTGTTCGGTTGGGTGTTCATTCATCAGGTGCGCAATGGCGAGCGTATCGAGGCGGATCTGCGTGCCGCGCAGGAAGCGCTGGAGCTGATTGCGACCCACGACAGCCTGACCGGGCTGGCCAATCGTCGGCTGTTCGAGCGGGCGCTGGAGATTGAGTTTGCCCGGGGCGCCCGTCAGGTCAGCCCGCTGAGCCTGATCATGCTCGATATCGATTTTTTCAAGCGCTACAACGACGCTTATGGTCATGTCGCGGGGGATCATTGCCTGGCCGAAGTGGCGCGAGCGCTCAAGCATTGCTGCCACCGCAAGGCGGATCTGGCCGTGCGCTACGGCGGGGAAGAGTTCGCGGTGTTGCTGCCCGACACCGACCTGCAAGGCGCCATGGCCATCGCCGAGCAGATCCGCCGCGCCGTGATGGACAAAAACATCACTCACTCAGGCTCGCCTTCGGGGTACGTCACGGTCAGCCTGGGCTGTTACTCATTCGTGCCCAACGGCCGCGACAGCATCGAAGTGTTCATTGAGCGCGCAGACGCGGCGCTGTATCAGGCCAAGCACTCGGGGCGTAACCGGGTGGCGGTGCTCTCGCTGGAAGGTGGCGTCGACGCGCTCATGCGTTCCGATCGCTGAGGCGATGAGTGCGTGGCTTGAATCAGGGCACGTTAAAACCTTTGCAAAACACCCGGTTCTCGTAGGCATTGCCACCGAATTCATAGTGCGTACCGCCCACATCGTCATAACCCAGCGCCAGGTAAAACTCCCGTGCGCGATGGTTTTCAGACCAGGCGGTGAGCCACAGGCAGGCGCGAGCGCTTTCTCTGGCCAGGGCTTCGGCTCTGTCGAGCAGTGCGCGCCCCAACCCTTGCCGATGGGCGTGGCGTTGCACGTAAAGCCGAACCAGTTCGGTGCCATCCAGCAGCGCCGGCACAGGCCCATCGGGCCGCGCGACGATTTCGGCGAAACCCAGGAGATGGCCGTTGCGCTCGGCGAGGACGAAGCGGGTCTGCGGGTCGCTCAGGCGGCGTTCAAACTGCGCCGGCGCATAGACCGTCAAGGCTTCTTCGGCCAGATCGGCGCGCATGCCGTCGGTGGCGTAGGTGTCGAGGAACACCTGGGTGGCGAGGCCGCTGATGCACAAGGCGTCGGACGGTTGGCCGAGTCGGAAGTGGGTGTCGTGGGCGGTCGGCATTTCTACGATGTCCTTATCGCTTGAGGGAGTCGTTTTGGCTTGCTGTGCGCGAGGTTAGCGCGCTGGTGAGCGGTGTTCAATATTCGGTTGCGGGCCATTAGTGAAATCAATTTCGGGCCGGCACCGTGTTGGCTTATACATTACGCCCACACGCCGGGCGCCTCTGCTTTCAGAGGTGTGACGCAGGCGACACCTCATGCGCAAGGATTACCCCATGAGCCAGACCGAACTGAGCAACGTCGACCTCTACTTGCAGCGCCTGGGCTTTGACAGTCCGCCACCGCCGACGCTGGAGAGCCTGCGCGAACTGCAGTCGCGCCACACGTGCGTGTTCCCCTTTGAAACCCTGTCGACGATGTTGCGTCTGCCGGTGCCGATCGACCTCGCCTCGGTGGAGCGCAAGATTCTGTATGCGGGGCGTGGCGGCTACTGCTACGAACTGAACAATATGTTTCTCGCGTTGTTGCTGCACCTGGGGTTCGAGGCGCGCGGGATTACCGGGCGGGTGGTCATGGGCGGGCCTGAGGATGCTCTGGTGGCGCGCACCCATCGCCTGTGCCTGGTGACGGTGAGCGGGGTGCGCTACATCGCCGATGTCGGTTTTGGTGGCATGGTGCCGACCGCGCCGCTGCGGCTCGACACTGAAGAAGAACAGCCGACCGGGCATGAGCCCTATCGCATTGTTCATCAGGACAGCAGTTACATCCTTCGAGCGAAGGTCGCGGGTGAATGGCGGCCGATGTACGTGTTCGATCTGCAGATGCAATCGGACATCGATTATCAGATCGGCAACTGGTACGTCTGCACTCATCCGCAATCACCGTTCATGGGGCAACTGATGGTGGCGCGCACGGGCGAAGGGCTGCGCAGGACGCTGAATAACGGCAGCTACGCGGTGCACCGGACGGGATTGGAGAGCGTGCGTCGGCAGATCACCGCCGTCGATGAACTCATCGAATTGCTGGAGCGTGAATTCGAGATCCGTGTACCGCACCATCCCGAATTCAGGCAGGTTGTCGGGCAAGTGATTGCGCCGCAGCCCATGCTCTGACGGGGCGTTGCCGGGTGCGAGCGTCTAGAAAAATTGACGCTTCCAGGTGCCGCGCCGGGTGTCCAGGCGCTGGCAAGCCACGCCCAGTCGTGGGTAGATCAGCGGGATATGGCGTGGGCGAAGGGTGAAATAAAAGCGGTACTCCTCCAGGCCTTCAAGGGTTACGAAAAAATGCGTTTCATCCAGCCACTCGACCTCCTTCAGGTAGTACGAGCTGTACCAGTGACCGAGGACATGCTCGCCGAGCACGGTGCGCAGGTCTTTGCTGATCAGGACGACGAACACCTGTTCTTCGACCCAGAAGTCGAGTTCTGTGATCAGCACATACCCGGCCGGGGTTTCGTACTGTCGGCATAACCTGCGGCCGGAAATGGTCAGCGTCGAAGGCTGGCCGTCGACGAGGACGGCGCTTTCCGAGGGCTGGCTTTGCACTGTCCCAAGCCAGGGGGCGAAGGCGAAGCGTTCGACGGGTTTCATGGTGGCGTGGGTTGTTCGTCGAGGGTGGGGGCGCCGGTTCCGGTCAGCTTCAACCAGCGTTGGTACGCCCAATGGGTGAACAGTGCGACCAGGATACCGTCCACTACCCAGAAAACCCCCAGCTTGCGCAGCGACGGGTAAAGGCACAGCACGCCCGCCACGATCAGGCTGGCGAGTATGGCGGTCAGCCAGTTGGCGTAGCCTTTGGCGCTCAGCAGGGCGTACAGCGGGGCGAACCCCAACGACATCGGTACCACACCAAAAAACATCCCGCTCACGGCAAAGACGACGAACGACATCAGCCCCAGGTAAATGCTGTCTTGTCCGTCCGCAAAGAAGCCTCCAAAGAGCAGGCTGAGGACCAGCGCCTGAAGGAACACCACTTTGAAGAAGCAGCCGATGGCCAGGAAAAAGATGTTCCAGAAGTGTTCAAGAGGGTCGTTGCGGTTCAAAGCGGGGGCTTCCATGTCTTGAGGGGAGTGAGCGTAGCGGTCCGTGCGGGGGGCGATTCTAGCAGGGCTGGTCGACCCTGTACTCAAGGTTGAGCCCCGGCAGTATTGGCGCAATAGCGGGAGATGATTGGCGGATAAACTGTATACAATTATATAGACATTTGTCCTGTCTCTTGCATACAGTGTGCGCATAACAAAAACCAGGGAACCCCCCAACCATGAAAACGTCACTCCAGCGGCCCGAGGACGAAAACCTCGGTGTCGGCGCGAATATGGCTTACGGCCTGCAACACGTTCTGACCATGTACGGCGGTATCGTTGCGGTGCCGTTGATTATCGGCCAGGCAGCCGGGCTTTCCCCGGCGGACATTGGTCTGTTGATTGCGGCGTCACTGTTTGCGGGGGGCTTGGCGACATTACTGCAAACCCTCGGGTTACCGTTTTTCGGTTGTCAACTGCCACTGGTGCAGGGTGTGTCGTTCTCAGGCGTGGCGACCATGGTGGCGATTGTCAGCAGCGGCGGCGAGGGTGGCTTTCAGTCGATTCTGGGGGCGGTGATCGCCGCCTCATTGATCGGGCTGCTGATCACCCCGGTGTTCTCCCGGATCACCAAGTTCTTTCCGCCGCTGGTCACTGGCATCGTCATTACCACCATCGGCCTGACGCTGATGCCGGTGGCCGCACGCTGGGCGATGGGTGGCAATAGCCACGCCGAAAGCTTCGGCAGCATGGCGAACATCGGGCTGGCGGCGCTGACCCTGGTGCTGGTGTTGTTGCTGAGCAAAATCGGCAGTGCGACGATCTCGCGACTGTCGATTCTGTTGGCCATGGTCATCGGTACGGTGATAGCGGTGTTCCTCGGCATGGCGGACTTCTCGACGGTGACCCAGGGGCCGATGTTCGGTTTCCCGGCGCCATTCCATTTCGGCATGCCGACCTTTCATTTCGCCGCCATCCTGTCGATGTGCATCGTGGTGATGGTGACGTTGGTGGAAACCTCGGCGGACATCCTGGCGGTCGGTGAAATCATCGGCACCAAGGTCGATTCCAAGCGTCTGGGCAACGGTTTGCGGGCTGACATGCTGTCGAGCATGATCGCGCCGATCTTCGGTTCGTTCACCCAAAGCGCCTTTGCCCAGAACGTCGGGCTGGTGGCGGTCACCGGGATCAAGAGCCGTTACGTGGTGGCCACGGGCGGACTGTTCCTGGTGGTGCTCGGCCTGTTACCAGTGATGGGGCGGGTGATCGCGGCGGTCCCGACGTCCGTGCTGGGCGGTGCCGGTATCGTGCTGTTCGGCACCGTGGCAGCCAGCGGCATTCGGACGCTGTCCAAGGTCGATTACCGCAACAACGTCAACCTGATCATCGTCGCCACGTCCATCGGGTTCGGCATGATTCCCATCGCGGCACCGAATTTCTACGATCACTTCCCGAGCTGGTTTGCGACGATCTTCCATTCCGGCATCAGTTCGTCGGCCATCATGGCCATCGTCCTGAACCTGACGTTCAACCACTTCACAACCGGCAACTCGGACCAGCAATCGGTGTTTGCGGCCGGGACCGAGCGCACGCTGCGCTTCCAGGACCTGGCGGCGCTGCGTGAAGGGGATTACTTCAGCGGCGGCAAGTTGCACGACTGCGACGGCAATGAGATCCCGCTGGTCAGCGACGCGTCGGTGGCAGCCCAGCGGGCGCCAAGTACGGCGGCCAACCCCGAAGCCACGGGGGCCTGACCCGCATCCTTGAGGTTTTTGCTTCGTGCAGGTGCACAGATCCCGTGATTGGTGGCCCTTGAGATGTAAATTCGGCCAGCCGTCGCGGGGTCTGCACCGCGGTGGCCAGCGTGAACTCATCGGACACGCTACGCAGTCGGTCTGCCTTGATCGGAAGTGGGGGGTGTTGGCTTTGGTGACCTGCGAACGCTTGTTCTTGAAGGCTCGCCATTCGCTGTGCAATGCGTTGCCGACCGAGCTATGCCTCAGCCCCTTCATTCCAGTGGAAATCGCGGCCTCGATAAACCGTCGTTCTTGCGCTCGGTTTTGTCCCGCGCGGGCACATGCGGCTCGATGTCTCTTTTCTCCTCCGTCGGGCCACTGTAGGGGGAATGCTCGTTGCCTGAGGTGATATCGCCAATTGCTACGCACAGTCGCTCGGCATGATCTAGTCTCCACGAAGGATGGCTTTTCGATCAGGAATTTCAATGCGAAGCACACCTGAAAACAGTCTGCAAAATGCGTTGAAAGCCTGTAGAAACAGCTTTGTTTCTGTTGGCTTTTTTAGCTTGTTCATCAACGCATTAATGCTCGTTCCTACCTTCTATATGCTTCAGGTGTATGGGCGAGTGATAACCAGCGGAAGCTTGACGACCCTGGCAATGCTGACGCTCATCATGACCGGGCTGGTGGTCACGCTCGGCTCCTTGGAATGGATTCGGTCGCGCATCATGGTCCGGGTCAGTACCCGGCTGGATGTGTTGCTGAGTCGCCAGGTCTATAAGGCCAGTTTCAGACGGGCTCTGGAAAGTGGCGGCATGGACGCCTCGGCCCAGCCGCTCAACGACTTGACGGGCTTGAGACAGTTTCTCTCCGGTAATGGATTGTTCGCCTTTTTTGATGCGCCCTGGTTGCCTATCTATATTGCTGTAATGTTCCTGTTTCACCCCTGGTTTGGCTGGGTAGCGACGGGCAGTGCGCTGTTGTTGCTATTGCTCGCGTTTATCAATGAGAGGCTGACGGGGCCGGCACTCGCCCAGGCTAACAAGGAACATATTGGCGCGACGCTCTACACCACGAAAAATCTGCGCAACGCTGAAGTCATCGAGTCCATGGGCATGCTTGAAACCCTTATGGACCGTTGGGGGCGTCGGCAAAGAAACGTCCTGTTGCTGCAGTCCTGGGCGAGCGATAGAGGTGCCATCGTCAGTACGCTTTCCAGGTCCTTCCGGATCCTGGTGCAATCACTGGTCCTGGGTCTGGGGGCGTACCTGGCCGTGGATCATCAGGTGGGGGCAGGCATGGTGTTTGCCGGGTCCGTGCTGCTGGGGCGCGCACTGGCCCCCATAGATTTGATCATCGGCAGCTGGAAGGGCTTTATTGCGGCCCGCTCGCAGTACAGCCGTCTCAAGGACATCCTCGACAAACAACAGGCCCAGCCCGAGCGTATGTCATTGCCTGCGCCTCAGGGGCATGTGCAGGTAGAGAACTTAATCGTCGCGGCACCGGGCTCGAAAACTCCGATCATCAGAAACATAAGTTTCAGCGTGCCTGCCGGTTGCGTTGTCGGAATCATCGGCCCAAGTGCTGCGGGCAAGTCCACCCTGGCCAGAGCGCTGATGGGGATATGGGTGCCGCTGCATGGCGTGGTCCGGCTCGATGGCGCGGACATCAGTGCGTGGGACAAGCATGAGCTTGGGCCGTATATAGGTTACTTGCCCCAGGACATTGAATTGTTCGAAGGCAGCATCAGCGAGAACATTGCCCGCTTCGCCGAAGTCGATTCCGAGAAGGTCGTCCAGGCTGCCAGGTCTGCTGGCGTTCACGAAATGATTTTGCTGTTGCCCGATGGCTACGACACTGTCATTGGCAGCGAAGGCGTCATGCTTTCGGGAGGGCAGCGCCAACGCATAGGCCCTGGCCCGTGCCCTGTATGGCAACCCGCGGCTGATTATCCTCGATGAGCCCAATTCCAATCTCGACGATGTCGGTGATCGTGCCCTGGCGGCGGCCATCCAGCAGCTCAAGCTGACCGGTGCAACCCTTTTTGTGATCACCCACCGAACCAACATCGTGTCCCAACTTGACCGGCTGATGGTGATGAGCGGTGGTGCTATCAGTCTCTATGGGCCGCGCAAGAACGTGCTGGACGAACTCAATGCGCAGCAGCAGGCGCAAAAGCACGCCGCGCAAGCAGGCGCAAGTACTGCTTCGGTCGCTACCGGCAAGGACGATGTCGATGAACCGTACGACTCCCAGTCATCAAATTGATAGCTTCGCCGACCTGGCGGTATCTGATCGAAAAGTACGTCGCCTGGGTTTTGGCATTGTATTGGTGACCTTCGGCCTGTTTGGCACCTGGGCGGCGATCGCACCACTCGATGGCGCTGCTTACGCGCCTGGCGTGGTCACCGTGCAGGCTTACCGAAAAACGGTACAACACCTCGAAGGTGGCATCGTCAAAGAGGTATTGGTCCATGACGGTGACATCGTCAAGCGTGATGACCCGCTGATTATTCTCGATGATGCCCAGTTGCGATTCGAGTACGAGATGACCCGAAGCCAGCTCGTTGCAGCCAGAGCCATGGAGGCAAGGCTCAAAGCTGAGCGGGACAATCTGTCGGTGATCGGCTTTGGCATCATGCCCGATCCCGACAGCCTGCGAGGTGCCGAAGCGCGCCAGGGCGAAACCCAGGTATTCAACGCGCGACGGGGATCACGGCTGGGCCAGATAGCGGTGTTGCAAGAGCGCATTGGTCAGTTGAATCAACAGATCAAGGGGATGGAGGCGATGATCGGTGCCAAGGGCCATCTGGATAAATCCTACAGCGGTGAAATAGTTGAATTGACCGACCTGTTGTCTCAAGGGTTCGTTGACAAACAACGTCTGCTTGAGCAACAGCGCAAGCTCGAAATGCTCAGGACCGAAGTGGTCGACCACCGTTCCACCATTACCAGGACTCGCCTGCAGATCAACGAAACACAGCTGCAAATTCTACAAATCGATAAAGATTTCAATGCCGACGTCGCCAAGCAATTGGCCGAGGTTCAGACCAGGATCTACGACCTGCAAGAGAAAACTTCCGCCTTGGAGGACCGGCTCAGCCATATCATCATCCGCGCACCCGAGGCCGGTATGGTAATTGGCATGACCGTGCATACGGTCGGGGGCATCGTGCGCTCGGCGACACCGCTGCTGGACATTGTCCCCTCGGTTTCAGAACTGGTCATAGAGGCCCAGGTGGCGCCGGTCGATATCGATCGCATCGCCATCGGCAAGCGTGCCGATATCCGTTTCGGCGCATTCAATAGTTCGACCACACCGGTGATCGAAGGCGTGGTCAGCAGTGTCTCGGCGGACCGGCTGATCAACGAAAAGTCAGGTACACCCTATTACCTGGCCCGGGTCCGGGTCACCGAAGCCGGTGCGCACACCTTGGGTGAGCGCAAATTACTGCCGGGGATGCCCGCGGATGTGTTGATCATCACGGGGCAACGCACGCTGTTGCACTACCTGATGCAGCCGGCCCGCAATGCCTTCTCTCAATCGATGATCGAGGAATGACCGTGCGAGTGCTTGCAGTTCTGCCAGGCGGTCTGCTCATGCTTGTACTGGGCACCGATATTGCGTTGGCGCAAGCCGCTGCGCCCGCGCCGACCGGGGTCAGTGCCTCGGCGTTTTCCACCGATCTGATGCAGCTGTACCGTGAGGCCCGGCTGGAGGACCCGCGAGTATTGGCCTCGTATGCGCGAGCGCAGGCGGGCAAGGAGTACCAGAGGGAAGCGATGGGAGCGCTGTTACCGCAAGTCTCGCTCAATGCAGGGGCTAATCGGATTCACCAGGAAAACGAACTGGTGCAGCGCAGTTTTGATAGCGAAAACTACAGCCTAGTGTTGCGTCAGTACCTCTACAACAAGGCCGCGTGGGAGAACTACCAGAAACTCAAGAGCTTGGCCAAACAATCCGACTCCGAAGCGCTGGAAGCTCGGGCCGAAGCCACGGTGGAGCTGGCCCAGCGTTACTTCACTGCGTTGGCGGCCGAGGACGAACTGGAGCTGACCCGGGCCGAGCTTCGGACCACGCAAAAGAGTCTGGATAGAGTCAATGCATTGTACGAAAAGCAGTTGGCATTGATTACCGATCAGCTCGACCTCAAAGCGAGAGTCGATGGGCTGACAGCGCAGGAACTGGATGCCCGGAACCAGGTCAGTGTCAGTCGTGAGGCGCTGGCGGAGATCGTCGGCCGTCCCGTCAAGGAGAAGCTCAGCCGCGTTCGCGACGATGTTCAATTACGGATCTCAGCGCAGAGTCTTGAAGCGTGGGTTCGCGAGGGTGTAGCGCAAAACCCGGCACTCAAGGCCAACGAAAGTGGTGTCGAAGCGGCAGGCGCTGCGTTGCGAGGCGGGAAGGGCGGGCACTATCCGACCCTGAGCCTTACGCTGAGCGCGCAGCAGACCAACGAGGGCTACAACAATTCCTTGGTGCCACGCACCGACAGTTATGTCGCCGGTATTGGCGTGCAAGTGCCGCTGTACAGCGGCGGCGCAACCTCGGCGCGGGTGCGGGGGCTCTACCAGGATCAGGTTTCGGCCGAGCAGCAACTGGAATCGGTGCGGCGCCGGGTGGTCAAGGAGATCACGAGCGCTTACCTGACCGCCAATTCGAGCGGAGAAAAGATCAGTGCCAGCCGTCATGCCCTGGACTCGGCACAGCTGTCCAGAGTGGCGGTAGAGAAAGCGCTCAGTTACGGAATGGTCAATGCTGTCGATGTACTGACCAGCGTACGCAACGAGTTCCGGGCTCGTCGTGATCTGCTCAAGACGCAATACGACTTCGTCACCAATGTATTGACGCTCAATCGCTGGGCGGGAAAACCGCCTGCCGAGAGTGTCGAGAATGTCAATGCCTGGTTGAACCCCGGCAGCGTTAGCCAAAACCTCACATCTCCCTGATCCTGCAAGGTAAAACCAGCGGTGAGCCGCGTTTGCATGGCGGCAGCCCCGCGGCGAAAGTTAACCGCTGCACTCGCTCGCTTACTCATACGATTTCCATCCCGGCGCACATGTCCAGCGAGTCGGTGGTGAGCCAGACCGAGTCGACGCGAATCATCACAATAATCTCGAGAGCTGCGTGACCGACGCCTGCAATTTATGAAGGTTTGGTGGGCTCGTAAATGAAGGTTGGCGCCGGTAAGTTGACGAAATAATTTCTGCTGTACTTAACTGCACACCGCTCGTCGATTAATTGACGATTTTGATCGAAGTCAGACTGTGGTCGCAGATCGCCCGCCACGCCCCTAAGACCTTGATTTTCGAAGGCTGAGGGCGCCCCGCTGGAACATCAGCCAGGGCCACCTGCATGAGGCTTGCGTCTATGCCTGGCGGACGAGCGGGCGGGCAGCGCGTCGGGCTGGCCTAGACTCAGTTGAGCGTTCGAGGGAGCCCATCATCATGCGTAAGTCTTTGTTAATAATTCCTATTTGTGTTGTTTCGATGCCTTCGCTCGGCTTTTGGGGGCGACCCCAACCTCTGCCGGTGCAGTGGGCACAAGTGTCCCCGGGAACGACAGGAACCCTGGTTGCCAATACCCGAGCGGGCACTGTCAAAGCCTGCCGACGCTCGCATCTGTCCTTCAATCACGATGGCCAGGTGAGCGAGCGGCTGATTCAGGAAGGTCGGCGGGCGAAGGCCATCGTTCATTGTTCAAGGGAGGCAGGAGGGTAATGCCGGCCCGTAGAAAGCCGATACGCGTGATGCTGGTCGATTGTCGCCCCCTCGTTCTCATCGGCCTTCACGACTTGATCAATGCCCGCAAGCCTCAAATGGAAGTGAGCGGCCAGGCCACCACCTATACCAAGGCGCTGGATCTTGCCGATCAGTTGCGTCCCGATGTCATTTTTTTCAGTTTCTTTCCCGATGCGCTGAACCCGCTGGCGGTCGTCGCGGGGCTCGCGCGCAGCGCCGAAATGAAAGTGCTGGTGCTCAAGGGGCTGTACGAAGTCGTCCCTGTTGCCCAGGCGATAGAGGCGGGCGCCCGCGGCATCGTGCTGGCGGAAGACCCGGCGGAATCGATCATCCGAGCCATCATCAAGGTCTACTATCGCGACATCGGACTGGATAGAGCCTGGGCCGGTGGGCTTTCCGACTATGCCGCAACCGGGCATATTCCCTGGAAATGCAATTTGGAACAGGCGAAACAGGCGCGGCTAACGCTGCGCGAGAGGGAACTGATTCGCGCCATTGTGGGGAATCCGTCCGCTAAATATACGTGCATCGCCGGGCATCTGGGCATCAGCGAGCACACTGTGCACAACCACCTCAGCAACATCTATCAAAAGCTTAATCTCATCAACCGCATCGACTTGCTGATGTACGCGATGAATCACGGGCTCACCCACAATGACGAGCCGCCCGAGTCCACTTAAGTGGGGTTGGATTGAAATTCATCTCAAAACACGACGGTCTGACATCCCTTTTAAGCACTGCAAGAAGCAATGCGAGGGTGGTTGCTATGCCACCCTCGCATGCTTTCACGCGCGCGATGTATCAGGCGCCGCCGAATACAACGTCGCTGGCCAGAAGATCAACCCCGACCAAGGTGATGGTCGTTGTTTGTCCGCCAGCCTCGGCAACCGTCACGATGCTGTTTGCGCCGGTGTTGTCGATCGATTGGACCGACGCGTTGTGGTCGCCGTTGAGCACCAGGGTGTCTCGCTGGCCTGGGTTCACATCGAAGCCAATGATCTGGTACAGGTTCTCGGAGGCTGACAAATCGACGTTGAAGGCATCAGGCACGCCGGCCGTGCCAACCAGCGTGTAGTCGAAGAGTGCGTCGTTCGGGTCATTGGCGAACAGGTTGGCGTTGAACGTACTCGTTGACGAGTCCCCATCCTTGTCCGTCAGCGTCGCGTTGAACGACAGCTTGACATCGCTGGCCAGGTTTTCGCTCTCCTGAATGAACTGAATCACCGGGATCTTGATCACGCCCAGGCCCATCGTGAGCTGAACCGCGTCAATGAGCTTCGAGTCCGCTCTCTCGATGAGGAAGGATGTCTGTCCTCCATTCTCCGAGGTCAGATCAGCGGCAAGAACCTTCGTCGGCGGACCCGAAGTAGTGCCGTCATCGTAGAAGATCGTGTAGTACAGCTCTTCCGTTGCCGGGTTGTACCCCTGCACCGAGTTGTCGATGAAAACTTTCATGCCCGTCAACAAGGTCTCGGGATTGATGACGAAACTCTCGTCACCGGCATTGATGCCTGCCGTTCCGTTTCCATCCAGGTTGTTGTTGGCAATGCCGATGCCGGACGTGCTGACGTTCATGTTCGCGGTGCCGATGAATGAAAACCCGCTGGCTTCTATCTGCGCTTCGGTGAGGTCGGGCGCTCCCGGCGTGATGGCGGAAAATATATCGGCTGAGGTAGTGGTCGCGTTCACACCAAAAAAGACAATCTCCTCGGATGCCGAAGGAATCGTCGGGTCATTCGTCGTCGGAATTAACAATGTGCGCACGGGATCCGGGCCACCGGCATCGAGCGAGCCGTCGGCACTGCTGCGCACGATCGTCGAACTGAAGCCTTGCACCAGATCCAGTGCATAGCTGCCGTTGGCAAAGGCAGTCAGCGTGTAGTCGACGCTGGTATTCGCCGTTGCGGCGTTGTTGTCGAAATCGCCGGTCAATGTCCCTGCGAAATGGTACGCGCCACTGGCGTCCGGCGAGGACCCTTGCTCGATGAGCGTGCCGACCCCGGTCGTGGTCGTGTTGTCTGGCCTGACAAGGGTGAACTGGCCATTTACCAACGAGATATCCAGGCCGGTCGCACCCAGCCCATCGGCTCCGTTCGTATGATCCCAGAACCCGTATTGGGGAAGGACGCTACCGGTTCCGACCAGGTTGCCGAACGCAAGTGATGGGCCGTCGTCGTGGAACACCAGGTTCTGCCCGATGTTGAGCGTCGCATGGGCGCTGTCGCCGTCCTTGTCGGTCTTGGTCGCCGTCAGCGTCACCAGGTTGTCTGAGGTCAGGCTCGTTGAGTCATCTGGATTGGTTGCGTCGGGATGTATCAAGGCCCGGATCTGGTCGAGCGTGACGTCGCCATTGGCGGCTGCGCTGACCGTGAACACCAGCAGGTTGGTGGTGGCGGTGCGGCCTTCGACCACTGTGCCGTTGAGTGACAGGTTCACTGCCTCACCCGTGGCGGTATCCGTGAGCCCGGAGGCACCCGCGACCACGCCCAGTGCATAGGTCAGTGTGCCGGCGCCATCGGCGCCAAACGCCGAACTGAAGTTGGCGGCAAAGTTCTGGGTGGCGTTGGTCGCCAGGACGGTTTCGTCCACGGTCAGCACCGGCTCGGTGCCGGTGGTGCTGATGCTCGGCCCGTCGTCCTTGAACGTCAGGTTCTGCCCGATGTTAAGGGTCGCCTGGGCACTGTCGCCGTCCTTGTCGGTCTTGGTTGCCGTCAGCGTTACCAGGTTGTCCGAAGTCAGGCTCTTCGCGTCATCGGGATTGGTGGTGTCGGGATGCACCACCGCCCGGATCTGGTCGAGCGTGACGTCGCCATTGGCGGCCGCGCTGACCGTGAACACCAGCAGGTTGGTGGTGGTGGTGCGGCCTTCGACCACTGTGCCGTTGAGTGACAGGTTCACCACCTCACCGGTGGCGGTGTCCGTGAGCCCGGAGGCACCCGCGACCACGCCCAGTGCATAGGTCAGTGTGCCGGCGCCATCGGCGCCAAACGCCGAACTGAAGTTGGCGGCAAAGTTCTGGGTGGCGTTGGTCGCCAGGACGGTCTCGTCCACGGTCAGCACCGGCTCGGTGCCGGTGGTGCTGATGCTCGGTCCGTCGTCCTTGAACGTCAGGTTCTGCCCGATGTTAAGGGTCGCCTGGGCACTGTCGCCGTCCTTGTCGGTCTTGGTTGCCGTCAGCGTTACCAGGTTGTCCGAAGTCAGGCTCTTCGCGTCATCGGGATTGCTGGCATCGGGATGCACGATTGCCCGGATTTGATCGAGCGTGACGTCGCCATTGGCGGCCGCGCTGACCGTGAACACCAGCAGGTTGGTGGTGGCGGTGCGGCCTTCGACCACTGTGCCGTTGAGTGACAGGTTCACTGCCTCACCCGTGGCGGTATCCGTGAGCCCGGAGGCACCCGCGACCACGCCCAGTGCATAGGTCAGTGTGCCGGCGCCATCGGCGCCATACGCCGAACTGAAGTTGGCGGCAAAGTTCTGGGTGGCGTTGGTCGCCAGGACGGTTTCGTCCACGGTCAGCACCGGCTCGGTGCCGGTGGTGCTGATGCTCGGCCCGTCGTCCTTGAACGTCAGGTTCTGCCCGATGTTAAGGGTCGCCTGGGCACTGTCGCCGTCCTTGTCGGTCTTGGTTGCCGTCAGCGTTACCAGGTTGTCCGAAGTCAGGCTCTTCGCGTCATCGGGATTGGTGGTGTCGGGATGCACCACCGCCCGGATCTGGTCGAGCGTGACGTCGCCATTGGCGGCCGTGCTGACCGTGAACACCAGCAGGTTGGTGGTGGCGGTGCGGCCTTCGACCACTGTGCCGTTGAGTGACAGGTTCACCACCTCGCCCGTGGCGGTATCCGTGAGCCCGGAGGCACCCGCGACCACGCCCAGTGCATAGGTCAGTGTGCCGGCGCCATCGGCGCCAAACGCCGAACTGAAGTTGGCGGCAAAGTTCTGGGTGGCGTTGGTCGCCAGGACGGTTTCGTCCACGGTCAGCACTGGCTCGGTGCCGGTGGTGCTGATGCTCGGCCCATCGTCCTTGAACGTCAGGTTCTGCCCGATGTTAAGGGTCGCCTGGGCACTGTCGCCGTCCTTGTCGGTCTTGGTTGCCGTCAGCGTTACCAGGTTGTCCGAAGTCAGGCTCTTCGCGTCATCGGGATTGGTGGTGTCGGGATGCACCACCGCCCGGATCTGGTCGAGCGTGACGTCGCCATTGGCGGCTGCGCTGACCGTGAACACCAGCAGGTTGGTGGTGGCGGTGCGGCCTTCGACCACTGTGCCGTTGAGTGACAGGTTCACTGCCTCACCCGTGGCGGTATCCGTGAGCCCGGAGGCACCCGCGACCACGCCCAGTGCATAGGTCAGTGTGCCGGCGCCATCGGCGCCATACGCCGAACTGAAGTTGGCGGCAAAGTTCTGGGTGGCGTTGGTCGCCAGGACGGTTTCGTCCACGGTCAGCACCGGCTCGGTGCCGGTGGTGCTGATGCTCGGCCCGTCGTCCTTGAACGTCAGGTTCTGCCCGATGTTAAGGGTCGCCTGGGCACTGTCGCCGTCCTTGTCGGTCTTGGTTGCCGTCAGCGTTACCAGGTTGTCCGAAGTCAGGCTCTTCGCGTCATCGGGATTGGTGGTGTCGGGATGCACCACCGCCCGGATCTGGTCGAGCGTGACGTCGCCATTGGCGGCCGTGCTGACCGTGAACACCAGCAGGTTGGTGGTGGCGGTGCGGCCTTCGACCACTGTGCCGTTGAGTGACAGGTTCACCACCTCGCCCGTGGCGGTATCCGTGAGCCCGGAGGCACCCGCGACCACGCCCAGTGCATAGGTCAGTGTGCCGGCGCCATCGGCGCCAAACGCCGAACTGAAGTTGGCGGCAAAGTTCTGGGTGGCGTTGGTCGCCAGGACGGTTTCGTCCACGGTCAGCACTGGCTCGGTGCCGGTGGTGCTGATGCTCGGCCCATCGTCTTCGAAGATGATCTTGGAGCCGATTTCGGTTTTCGTAACAGAGGCTTGGAGCAGCGTGAAGCCACCGATATCAAAATCGGCGTGGTTATTGCCCTTGGCGTCGAGGGCCGCCCCGTTCTCGATGAGCACGCGGTTGTGATCAGAGGTTGTGGTGTATTCAATCTGGTAGCCGGCTTTAACGCCGGTGATGGTTGCAACCCCGGCAGCCGTAAAGCTGATGGTAATGGCCGGATCATTCGCGGATCCGTTTGAATTCTCGATCACCAGCCCGGTGCTAATGTTGATGACGCGAACATTGGTGATGGCAACCGGCGTATCACCCGCATAGCCGTTGATGAAATTCACGCCAGGTTCAGCAGCGGTGTTGAATGCGCTGACCGTGACGACAGCACTCTTGCCGCTTTGCAACTGCACGACGTCGAAATTGGCCGACCTTGCATTGAAGACGCCGGTAAAGTCGATGTTGGATTCGACATCCGCTTCGTTCTGATCAAGGTTGGGAATGGTCACATTCTGCCTGGCACCTGTGACGAACGAAAAACGGATGCCTTCCTGTTCCGTAATCATCTGATTGTTGGTGCCGAAGGTGGTCGGGCCACCCGCCTGGCTGGTATTGATCGTGTCGCCAGTCGTTATGTTGGCGCCGCTTGACTGGTCGGCGGGATTCTTGCCAGTGGCGATGATGGTGGGGTCCGTGATCCGCAAGACGCCACCGTCATTGACAACGGTCGGGTTCGCCGTCGTGAACATCAGGAAAAGGTTCTGGCCGGAGGGCGCATTGGCCAGACTGAATTCCGCGTCCTGACTGGCGCCGACGAAAACCTTGTCCAGCAGGTTGACCTGGTCATCGGGGTTCGTCGTATCTGGATGCTTGAGCGGTGCGTATTCCACGGTCCAGATCTTGCCACCTGTAGGTGGCGATCCGGTTTCTTCAATGTAGGCAGCGAACACGATAGCGCCGGTTGGGCCTCCAGCCCGGCCCAGAACGATGTTGTTGTTCGTATCCGTATAGAGAAGGATGCTGATGTTATCGAGGGTATCCAGTCCGCTGTCCACGCCATTGAGCGGTGCGCCAGTGCTGTCGACAAAGCTGATATCGGTAATGCTTGCTCCGGGCGCAGCGGTGATGGTGAACGCGTTGCTGCCTGTGTTGCCCGCCGCACCGGTGTAGCCACTCAAGGCAGCACCCGTTGCGGTACCGGCCCCAAGTGCGGTCAAACGGGTAGAGAGGGTCGAGGGCAGGGACGCCACCAGAATGTCGTTGTCGTCAGCGTCTCCCGCAGGGCTTGCAGTGGCAGTGGCGTTCTGCAGCCCGGCCGTTTCGTCCAGCGTAACGTTCACGCCGGTCGCCACGACGCCCGGACCGCTGTCGGTAAACGACGTTGTCGCCACGGAATCGTCCCTGCTGCCGAACATGCCATCGGCGCCCGCAGAGGTCGCGGTGAGCAGAAACGTCGCGCCTGCCGAGTCGTCAGGATTCACGTACCACGAGGTGGTGACGCTGCCGTTGACTTGGCCATCAAGATCGCCGGTGCTGCCGTCGACCACGTACCAAGGGTCGTGTCCCTCGCCGGTGTCAGTGTCGAGCACGTCATCGGGTGTGCCCCACACGTTATCCGCGCCGGCGCCGGTGGCGTGCTCCACTTCGAACGCCACTGTGCTGCCGGCAGCGAAGCCGTTGGCCGTGACGGTGGCGGTGCTGCCGGGGGCGTAGTCTTTCAGTTCGGTGGTGACGGTTGGAGTGTATTGGGGGGCTGTATCGCTCGCGAAGGTATAAGACCTGTCATCGCTCGCGTTGACGCCCTGGCTGACAGGTAACAGATCGGTATCAATGTTACCGGCCGCGTTGCTCGTTAGCGATGAATGTTGCTTGCGAATAGCCATGGCCTTCTCCTAAGCAATTGCGGTCATTGAGGGCCTGACCGTGGACCTTTTTCTTAAGTAGGCTGCAACTATGGATAAGCGCCGGGGATCGCGCATCGGCCGTTACTCCCAGGCGAGGTGGGAGTTTCGGGCTACTTTTTGGGGGGCGGGATGAGGGCGCGAAGGCGCGGTGCCGCCTGTTCCGTTTGTGAACGAGGGCATGCCGCCGGTACTCAAGGCGATCCGGGCTTTAAAAAGAAATGGTAGAGAGATAGCTTTAGCTGATCGACGGGATCATAAACAGGCTGGTCTGGCTGAGGGACTTTCATTGGCTGTAAGCCATAACGAAAAATGCTCCGTATCTTTCGATACGGAGCATTTTTTGATTACCGCGCAGATTGCCAGGTTTTCACGCAGGCTGATAAGGCGGTTTTTCGGGTTGCAGAGATTATTGAAGCCTTCTCTGGAACCTTGTCTGGCTCCACGACCTGGACTCGAACCAGGGACCCAGTGATTAACAGTCACTTGCTCTACCAACTGAGCTATCGCGGAATTCGCCGTATGTTACTGATTAAAAAGAACAAGTCAAGCGCGGCTTGAAAAAATAGTGCGTTTTCCGGGTGAGCGAGGGTGGTTGGACTATTGGCGGTTACCAGAATCGTGGCGGCGGTCTACCATGGCGCCCCGGAAGTGGTTTCACGCGCTACCGGCCATTCGCCGAAAAGGTACGCGTCATGACTCACTCATCACTGTTCATTCGTTCGTCGCTGCGCGAGGTGTTTGCATGAGCATCGCCCAGATCAGCTTGCCCAAAGGCGTCGGCCCGCACGCCGAAAAACTGTTCGACGCGATCACTCAGGCCAGCACCGCTGATGAACTGAACCGCGCTGGCGGCAAGGCCGAAGGTTTCGTGCTGGGGCTGGAAAGCACCAAGGCGATCAAGAGCCAGGTCGCCGAATCGCTCTATGTGGCCTACGACGATGCCGCCAGCCAGCGCGCCACCGAACTCGCCGGCTGAGCCCGTTTAGCCGCCGAAGCTGAAGGTGCCCATCAGGAACTTGGCGTAGAGCGACATCGCGATCAGTTGCACGATCCACAGCGCCAGGCCGCCCAGGAAGACGCCCAAGGCGACTTGCCCGACCAGTCCACTGCTGCGCTTGGTCTGGTTGCGTGGCACAAAGTGATCCAGTTCGTCGCGGTCAGCGCGCAAATCATCGTTCTTCATAAGGTCTCTCGAAAGGGAAGGGCGCTAAACCCACAGTCTAGAGTGCATGTGCACCATCGTGCTGTGGATTTTCCGGGCAGCAACGAAAAGGGGAAGCCTCATGGCTTCCCCCTTTTCTGTTGCGCGTGTGGCTTAGATCACCTGAAGGATGGCCTTGGTCACGGCGTCGATGTTGCGCTGGTTCAGCGCGGCGACGCAGATACGGCCGGTGTCCAGGGCGTAGATGCCGAATTCGTTGCGCAGGCGGGTCACTTGTGGGGCGGTCAGGCCGGAGTAGGAGAACATGCCGCACTGACGAGCGACGAAGCTGAAGTCGTGGTCAGGCGCTTGTTTGGCCAGCATGTCGACCATTTGCATGCGCATGCCACGAATGCGCAAGCGCATTTCGGCCAGTTCCTGCTCCCACTGGGCGCGCAGCTCAGGGCTGTTCAGCACGGCGGCAACGATGCTTGCGCCGTGGGTCGGCGGGTTGGAGTAGTTGGTGCGGATCACGCGTTTGACCTGCGACAGCACGCGCGCGCTTTCTTCCTTCGACTCGCTGACGATCGACAGCGCGCCCACGCGTTCACCGTACAGCGAGAACGACTTGGAGAACGAGCTGGAGACGAAGAAGGTCAGGCCCGATTCGGCGAACAGGCGCACAGCAGCGGCGTCTTCGTCGATGCCGTCGCCAAAGCCTTGATAGGCCATGTCGAGGAACGGCACGTGATTTTTCGCCTTGACCACGGCCAGCACGTTTTTCCAGTCCGCCGGGCTCAGGTCGACGCCGGTCGGGTTATGGCAGCACGCGTGCAGCACGACGATGGAGCCAGACGGCAGCGCGTTCAGGTCTTCGAGCAGGGCCTGTGCGGTTCACGTCGTGGGTGGCGGCGTCGTAGTAGCGATAGTTCTGCACCGGGAAACCGGCGGTTTCGAACAGCGCACGGTGGTTTTCCCAGCTCGGGTCGCTGATCGCGACGACGGCGTTGGGCAGCAGTTGCTTGAGGAAGTCGGCACCGATTTTCAGTGCGCCTGTGCCGCCGACGGCTTGCGTGGTGATCACGCGGCCAGCGGCGATCAGTGGCGAATCATTGCCGAACAGCAGCTTTTGCACGGCCTGGTCGTAGGCGGCGATGCCGTCGATCGGCAGGTAGCCGCGGGAGGCGTGTTGAGCGACGCGAATCGTCTCGGCTTCGACAACGGCGCGCAGGAGTGGAATTTTCCCCTCCTCGTTGCAGTAAACACCGACCCCCAGGTTGACCTTGTCGGTACGAGTATCGGCGTTGAATGCTTCGTTGAGGCCCAGGATTGGATCGCGTGGTGCCATTTCGACAGCGGAGAACAGGCTCATTATTGCGGCGGCTCTGAATGGGAGGTGGAGGGACGTGTAGCGCTCCAGCCGAATGCACTAGAGCGGTGCACAAACGGGGAGCTAGTATAGAGGCCATCACCGAGCGCGGCGACAGCCGTTTCGGTTTTTCGGGTAAGTTTTTCGGTTTATTTTTGCACCGTTAGTCTTATTGCCACATCAAGAGTGTAGGTGCGGGTAGGGCGTTTACCTTGAAACCCGAAGCAATTGGCTCCACATCTACGGTTATCATGCTTTTTCCCAACGACATTCGTCGTTCGCGGTCTTCACCGTTCCTGTCAGGCATCGCCCGGGCAGGAGTGAACCCAGAGGTACGTTATGTCTGAATTTCAGCTTGTCACCCGCTTCGAACCTGCCGGCGATCAGCCGGAAGCCATCCGTTTGATGGTCGAAGGCATCGAGGCCGGGCTGGCGCACCAGACGCTGCTGGGTGTGACCGGTTCAGGCAAGACGTTCAGCATTGCCAACGTGATCGCCCAGGTTCAGCGGCCGACCCTGGTGCTGGCGCCGAACAAGACCCTGGCCGCGCAGTTGTACGGTGAGTTCAAGGCGTTCTTCCCGAACAACGCGGTGGAGTACTTCGTTTCCTACTACGACTACTATCAGCCCGAAGCCTATGTGCCGTCGTCGGACACCTTCATCGAGAAAGACGCCTCGATCAACGACCACATCGAGCAGATGCGGCTGTCGGCGACCAAGGCATTGCTGGAACGCAAGGACGCGATCATCGTCACCACGGTGTCGTGCATTTACGGCCTGGGCAGTCCGGAAACCTATTTGAAAATGGTGTTGCACGTGGATCGCGGCGACAAGCTCGATCAGCGTGCCTTGCTGCGCCGTCTGGCCGACTTGCAGTACACCCGCAACGACATGGATTTTGCCCGCGCGACCTTCCGGGTGCGCGGCGACGTGATCGATATCCACCCGGCAGAATCCGATTTCGAAGCGATCCGCATCGAACTGTTCGATGACGAGGTCGAGAGCCTGTCGGCGTTCGATCCGTTGACCGGCGAAGTGATCCGCAAGCTGCCGCGTTTCACGTTCTATCCGAAAAGCCACTACGTAACCCCGCGGGAAACACTGCTGGGCGCCATCGAAGGGATCAAGGTCGAGTTGCAGGAGCGTCTGGACTACCTGCGCTCCAACAACAAACTGGTGGAAGCGCAGCGTCTCGAACAGCGCACTCGCTTCGATCTGGAGATGATTCTCGAGCTGGGCTACTGCAACGGCATCGAGAACTACTCGCGCTACCTCTCGGGTCGTGCCTCCGGCGAGGCGCCACCCACGCTGTTTGATTACTTGCCTGCCGACGCCTTGCTGGTGATCGATGAATCCCACGTCAGCGTGCCGCAGGTCGGCGCCATGTATAAGGGCGACCGCTCGCGTAAAGAGACGCTGGTGGAATACGGTTTCCGCCTGCCGTCCGCACTGGATAACCGGCCGATGCGTTTCGACGAGTTCGAAAACATCAGCCCGCAGACGATTTTCGTCTCGGCCACGCCGGGCAATTACGAGGCGGAACACGCCGGTCGCGTGGTCGAGCAACTGGTGCGGCCGACCGGCCTGGTGGACCCGCAAATCGAGATTCGCCCGGCGTTGACTCAGGTCGACGACCTGCTCTCGGAAATCACCAAGCGTGTGGCGCTGGAGGAGCGGGTGCTGGTCACCACGCTGACCAAGCGCATGTCCGAGGATTTGACCGATTACCTCGCCGATCACGGTGTGCGCGTACGCTATCTGCACTCGGACATCGACACCGTGGAGCGGGTCGAGATTATCCGCGATTTGCGCCTGGGCACCTTCGATGTACTGGTGGGGATCAACCTGCTGCGTGAAGGCCTGGACATGCCGGAAGTGTCGCTGGTGGCGATTCTCGATGCCGACAAGGAAGGCTTCCTGCGCTCTGAGCGCTCGCTGATCCAGACCATCGGTCGTGCGGCGCGGAACCTCAATGGCCGGGCGATTCTCTATGCGGACCGGATCACTGGTTCGATGGAGCGGGCGATTGGCGAAACCGAGCGTCGTCGCGACAAACAGATCGCCTTCAACCTGGCCAACGGCATCACCCCCAAAGGCGTGTTCAAGGACGTCGCGGACATCATGGAAGGCGCCGTCGTGCCGGGCTCGCGCAGCAAGAAGCGCAAAGGCATGGCCAAGGCTGCCGAAGAAAGCGCCAAGTACGAAAACGAACTGCGCTCGCCGAGCGAAATCACCAAGCGCATTCGTCTGCTGGAAGAGAAAATGTACCAACTTGCCCGCGACCTGGAGTTCGAGGCTGCCGCGCAGATGCGCGACGAGATCGGCAAGCTGCGCGAGCGGTTGCTGACTGTTTGATCCTTAGTGCCTGACAGGGCCTCTTCGCGAGCAAGCTCGCTCCCACATTGGTCCGGACCTGTCAGGACAATGCGCTCAACTGTGGGAGCGAGCTTGCTCGCGATGGGGTCAGTCGTCACAGCGCAACAGTCAGTTAGTGCGCCTCGCCGGCCTTCAACCCTGCCGGCAGCGCCTTGGTCAGCAAGACCGCCAGCATGCTCACCCCCAGTGCAATCCCGACAGCATGGAACGCATCGTTGTAAGCCATGATCGACGCCTGTTGATGGGCGATCTCACTGAGTTTACCCAGCGCGACGGTCTCGCTGCCAAACCGGTCCGTCATTGACGCCATACGCTCGGCCACCTGCGGGTTGCTCGGCACAATCGACTCGCGCAAATAATCGAAGTAGGTCTTGGTCCGTGCATCCAGCAGCGTGGCGAGGAGGGCGATACCAATCGCGCCGCCGAGGTTACGCAGGATGTTGAACAGGCTTGAAGCCGACCCCGCGTCCTGGGGCAGGATGTAGGCGGTGGCGATCAACGAGATGGTCACCATGATCAGCGGTTGGCCCAGCGCCCGGACGAGCTGGATCTGATTGAACTGCGGCCCGGCAAAGTCCGGGTTGAGCACCCCGGAAGAAAAACTCGCCATGCCAAACAGGGCAAAGCCCAGGGCGCACAGCCACTTGGGCGAGACGAATTTCATCAGCTTGGGCACCAGCGGAATCAGGAACAGCTGCGGCACGCCCATCCACATGATCACTTCGCCGATCTGCAAGGCGTTGTAGTTCTGGATCTGCGCCAGGTACAGCGGCAGCAGGTAAATCGAACCGTACAAGCCGACGCCCATGCCGAGGCTGGAAATGCTCGATAACCCGAAGTTGCGGTTGCGCAGGATGCCGAGGTTGATCAGCGGATTGGGTCTGGACACCTGCACGATGACAAAGGTGATCAGGCTGATCAGCGCAATGCTGCCCAAGGTCACGATCAGGTTCGATTCCAGCCAGTCCTTGCGATGACCTTCCTCAAGAAACACCTGCAAACAGCCCAGGCCAACACCGAGCGTGAGAATGCCGGCGTAGTCGGTGCTTTTCAGCAGCTCCCAGTGGGCTTCCTTCTTCTCCAGGCCGTACATGAGGCCGGCGATCATGATCAGTCCGGGCGGGATGTTGATGTAGAAGATGTATTCCCAGCCCCAGTTTTCCGTCAGCCAACCGCCGAGCGTCGGGCCGATGGACGGGGCGAAAGTGGCGGTCATCGCAAACATCGCCATGCCCTTGGCGCGGTGATGTTCGGGGAGCTTGATCAGCGTCAGGGTGAACGCCAGCGGGATCAGCGCGCCGCCGGTAAAACCCTGCAAGGCGCGGAACACGATCATGCTCTCCAGGCTCCAGGCCATGGAGCAGAGCAGGGAGGCGGCAAGAAACCCCAGCGAAACCCACACCGCCAAACGGCGCGCCGAGAGCAACTGCACCAACCACGCGGTGAGCGGGATCATGATGATTTCCGCGACCAGGTAGGAAGTGGAAATCCACGAGCCTTCTTCCAGGGTTGCCGACAGCGCGCCCTGAATGTCCTTGAGCGAGGCGTTGGTGATCTGGATGTCGAGCACTGCCATGAAGGCACCGAGCATGACGCTCATGACCGCAATCCAGTCCCGCCGGGTCGGTTCGCCGACCGGGCGGAGCAGTTGATCACCGGCCATCGACAGGGTCTTTGATGTTGACTTTGACGGTCACCGACATGCCGGGACGGATCTTTCCGTGCAGCGGATTGTCGGCAGCAAACGTCAGTTTCACCGGAATCCGCTGTACGACTTTGGTGAAGTTGCCGGTGGCATTGTCTGGAGGCAACAGGCTGAATTGCGCGCCCGAGGCAGCGAACAGGCTGTCGACCCTTGCCTCGATGGGCGTGTCGCCGTAGGCATCGAAAACCAACTCGGCTTTCTGCCCGGGTTGCATGTGGCCGATCTGGGTTTCCTTGAAGTTGGCCTGAATCCAGATGTCCTGGTCCGGGACGATCGACAGCAGATAGGCGCCGGCTTGCACGTATTGGCCGTTGCGGGCGGCGCGTTGGCCGATCAGCCCGCTGATCGGGGCGTGGATCTCGCTGCGGGTCAGGTTCAGTTCGGCCTGGGCCAGGTCGGTGCGGGCATTGGCGATTTGCGCGTCGAGGCGTTTGATTTCAGCCGCCAGGGCGTTGACCTGCTGGTGTTGCGCCTGGGCGTCGGCCTGGGCCTTGGCGACTTGCGAGCGGGCAATGTGGGTGTCGGCAGAGAGGGTGGTGACCCGTTCTTCCGAAACGTAACCGGGTTTGCGCAAGGTTTCGGCGCGGGACAAATCGATTTGCGAACGGCCAAGGGTGGCTTGGCTCGAGGCGACCTGGGCTTCGCTGGCGGCAATCAGGCTGGCCTGTTGGGTCAGCTTGCTTTGGGCTTGCAGCCGTTCGGCTTCGCGGGTAGCGAGGCTGGCGTTGGCGCGGTCGACGGCGAGGTGGAAGTCATCGCTTTCGAGCCTGATCAGCAGCTGGCCTTTTTCGACGTGCTGGTTGTCCTGCACCAGAACGTCATCAATCCGTGCGCCGAGTTGGCTGGAGACGCGGGTGATTTCACCCTGGACGTAGGCGTTATCGGTGCTCTCATAAAAACGTCCCTTGAAAAACCAGTGGGCAAAGAACCCTCCGGCGATCAGCAGGACGATAAACAGGAACGTAAACAGGCGATGCTTGAGTTGGGCTGGCATGGGCAGACTGTAGTCGGAAAAGTGTAAGGAGATATATCAGGGCGCAAATCTGGCACACGACCGACAAACGGTAAATGCCACTTCCGGATAATCGGCTATCGAGCGGCATTAGAGCGGTTTGTAGCCCCAACGTTGGCTTAAATGCCCTGCTGACTGGAGTGGGGCGGGTATCGCCTGTTACCATTCGCCCCTTGTTTCATCTCCGCTTTTTATATTCTTTTCGAGACACGCCATGACCACCGTCCGCACTCGCATCGCGCCATCGCCTACCGGCGATCCCCATGTCGGCACCGCTTACATCGCTTTGTTCAACTATTGCTTTGCCAAGCAGCATGGCGGTGAGTTCATCCTGCGGATTGAAGACACCGACCAATTGCGTTCGACCCGCGAGTCCGAGCAGCAGATTTTCGATGCCCTGCGCTGGTTGGGCATCAACTGGAGCGAAGGCCCGGATGTGGGTGGCCCGCACGGTCCGTATCGCCAGAGCGAGCGCGGCGATATCTACCAGAAGTACTGCCAGCAACTGGTCGACCTGGGTCATGCCTTCCCGTGCTTCTGCACTAGCGACGAGCTTGACCAGATGCGCGCCGAGCAAATGGCCAAGGGCGAAACCCCGCGTTATGACGGCCGGGCGCTGTTGCTCTCCAAAGAAGAAGTCGCGCGCCGCCTGGCCGCTGGCGAGCCGCACGTGATCCGCATGAAAGTGCCGACCGAAGGCGTCTGCGTGGTGCCGGACATGCTGCGTGGCGACGTCGAGATCCCGTGGGATCGCATGGACATGCAAGTGCTGATGAAGACCGACGGCCTGCCGACGTACTTCCTCGCCAATGTGGTCGACGATCACCTGATGGGCATCACTCACGTACTGCGCGGTGAAGAATGGCTGCCATCGGCGCCGAAGCTGATCCTGCTTTACGAATACTTCGGCTGGGAACAACCAGAACTGTGCTACATGCCGCTGCTGCGTAACCCGGACAAGAGCAAGCTGTCCAAGCGCAAGAACCCGACCTCGGTGACCTTCTACGAGCGCATGGGCTTCATGCCGGAAGCGATGCTCAACTACCTGGGCCGCATGGGCTGGTCGATGCCGGACGAGCGCGAGAAGTTCTCGTTGCAGGAAATGGTCGACAACTTCGACCTCAAGCGTGTGTCCCTGGGCGGGCCGATTTTCGACATCGAAAAACTGTCGTGGCTCAACGGCCAGTGGCTGCGTGACCTGCCGGTGGAAGAGTTCGCCAGCCGCTTGCAGACCTGGGCGCTGAACCCTGAGTACATGATGAAGATCGCACCGCACGTGCAGGGTCGGGTTGAAACCTTCAGCCAGGTCGCACCGCTGGCCGGGTTCTTCTTTGCCGGTGGCGTGAACCCGGATGCCAAGCTGTTCGAGTCCAAGAAACTCTCGGGCGATCAGGTTCGTCAACTGATGCAACTGATCCTGTGGAAGCTCGAAAGCCTGCGTCAGTGGGAGAAGGACAGCATCACCGCGACAATTCAAGCGGTGGTCGAATCCCTTGAGCTGAAGCTGCGTGACGCCATGCCGTTGATGTTCGCGGCGATCACGGGGCAGGCGAGTTCGGTCTCGGTGCTTGATGCGATGGAAATCCTCGGGCCGGACCTGACCCGTTTCCGTCTGCGCCAGGCCATCGACCTGCTCGGCGGCGTGTCGAAGAAAGAAAACAAAGAGTGGGAAAAGCTCCTGGGCGCGATTGCCTGAGACGCTGCATGAAGGACTGATGGCCACTGTGCACACCTGTCGTTGGGTGCACAGTGGCTGTCAGGCCCCCGGATTTTCGGGGGGAGGGCGGTAAGTGATTGTTATGTCGGCAAAAAATTTTAAAATTTTTGAAAAATAAGTTTGACAGACTTTCGATACGCCCTTAAGATTCGCCCCGTCCTCAGCGATGAGGGGCTATAGCTCAGCTGGGAGAGCGCTTGCATGGCATGCAAGAGGTCGACGGTTCGATCCCGTCTAGCTCCACCAATTTTACAGTTCAAGGTCTGGCCACACCGGCCTTGAAGCGATCAACACTCAGCGTTGATCAGTTGTATAGAAGGGTTTGCGTCCCCTTCGTCTAGTGGCCTAGGACACCGCCCTTTCACGGCGGTAACAGGGGTTCGAGTCCCCTAGGGGACGCCAGTTTTACAGAAGTGATGTTGCAAAACGTCGCTCCGCCGCGAGGCGAAAAATCCGGGGCTATAGCTCAGCTGGGAGAGCGCTTGCATGGCATGCAAGAGGTCGACGGTTCGATCCCGTCTAGCTCCACCAATTTTACAGTTCAAGGTCTGGCCACACCGGCCTTGAATCGATCAGTACTCAGCACTGGTCAGTTGTATAGAAGGGTTTGTGTCCCCTTCGTCTAGTGGCCTAGGACACCGCCCTTTCACGGCGGTAACAGGGGTTCGAGTCCCCTAGGGGACGCCACGATTACCCGCTCTGCGGGATTTATAAGGGTCATTCAATTATTGAATGGCCCTTTTGTTTGTCTGGCGTTTGGCCAATCCTCTTATTCTCTCAACACGGCTCTTCTGACCAATGGTCGAATTAACGGCTTGCAATTTTTTATTACGAGAATAATATTTCAATCGTAATATTCGGAGGCAACGATGAACGATAAAAAAGCTCAAACCCGCGAACGCATTCTCCAGGCCGCCAGCGCTGCGCTGATCCAGCGTGGCCCGGCCGAGCCGAGCGTGGGCGAAGTGATGGGCGCGGCCGGCCTGACCGTTGGCGGCTTTTACGCTCACTTCGACAGCAAGGACGCGATGATGCTGGAGGTTTTCACGCAGTTGCTTGGCCAGCGTCGGGCCTTGATCGCCGATATGGACGCGGGGCTGACGGGCGAGGAGCGCCGGGCATTGGTCGCGGCCTTCTACCTGTCGCGCAAGCACCGTGATTCCACTGAGCACGCCTGTCCGATCCCGGCATCGGTCGGTGAACTGGGCCGTTTGCCGGACGATTTCCGGCAGGCGCTGAATGAGCATGTGGAGCTGATGGTCGCGCAACTGGCCAGCAGCCCCGAAGACATCGACAAGGCGCTGGCTGACATGGCGTTGATGGTCGGTGGTTTGGCCCTGGCGCGTGCGCTGGGTGCCGGTGAGTTGTCGGATCGATTGCTGCGTGCCGCCAAGTCGGCGGTCTTGTGACCTGAAGCGTTAGCCTTTGGAGATGAGCGATGAACACGTTGAGCTGGGTTCGTGGCGTTAATGGCACCCTGGGCTGGTTTGCGCCGCGTCTGATCGCGAGCAAGATGCGGCTGGCATTCATGACGCCGCGCGAGTTGCCGCCACGGGATTGGGAGTTGCCGCTGTTGGCGAGCGCCGAGCGGATCACTTTGCGCTTCGGCCTCTCGGCGCTGCGCTGGGGGCAGGGGCCGACGGTGTTGCTGATGCACGGCTGGGAAGGTCGGCCCACGCAGTTCGCCAGCCTGATCACGGCGTTGGTGGAAGCGGGTTACACCGTTGTTTCCCTCGACGGTCCGGCTCACGGTCGTTCCCCGGGGCGCGAGGCCAATGTGGTGCTCTTCGCCCGCGCCATGCTTGAGGCGGCCGCCGAGCTGCCGCCACTGCAAGCGGTCATTGGTCACTCCATGGGCGGCGCCAGTGCGATGCTTGCCATTCAGTTGGGCTTGCGCACTGAAACGCTGGTGAGCATCGCGGCGCCGGCGCGAATTCTCGGGGTGTTGCGCGGGTTTGCCCATCACGTGCGCATGCCGCCCAGGGCACGGTCGGCGTTCATCCGGCAGATCGAGCAGGATGTCGGTATCCAGGCGTCGAAGCTCGACGTGGCGCACTATCAGTTGGACATGCCAGGGCTGATCGTCCACGCCGAGGATGACAACTTTGTCCCGGTCAAGGAGTCGCAGCTGATCCACGACGCCTGGTTCGACAGCCGTTTGTTGCGGCTGGAGGAGGGCGGTCACCAGCGTGTGCTGGCGGACCCGCGGCTGATCGAAGGCGTGCTCGCGCTGCTGGCGGGTCGCAGTCTGCAGGCGCGCCAATCCGCCTGATCATCCGTTACACTGCCCCGGTCGAATAATCTGACCGGGAGTGGGACATGGGCTGGGATCGGGCAACGCCATTTATCATTGACCTGCAAGTGGCCGCCGAGGACATCGATGGGCTGGGGCACGCCAATAACGCGGTGTACGTCACCTGGCTCGAACGGTGTGCCTGGCGCCATTCGCAGCGCCTGGGGCTGGACCTGACCGAGTATCGACGGCTGGACCGGGCGATGGCCGTGGTGCGCCACGAGATCGATTACCTGGCGGCGGCTTATGAAGACGATGAGTTGCAGTTGGCGACCTGGATCGTTGACTGGGATCAGCGCCTGAAAATGACCCGGCACTTCCAGCTCGTCCGCCCCCGCGATAACACCACGCTGCTGCGGGCACAAACCACGTTTGTCTGCATCGAGCTGTCCAGCGGCAAGCCTCGGCGCATGCCGGCAGAGTTCATCGAAGGCTACGGCCAGGCGTTGCAAGTCCTGACCTGACCTATCCTGTGGCGAGGGAGCTTGCTCCCGTTAGAGTGCGCAGCACGCTCCATTGCAGGGGGGGGCGCTTCGAGCTCCAGCGGGAGCAAGCTCCCTCGCCACAAAGGTATGCGCAAGTCTTTCGGCAGAGAATCCAGTAAACTGCCGCACGTTTTTCGTTGAGTGTTTTTCATGCAAATTGCTTTGGCGCCCATGGAGGGGTTGGTCGACGACATCCTGCGGGACGTGTTGACCCGTGTTGGCGGTATCGATTGGTGCGTGACCGAGTTCATCCGGATCAACGACCAACTGCTCACGCCTGCCTATTTCCACAAGTTCGCGCCAGAGTTGCTGACCGGTGCCAAGACCGCTGCCGGCGTGCCGTTGCGTGTGCAACTGTTGGGTTCCGACCCGGTGTGCCTGGCGGAGAACGCTGCGCTGGCCTGCGAGTTGGGGTCGCAGGTTATCGACCTGAACTTCGGCTGCCCGGCCAAGACCGTCAACAAGTCCCGTGGCGGTGCGGTGCTGCTCAAAGAGCCGGAACTGCTCAACCAGATCGTCGAGCACGTACGCCGTGCAGTGCCGGCGCACATCCCGGTGACAGCCAAGATGCGCTTGGGCTTCGACAGCCCTGACGGCGCGCTGGTGTGCGCCACGGCGTTGGCCGAAGGCGGCGCGGAACACATCGTGGTACATGCGCGAACCAAGACCGATGGCTACAAGCCGCCGGCGCATTGGGAATGGATCCCGCGGGTGCAGGAAGTGGTCAAGGTGCCGGTGTTCGCCAACGGCGATATCTGGAGCGTCGAAGACTGGCGCCGTTGCCGCGAGATCAGCGGTGTCGAGGACATCATGCTCGGCCGCGGCCTCGTCTCGCGCCCGGACCTGGCGCGGCAGATCGCAGCGGCGCGTGCCGGTGAAGACGTGGTCGAGATGACTTGGGCCGAACTGTTGCCGCTGATTCAGGCGTTCTGGCTGCAAGCCAAGGTGCAGATGACGCCCCGCCAATCGCCGGGTCGCTTGAAGCAGTGGCTGGCAATGCTGACCCGCAATTATCCCGAAGCGGTGGAACTGTTCACGGTCCTGCGTCGGGAGACCGAACTGGATCAGGTTTCGCGTTTGCTGGGGCTGCAGGTGGCTGAGGCGGCCTGAAACCTTTTTTAAAAAAACAGAAAATAATCTCTTGAAATGCACTTGGCGATCCTTATCTAAGGATTACGCGATGCCGAATTCGGGTCGCGGAGACAAAAAACCTTGCTGACATTTCAGGAGATTTATTCATGAGCACTGCATTTTCCCTCGCACCTCTGTTCCGTTCTTCGGTGGGCTTCGATCGTTTCAACGACCTGTTCGAAACCGCTTTGCGCAACGAACCGGGCAGCACTTACCCGCCTTACAACGTTGAAAAACACGGTGACGACCAGTACCGCATTGTCGTAGCCGCCGCCGGTTTCCAGGAAGAAGACCTGGAGCTGCAAGTCGAGAAAGGCGTGTTGACCGTCAGTGGTGGCAAGCGCGATGCGAATGAAGGCGTGACCTTCCTGCACCAAGGCATTGCCCAGCGTGCGTTCAAGCTGTCGTTCCGCCTGGCGGACCATATCGAGGTCAAGGCGGCCGGCCTGAGCAACGGTCTGTTGAGCATCGACCTGCTGCGGGTGGTACCGGAAGAAGCGAAAGCCAAGCGTATCCCGATCAGCGGAACGCAAAAACCGGCACTGCAACACTGAGTGGTTCATGAGACCGCTGAGGTCATCAGCGGCTCAAACGCTCTCGAAAAGGCCCCGACGTGTCGGGGCCTTTTTTGTTTGCTGCGTTCCATCGGCCTCTCTACAATCGGCGCCCAAACGGCCAGCCCCGTCCATTTCCTGCTGGCCCCGGAGCATTTTTTTCATGGAAGAGATAGAACAGCGCTGGCTGTACGCCCTTTCTGCACCTTCAGTTGCCCTCAATCCCAACGCCAGTTACACCGACCCCGGCTACTGCTCCGACTTGAAGTTCGTTGACGTGGAGGGCGGTTGGGGTATCACCAATCGCCAGCAACTCCTGGAAATGCTCAGGTTCGCCGACAACGGCCATGCCGTTCAGCTCGAAGACGCCTACCACCAGTGGGAACGTTGCCTGCCCAGCCAATGGCAAGCGCTGTTGGCGCGCCTGGGCGCTCGCGACCGTGTGCTGTACGAATTGGCCAGCCGCACGTTCAGTGAGTGCGGTTCGGGCGGGATCCGCGCCTGGGACCTTGGGCGCATGGGGTTTTTGCTGCGCGCCGCCGTGCTTCATGGCTGGATCAACCTCGACGAAAGCCTTTGGCTGCACGGTGGCCTGGCCCTGCGCGCACGGCATTACTACGACAGCTGGGCCAGCTACTTCAATGGTTTCGTCGTCGGCAGATCCATTTGGAATTGCATGGGCAACAGCGACGAGGATCTGGCGCACGAACTGGACCGCAAGGGCGACTTTCCCATGAACACCGTTATCCTTGAACGAATTGATCGCGACGCCTCGCAGCTCTTTGCCCAGTTGCCGTGGGACATGGCCCTAAACCTGCCGGAGCGCCCGGCGTCCTTGGCGGAGTTCAACTGGTCATGACCTGCTGGATACGCCTGGGCATCGAGCCCACCAAAGACCACGACATCATTCGCAGCGCCTACCGCAGCCGTTTGCCGGAGCACCACCCGGAAACCGACCCGCAAGGTTTTCAGGCCCTGCGTGCGGCGTATGACGCCGCGTTGCGCTTCGCCCGGCAGGAAGACATTGAGGACGAGGCGCCGGCCGACGACGAGCCAACGGCTGCCCGGCAAACCCTGGTCGGCTTCGAAGCTTTGCTCAGCGACCCAACACGACGTTTCAATTCCGATGCATGGCTAGCGTTCATGGGCGAACTCGATCAACTGCCCCTGGAAGCAATGGAAGAAGTCAGTTGGGGCCTGCTATACGAGCTGATATCCGCCGGGCCGATCTCCAACCATTGCGCGCGGCTGTTGGCCCAGCGGTTGGGTTGGTCGGGCCGGCTACTCGACGTTGAGTTCGACAGCGCCCGGCAGATCGACGAGTTTCTCCAGCGCATCGAAGAACCGGACCCGTTCGACACCGCGTTGATGACGCACTGGTCGGCGCAGGCGCAACTGGAAACCCTCTGGTACACGCGCACGCTGGACTACCTCTATCAGCATCACTCACTGGACGAATTCAAGCGGTTCGCCAGTCTTTACACCTGCCTGCCGCTGCCGGCCGGCGACAGCCTGTCGCGTCGTTGGGCAGAGCAATTCAGCCAGGCGGGCATTGGCAGCAAGGGGTTGCTCGAGCTCTGCACCGAGCAGCATCGCCTGGCGCCGCAGGACCTCGACTGGCTCTACCTGCTGGCCTGTCAGCGCGGCCTGTTGGGGCTTGAAGAGCTGGCCCTGCAATGCTGGGTAAAACTGTGGCGCGAGCACCGGTATCCGAAGGCTGCGGCCTGGTTGCTGAAACTGTGCGCCGAGCGTCAGCCCAAGCGCTTGCCGCTGTTGATCCAGGCGTTCGACCGGCTGGAAAACTTCCGCGACTGGTCGCACGACCTCGCACACGTTTCCCAGGCGTACGGCAGCCCGTCCCAGCGCCCGGAGACGTTGGGGCGCTGGTTCCATGCCCGACAACTCGATCTGTCCGGGATCGCGGAGGCTTTCGTCTTATGGCGGATCGGTGGCGATGAGTTGCCGTTGCTGGCGTGGCTGATCGGCGAACACGCAGACCCGTACCTGTGCAGGCTCTACCGCCATGCCTGGGCGTTGCATCGTGGTGATGTGGCGCTGTTGCAGCAGGTCATGAACGAGCCTGACAGTGACGATGTACTCGACGCCTTGCTGCTGGAAGGGTTCAAGTATCAGGCCGAACAACAGATCTGCTGGCTGACGCAGGCGCCGATTCCTCTGGCACTGAAGTCCTTTGTCGACAGCCATTCTGCACAACCGGTGCTGGCGCCTGAGCTGCAAAAGGGCGAACCCTGCGATATCGCTCTGCTGTGGTTGCGACGTCTGCGGCCCTATGATCAAAGCGCTCTGGCCCGACTTGATCAGGCGTTTTCCCTGGGCAAGCACGATGAGTTTCATCGTGGTGTGTGCCTGATGGCGCAATTGGCTGAGCAAGGCGTGGTGCTGCCGGCCATTGGCGAGGGCGAGGCTGTTTGGGAGTGGCATCGCCAGACCGTATTTTTGCAGTCGCTGCTCGACGACCCGCGGCGCTGGTTGACGCCGGCCAACGTGCAGTCTCTGGAGCAGATGAATGTTGATCGGGACCATCCTCTGGCCCGGTTGCAGCCGCTGTTGCGTCGATTGGGCCGGGAGCAGGGCGGGCTGTCGAGCCTGCTCGGCTGGCTGCAAGACGCTGATCCGGTGCATGCCTTGCTGGCGCGCCGGTTCCTCGGCGTGCAGCAGGCGCTCGATAGCGCAAAACTGCTGGGCAATGACCGTTTGTATGCGTGCATGTGCAGCGAGCCGGATGTGTTTGACGATGACGCACTGGGGCTGATGCTGTTGTGTGGCGTGTTGTATCGCGACCCGTTGCTCGACACCGAACAGCACCGCTATTTGCTGAGCAAGATTGCCCGCATCACCAGCCCCGTCGACTGGTTCGAGTCCTTTCGGGACGGTTTGCTCAAGGGCGAGCCGCCGCGTCCGCCTCGTCAATCGCTCGAAGAGGGGGACAGCACCGACAGCAGTACGTTTTACCTTGCGCTCGATGCACTCAAAGGGTTGGTGCGCTATGGCGGTTTTGGCGTGCCGCGCAGCAAGGCGCTGCAACAGATGCAGCGTGAAAAGGACAACCCGGCGCACGGGCCCGGGCTGCGTTTGGCCTTGAGTGCCTTGCTGTCCTGGAGTGAGCGGTTGCTGCTGGCCAAGGCCGACAGTGAGCCTGTGTCACCTCGGGCCTTCTGGAAGCTGGGCAGTCGGCTGGGTCGCAAGGCATTCTTCGGCCAGGCGCTTGCGTGCCTGGTGCTGACGCCCCTGATTGCATTACTCAGCGGCAGCTCGGTGATGGGTATTGCGGTGTTGGTGCTTGGCCTGGGCATTCTGCTCGGCGCGGTGTTGCGCCGTCTGCATGACCTGGGCCGCGGGTTGCCGATGATGGTTGTGGGGGCCTGCTTGACCCCGGTGCTGCCGTTCTTGCCGGGGGTGCTGTTTTTTCTGCCCGGCGAAAAACTGCCCAACTGTTACGGGGTTCCGCCGGACAGCGGTACGACGAACACGCTGTCCGGTGGCCTGCAAGCCACTCTGCGGCGGTTGAACGGTTAGAAGCGCAGCTCGTCCAGCGCTTCGTTGAGCTGTTTGCGGTGGCTGGCAATCGTTGAAGGGTGCTGGCCACCGAGGACGTTGTTGAACTCGTCCAGCCAGTAGCGAATTTGCTCGCGTTCTTCGCCCAGGCTCTGCATCCAGGCGCGTTCGAGGCGGGCGAGCAGGGTGCGATTGGGCAGCGCATCGCGCGGGTGGATTTTCAGGGCGGCGAGCCGTTCATGGCTGGCCGCGCACGCCTGCGGGTCCAGGCCGGTAGGGCTGCGGTCGATGCTGTGGCTATGGCGCTCGCCGCTTGCCAGGGTCACGTCCACTTCCAGCAGGCCATTGATGTCGTAGCTGAACCGTACGTCCAGGGCATGCAGGGCACCGGTGTGCGGCAGTGGCACCCTGAATTCTTCGATGAAGATGTTATCGCGCACCCACGGGCGTTCGCCCTGATAGACCGCGATGCGAATCGCCTTCTGATCGGGATGGGTGCTGTAGAAACGCTGTTCGCGGGACGTCGGGATGATGGTGTTGCGTTCGATGATCGGCGAAAAGGCGTCGCTGATTTCTTCGCCGCGTGTGGTGGCGATGCCCAGGGTGTAAGGGCAGACGTCGGTCAGGATCAGCTCTTCGACGGCCTGCTCGCGGGCCTTGCACGCGGCCTGGGTCGCGGCACCGAGGGCGACGATGGTGTCCGGGTCGAGATGACGGTAAGGCAGGCGTCCGAACAGCGTTGCGACCATCTGTTGAACGGCCGGCATCCGCGTGGCGCCCCCCACCAGCACCAGGCTGTCGAGGTCGCGCGGGCGCAGGCGGGCATCGCGCAGCGCTTGTTCGATGGGCGCTCGCAGGCGCGCCAGCAGCGGCTCCCAGATCTTCTGCGCGCGTGTTTCATCCAGCGCCCACTCGCGGGTTTCACCGGCACCGTTCCAGCTCAGTTGCTGCGGGCCTTCGCCCAGTTTGCACTTGAGCTGTTCAAGGGCGTCGCCCAGGCTAGCCAGCGCCTGGGGTTCCAGCGCGGCCGGGTTCAGTTGCCACTCCTTGAGGCAGGCTTGCAGCAGCGCGGCGGTGAAGTCTTCGCCACCGAGGAAGTTGTCGCCGGTGGAGGCATGCACTTCGATCAGCGGCAACGCGTATTCCAGCACCGTGACGTCGAAGGTGCCGCCGCCCAGGTCGAAAATCAGCGTCCGTTCGAACTTCTGCTCATGCAGACCGTAAGCCATGGCGGCGGCAGTGGGTTCGTTGATCAGGCGCTGGACCTTCAGCCCGGCCAGCTCGGCCGCAAAACAGGTACGTTTGCGCTGCTCGTCGCTGAAGTACGCCGGCACCGAAATCACCGCCTCGCGGACTTCGCAGCCCAGCCAGGCCTCTGCGTCCTGCTTGAGTGAACCGAGCACCAGTGCCGAGAGTTCTTCGGGGCTGAAGGATTGATGGCTGCCGAGATCAAAACGCTTGTCGCTGCCCATGTAGCGCTTGAACGCCGCCACGGTGCGCTCGGGGTGGGTGGTCAGGCGGGCGCGGGCGGCCTTGCCGATCAGCATGCTGCCGTCTTCGTCGACACTCACGACCGATGGGGTGAGCATGTCACCGAGGGCGTTGGGGATCAGTAGGGCTCGGCCTTCCTGCCATACCGCAATCAGGCTGTTGGTGGTGCCCAGGTCGATACCCAGCAAAGGTGCCCGTGGGGTGACTGCGTCCTGCATCGTGGATCTCCTGCAAAGTCCGGCGCTGCCCTTGGCGGGGTGTTCGGTGCCCGCCATGGGCACGGTGAGTGGGCGGAATATGCCCGCACAGCGAAAAAAAACGCGACCCTACAGGTTGTGATAAATCCTGGCAATCGGGGGGCTCTCGAGAAGGCCATGGGGTTCAGGCATCAGGTTCCCGCTGCCCGGTAGCGCAAGCGCTGGCCATCACGCCAACCATGTTTCAAAGTCCTCGAGCGGCATCGGTCGGCTGTGCAGATAGCCCTGATACAAATGGCAGCCCAGCCCCTGCAAGAACGCCAGTTGCTCGGTGGTTTCGACGCCTTCGGCGATGACCATCAATTCGAGGCTGCGGGCCATGGCGACAATGGCGCGGATGATTTCCGCATCGTTCGGGTCGCTGGTGGCATCGCGGATGAAGGACTGGTCGATTTTCAGCGTGTCCACCGGCAGGCGTTTGAGGTACGTCAGCGAGGAATAACCGGTGCCGAAATCGTCCATGGCAAAACTCACCCCGAGCTTTTTCAGGCGGCGCATCTTGCTGATGGTGTCTTCGAGGTTCTGGATCACGATGCCTTCGGTGATTTCCAGCTTGAGGATCGAGCAGGGCAAGCCATGGCTGCCCAGGCTGTGTTCGATCCGTTCGACAAAATCGTTCTGGCGGAACTGCCGTGGGCTGATGTTCACGCACAGGCTGAAGTTGAACGGGTCCACCCGGCCCTTGGCAATCAGGTGTTTAAAGGCCAGGCACGCCTCGTCGAGAATCCAGGTGCCGACTTCCAGAATCAGCCCGCTGTCTTCCAGCACCTTGATGAACTCGGCGGGTGACTGTGCACCCAGTTCCGGGTGGTGCCAACGCACCAGGGCTTCGGCGCCGACGATGCGGTTATCCCGGGCATCCACCTGCGGCTGGTAATGCACGCTGAATTCACCACGGGACAAGGCCAGGCGCAGGTCGGTTTCCATGCGCATGCGCTCACTGGCGGCTTTTTGCATGGTGCTGTGGAACATCTGCGTGGTGTTGCGACCCGAATCCTTGGCCCGATACAGCGCGATGTCGGCGCGTTTGAGCAGGTCGGTCGGGGTTGAGCCGTGATCGGGGATCAGGGCCACGCCGATGCTCGGGGTGACTTGCAGGCGCTGGCCATCGAGGAACATCGGCTCGGACAGCAGCTCACGCAAGGTGTCGGCCAGTTCCCGGACCTGGGCACTGACTTGGCTGCGTGTACCCTCCAGCCCGCTGAGCAGCACCACGAACTCGTCGCCGCCCAGCCGCGCCACGGTGTCCTCCATGCGCACGCTGGCCTCCAGACGTGCGGTGACGATTTTCAGCACGGTGTCGCCCACGGGGTGCCCGAGGGAATCGTTGATGTGCTTGAAGTGATCGAGGTCCAGAAACAGCAGGGCACCGCGCAGGCTGTGGCGCTTGAGCAGGGCGATCTGCTGGCTCAGGCGGTCCATCAGCAGGGCGCGGTTGGGCAGGTTGGTCAGGGGGTCGTGGTAGGCCAGGTGACGGATCTGCGCCTCGGCGTTTTTCAGCAGGCTGACGTCCCGGGCGGTCATCAGCAGGCACGCGGTTTCGTTCAGGGTAATGGGTTCGATCGAGACCTCGACGGTGAGCAGATCGCCGCGCTTGTTGCGCCCGAGCATTTCCTGGTGGTGCACCCGGCCCTTGATCTGGAGTTCGGCCAGAAGCGCCGAGCGTTGTTTTTCCTCGGCCCAGATGCCGACCTGGTACACGGTGCGCCCGACGACTTCATCGGCCCGGTAACCAGTAAGTCGGCAGAACCCGTCGTTGACCTCCAGATAACGCCCGGTGTCGCGCTCGGCAATGGTGATTGCGTCCGGGCTGAAGTGGAATGCCTTGGCGAACTTCTCTTCGCTGGCCTTGAGCGCGGCTTCGGAGCGTTGCTGCTGGGTAATGTCGCGCAATGTCGTGACGATGCAGGGCTCGTTGCCGACGCTGATCTGCCGGCTGGAGATCACGCAGGTCAGGGCCTGGCCGTCCTTGTGGTGAGCGATGATCGCGACATTGTTCAGCGCCTGTTCGCGGATGACCTGCTCGATGCGTTGCTGGCGTTTGGCTGACGCGTCCCACAGGCCGACCTGGTCGGCACTGCGGCCGATCACGTCGGCGGTGGTCCAGCCGAAGGTCTGGGTAAAACTGGAGTTGATCTCGATGAATTGGCCCGTGTCCTGGCGTGTCACGCAGATCGGGTCGGGGCTGACCTGAAAGAGGCTGGCGAACTTCTCTTCGGAGGCGATCAGGCGTTGCTCGCGTTCGACCTGCTCGGTGATGTCCAGCAGGGTGCCGGCCATGCGCAATGGGGCACCTTGCTCATCGCGATAGAGCCGAGCACGGCTTTCCAGGTAGCGCGAACTGCCATCGGCCAGTTGCACGCGGTAGGTCAACTGATAATTGCCGGCCGGGCCTTCACGCAGGCTGCGATAGGCATTGCGCATGCTGTCGCGCTCTTCGCCGGGCACGCCTTCGAAGAATGCATCAAAGGATTCGTGGAAGGGCACCGGGTCCAGGCCGTGCAATTGAGCGGCGCGGGCCGAGCCATAGAGCATGCCGCTGGGAATGTGCCAGTCCCACGTGCCGAGCTGTGCCGACTCCAGCGCCAGATCGAGGCGTTCCTGGCTGTCCTTCAGGGCCTGTTCGGCGAGTTTGCGTTCGGTGGTGTCCAGAAAGGTACTGAGCAGGTACGGCTGGCCTTCGAGTTCGACCTTCTGGGCGCTGAGAATGCCGTCATGGACCTGCCCGTTGCTGGCGCGAAACTGCACTTCCATGCTGATCAGCTCGCCCTTGGCCTGGGTGGCCTTGATCAGTTGCGCCCGTTGTTCCGGGTCGACCCACAGGCCCAGCTCCAGGGTGGTACGGCCAATGGCGTCGAGCACCGGCCAGCCGAACAGGCTTTCGAAATATTGGTTGGCTTCGCTGATCAGGCCATCTTCCTGACGGGTCAGCAGGACCATGTTCGGGCACAGGTGAAACAGGGTCGCGAAGCGTTTTTCCGAGCTGCTCAGGGCCTGTTCGCGCTGGCGTTGATGGGTGATCTCGCGGATCACCCCGATCATCCGTGGCCGGCCGTTCTTGTCCGGCAGCAGGCTGCCGTTGATCTCCAGCCAGTGCAGGCTGCCATCGGGCCAGCGAATGCGGTGATGCATCGCCTGTTCCAGCGGCGCGCCGGCCACCACGGCATTAAAGGCCCGAATGGTTTTGGCCCGGTCTTCGATCGGCAGCAGGTCGAGGTATTCCAGGTCGCTGGGCAGCGGCTGCTTGGGGTCGAAGCCGAACAGTGCCTGCGTCCCTCGCGACCAACTGATTTCCCCGCGCTCGATGTCCCAATACCAGGCACCCAGGCGCGCACCATTCAAGGCGGCGAGCAGTTGGGGCGCGCTCTCCCAGCTCTGCTCCGACCTGCGAGGGTCGAGCGCCTGAATACGCGGCATTGGAGGCGTACGTGGACGAGAGCGGTCAACAGATTTGGGCATTGGCAGCAGGCCTTAGGCTGAATTGAGCATTGGGCACGAGGTGTTGCAGCCTTGAAGGATTAGCACAAGTCAGCCATCAATCCGTGGCAAATCGATTTGTGCATCCAGCAAGGCCATAAACGCCCGCGCAGCATTCGACAGCGTCCGTTCGGTGTGCACGATATAGCCTAGCTGGCGAGTGAGTTGTATGCCCGGCAAAGGAATGCGCGACACCTGATCGTCAAGCATGGTGCGCGGTAACACACTCCAGGCCAGACCGATGGACACCATCATCTTGATGGTTTCCAGATAGTTAGTGCTCATGGCGATGTTCGGCGTCAAGCCCTGGGCCTCGAACAGTCGTTGCACGATGTGATGGGTAAAGGTGTTGCCACCGGGGAACACCGCCGGATGGCGGGCGATATCGGCCAGGGTGACCGCGCCGTTGCTGATCAGGGCGTGTTCCGGGGCGACCACGAAATCCAGGGGGTCATCCCACACGGGTGTGGCCTTGACCAGCGTATGGGGCTCGGGTGCCAGGGTGATGACGGCCAGCTCGGCCCGGCCATGGAGGATTTCTTCGTAGGCTACTTCCGAATCCAGGAACTGAATATCCAGTGCCACCTCGGGGTAGCGTCGGGTGAAGGCGCGCAACAGCGGTGGCAAGCGGTGCAGGCCGATGTGATGACTGGTCGCCAGTGTCAGACGGCCGGTCACCTCGCCATTGAGGTTGGTCAAGGCGCGGCGTGTGTCGTCGAGTACGTTGAGAATCTGATAAGCGCGTGGCAGCAGGGCGCGTCCGGCCTCGGTCAGGCTGACTTCACGGCCCAGCCGGTCGAACAGCCGCACCTTCAATTGCTGCTCCAGGCCGGCGATGCGTTTGCTGATGGCCGGTTGCGTCAGGTGCAGGCGCTCACCGGCGCCGGAGAAGCTGCCGGTTTCGGCAATCGCGATAAAGGCATTGAGGTTGGCCAGGTCCATGGTCGTATTCCAGTTGGTTATCCAAAGCATGAAAAATATGAATTTGAGTTATTTAATGTAACCCCATAGGATCGACCTCACAAGCCAAGGGGTTATTGAATCGCTTCAGAACCCAGGGCATAGAAATACGCTGATGAGGAAACGTCTGATGGCCGGCAAAACGCTCTACGACAAGCTCTGGGATTCGCATTTGGTCAAGCAGCGCGACGATGGTTCGGCGCTGATCTACATCGACCGTCACATCATTCACGAAGTGACCTCGCCGCAAGCCTTTGAAGGCCTGCGTCTGGCCGGGCGCAAGCCGTGGCGCATCGATGCCAACATCGCGACCCCGGACCACAACGTACCGACCACTCCAGAGCGCAAGGGCGGCATTGCCGCCATCGCCGACGAAGTCTCGCGTTTGCAGGTTCAGACCCTCGATGACAACTGTGATGAATATGGCATCGTCGAATTCAAGATGAATGACGTGCGTCAAGGCATCGTCCACGTCATCGGCCCCGGAGCAGGGCGCCACCTTGCCGGGCATGACCGTGGTCTGCGGCGACTCCCACACCTCGACCCACGGTGCGTTCGGCGCGCTGGCCCACGGGATCGGCACCTCCGAGGTCGAGCACGTGCTTGCCACCCAGTGCCTGGTCGCCAAGAAAATGAAAAACATGCTGGTGTCCGTCGAAGGCACTTTGCCGTTCGGCGTGACGGCCAAGGACATCGTCCTTGCCGTGATCGGCAAGATCGGCACCGCGGGTGGCAATGGCCACGCCATCGAGTTTGCCGGGAGCGCGATTCGTGAGTTGTCGGTCGAAGGCCGCATGACCATCTGCAACATGTCCATTGAAGCGGGCGCCCGTGTGGGCCTGGTGGCTGCCGACGAAAAGACCGTGGCCTACGTCAAAGGTCGCCCGTTTGCCCCGAAAGGCGCGGAATGGGCGTTGGCGGTCGAAGCCTGGAAAGACCTGGTGTCCGACGCCGATGCCACATTCGATACCGTGGTTGAGCTCGACGCGGCGCAGATCAAACCGCAGGTCAGTTGGGGTACGTCCCCGGAAATGGTCCTTGCCGTGGATCAGAACGTGCCGGACCCGGCCAAGGAAATGGACCTGGTCAAGCGCGACTCCATCGTTCGCGCCCTGAAGTACATGGGTTTGACCGCCAACCAGGCGATCACCGACATTCAGTTGGATCGTGTGTTCATTGGTTCCTGCACCAACTCGCGCATCGAAGACTTGCGCGCGGCGGCCGTGATCGCCAAGGGCCGCAAAGTGGCCTCGACCATCAAGCAGGCCATCGTGGTGCCGGGTTCGGGCCTGGTGAAAGCGCAGGCCGAGTCGGAAGGGCTGGACAAGATTTTCCTCGAAGCCGGTTTTGAATGGCGCGAGCCAGGGTGCTCGATGTGCCTGGCGATGAACCCGGATCGTTTGGAGTCCGGCGAGCATTGCGCCTCGACCTCCAATCGTAACTTTGAAGGGCGGCAGGGCGCTGGTGGTCGTACGCACCTCGTCAGCCCGGCCATGGCAGCCGCTGCGGCCGTTAACGGTCGTTTCATCGACGTCCGCGAATTGATCCAGGGAGCGCAGTAATCATGAAAGCTTTCACTCAGCACACGGGGCTTGTCGCGCCTTTGGATCGTGCCAACGTCGACACCGATCAGATCATTCCCAAGCAATTCCTGAAATCGATCAAGCGCACCGGTTTCGGTCCGAACCTGTTCGATGAGTGGCGTTACCTGGACGTGGGCCAGCCGTATCAGGACAACTCCAAGCGGCCGTTGAACAAGGATTTCGTGCTCAACGCCGAGCGTTATCAAGGCGCCAGCGTGTTGCTGGCCCGTGAGAACTTCGGCTGCGGTTCGAGCCGCGAGCACGCGCCGTGGGCGCTGGAAGAGTACGGTTTTCGCAGCATCATCGCACCGAGCTATGCCGACATCTTCTTCAACAACAGCTTCAAGAACGGCTTGCTGCCGATCATCTTGAGCGACGCTGAGGTCGATGAACTGTTTGCACAGGTCGAGGCGAACCCTGGCTACCAGTTGCAGGTCGACTTGCAGGCCCAGACCGTGACCCGTCCTGACGGCAAGGTGCTGAGTTTTGAAATCGACGCTTTCCGCAAACACTGCCTGCTCAACGGCCTGGATGACATTGGCCTGACCTTGCAGGACGGCGATGCGATTGCGACGTTCGAAGCCAAGCACCGTGCGAGCCAGCCGTGGTTGTTTCGCGACGCTTGATTTTGTGTAAGGCGACATGACGCCATCGTGAGCAAGCTCGCTCCCACATTGGATTTGCGTTGTTCACAAAACCCCTGTGGGAGCGAGCTTGCTCGCGATGAGGCCCGGATAAACACCACAAGGCTTAACCCCAAAAAGGAAGTCCCCATGACCCGCACCGCCCAGCACAGTCAGGTTGTACAAAAGCAATTCGGTGAACAGGCCTCGGCCTACCTGAGCAGCGCCGTACATGCTCAAGGCACCGAATTCGCGCTGCTACAGGCCGAACTGGCGGGGCGCGGCGACGCCCGCGTGCTGGACCTGGGTTGCGGCGCCGGTCACGTGAGTTTCCATGTGGCGTCGTTGGTGAAAGAAGTGGTGGCCTACGACCTGTCCCAGCAAATGCTCGACGTGGTGGCCGCGGCTTCGATTGATCGCGGCTTCAGCAATGTCACCACGGTCAACGGCGCCGCTGAGCGCCTGCCGTTCGCCGATGGCGAATTCGACTTCGTGCTCAGCCGCTATTCGGCGCACCATTGGAGCGATCTCGGGCAGGCCCTGCGTGAAGTGCGCCGGGTACTGAAACCGGGCGGCGTGGCGGCGTTCATTGATGTGTTGTCGCCGGGCAGTCCGTTGTTCGACACGTACCTGCAAAGTGTCGAGGTGCTGCGCGACACCAGCCACGTGCGTGATTATTCGGCGGGCGAGTGGTTGCGTCAGGTCAGCGAGGCGGGGTTGCACACCCGCAGCACCACGCGTCAGCGCTTGCGTCTGGAATACACTTCATGGGTCGAGCGCATGCGCACGCCCGAGGTGATGCGCGCCGCGATTCGTGAGTTGCAGCAGTCCATGGGCAGTGAAGTACGCGATTATTTTGAGATTGAGGCCGATGGTTCGTTCAGTACAGATGTACTGGTACTGATGGCTGAACGATAAGCGCCGAGCGATAGCATTTTTCCCGGTGCCCCCGCGAGCCTGCGGGCGCGCCGACTGAAGACATGAGGAAAGCATGAGCAAGCAGATTCTGATTCTCCCAGGTGACGGTATTGGCCCGGAAATCATGGCCGAAGCGGTCAAGGTGCTGGAGCTGGCCAACGACAAGTATTCGCTGGGCTTCGAGCTGAGCTTTGATGTGATCGGCGGCGCGGCCATCGACAAGCACGGCGTGCCCCTGGCGGACGAAACCCTGGCTCGCGCTCGCGCTGCCGATGCGGTGCTGCTGGGCGCGGTGGGCGGTCCGAAATGGGACACCATCGAACGTGACATCCGCCCGGAACGCGGCCTGCTGAAGATTCGTGCGCAACTGGGTCTGTTCGGTAACCTGCGTCCGGCGATCCTGTACCCGCAACTGGCCGAGGCGTCGAGCCTGAAGCCGGAAATCGTTTCTGGCCTGGACATCCTGATCGTTCGTGAGCTGACGGGCGGTATCTACTTCGGCGCCCCGCGCGGCACTCGCGAGTTGGAAAACGGCGAGCGTCAGGCGTACGACACCCTGCCGTACAGCGAAAGCGAGATCCGCCGTATCGCCCGTGTCGGCTTCGACATGGCGCGTGTTCGCGGCAAGAAACTGTGCTCGGTGGACAAGGCCAACGTGCTGGCGTCCAGCCAACTGTGGCGCGAAATAGTCGAACAAGTGGCCAAGGACTACCCGGATGTCGAACTGAGCCACATGTACGTGGATAACGCGGCCATGCAACTGGTGCGCGCACCGAAGCAGTTCGACGTGATTGTCACCGACAACCTGTTCGGTGACATCCTGTCCGACGAGGCCTCGATGCTCACCGGTTCCATCGGCATGCTGCCGTCGGCCTCGCTGGATGCCAATAACAAAGGCATGTACGAGCCGTGCCACGGTTCGGCGCCGGACATCGCAGGTAAAGGCATTGCCAACCCGCTGGCGACGATTTTGTCGGTGTCGATGATGCTGCGTTACAGTTTCAATCAGCAGTCTGCCGCCGATGCGATTGAAAAAGCGGTCAGCCTGGTGTTGGATCAAGGGCTGCGCACGGGTGACATCTGGTCGCCAGGTTGCGCGAAAGTCGGAACGCAGGAAATGGGCGACGCAGTAGTCGCAGCGCTGCGGAATCTGTAATCTCTCGGGCCCCGCTTTCATTACCGGGCTGAGTTGAAACGTTGCCGAGTGCAGTAGTTTTTACTCAGCCTGACGGAAGGCGGCCCACTTTTTGTTAGGGGTGTAGTTGCGATGAAACGTGTAGGTCTGATCGGTTGGCGCGGTATGGTCGGTTCCGTGCTCATGCAGCGGATGCTGGAAGAGCAGGATTTCGATCTTATCGAGCCGGTGTTTTTCACCACTTCCAATGTCGGTGGCCAAGGCCCGTCCGTGGGCAAGGACATTGCTCCGCTCAAGGACGCTTACAGCATTGAAGAGCTGAAAACCCTCGACGTGATTCTGACCTGCCAGGGTGGCGACTACACCAGCGAAGTCTTCCCGAAACTGCGTGAAGCCGGCTGGCAGGGTTACTGGATCGACGCCGCCTCCAGCCTGCGCATGCAGGATGACGCGGTGATCGTGCTGGACCCGGTGAACCGCAAGGTCATCGACCAGCAGCTCGACGCGGGCACCAAGAACTACATCGGCGGCAACTGCACCGTCAGCCTGATGCTGATGGGCCTGGGCGGTCTGTTCGAAGCCGGTCTGGTGGAGTGGATGAGCGCCATGACCTATCAGGCGGCCTCCGGTGCCGGCGCGCAGAACATGCGCGAACTGATCAAGCAAATGGGCGCAACCCACGCCGCTGTCGCCGATCAACTGGCCGATCCGGCCAGCGCCATCCTCGACATCGACCGCCGTGTCGCCGAAGCCATGCGCAGTGATGCCTACCCGACTGAAAACTTCGGCGTGCCACTGGCCGGCAGCCTGATCCCGTGGATCGACAAAGAGCTGCCGAACGGTCAAAGCCGCGAAGAGTGGAAGGCCCAGGCCGAGACCAACAAGATCCTCGGTCGCTTCAAGAGCCCGATCCCGGTGGACGGCATCTGCGTGCGCATCGGCGCCATGCGCTGCCACAGCCAGGCGCTGACCATCAAGCTGAACAAAGACGTGCCGATTGCCGACATCGAAGGGCTGATCAGCCAGCACAACCCGTGGGTCAAACTGGTGCCGAACCAGCGTGACATCAGCATGCAGGAGCTGAGCCCGACGAAAGTCACCGGTACCCTGAACGTGCCGGTTGGCCGTCTGCGCAAGCTGAACATGGGTACGCAATACCTCGGCGCCTTCACTGTGGGCGACCAACTGCTGTGGGGCGCGGCCGAACCGCTGCGTCGCATGCTGCGGATTCTGCTGGAGCGTTGATCCGCTGATGCAATGAAAGAACCCGCGCCTTGAAAGAGGCGCGGGTTTTTTTATGGACGTTGTATTGTCAGGCAAGCCACCATCGCGAGCAGGCTCGCTCCCACAAGGAAATCACTGAACCCTGTGGGAGCGAGCTTGCTCGCGATGGCGTTGGCACGCACACCCCATATTCCAAGCAGAATTGCCTCACCGCCAGCCACCCGGTAAAGTGCCGCTCCCCCCGTTTCGCCTGAGGTAGAACCATGAACCAGTCCTTTGATATCGCCGTCGTCGGCGCCACCGGTACTGTCGGCGAAACACTCGTCCAGATTCTCGAAGAACGCGACTTTCCGGTCGCCAATCTGCACCTGCTGGCCAGCAGTGAGTCGGCCGGGCATTCAGTGCCGTTTCGTGGCAAGAATGTGCGCGTGCGTGAAGTCGACGAATTCGACTTCAGCAAGGTTCAACTGGTGTTTTTCGCGGCGGGGCCAGCGGTAACCCTGAGTTTCGCGCCGCGTGCCAGCGCTGCCGGCTGCATGGTGATCGACCTGTCCGGCGCGCTGCCGTCAGAGCAAGCGCCGCAGGTCGTGCCCGAAGCCAATGGCGAGGTGTTGGCGAGCCTGAAAAAACCGTTCCAGGTCAGCAGCCCAAGCGCCTCGGCCACGACCCTGGCGGTGGTGTTGGCGCCGTTGCGCGGTTTGCTGGATCTGCAACGGGTCAACCTGACGGCCAGCCTGGCCGTGTCCGCACAAGGTCGCGAAGCCGTGACCGAGCTGGCGCGCCAGACCGCCGAATTGCTCAACGTGCGTCCGCTGGAGCCGAAATTTTTCGATCGGCAGATGGCGTTTAACCTGTTGGCTCAAGTCGGTACGCCGGATGCGCAAGGCCACACGCTGCTGGAAAAGCGTCTGGTGCGCGAGCTGCGTGAGGTCATGGCGCAGCCTTTATTAAAGATTTCCGTCACTTGCATTCAAGCCCCGGTGTTTTTTGGCGATAGCTTTAGCGTGACCTTGCAGTCAGCCAAGGCGATTGACCTTGCCGCGGTCAACGCGGCGCTGGAATCGGCACCGGGGGTCGAGCTGGTCGAGGCCGGTGATTACCCGACGCCGGTTGGCGATGCGGTAGGGCAGGATGTGGTCTATGTCGGCCGGGTACGGACCGGTGTCGATGATCCGGCGGAGCTTAATCTGTGGTTGACGTCGGATAACGTACGCAAAGGCGCTGCACTCAATGCTGTGCAGGTGGCTGAGCTGTTGATAAAAGGCCTTGCGTAAAAGATACTTGGCAACAATTTACAGAATGATTCTAGCCGAGCGCTATGCTTGGCCTGAACGCTTGAGGCGAGCCGCCATCTGGGGCTTCCAAGGCATAAGTGAAATAATCGCGCGCAACGACATCTCGAAGCGGCGCGCAATGCCTTACGGCAGCGGCTATTAACACCTTCTCGCTGGCCGAGGAATGTTCAAAGAAAGGATGAGGCTATGGTTCAAGTTCGCAAACTGGCGTTAGCAATAGCGGCCGCCTCGGCGCTGTCCTCCGGTATGGCGCATGCCCTTGGGCTTGGGGAACTGACCCTGAAGTCGACGCTGAACCAGCCCCTGGTTGCGGAAATCGAGTTGCTCGATGTCAAGGATCTCACGGCGGCCGAAGTGGTCCCGAGCCTGGCATCGGTCGATGATTTCGCAAAGGCTGGCGTTGATCGTCAGGCGTTCCTCAATGACCTGACGTTTACCCCGATGCTCAATGCCAACGGCAAGAGCATCCTGCGCGTGACATCGAGTCAGCCACTCTCCGAGCCCATGGTGAAATTCCTGGTGCAAGTGATGTGGCCTAACGGTCGACTGCTGCGCGATTACAGCGTGTTGCTCGATCCGTCCAAATTCTCGCCGCAAACCGCCGATGCGGCCGCGCAACCTGCGCCGGCCCAGGCAGTTACCGCGCCGGTGACCGGCGCCACCAAGGCTGCCCGTTACACCACCACGCCGCGCGATACCCTCTGGGAAATCGCTGCCAAGGCGCGTAATGGCGGCTCGATCCAGCAAACCATGCTGGCGATTCAGGCGCTGAACCCGGATGCCTTTATTGATGGCAACATCAATCGACTGAAAACCGGCAAGGTCCTGCGCCTGCCGGACGCTGTGCAGAGCACCACCCTGGCGCAACCCAAGGCGATCGCCGAAGTTGCCGCACAGAACGCAGCCTGGCGTCAGGGTCGCCGCACGGCAACACGCACCCAGCCCCGGCAGTTGGATGCGACCAAGCGTGCTCGCACTGACGTGGCACCTTCGCCAGTTGCCGCCAAGGACAACCTGAGCCTGGTCTCTGCGGAGTCTGGCAAGGCGCATGGCAAGGGCGCGGCGGGCGACAGCAAAGCCATCAGCAACAAGTTGGCAGTGACCCAGGAAAGCCTCGATACGACCCGGCGCGACAATGCCGAGCTGAAAAGCCGCATGACCGACCTGCAAAGCCAGCTCGACAAGCTGGAACGTCTGATTGAGCTGAAAAACAATCAACTGGCCAAGTTGCAGGCCGAAGGCGCAGCCCCGGCGGCTCCGACTCTGGCTGCTGCTCAGCCTGCGGCACCGATGGCGGCTGAGCTGGTTGCCGCGCCGGCAGCGCCAGTGGTCGAGGTCGCGCCGGCACCGGTTATCCCGGCCGTCGTGCCGGAGGTGGCCCCGGCCCCTGCGCCAGTAGAAACTCCGGCACCGGTGGCGGGCGACGATCAGAAATTCAACGAGCTGCTGACCAATCCGGTGTTGTTGGGCCTGGTGGGCGGTGGCGCGGTGGCGATGTTGCTTTTGCTGTTGCTGCTGGCGCGTCGTCGCAAGGCTCAGCAGGAAGCCGAGAAGCATGTGCGCATGGCGCGGGCACTGGCTGAGGAAACTGATTTCTCCGCCGACCTGGACCTGCCGGAAAGCAGCTTCGAAGGCCTGGAAGTTCCGCCGCCGAGCGTCAAGCTTGCTCCAGCTCCAGCTCCAGCTCCAGCTCCAGCTCCAGCTCCTGAGCCGGCGCCGGTAGTTGCGCCGGTAGTCATGGCCGAGCCTATCGCCGCTCCGCTGGTGGCTCCCGCCGCCGAGCGTTCGGATGATGTGCTGGCACAAGCCCAGTCGCATATCGAGAACGGTCGCCTGAACCAGGCTGCCGCGATTCTTGAAGAGGCGATCAAGCAGGAGCCGCAACGCAGCGACCTGCGCTTGAAGTTGATGGAAGTCTACGGCGGGCAGGGCGATCGTGACGCGTTTATCGCGCAAGAGCGCCAACTGGTGGCTAACGGCAAGAACTACGCAGAAGTCGAGCAGCTCAAGAAGCGTTTCCCGGCGATGGCTGTGGTGGCTGTTGCAGGTATCGCGGCGGCTGCAATCGCAGCCGAGCTGGACGCCCAGTACGTCAAGGAGCTGTTGCTCGACGAGCCTGAGCCTGAGCCTGAGCCTGAGGCGCCGGCAGAGCATGCTGAGCTGGATGCGGCTTTCGACCTGAGCCTGGATGACCTGGAAAAACCGGCTGTGGCCGTGACTGCTCCGGTGTCTGAGCCTGAGCCTGTTGCTGCTGAAGTCGAGCCTGAGCCCGAGCTGGATGAGTTCCCGCTGGACGACGACTTGAGTTTCGAGTCGGTTCTGCAACAGCAGACTGACGCCACGGAAAACCTGGACGACCTGTCGGACTTCGATCTGGATCTGGGTGCCGCCGGTACCGCCGTCCCGACCTTGAGCGATGATGATTTCCTGCTGAATCTGGACGATGACCTGAAGGATTTGCCGGTGGCCGACGTGCCAACGCTTTCCGAAGGCCTGGCTGACGATCTGGAGCTGCCAGCGGATTTCGATCTGTCGCTGGCCGATGAGATGGACGCCCATGCCGAGCCGGACGCGTTTGCCGCCGAGCTCGATGATGTCAATGCGGAGCTGGAGCGCTTGTCCCAGAGCCTGGAGCAGCCAGCGGCGACACCGAGCTACACGGCCGAAGACGCAGCGATCGATATCGGTGAGCCGGAGTTCGACTTCCTGGCAGGTACTGACGAAGTCGCCACCAAGCTCGATCTGGCGCAAGCCTACATCGACATGGGTGACAACGACGGTGCTCGGGACATTCTCAGTGAAGTCCTGAGCGAGGGGGATGCCGGTCAGAAGAACGAAGCCAAGGAGATGCTGACGCGTCTGGCGTGATGAGCGGCAGGTGGTAAACAAAACGGCAGCCCATTAAGGCTGCCGTTTTTGTTTGTGCGATGAGTAGTGGCGCCTGGTCAATCGCCATCGCGAGCCTGCTCGCGATGAGGTCATGACATTCAACGTTGATGTTGCGGCTGATTAAGCCAACAAATCCTCATAAAACGCACCGAACGGACGGGTAGGGTGGGCGATCTGGATTTCGAGGATCCACAAGCCAACGTTCGGGCATGCCTCGAAGTTGCCCAGGTCGCCTGCACGGTAGATCGCGTGCGGGAAGTCGCTGACCCGGTGGCCCTTGATATCCAGGTTAAGCACCCAGCCCAGCGCTTTCGCCTGTTCGTCGGCGTAGCGATACAGGTCGGGGCCGGCAACCTGATGGGTGCGCCAGTAATCATGGACGCGATCAAACAGGGTTTTTGCCGCCGCTGCGCATGCGATCATCTCCGGGTCGTGACCGGTGGTGTAGGTTGCACCGCAATCCCCTTCATGACGGTCCCAGACCACGCCCAGGTCGATAAAGAAAATATCGTTCTCGCCCAGCATCGGGTCGCCGTCGGAACGTTCCTTGAAGGTTTTCAGGGTGTTTTCGCCGAAGCGGATCAGCGCAGGATGCCAGATGCGGTCCATGCCCAGTTCATTGAGGACCTCCAGGGCCCATGGCGCGGGCTTCGGACTCCAGTTGCCCGGGTTTGATGCGCTGGGCCATTTCGTCGATGGCTTCCCAGGTTTTGTGTTTGGCGTGGAGCATGCCTTCCAGGCTGTAGGCCAATCCGACCGCTTCTTTTTGTATGACACTCATTCATCAGGTCTCGGTGGTTTTCATGAGCTTCGCTATGTAGCTATCTATATAGCGATGAAGGGTGGCCGGATGCAATCGTTGTGTGCTGCGCTGTGCGTGAAACAAAAAGTGCGGCGAACATGGCGTCCCGGTCTTGCGGCCTTATAATGCCTGCCTTTGCGTTGATCAGCAGGCTGTTACTCCTTGGCAAATATAGATAACCCGGCCGCCGAAATGGCGGCCGACGGCTTTTTTCGGGTCGCTCTGGGCGTTGAATACAAAGGCTCGCGCTACTGCGGCTGGCAACGTCAGGCGTCCGGCGTGCCAACCGTGCAGCAAACCCTTGAGCAAGCCTTGTCCAAAGTGGCCGATTCGCCGGTGTCCGTGCATTGCGCGGGCCGCACCGATGCGGGCGTGCATGCGTGCGGCCAGGTGGTGCATTTCGACACCCAGGTCGACCGCTCGCTCAAGGCCTGGGTCATGGGCGCCAATATCAACTTGCCCCATGACATCAGCGTCAGTTGGGCCAAGGTCATGCCCGCGCATTTCCATGCGCGTTTCAAGGCCATCGCCCGGCGCTATCGTTACGTGATCTACAACGATCAGATCCGTCCTGCGCACCTCAACGAAGAAGTGACCTGGAATCATCGCCCCCTCGACGTGCAACGCATGTCCGAGGCGGCCCAGCACTTGCTGGGCACTCACGATTTCAGTGCATTCCGCGCCGGTCAGTGCCAGGCCAAGTCGCCGATCAAGGAAATCCACCACCTGCGCGTCACCCGGCACGGCAAGATGATCGTGCTGGATATTCGTGCCAGTGCGTTCCTGCACCACATGGTGCGCAACATCGCCGGGGTGTTGATGACCATCGGTGCGGGCGAGCGTCCGGTGGAGTGGGCCAGGGACGTGCTGGAGAGCCGGGCTCGCCGCTCGGGCGGGGTGACGGCCCATCCGTTTGGCTTGTACCTGGTGCAGGTCGAGTACCATGACGAATTCCAGTTGCCGGAGCGTTATGTCGGTCCGCATTTCCTGACAGGGTTCACGGAACTTGACGGCTGACGCCTTCGAACGCTTTTGTTACCATCCGGGACTTTCCCGGATTTGCCCTGAGGTTCAAACGACATGCCAGCCGTTCGCAGCAAAATTTGTGGGATTACCCGCATAGAGGATGCGCTGGCTGCGGTCGAAGCGGGGGCGGATGCGATTGGTTTTGTGTTTTATGCCAAAAGCCCGCGAGCGGTGACCGTGCAGCAGGCGCGCGCGATCATCAAGGCGTTGCCGCCGTTCGTGACCACCGTGGGGTTGTTCGTCAACGCCAGCCGTTGCGAGCTGGGTGAGATCCTCGATGCGGTACCGCTGGATCTGTTGCAGTTTCATGGCGATGAAAGCCCTGCCGAGTGCGAGGGTTACCATCGTCCGTATATCAAGGCACTGCGGGTCAAGGCCGGTGACGATATCGCCGCCAGTTGCAAGGCCTACGCCAGCGCCAGCGGGATTCTGCTCGACACGTATGTCGAGGGTGTTCCCGGTGGTACGGGTGAAGCGTTCGACTGGTCACTGATTCCGCAAGGGTTGAGCAAGCCGATTATCCTGGCGGGCGGTCTGTCTGCGGACAACGTGGCCGATGCCATCGCCCGGGTTCGCCCCTATGCGGTTGACGTCAGTGGCGGGGTAGAGCAGAGCAAGGGCATCAAGGATCACGCGAAGATTCGCGCGTTTATGCAAGCTGTACGCGGCGCTGCATCGTCGATGTGACGGCTGGCAGTCTGCCGCCGTCCATAAGTTCACTGTACACAGCAGGCTGGCGCCGCCTTCGGACGGCCGAAACCTAAGTGACAACCGCTCTGTGCGGGTGTCGGGATGGCTGAGGATGGGTTGCGTTGCAGGCAGGTCACGGCCCCGTGCCGACCGCGGCAGCGAACTCTCATCGCCGCACACATGAATTTAGCTCAAGGGCATACGCGGGGCCTGGGACCAGAGTGTCCGGGCCGCCGGTACTGGAGAAAGAAAGCATGAGCAACTGGTTAGTAGACAAACTGATCCCTTCGATCATGCGTTCCGAGGTGAAGAAGAGCTCGGTGCCTGAAGGTCTGTGGCACAAATGCCCTTCCTGTGAGGCTGTGCTCTATCGTCCGGAACTGGAAAAAACCCTGGATGTTTGCCCCAAGTGCAACCACCACATGCGCATCGGCGCGCGTGCGCGGATCGACATCTTCCTTGACGCTGAAGGCCGTGCCGAGCTGGGCGCAGACCTGGAGCCGGTTGACCGTCTGAAATTCCGTGACGGCAAGAAGTACAAGGACCGCCTGACCGCCGCGCAGAAGCAGACTGGCGAAAAAGACGCCCTGATCTCCATGAGTGGCACCCTGTTGGGTATGCCGGTCGTGGTGTCGGCGTTCGAGTTCTCCTTCATGGGTGGTTCGATGGGTGCAATCGTCGGTGAGCGCTTCGTGCGCGCCGCCAACTACGCCCTGGAAAATCGCTGCCCGATGATCTGCTTCGCTGCTTCCGGTGGTGCGCGGATGCAGGAAGCGCTGATCTCGCTGATGCAAATGGCCAAGACCTCTGCGGTGCTGGCGCGTTTGCGCGAAGAAGGCATTCCGTTCATCTCCGTGCTGACCGACCCGGTCTACGGCGGCGTTTCCGCCAGTCTGGCGATGCTGGGTGACGTGATCGTTGGCGAGCCAAAGGCTCTGATCGGTTTTGCAGGTCCGCGTGTGATCGAGCAGACCGTGCGTGAAAAACTGCCGGAAGGCTTCCAGCGCAGCGAGTTCCTGCTGGAGCACGGTGCGATCGACATGATCATTGCACGTCATGAGCTGCGTCCGCGCCTGGGTAACCTGCTGGCTCAACTGATGGGGTTGCCGACGCCTGAGTTCGTGGCTGCGCCAATCGAGCCGATCGTGGTTCCGCCGGTCCCTGCAAACCTATGACCGAGCGCACCCTTGGCGAGTGGCTCGCCTACCTGGAACAGTTGCATCCATCGGCCATCGACATGGGGCTGGAGCGTTCGCAACAGGTAGCGTCCCGTATGGGGCTGGGCAAGCCGGCGCCTCGGGTGATTACGGTCACCGGCACCAACGGCAAGGGTTCTACCTGTGCGTTCGTGGCTTCGTTGCTGCGGGCGCAAGGGCTCAAGGTGGGTGTCTACAGTTCTCCGCACTTGCTGCGTTACAACGAGCGAGTGCAGGTCAATGGTGTCGAGGCGACCGACGCCGAGCTGTGTGACGCCTTTATCGCGGTTGAAGTCGGCCGTGGCGACACGTCCTTGACCTACTTCGAAATGGGCACGCTTGCGGCGTTCTGGCTGTTTCAGCAGTCCGGGCTCGATGCGGTGGTGCTGGAAGTCGGGCTGGGTGGGCGCCTGGACACGGTCAACGTGGTCGATGCCGACATGGCGCTGGTCACCAGCATTGGAGTCGATCACGCGGATTACCTGGGTGATACCCGTGAGTCCGTGGCCTACGAAAAAGCCGGTATTTTCCGTCAGGGCGCGCCCGCGCTCTGCGGTGATCTCAATCCCCCGCAACCGCTGCTGGACAAGGCTCGCGAGCTCAATTGTCCGTTCTTCCTGCGCGGTCGCGATTTCGATTTGGGCATCACCGAGCAGAACTGGCAATGGCGCGGAGTCGATGGGCAAGGGCGCGAGCTTGAGCTGCACGATTTGCCGTTGCTCGATCTGCCGATGGAAAACGCTTCCCTGGCCCTTCAGGCTTATGCGCTGCTGGGCTTGCCGTGGCAGGCCGATACGATTGTCGAGGCCTTGAAAGCGACCGCCGTGGTCGGGCGTCTTGATCGTCGTCAGTTCAACTGGCAGGGCAAGCGTCTGAACCTGATGCTGGATGTGGGGCATAACCCCCATGCTGCGCAGTATTTGGCGCAGCGTCTGGCGCACCGGCCGCTGGTGGGCAAGCGCCTGGCGGTGTTCGGTTTGCTGGCCGACAAGGATTTAGGCGGTGTGGTGGCTGAGTTGAGTGCTAGTGTCCAGCACTGGGCGGTTGCCCCGCTCGATTCCGCTCGCGCTCGTCCGGTAGCTGATTTGCAGGGTGCCTTGCAGAACCTTGGGGCGTCGGTGACGTCCTATGCAAGCGTTGCGGCGGCCCTTGAAGGGCAGTGCGTGCTGGCGACAGCCGAGGATGAAATCCTGCTGTTCGGATCATTTTATTGTGTTGCCGAGGCGCTCGAGTGGTTGGCTCGGCGCTCCACGGAGGAGGCTGCAAATGGCTTTGCTGGATAACGCGTACAAGCAGCGCATGGTCGGGGCTCTGGTTCTGGTGGCGTTGGCGGTGATTTTCCTGCCGATGCTGTTTACCCGTGAGGATGAGCAGCGCCAGATCAGTGTCCAGGCACCTGCCGCGCCACAAGCGCCGGCGATGGCGCAAGTTCAGGTTGAACCGGTGATCGTGCCCGAGCCGCAAGCCTTGCCTCAGGAGCCAATTCCCAGCGATGACGAAGTTGCTCAGCAAGTAGTGCCGGCCGCACCTGTTGCGCCGAGTGTGCCGGTTGCTCCGGTCCCTGTCCCTGTCCCGGCGCCGGTGGTTGTCAGCAAGCCGGTTGCGCCACCTCCTGCTCCCAAGCCTGCACCGGTGCAACCGGTTGCAGTGGCGCCGAGCAAGCCGGACGTGACTCAGCGTCGTGTCGATGCCAATGGTTTGTCGGTCAGTTGGTCGGTGCAGTTGGCGAGTCTGTCGAGCCGCGAAAGCGCCGAAAGCTTGCAAAAGACCCTGCGCAGCCAAGGCTACAACGCCTATATTCGCTCGGCTGAAGGCAAGAATCGGGTGTTTGTCGGGCCGCTGATCGAGCGCGCCGAAGCAGATCGCCTGCGTGATTTGCTGGGTCGTCAGCAAAACCTTAAGGGCTTTGTCGTGCGCTTTCAGCCTGAGCGCGGTTAATCCCAAGCGATTGATTTCAAAAGCACTGACAATCGCAGCTTACCGACAGCCATGGGCTCTGCTAAAATGCGCCGCCTTATCCGTCTGTAGGCTGCACTGTGCCATTTACCTGGGTTGACTGGGCGATCGTTGCTATCGTCGCCATCTCTGCTTTGATCAGTCTGAGCCGCGGCTTCGTCAAGGAAGCACTATCGCTGGTGACCTGGATCATCGCAGGAGTCGTCGCCTGGATGTTCGGTGGCTCATTGTCCGAGTACCTCGCCGGATACATCGAAACACCGTCGGCTCGCGTGATCGCGGGCTGTGCCATCATGTTTGTCGCCACCTTAGTGGTAGGCGCAATGATCAATTATCTTATCGGCGAGTTGGTTCGCGTTACCGGGCTATCCGGGACCGATCGATTCCTCGGCATGGCCTTTGGCGCCGCGCGTGGCGTGTTGCTGGTGGTCGTGGCGGTCGGGCTGTTGAGCCTGGGGCCGGTACAGCAGGACGGGTGGTGGAAAGACTCACAGCTCGTGCCAAAATTTCTATTGGTTGCAGATTGGTCCAAAAACCTGATTCTGGGTTGGAGCAGTCAGTGGCTTGCCAGCGGTATCAGCGTACCCGCTGATATACCGTTCAAGGAGCATCTCTTGCCGACGGCCAAAACGCCTCAGTGAGATGTGTTCAGTTCAGATCCATTAAGTAGGGGTTGCGTCGCATGTGTGGCATCGTCGGTATCGTCGGTAAGTCGAACGTCAATCAGGCGCTGTATGACGCGCTAACCGTCCTCCAGCACCGCGGCCAGGACGCTGCCGGTATCGTGACCAGCCATGATGGCCGGTTGTTCCTGCGCAAGGATAACGGCCTGGTTCGTGACGTGTTTCAGCAGCGTCACATGCAGCGCCTGGTCGGCCACATGGGCATTGGCCATGTGCGTTACCCGACTGCGGGCAGCTCGACCTCGGCCGAGGCCCAGCCGTTTTACGTCAACTCGCCGTACGGCATCACGCTGGCACACAACGGCAACCTGACCAATGTTGAGCAACTGGCCAAGGAGATTTACGAATCTGACCTGCGCCACGTCAACACCAATTCCGATTCCGAAGTACTGCTCAACGTGTTTGCTCACGAGCTGGCCCAGCGCGGCAAGTTGCAGCCGACTGAAGAAGACGTGTTCGCTGCCGTCACCGACGTGCACAACCGTTGCCGGGGTGGTTACGCAGTCGTGGCGATGGTGACCGGTTACGGCATCGTCGGTTTCCGCGACCCGAACGGCATTCGCCCCATTGTGTTCGGCCAGCGTCATACCGACGAAGGTGTCGAGTACATGATCGCCTCTGAAAGCGTGTCCCTGGACGTGCTCGGCTTCACCCTGATCCGCGACCTGGCGCCGGGCGAAGCGGTCTACATCACTGAAGAGGGCAAGCTGCATACCCGTCAGTGCGCGACCAACCCGAAACTCACGCCTTGCATCTTTGAACACGTCTACCTGGCGCGTCCGGATTCGATCATCGACGGCGTTTCGGTGTACAAGGCGCGTCTGCGCATGGGTGAGAAGCTCGCCGAGAAGATCCTGCGCGAGCGTCCAGAGCACGACATCGACGTGGTCATCCCGATTCCGGACACCAGCCGCACTGCGGCGCTGGAACTGGCGAATCACCTGGGCGTGAAGTTCCGCGAAGGGTTCGTGAAGAACCGCTACATCGGCCGCACCTTCATCATGCCGGGCCAGGCTGCGCGGAAAAAATCCGTACGCCAGAAGCTCAACGCCATCGAGCTGGAATTCCGCGGCAAGAACGTGATGCTGGTGGACGACTCCATCGTTCGCGGCACCACCTGCAAGCAGATCATTCAAATGGCACGCGAAGCCGGCGCCAAGAACGTTTACTTCTGCTCGGCGGCACCAGCGGTACGTTACCCGAACGTGTATGGCATCGACATGCCGAGCGCTCATGAGTTGATCGCTCACAATCGTTCGACCCAGGATGTGGCTGATCTGATTGGTGCAGACTGGCTGATTTATCAGGACCTGCCGGACCTGATCGAAGCGGTCGGCGGCGGCAAGATCAAGATCGAAAACTTCGACTGTGCAGTGTTCGACGGCAAATACGTGACCGGCGACATCGACGAGGCTTACCTGAACAAGATCGAGCAGGCGCGTAACGATGCCTCCAAGGTCAAGACGCAGGCAGTCAGCGCGATCATTGATCTGTACAACAACTGAGTAATCACCGGCCCTTATGGGCCGGTTTGCGTATATATCCAGAGAAAAAGCAAGGAGTGGGCAGCATGAGTCAGGATTGGGATGCCGGTCGGCTGGACAGCGACCTCGAGGGCGTAGCGTTCGACACCCTGGCCGTACGTGCCGGTCAGCACCGTACGCCAGAAGGCGAGCACGGTGATCCGATGTTCTTCACCTCAAGCTATGTGTTCCGTACCGCTGCCGACGCTGCTGCGCGCTTTGCCGGCGAAGTGCCGGGCAACGTCTACTCGCGTTACACCAACCCGACCGTGCGTGCTTTCGAAGAGCGTATTGCGGCGCTGGAAGGCGCTGAGCAGGCGGTTGCAACCGCGACGGGCATGGCAGCCATTCTGGCGGTGGTCATGAGCCTGTGCAGCGCTGGCGACCATGTGCTGGTATCGCGCAGTGTGTTCGGCTCGACCATCAGCCTGTTCGAGAAGTACTTCAAGCGCTTTGGCGTTGAAGTCGACTACGTGCCGCTGGCTGACCTCTCTGGCTGGGACGCTGCGATCAAGGCCAACACCAAATTGTTGTTCGTTGAGTCGCCGTCCAATCCTCTGGCCGAGCTGGTGGATATCGCAGCGTTGTCGCAGGTGGCGCACGCCAAGGGTGCGATGCTGGTGGTCGACAACTGCTTCTGCACGCCGGCCTTGCAGCAGCCGTTGAAGCTGGGCGCGGACATCGTGGTGCATTCGGCGACCAAGTTCATTGATGGTCAGGGTCGTTGCCTGGGCGGTGTGGTGGCGGGTCGCAGTGAGCAGATGAAAGAAGTTGTTGGCTTCTTGCGCACCGCCGGGCCGACCCTGAGTCCGTTCAATGCCTGGATCTTCCTCAAGGGTCTGGAAACCTTGAATCTGCGCATGAAGGCGCACTGCGCCAATGCTCAGCAGTTGGCTGAGTGGCTGGAGCAGCAGGATGGCATCGAGGCAGTGCATTACGCCGGTCTCAAGAGTCATCCGCAGCACGAACTGGCCCAGCGTCAGCAAAAAGGTTTCGGTGCGGTGGTGAGTTTCGAGGTCAGGGGCGGCAAAGCAGGCGCCTGGCGCTTTATCGATGCGACCCGCCTGATTTCCATCACTGCCAACCTGGGCGACAGCAAAACCACCATCACTCACCCAAGCACCACTTCCCACGGTCGCCTGGCGCCGCAAGAGCGTGAAGCGGCTGGGATTCGTGACAGCTTGATTCGCATTGCGGTCGGCCCTCGAAGACGTGGCAGACCTGCAAGCCGATCTGGCGCGCGGGTTGGCGGCGTTGTGATCGAGCTGTCCACGCCGACATCCGGCGCCAATGGCCGCGTTGCATTGGTCACGGGTGCCGCTCGCGGCATTGGTTTGGGTATTGCGGCCTGGCTGATCACGGAAGGTTGGCAGGTTGTGTTGACCGACCTTGATCGCTTGCGTGGCTCGAAAGTGGCGAAGGCGCTTGGCGAGAACGCCTGGTTCATCACCATGGATGTTGCGGACGAACAGCAGGTTACCCTCGGGATTGCCGAGGTGCTCGGGCAGTTCGGGCGTCTTGATGCGCTGGTGTGTAACGCGGCGGTCGCTGATCCGCACAACATCACACTGGAAAGTCTCGACCTGGCTTACTGGAATCGCGTGCTGGCGGTGAACCTCAGTGGTCCTATGTTGCTGGCCAAGCACTGCGCACCTTATTTGCGCGCTCATGGCGGTGCCATCGTCAATTTGGCTTCGACTCGTGCCGGTCAGTCGGAGCCCGATACCGAGGCCTATGCGGCGAGCAAGGGCGGGTTGTTAGCCCTGACCCACGCCTTGGCGATCAGTCTGGGGCCGGAGATCAGGGTCAATGCCGTCAGCCCGGGCTGGATCGATGCGCGTGATCCTTCGGCGCGGCGTGCCGAACCCTTGAGCGAGGCCGATCATGCTCAGCACCCGGCGGGCAGGGTAGGGGCGGTCGAGGATGTGGCGGCGATGGTGGCTTGGCTGCTGTCCAGGAATGCCGGGTTTGTCACCGGGCAGGAATTTGTGGTTGATGGTGGCATGACCAAGAAAATGGTCTACGCGCAGTGAAAGGTCGCTTCACGCTGCAAGCTGCAAACGGTCAGTAAAAGCAGGTGGGTGTCTTGCTTGCCTGCGCGAAGTGCTTTTGCTTCTCGCTGGAAGCTTGTCGCCAAAAGCTGTTTTTGAAAAAAACTCTAACGCTGCTATTGACTTAGCTTCGGTATCTGCGTAAATTTCGCGGCCTCGGAGAAGCAAACGGGTGATTAGCTCAGCTGGGAGAGCGTCTGCCTTACAAGCAGAATGTCGGCGGTTCGATCCCGTCATCACCCACCACTTCTTGAGAGTCTTGCGAAAGCAAGATGGAAGCTGTCAAAAGCCTCCACCGACGCGCAGCGGTAGTTCAGTCGGTTAGAATACCGGCCTGTCACGCCGGGGGTCGCGGGTTCGAGTCCCGTCCGCTGCGCCATATTTTCCGAGTCAGGTATTCCTGGTTCGAGATTGAAAAGCCTCGAAGCTTTGCAATCAGACGAGTTAATTGGGCGAAAGTCCAAAGCGATACGCAGCGGTAGTTCAGTCGGTTAGAATACCGGCCTGTCACGCCGGGGGTCGCGGGTTCGAGTCCCGTCCGCTGCGCCATATCTGCACCAAGGCCCACTGAACGCCTTGATGCTACGAAGAGAGCCGATGGCTACTTCGAGTCGATAGCAAAGACCCTGGTCGAAAGACCGGGGTTTTTTGTTTTCGGGATTTAGCTTCCAGCCTGTCAAGGCGCCGCTTAAGTCCCGAATCGAAAAAACCGCCTGTTGGCGGTTTTTTTGTTTCTGCGCTAAAGCTGAATCAGAAATCGTACTTGTCGCGCAGGCCGTAATACCAGGCGCCCAGCGCGGCGAATGGCGTGCGCAGCAACTGGCCGCCAGGGAAGGGGTAGTGCGCAAGGTCGGCAAAGGCGTCAAAGCGCTCTGCCTGGCCGCGTAGCGCTTCGGCCAGTACTTTGCCCGCCAGGTGGGTGTACGTCACGCCATGGCCGCTACAGCCCTGTGAGTAGTAGATGTTATCGCCCAGGCGTCCTACCTGCGGTAGCCGGGACAAGGTCAGCAGAAAGTTGCCGGTCCAGGCGTAATCAATCTTCACTTTTTCAAGTTGTGGAAAGGCCTTGAGCATCTTCGGTCGAATGATCGCTTCGATGTTGGCCGGATCCCGTGCCCCATACACCACGCCGCCACCGAAGATCAGGCGTTTGTCGCCGGACAGTCGGTAATAGTCGAGCAGGTAGTTGCAGTCTTCGACGCAGTAGTCTTGAGGTAGCAGGGTTCTTGCCAGCTCATCGCCCAGCGGTTCGGTCGTAATGACCTGTGTGCCGCAGGGCATCGACTTGGCGGCGAGTTCAGGCACCAGATTGCCCAGGTAGGCGTTGCCGGCGACGATGATGAACTTGGCCCTGACTCTGCCTTTTGGGGTGTGTACTACCGGATTGGCACCGCGCTCAATGCGCACGGCGGGCGACTGCTCGTAAAGGGTGCCCCCCAGTGATTCGACAGCTGCCGCTTCACCCAGTGCAAGGTTCAGGGGGTGGATGTGGCCGCCGCTCATGTCGAGCATGCCGCCCACGTACTGCTCGCAGGCCACGACGTCGCGTATACGGCGCTGATCCAGCAGTTCCAGTTGCGTGTGGCCGAAACGCTCCCACAGGCGCTTCTGTGATTCGAGGTGGTTCATCTGTTTCTGGGTGATGGCGGCGAATACGCCGCCGTCCTTCAGGTCGCACTGGATCTGATACCTGGCAACCCGGTCGCGAATAATCTTGGCGCCTTCGAATGCCATCTGCCCAAGCAGTTGCGCCTGCTTGGGGCCTACGCTGCGTTCGATGACGTCGATGTCACGGCTGTAACTGTTGACGATCTGGCCGCCGTTGCGGCCCGACGCCCCGAACCCCACCCCGGCAGCTTCCAGCACGGTCACCCGAAAACCGCTCTCCAGCAGGAACAGTGCGCTGGAGAGGCCGGTATAGCCGGCACCGATTACGCAGACGTCAGTTTCTACATCATCCTGCAGCAACGGCCGTGGCGGGGTCGCATTGGCGGATGCCGCGTAATAGGACTCTGGGTAGGGCGTGTTCGCCATTCTGCAACCTCTGTTTTATATTTTTTACGAGTGTGTTGATCCTACCTGAGTTAAAAAACAGCTACCAGCCACCGGAAACGCTTCTTCAGGGGCCCGAAATTAAATATTTTGCATATTCATAGGGTTAGGTGAAAAAAAGGTGTTGACACCCTTCCGGAATTCCGTAGAATGCCGCCTCACAGCAGGCACGTAGCTCAGTTGGTTAGAGCACCACCTTGACATGGTGGGGGTCGTTGGTTCGAGTCCAATCGCGCCTACCAAACAAAATCCGCTCTGCTGGGCGGTCTAGAAGGGCTCACCGAAAGGTGGGCCCTTTTTTGTTGTCTGGCGTTTGGGCAAACTTTGGGAATACTTTGGGCAAACGACCACCGCGCTACACTTTCAGGTCGGCTTTCACCTTCATGTAAACCACCGCGTCATCACCGTGCCCAGCCTGATAGTGCTCGGTCATCTTCACATCTGCGTGACCCATCAAACCCTGAATGTACTCCTGTGCAAAACCCTGCTGCTCGTACAGCCATGCGCCGAGCGCTCGAATCTCGTGAAAGGTGGGGCGCTCGCCAGCCGATACGTTTTCGTAAGCCTTCGAGTCGTCCCGCGCCTGGGTGAATGACTTGGTCATTGCTATTTGATGAATGCCTGCATATCGCTGTTCAGCTTTTTGATCGCGGCTTTGAAGTCGTTGGCGGTAACCTGCTGGCTCGCATTTCTCAATTGTTCACCGAAGACCTTGCGCACTACTTTGGCCACGGTCTGGCCGTTACTCGCGTCGATCATCTCAGCCTCGATGTACAACTCGGTCTCTTGATCGCGGTGGCCGGTGGCCGCCTGAGTCGCGCCTATCGCGGCCGCAACCGGAACCACTTCATACCATTTCATGCCTTCGTTGGACGCGCTGACCCCAGTAATCGCAGCGCGTACGACCAGGGTTCGCGAACCGGCGGGGGCCGACTGGAGGTTCGGCACCATGCGGTACTTTTGGCCCAGTACACTCTTGGCATTATTCGTCATGTAGGTTTGCAACTGGTCCAGGGTCTGACGGTTGACCCGTTCATTGGGTTGCGGCGTCGGGTACAGTTCCAGTCGCTTGAAGGCTACCGTGTCATAAGCGTTCGGGTTCCAGGATGGGGTCACCCAGCGCATGGTCTTCTCGCCGCTGGGTGTGGTGAATTCTTGCAGGTTGTTGTAGTTGGGAAGAAACCCTGAGTACTGTTCCTTCTCCGTGACTCTTGAGGTGCAACCGCCGAGCAGCAGGCTGGTCAAGGCAACGCCGACAAATAATTTCCTGGTCAGGCTCATATTCTTACTCCATGGGTAATATCATTTTATTCGGTGGCCGGGCGTCAGAAGCGCCAGGTCATATTGCCGGTCACGGCTTGAATCCAGGCGCTGTCGAACTGCCTGGATGTGGCTGTTTTCTGCATGTCGCGACTGACCGGTTTGGGTCTCGTCTTTCTTCGTCGGGCAGGGGGCGATTAGAGGTGTCGATTGAACACGGACTGAGTAAAGCGGAGCCGACGGCGGTAATAGGGTGCAGGGCGAATACCAGCACACTGGTTTCCTTGTGAGGGGTTTGCATAGAGTGCCCTGCGTCCTTTGCTGGAAGATGTCCGACTTATTTCTATAGAGTAGAAATGTTACTCAATTGAAATGTATGGCCTGAAGAGTGTCTGGCTTGGATTGAGGGGGCTTGAGGCGTTAATGGTGGGCGATGCAGCGTTGGCGCAAGCGTACCTGGAATCCATTACTCAAGCGCCAAGCTGAAGAGGGGTCAGCGGGGAGGCGGCGACCAGAGAGATTCAGGTGTGGCGTGTGAGCTGACTAGCGCATAGATCGCTTCACAGGAGCGGTCGGAGTTTCTCTCGATAGTCGATAGATGACGCTTCAGTGATCTGGAGGTCTCTGGCTCGAGGCGGCCAAACTCTTCGACTAATGCCGTCAAGTCTTCAAGGGCTGCACTGATGGCGAGCTGAGTCAGATTCAGGTTATAGAGCGCGAAATAGACTTGATCCTTGTCTTCCATGGCTGTGCTCCTTTTGGGATTTGAAGCTTAGACGAGCAATGACCGGGTTGCTGATGGTATTCGTCTGGATGAGGGAATACCGATGAGCTGTCGGCAGGAAACGACTTACGGTGTCATGGGCAGCACAAGTGCAGTGTTTTCACAGGTCTTCAAGGCGTGATGTCATGCGTTTTCATAGGCGTATGCGCATGTTGCTACAGCGGCTGACCTTGACGGGGGAGGGTTATTTCCCGGACCTATAAGGCCGGAGAAAAAGGTTATTAGACGCGCAGAAATTGTTTTGATAAAAAAACTAGTGCATGGCTGCTGCTTGCATGCCAATGCATCTCCATTTGTTTAAATGGAAAACGCCCAACATTGAGCTGGGCAATGATCAATGAGTCTGATTGCCGATACAGGGATACGTAGCTGCGACTTTGGCCAACTGCTCGCGCACAAGCGCAATGGGCTCATTGATCCCCTTTCTCTTGCGCAGATTGATCCTTTCGAACCCAGAGCATCGGTATCGATGGGAGATAGCGCTGCCGGGGTCTTCACGATCATCAATGCCGTCCAGGCAGTCCGGCCTAGTTCATGGCAGCCCTGGACGATCTCAATATACGTAACTGCATCAACATTCCCCGCGGCGTTCAGGAGTTATTACGCAGTGCGTATGTCAACGCGCCCTCTATCGAGCAAGGGGCCAAAGGCCGGGCCTGGAACTGTCAGGTTGTCGGGCTTGCTGCTTCCAGATTGTTCAGCAGCCATTCGCTGAAGCTTCGCGCCAGCACATTGTTCTCGCTGTCGCGATGGGTCAACAAGGCCCAGTTCGGACCGCGAATGGTTTGCTCCACCAAGGGTTGCAGCAGGCCGTTGGCGCGCGCCTGCCGACTCAGTAGTTGGCTGACCAGGGCGATCCCGAGTCCCGCGCACGCGGCGTCCAGCAGCAGGCCGGGGTCGGAGAAGTTCAACCCCTGATCTTTCTGGCCGACATCAATGCCAGCCTCCACGGCCCAGTGGCTCCAGTCCATTTCCCGCTCGCCGTGAAGGGTTGTGCGCTGCTCAAGGGGCACCGTCAACAGGCTCGGGTGGCAAGCTGGGTAGAGGCGGTCTGCGTGCAGCACCTTGAAGCTGCACTCGGCTTGGGAGCTGATGTCATCCCGCACGGCGAGGTCAATGGTTTCGCTGGTCATGTCCGGGACTTCATCGGTGCTGAAAATCCACAGATCGACTTCCGGATGCTGACGACGGAAATCCCCCAGGCGTGGCAGCAGCCAGTGACGGGCGAACGCCGGGGTGGTGTTGAGCACCAGTTGGTTGGGTTTCTGATACTGCCCGAGACGACGTATGCCGACGGCCAGTTGTTGCAGCAGCGCCTGGGTGGTGCTGAGCAGGTCGTGGCCGGCATCCGTCAGGCTGACGCTGCGTCCGCTGCGAAAGAACAGAGGCTGCTCAAGGTACGCCTCAAGGCTGCGGATTTGCTGGCTGATGGCCGATTGGGTGAGGTGCAGCTCGGCAGCGGCCTTGTGGAAACTGCCCAGCCGGGCGGCGGCTTCAAAGCCGCGAAGGGTGCTGAGGGGTGGCCAGTGCTTGAGCATATTGATAAGTTTTCCTAATCACTTTTCTGCAAAATCCATCGTTTGTTTGCCCGTTTTTACAGCCGTAGCATGCATGCCAAGACCGCCAAGGCAGTTTTGTTGAACACAATGGCTTAACTAAAAGGGCTTTGTATCATGCAGCATGTCATGCAGCAGAATGAAATTCTAAACAGGGGTTGGTGGATGCCGGCAGAGTGGGTTCGGCACGCCGCGACCTGGATGGTCTGGCCGCATAACCAGGCACTTTGGGAGTCGGGTTGGGGCGTCACGTTGCCGCTGGTGCAGCAGGACTTCGCTCGCGTGGCCAAAGCCATTGCCCGTTTCGAACCGGTGAAAATGGTCGTCGACCCGTCCGCTGTCGCCAGTGCCAAAGCGTTGTGTGGGGCCAACATTGAATTGATCGAACTGGCCGTCAACGACAGTTGGTGCCGGGACTCCGGCCCGAGCTTCGTCTGTCACCCGCAACAAGGGTTGGCGGGTGTGAGCTGGCGCTTCAACGCGTGGGGCGGCAAGTCGGCCCATGATCTGGACGAAAGCCTGGCACGCCGCGCACTCAATCATCTGGGCGTGCAGTGCTTTGCAACCCCGCTGAGTAACGAAGGCGGGGCCATTCATGTGGACGGCGAGGGCACGCTGATCACCACCGAGTCTGTGCTGCTCAACCCCAATCGCAACCCAGGCATGAGCAAGGCTGAGATGGAGGACATTTTCACGCGTCTGCTGGGTGTGAAGAAGACCATTTGGCTGCCGGGCGATCCGGACTATGTCACCGGCGACATGACGGACGGCCATGTCGATGGCGTATGCGCCTTCGCGCGCCCCGGCGTGTTGCTGGTGGACGCCACTCACGACAAGCGTTCGGTGTACGCCGAGGTGGTGCGGGAAAACCGTCGCGCGCTGGAATTGGCCACCGATGCCCGGGGCCGACAGTTCGACCTGATCGAGTTGTATGAAGCCACTGATGCCGTGGACACCGACGCTGAAGTGTTTTGCGCCTCCTACACCAACTTCTACATCGCCAACAACGCGATCATCATGCCGGCCTATGGCGTCGAGGCCGACAACGCGGCGGCGAACGTGTTGGCTCAGACCTTCCCCGAGCATGAAGTGGTACCGGTGCGAATCAATCATCTGGCCCATGGCGGTGGCGGTGTGCATTGCATCACGCAGCAACAGCCTGCCTGGCCGGTGGAGGGCTGATGCCATGACGCTATTGACGATTGCGACCACCCAGATGCCCTGCACCTGGGACTTGTCACACAACCTCGATCAGGCTGAACAGTGTGTGCGTGAGGCGGCGGCCAAGGGCGCCCAGGTCATCCTGTTGCAGGAGCTGTTTGCCACGCCGTATTTCTGCATCGAGCAAAGTCACAAACACCTGGCGTTGGCCGAAGTGTACAAAGACAGCCCTGTTCTCAAGCGTTTTGCCGCGCTGGCCAAGGAGTTGGGGGTGGTACTGCCGCTGAGTTGGTTCGAGAAGGCGGGCAATGCCTACTTCAACTCCTTGAGTGTGGCCGATGCCGACGGGCGCCTGCTGGGAGTGTACCGCAAGACCCACATCCCCAACGCCATCGGTTACCAGGAGAAGGAATACTTCAGCCCCGGCGATACGGGTTTTCGAGTCTGGGACACGGCGTTTGGGCGCATCGGCGTGGGGATTTGCTGGGACCAGTGGTTCCCCGAAACGGCACGCTGCCTGGCGCTGATGGGTGCCGAAGTCTTGCTGTTCCCCACTGCCATTGGCTCTGAGCCTGGCTGCGCAGCCCTGGATTCACGTGACCACTGGCAGATGACCATGCGTGGCCATGCCGCCGCCAACCTCTTGCCGGTCGTGGCGGCCAACCGCGTGGGGCGAGAAGTGGCGACCACCGATCCAGCCTTGCAGATGAGCTTCTATGGCTCGTCGTTTATCTGCAACCACAAGGGCACATTGCTCGCCGAGGCCGACCGCGACAGCACCGGCGTGTGGGTGCACAGCCTGGACTTGACCGCCATGCGCGAAGAGCGCCTGAGCTGGGGCATCTATCGCGACCGCCGTCCGGACATGTACGGGGCGCTGTTGAGCCAGGATGGTCGTCACATCAATGCACGCTGGAACACTCAAGGGGTTTGACATGCGCATTTCCCACAAGCTGTTGAGCGGTGCCTTGGGATTGGCGCTGAGCGCTACCTTGCCGTCGCTGCACGCGCAGGAGAAAACCCTCAGGCTGTACAACTGGGCTGACTATTTTGCCGAGGACACCCTGACTCGATTCACCGCCGAAACCGGGATCAACGTGATCTACGACGTCATGGATGGCAGTGAGACGCTCGAAGCCAAGATGCTGGCCGGTGGAAGCGGTTATGACCTGATCTTCCCGGGTGACACCGTTGCCGAGCGCTTGATGCGCGCCGGCAGCCTGCTGCCGCTGGACCGTACAAAACTCACGGCCCTGGATGACATCGAACCCGGTTTGCAGAAGCTGCGTACCCATTATGTACATTCGAGCCAGGCCACCGTCCCTTACACCTGGGGCACCATCGGCCTGACCTACAATGCCGAGCAGATCAAACAGCGTATGCCGGATGCCCCGGTCAATAGCCTGGACATGCTGTTCAAACCGGAGCTGGCTGCGAGGTTTGCCGAGTGTGGAATCTCGATGATCGACTCGCCCGATGAAGTGCTGGCGGTGGTGCTCAACTACCTCGGTCGCGAGCCGCGCAGTGCAAAGCCTGAGGACCTGGCTGCGGCGAGTGAGCTGTTGCTCAAGCTGCGACCGTACATCCGCAAGTTCCAGTCGCAGCCGGTGACCGATCTGGTAAACGGTAACTTGTGCCTGTCGCTGGGTTACAGCGGGGACATGACGCAGGCGCAGCGGACGGCGGATACCGCTGGCAAGAAAACCACGTTCCAGTACCGCGTTCCCCGTGAAGGCACGACAGTCTGGATGGACACCATGGCGATACCTGTCGACGCCAGACACCCGGAGTACGCCTATGCGTTCATCAACTTCGTCATGCGTCCCGAGAATATGGCGGCCATCAGCAACTTCACCGGTTACCCCACCTCCAATGCCAAGGCGCGTTCGGGTGTCGATGCGATGATGCGCAACAACCCGGATATTTACCTCGATGAGGCCACTTATGAGCGGCTGATTCCTGGCAAGGACATTCCCCAATCCGATATGCGGGCGCGCATGCGGGCCTGGACCAAGTTCAAGACGGCCACGTTGAAATGACTTCAGAAAAAACATTCAGGAATCAGCACATGTCGACTCGTCGCGAGTTCATCAAGCAGGTATCGGTTGTCGCCGGACTGGGTGCCGCGGTGTCCATCGGACTGGGCCTGACGCCCTTGCCCGTGCAAGCGGCGGCACCGGGCGGTTGGCGCATGCCGGATGAGGGCGATAAACACCGACAGGCCTTCGTCGCTTTTGGCGCACAAGAGGCCATCTGGGAGGACTCCACCCCTGACGTGCAGGAGGCCATTGGCCTGATTGCTCGTACCATCGCCGGCTACGAGCCAGTGACTGTGTTTTGTCGCGAGAGCGAGCGGGACCTGGCCGAAGAGCACTGCGGTACTGCCAACATCACCTACGTGATCACCGAGCTCGACGACATCTGGATGCGCGATACCGGGGCCAACTTTGTCATTGATGGGAAAGGCGGGATCGGTGCCGTGGGTTTCAATTTCAACGGCTGGGGCAACAAGCAGCAGCATAAAGCGGATGCGCAGGTGGCCGAACGGGTTGCCAGCACCGTGGGTGCCCGTTACATCCGCAGCGAGTCGGTGGGCGAGGGCGGTGGTATCGAAGTCGATGGTCACGGCACGGGGATCATGACCGAAAGCAGTTGGGTCAATTCCAACCGCAACCCCGACTGGAGCAAGGCTGAGGTTGAAGAGGAACTGAAGGCCCGCTTGGGCTTGCGCAAAATCATCTGGCTGCCGGGTATCAAGGGCAAGGACATCACGGACGCCCATGTCGACTTCTACGCTCGTTTTGTCACGCCGGGCGTGGTGATTGCCAACCTCGACAACGACCCTGGGTCCTACGATCACAACGTGACGCTGGCCCACCTGGAGATTCTCAAGCAGGCCACCGACGCCGATGGTCGCAAGCTGCAGGTGCATACCGTGTCGCCACCGCTCAACCCACGAAAGAGCCCGTTCAGTCGCAACAACCCGGACTTTGCGGCCGGCTACATCAACTACTTCGTGATCAATGGCGCGGTCATTGCCCCCGAGTTCGGTGACCGGGCGGCAGATGCCCGAGCCTTTGAGCTGTTGTCTGAACTCTACCCGGACCGTGAGGTGGTGCAGCTCAACATCGACGCCATCGCCGCCGGTGGAGGTGGCATCCACTGCGTGACCAGTCACCAACCGTTGGTTTAGCCTGAATCAACGCGTGGGGGCGCGTGTCAGCGGGATCCGTGCTGTTCGACCCGGTGCGGAATCATTCGCGGCGGTCTCTGGGGCATGCGTTGGAGCCGCTCAATCGGACAGTCACTGCTCGGCGTCGCAGTCGACGTCGCCCGCGCCCATATGGTCGAAACCGGTCAGCACGATCGAGGTAAGCCCTGGGGAAGGCGTGCCAGGGAGTTTGCCCGGCGAGCTGTTAATCGGTTCCAGCGGATACTCGACTTGGGCGTCCATGACATTCTCCGGCAGCCGCTGCGCGGTTTCGGGCGATGGATGGTTTGTGGCGAGTGGTAATTCAAACGCATTGCGGACCTCGGCCTCACTCAATGTTCCCTCAAGCGTAACCGTGACCTGTTGCAGCTCCCCATGCTCCCAACTGAGCTCTATCTCCCTGGCGAGCGGGTGAACCCTGGTGGCCAGGTTTGCGGGGAGTATTGGGCCTTCATAGTAGGCGTCGGTGTTTGTGCACGGATCGCCTTGGTTTTCGTAGTTTTTCAAAGAGCAGTTAAAGCGCTTGTCCTGATGCCCAAGCGTCTGCTCCATGTAGCAGCCAAACTCACTTGAGGACATGCGTGGCCATGCCAACACATTGACGTTGGGCGGTTGCAAGCCTGCTCCTGAGCTTTGGCCTGTAAAGGCCAGTAACGCTAGGAAAGCCGTCATGGCTGTGTTGACGTTGAGCATGTTCTTGGCGCCTGAATAAGGTCTGGTTTTGTCGGGAGGGGCAACGGATCCAGGCGGGGTGTTAGTTGTTTCTGCCTGAATGGGCGCCAGTCTACCGTTGCATCCGATAACGCGCAGGCGCAACCCGCAATTGACCGTCTCAAGCAAGCGGCTGGCTCGTACAACACGAGGCCTGGGTGGGGCCTCGCGTTAGTTTGGCGCAAAGAAACAACATTGATGAGGGTCAAGCACCTCACTCCGGCGAGGATTCTCGCTGGAATGGGGGGGCGACTCATTAGGCCGTTGGACCTTGCGACTCAGGCGATCAGGTCGACTTTGCCGTCGGCCAGGCGATAGATGCCTCCGACCACTTTCAGCGTGCCTTTGGCAAGTGCATCGGTCAGTAAGGGTGAGGCATTCTTGAGGCGGTTGACCGAGTCTTTGACGTTTTGCGCCGTCGCGTTTTCGATGAGGCTTCCTGGTTCATTGAGAACCTTCTCGATAGAGGGTTTCAGTGCATCAGTCAGTTTGGGGATGTGGCCAGGGAAAACCACATTATCTTTGGTTGCTTTGATACCGGCCGAGATAGCGCCACAGCTCTCATGTCCCAGTACAAGAATCAGGGGCGCGCCGAGTACTGCCACGGCGTATTCAAGGCTCGCCAAGCCTTCATCCGTCACGAAGTTGCCAGCGACGCGTATGGCGAACAGGTCGCCTCGTGCCGTATCAAAAGCGTACTCGGGGGCGATGCGAGAGTCCGAGCAGCCCAGTACCGCCACGAACGGGTTTTGGCCGGACACCAGGGCTTCTCGTTCGGCTTTGAAGTCATGTGTTTTGGACGTGCCCGTGAAGTATCGTTCATTGCCCTCGATCAGCCTTTTAAGGGCCATGTCCGGACTGATTGAGTTTTGCGGTTTTGGGGGGAGTGCCGCTTTCTCTGCGGCCTGGACGATCTTGTCGGGCAGCGCGCTGGCCAGCAGCAGGGCGCCGGCTCCTAGCCCGGCGAGCCGAAGAAACCGACGGCGCGGGTTTTGTACAGGGCTTGAGTCGCATGATTTACACATGGTCTTTTGTACTCAGGTCATATTAGCGGGAACAAATCGCTATATTAAGGGGGGTACTTACAAGAGACTTCAATGTGGGATTCTAGACGGAATGTAACGTTACATTTCGTATTGGGTCGTATTTTTTTGGCCGTTGACTCGGTAAGTGGTCCATGATTTTTGGTGGCCGTTTCGTGTACTGCATCCTTGTGGTCGTAAAGTGATTGTTCAGTTTCAGGGTGAGTTCCCCAGTGCTGATGTGTCCGCCCGCTGATTTCACGCGTGCAGGACCGTAGGGGCTCTTCGGGTCGTAATAATTTGTCAGATTTAATCGGGTTGAGTGTTTCAGAAGTGAGACAAATATACGAAGTAATGACGAGTCAGGGTTATCGCCAAAGAGTCTAGAGTTTTTATATTTCGAGATTAAAAGGACGACTAGCATGCTATGCACGTGCGGCGGTAGCGCAGCAGTAGCTGCACGATTTCCCTATGTCCCACCAAGGAAAGGAACCCTCACATGGAAAGCATCGCCCTCACGGCAACTCAGACCAACTGGAATGGTGGTCAACGTATTACCCTTCGTGCAGGAGATACAGCCACTTGCACAACGCTTCAAACGGGCCAGTTGTATGGGATTTTTATCTATAACTCTGCTTAGAATGACAATAATGCTGATGTAAACGTGGTCTGGAGCAACAGCCAGCCGCCCAAGACGATTACCGTTCCAGGCACCACGGCCAATGCGGGCCTGGCATCACTGGGGTTTGTCTCGGGTACGGATACGCAAACCATCTCGGTTTCGCTGTCCAGCAACAGCGGTGGTTCGCAGGTCGAAGTGTGGCTTGGAAGTGTTGGTATGCCAACCAACACCAGTGGCCTGTCGAACAATGCACTCCAGGCCAACGGCGATCAGTATCCGTTCAATAAATACAGCCGTTACTATGCAGTGCCGCCGTCGAAGTGGATGAACCTGACGATCGCCAGCAAAATCACTCAGTTCCGCGAAAGTAAGGCAACCGTATTTGTTGTGAATGAAACCTCGAACGGCTTGCTTTCAAACCAGGTCACGACGATGGGGCCTACCGCGTCTGAAAGTGGTGCCGTTGTTATTGTGTCTTCGGGTATTCAAAGTATCAGCAATAACCTGCAAGGTGACGGTACGCAGTGGGTGTGGATGGATGCCGACAGTCAGCAAGACTCTCAAAATGCATCTATTTCCCTGCAGTCGCTGTAATCAACTGAGTTGAGCCATGAAGTAAGGCCCCACTGGCTGGGGCCTTATTTGTTTTGGAAGTGTGTCTCTTTGCGTGGCAGTGGCTGATATCCGTAGGCTCTTTGATCTGAATGTTATGTGTTTATTATGGGCTGGTTAAGTAAACAAGGTGTGCTATGCGTTTATAGCGCTTGGACTTACCTTCATGTAGACAGACCCCGCATTTACTGCGGCTCCCGCCATCCAGAGAAGATCCCGGTCATGCGACCGGCTGCGAAAATATCCGCTGTCAACTTGCGCTGACGTCTTTGCCGAGCCTGTGATGGGAGTGCCGCAAAGCCTCGGTATCGGACTCGCGTCTCTTCAGGGGTGAACCGGGCTGCACAGCTCAACCAGTGTTCCGTCAGGGCAGCGAACGTATGACACGGTCTGCCCCCAGGGTTTCGAGGTGGGCGGTGACAGTTGCGATGCACCACAGGCTAGCGCTTTTGCGTGTGCGGCCTGTACGTCCTCGGTGACAAAGCCAATCTCCATGCCCAGCGGCTGCGGCGACGCATGAGCGGCGACATGGCCCGCACTGAAGTTCATCTCGGCCAGTTCATGGGCGGCAAAGGCAAGGGTGGTTTCACCGGTTTCGAGTTCGCCGTAGGTACCGGACTCATGCACGAAGCGGCGGCGCAGGCCGAAAGCGTCTTCAAAGAACTGCACAGAGGCAGCGACGTCTGGCACGTAGATAATGGTGTAGCCAAATTTCATGAGTAACCATCCTTGTCATAAGAAAGGGTAGACATTATCACGAACCCTTCAGGCGTCTTTCAGCGTCCTTGCGAATGCACTGATGTGCCGGGCAGCCGCGTCGGGTTTTGCCTGGAGCAAGCAGTGGGGAGCGTCTACATCGGCGATCTGCACGTTCGGGTTCAGTTGCAGGACCAACGCTGAGGCGGTTGCAGGAACGACCCAGTCACGGGTCGCGCGCAAGTACAGGGCCGGCACGCTGACCTGCGTCAGCTCCGTGGAGACATCCACTGCCAGCACGGCGCGTAGTCGTGCGCGCATCACCTGGGGTGTAACCCGGGAGATCGCCTGATTCAAGGCAGAACGCAATGCGGCGGTGGAAAACCGGCCCAGCAACAAGCGGCTGATCCAGCGGATCGGGGCTTGGCCGAGCGGCAGCGCATTAACCAGCAACCCCATCTTGCGAAACACCGGGCGAGGGTTTTTGACAAACGTGCTGCACAGCACCAGCCCCTTGAGTTGAGCGGGTTGTGATGCGGCCAGGGAAACAGCAATCGGCCCGGAGAAAGATTCCCCCAGCACGATGTAGGGGCGGTCGGTGGGCAGCGCTTTGCGCACGAGTGTTTCAAGCGCGGCGTAGCTCAGGGGCTGGTCGGTTGGGTAGTCAACGACCAGGGTGTCGAACGCTCCCCCGATGGCCGTAATGAATGGCAGGAACAGTTCGCCTGTTCCATCCATCCCTGGAAGTAAAACGAGTGTGAATGTGTTGGGTTGATTCATGCTGTCGCCTCTCCCTGGTGTGGGCATTCTCGCCGATGTTTGCCTGACTTCGTAAGCTGCGTGGCAGGAACATTTTTCCGCGTTGCTGGCGGTGGTTGTTCGTACGGGCAAAGAGAGAAATCTGGGCTATTACTGACGGGGTCCTGATTTTTTCATATGAATGGAGGGCAGCTTTATGCTCGTTCGTTGGATGCTGGCGGCCGTCCACCTCCTGGCCTTTGCCATGGCGTTTTGGGCAGTACTTGCCCGTGGGGCGGCCCTGCGTCGGGTGGTCGCGAATACATCCGAGGTGTCCCGTGTGCTGCTGGCGGATAACTGCTGGGGGATTTCAGCGGCGATTCTGTTGATCAGCGGAGGTGTTCGCGCTTTTGGTGGGTACGAGAAGGGGGCGGACTACTACCTGCATCAGCCATTGTTCCATCTCAAAATGACACTGTTCGTCATCATTCTGCTGCTTGAGATCTTGCCAATGGTCACTTTGATCAAGTGGCGGATTGCCTTGAGTCGCGGTGCGCTGGTTGACACTGGGCGTGCAGGTGCATTTGCCAGGATCAGCCATGTTGAAGCGCTACTGATGGTTTTGATGGTGGTGGCGGCTACAGGCATGGCGCGCGGGGTGATGCTCGGCTAGCCCGTTTGGGGGGAGGTTTCGTTGAGGTTAAAGCGAAGCGTCTGACAGCGTTGGCGAGTGGATTGCCGTTAGTATCGGCTTCACCTTCCATGGTGACCAAAGCTTTACATACGTTGCAGTCTTGCGTCTGCGCTCAGCATCCGGAGGCACCGAGAGCGATCTTTAGCCAGCCATGACTTAAGGGAAAGGGCTGGCTACTGATTACGGGTGTCGCTTAGGGCGTGTCGTTCTTGTCGGGCGCGGTCAGGCCTGCCTGGATGCGCTGGTAGATCTCTTCGCGATGCACCGCAACGTCTTTCGGGGCATTGATGCCAATCCTGACTTGTTGGCCGCTAACGCCCAGAATGGTGATCGTAATGTCATCACCGATGTTTATGCTTTCACCGACTTTGCGGGTGAGTATCAGCATGAGCTTCTCCTTGAATTCTTCGTAGGGCACCTGATTTCAGACAATGCAGATGTCGGTAGTACGTATAGATTAGTGCGAAGTGACGCGGTAGGGGTCTCTTTCTGACGCGCAGGCGAGGTATTAATTCCCAAGGTGCAACTATACAGAGCCGCGAACTTTGATTCTCGTTGTTTTAAGCCTGTTTTGCGGGCGTCATGAAGCGTTCGCGGGTGGTAAAATCGCGGCTTTTGACATCCAGAGGGCAAATCTGTGCGCAAAGTGGCAACGGTAATTGCGGTAATTGCGGTAATTGCGGTATTGGCATTGGCGGGCTGCGGTGAAGCGAAGAGTCCTGACGCGCCGAAGGTCCAGGCCCCGGCTGCAACAGCCACGGCACCGGTTGCAGCGGCGCAGCAATGGGATGTCCTTGTTCAGGGGGGCACGGTGCAGGCTGTCAGTGACCTCGCAGGCTGGTTGATCGAGCATGGTTTCATCGCTTATGTCGTCAAGCAGGATGGCAAGGACCGGATATTGCTCGGGCCATTCGACTCAAAAGCCGAGGCAGAGGCCAGGCAAGTCCAGCTGACCGAGGCGCTGACCAAGGCGAAGAAGCAAAACATCGAGTCGAAGGTTGTCGAGCATGCCGTAGCTCGGTAATTGCTTCACAGTGACGGCGCTGCAGGCGCAGCAGGTTGGCGCGAGACCTTAAATGGTGTGAGTCGTGATCCGTTTCATAAGGAGTGACTGTCCATCATCAAAAGGATCTCCTTATGGCCCGCGCCGCGCCGTACACCGTGTTTGATGCTGTTCTACAGCGAAAGCAACTGCTGAGCCCTCATCTGATGCGTGTCACCCTCGCGGGCCCGAGGGTTGCTGACATGGCCACCTGGGCACCGGATCAGCGAGTGAAGCTGTTTTTTCCGGCTGCCGATGGTACGCCTGCGAATCTCCCCCGTAATGACAACTGGCATGCAGACTATCGTTCGATTCCCGTCGCCCAGCGTCCGGCGATGCGCACTTATACCATTCGTCATCTGCGCACCGAGCGCTGCGAGGTGGACATCGATTTCGTTTTGCATGGCGAAACGGGGCCCGCCTCGTATTGGGCGATTCATGCCAAGCCAGGAGCCGGCATTCAGATTGTTGCGCCTGACCGACAATTCACTGCGGTGGAAACCGGCGGTTTCGAATGGAAGCCGCCACGCGCCCTCAAGTATTTGTTGCTGATGGCTGATCCGACGGCTTTGCCGGCTGCCTTGGGTATTCTTGATGAGCTGGCGGCGTTGGCCGAGCCGCCCAGGGCTCAAGTCCTTTTTGAGATCGAAAGTGCTGACGACAAGCTGCCGACACCGATCTGGCAGGGCTTGTCGTTGCAATGGCTGATTCGTGATCAGGCACCGGGCGCGCAGGCGGGAACCTTGATGGCGGCAGCGCTGCGAGCGCTCGACTTGTCGGCGTTCGCTGTGGATGCTGCGGCGCAAGCGGCGCTGGCTGAGGTCAATATTGACGAAGAACTGCTCTGGGAAACGCCAAGGCCGAACGGCAACGGTTTTTATGGCTGGATCGCCGGGGAGACAGCGGCGGTGATGGACGTGCGTAAGTACCTGATCAAGGAGTGCGGCATCCCTCATGAGATGCTCAATTTGATGGGGTATTGGCGTTACAACAGGGTCGGCGGTTAGCGGTAGCGGGCGCATTGCAGACTCGTCATAAACAAAGGCCTCGGGGTTGAATCCGAGGCCTTTGAGTGAGGGCTATGTGGTTAGCTGCACGACTTCATGTTCACCGGGCCGACGAACTCATTGCCGCGACCCATCACGCACGCCACGCTTTGATTGCGCTGGCGTTCCCAGTCCTGCACCGGGTACGTCTTGTTCCAGGCTTCGTAGAGCTGTCGGTCCTGTTTGGACAGGCGCAAGCCGTACTGTTTGCTCATGTAGAAGTATGTCCGCGCGATCATCCCGCGAATGGAGGGGCGGGGCATGACCTTCTTTGCCTTGAAGTCGACCTGGGTCAGGCACGAACCATATTGGCCAGTCTGTACCGGGAGCCAGCCAAAACTGAAGTTGCTGCGGTCGCCATTCACTTCGCCGATGCTCGGCACCAGGTTGTGCAGGTCAGCTTCGGCGCGCTGGTAGGTGGGGTCGTGACGTGTGCAGTTCTGGCGCCCGCCCTGTTGCCAGCATTGGCGTTGGTGGCCGATCTGCCAGGCAGGCACGATGTGCTCCCATTCAATGCGCGCGGCACGCTTGGCGTTTTTACGCGGGACGTAGCCGCAGGCGGCCAGGTTTACGCGGTTGCCGGTGTACTTGCAGCCACAATAGAACTCGGTGGACTGTGGGGCGTACAGTTTCCAGGCGACCTTCTTGGCCTCGTTGAAGGTGCGGGGTGGGTCGGCCTGGGCGGTGACTGCAACGAAGAGCAACAGCAAAGCTAAACAGCGAACACTCATCGACTCAGTCTTCCTTCGGTACTACCCAGAAAATCTGCACACCGCCATCGTCGCGGTAGGCGAGTGTGACGTTATCGTTCTCGGCAATTTCCTCGAGCAAACGCTCCCACTCATCGACCGGTTCGTCGGGAAGGCGGAATATCAGTGCTGCCTTGGCTTTTTGGGCGGTGGGGGAGTTGATGATTTTCTGAACGCGTAAACCGAGACGTTCATAGGAGCCTGGAGGGGTAGTCGAAGTAGTGGCCACGAAGCGATCCTTAATAAGCTGTACGTGCATACAGTATTTAACTGTAAGCATTTTCGCAACTGCTTAAAATTCAAGAAGTTCGTCTGACAACGACTTTTTCGATTTGGTGTAAGTCGATTCGATTTTTTTCGGCAGGGTTTCGAGCGCCAAAACATCTTGCTCAAGAATCAGCGGTAGGACCGTGTAAGACACTCGCCCGAGCGGGCGAGTGGTTGTAGCAAGTGCCCGACCTGAGCGGTCGGGCAACGGGACTCAGTATTCCCAGAACATGCGTTGCAGCTCTTTGCTGTCTTGGGTCTTGGTCAGGGCGACCATTGCCAGGATGCGAGCCTTTTGCGGGTTCAGGTCGTGAGCAACAACCCAGTCGTACTTGTCGTCAGGCTGTTCGGCGTTACGCAGGACAAAGCCGCCAGCGTTGACGTGGGACGAGCGAATGATCTGCACGCCATCCTTGCGCAGGGCTTGCAGGGTTGGAACAACGCGCGAGGAGACGGAACCGTTGCCAGTCCCCACGTGGATGATGGCTTTGGCGCCGGCTTGAGCCAGGGCTTTGTAAGCGGTGTCGCTGACATTGCCGTAGGAGTAGGCGATTTCGACGTCAGGCAGGCTCTTGATGGTTTTGATGTCGAATTCCGAATCCATGGTGTGGCGCTTGGCTGGCAAGCGGAACCAGTAGGATTTGCCTTCAACGACCATGCCCATTGGGCCCCATGCGCTTTTGAACGCCTCGGTCTTGATGTTGATCATCTTGCTGACATCGCGACCCGACTGGATTTCATCGTTCATGGTCACGAGCACGCCTTTACCGCGTGATTCTTTGCTGCTGGCAACGGCAACGGCGTTGTACAGGTTGAGCATGCCGTCAGCCGACATTGCGGTGCCCGGACGCATGGAACCGACAACAACGATCGGCTTGTCGGTTTTTTCCACCAGGTTCAGGAAGTAAGCGGTTTCTTCCAGGGTGTCGGTGCCGTGAGTGATGACGATGCCATCGACATCTTTGCTGTCGGCCAGTTCGGCGACGCGGCGACCCAGCTGCAGCAGATTGTCGTTAGTGATGCTTTCCGAGGCAATTTGCATGACCTGTTCGCCACGAACGTTAGCCAGCTGGCTCAGTTCAGGGACGCCGGCGATCAGTTGCTCGATACCCACCTTGGCAGCCTGGTAGGTCGCGCTGTTTGCTGCACTGGCGCCAGCGCCGGCAATGGTGCCGCCGGTGGCCAGGATCACCACGTTAGCCAGTTTTTGTTTGTTTTCGACTTCTTTTGCTTGCAGTGCAGTCGGGAGGAGCAGCAGGAGGGCCAAAGCGCCCGGGACAAAGGTCTTGAAGGCAGATTTCATTATTCTCTCTCTAGTAATGACAACGGTGCTGATGCAGGTTCATCTAGAAACACCCGAGCAGATCTGAATGCAGGGGCACCTATAGAAGAGCAGGATCCATACCAGTCCTACTTTGACCTCAAAACTCTTTTAACCTGATGATTTATATCAACTTATTTTCGGATTTATGAGGCGCGAGCCTGAGGGTGTGTCCGGGTTTCCGAACATGAGGAGGTGGTGCGTTCGGCTGTCCGAAAATTCCTACTTTGCAACAGGAAAGATCCTTCAAGCAGGAATCAAGCAGGAGTAACGGGCCGGGTTAAAGAAAACCGCGTGAAGGTCGATGTTCTTTCAAGGATCTTTCATTTCAGGAGCTCAAATGTCTTTCACCATTGGCTTTCCAAACGCGAGTGCAATCACCGTCGGCCTGAAACCAGCGACACCGGCTGAAGACGCGGCGCTGGCTGTCGATGATCCATCGCAAGATGGGGTTGAGGCCAAAGAGGTCAAGGCCGATTCGAGCGCACAAGGTGCGGACGGCAAGAGTGGAAGCGCGGGGCACGAAAACGTTGTGGTGCAAATCCTGCTCAAGCGTCTCCAGGAATTGCAGGAACTCTTGAAGCAGCAACAGCAACAACTGGTCGCGGCCCAAGCGGCACCCTATCCAACGCCTGAAGCCAAGACCACGGCAGTGATGGCGATTCAAGGGCAGATTGGCAACACCAATGCTGCGGTGCAGGAGGTTTCTGCCGCGCTGGTGAAAGAATTGACCAAGGATTCCGGCGCTGGAGCGGTGATCAATACCACGGTTTGATCAGGCGGTTTACGCTCGAGGTTCTCGCTGGCGTTATTGTCATGTGTTGAGAACCACTGCTCAACATTGGCCGGGTTGAGCGTTGACAAATAGCATCCGGGTTCCCATAGTTCGTTCTACGCAAACGTTTGCGCGACCATCGATGATGGTCGTGGCCGGTGGTCGGGAATGCCTGAAATCGCGTTCGCCTGGCGGGTGAGTTCAAGGCAGGTTCCAGCGCAAGCGTTGCTCACAATAATCATAAGATCGGAGTGAACCCATGAAGCTGCCATTCGCTGGACGTCTTCTCGCTGTCGCTATGCTGGCTACCGCATCCGCCGCGCTGCCTCTCTCTTCGGCTTTCGCCGACACCCCGGAAAAACCTAAAGTCGCCCTGGTCATGAAATCCCTGGCCAATGAATTCTTCCTGACCATGGAAGATGGCGCCAAGGCTTATCAGAAAGAACACACCGCCGATTTCGACCTGGTGTCCAACGGCATCAAGGACGAAACCGACACCGCGAACCAGATTCGTATTGTCGAGCAGATGATCGTCTCCAAGGTCAATGCGCTGGTGATTGCACCGGCTGATTCGAAAGCCATGGTGCCGGTGATCAAGAAAGCCGTCGACGCGGGCATCACGGTCATCAACATCGACAATCAGCTAGACCCGACCGTCCTCAAAAGCAAGAACATCAGCGTGCCTTTCGTTGGTCCGGACAACCGCAAAGGTGCCCGACTGGTCGGCGAATACCTGGCCAAGCAACTGAAGGCCGGTGATGAAGTCGGCATCATCGAAGGCGTTTCCACCACCACCAATGCCCAGCAGCGTACCGCCGGGTTCAAGGATGCGATGGAGGCCGCGCAGATCAAAGTGGTGTCCCTGCAATCGGGTGATTGGGAAATCGACGCCGGCAACCGCGTTGCCGCGGCAATGTTGAGCGAGTACCCGAACCTCAAGGCCTTGCTGGCTGGCAATGACAGCATGGCGGTCGGCGCGGTGTCTGCCGTTCGCGCGGCAGGCAAGGCTGGCAAGGTTCAAGTGGTCGGTTATGACAACATCAATGCCATCAAGCCGATGCTCAAGGACGGTCGTGTTCTGGCGACCGCAGACCAGTTCGCCGCCAAGCAGGCGGTGTTCGGCATCGAAACCGCGCTGAAAATCCTCAAAGGCGAGAAAGTCGACAGCGGCACCAACGGCGTGATCGAAACGCCGGTTGAGCTGGTGACCCAGTAGTCCTTCTGGCTGCACAAAACGGCCTCGCCTGATCATTCGGGCGAGGGCATGGAGAGTTTCTTATGTCAGTTTGTGCTCCGAACGCTGTCCTCTCGGTCAGCGGTATCGGCAAGACGTATGCCCAGCCGGTGTTGACCGGCATCGACCTGACCCTGATGCGCGGTGAAGTGTTGGCGTTGACCGGCGAGAACGGCGCCGGCAAAAGCACGTTGTCGAAAATCATCGGCGGACTGGTCACGCCGACCGCCGGCCAGATGCAATACCAGGGGCAGGATTACCGTCCCGGCAGCCGAACCCAGGCGGAAGAGCTGGGTATCCGCATGGTCATGCAGGAACTCAACCTGCTGCCGACGCTGTCAGTTGCGGAAAACCTGTTCCTGGATAACCTGCCAAGCCTGGGAGGCTGGATCAACCGCAAGCAGTTGCGCAAAGCGGCGATCCAGGCGATGGCCCAGGTGGGGCTTGACGCGATTGATCCGGACACGCTGGTCGGGGAGCTGGGGATCGGGCACCAGCAAATGGTCGAAATCGCCCGCAACCTGATTGGCGATTGCCACGTACTGATTCTCGACGAGCCGACGGCAATGCTGACGGCCCGGGAAGTCGAGATGTTGTTCGAACAGATCACGCGCTTGCAGGCGCGTGGCGTGGCGATTATTTACATTTCCCATCGGCTTGAAGAGCTGGCGCGGGTTGCTCAGCGTATTGCGGTGTTGCGCGATGGCAACCTGGTCTGCGTCGAACCCATGGCCAATTACAACAGCGAGCAATTGGTCAACCTGATGGTGGGCCGCGAACTGGGCGAGCACATTGACCTTGGGGTTCGCCAGATCGGCTCTGCGGCCTTGACGGTCAAAGGGCTGACGCGCTCGGACAAGGTTCGTGACGTGTCCTTCGAGGTGCGCAGCGGCGAGATTTTCGGCATCTCGGGGCTGATCGGGGCAGGGCGTACCGAGTTGTTGCGGCTGATTTTCGGTGCCGATACCGCAGACAGCGGCACGGTTGCCCTGGGCTCGCCGGCGCAGGTCGTGAGCATCCGCTCGCCCGCTGATGCGGTGGGGCACGGGATCGCGCTGATCACCGAGGACCGCAAGGGTGAAGGTCTGCTACTGACCCAGTCGATCAGTGCCAACATCGCCTTGGGCAACATGCCGGAGATTTCCAGTGGCGGCCTTGTCAATGCGACCGATGAGGCGGCGCTGGCACAGCGTCAGATTGATGCCATGCGTATCCGCAGCTCCAGCCCGACGCAACTGGTCAGCGAGTTGTCGGGCGGCAATCAGCAGAAAGTCGTGATCGGCCGTTGGCTGGAGCGCGAGTGTTCGGTGTTGTTGTTCGACGAGCCGACCCGTGGGATCGATGTCGGTGCCAAGTTCGACATCTACGCCTTGCTCGGCGAGTTGACGCGCCAGGGCAAGGCGCTGGTGGTGGTGTCCAGCGACTTGCGTGAGTTGATGCTGATCTGCGACCGCATCGGTGTGTTGTCGGCCGGACGTTTGATCGACACCTTCGAGCGCGACAGCTGGACCCAGGATGAGTTGCTTGCCGCCGCGTTTGCCGGCTATCAAAAACGTGATGCGCTGCTCAATGAAGCAGCGCCTAGGGATCTCCCATGAAAACTGCTTCTTCTGCCGGCAAACGTAGTGGCAATTTTTACGGCCTGGGCACCTATCTGGGGCTGGCCGGTGCCTTGCTGGCAATGATTGCGCTGTTCTCCGTCCTGAGCAGCCATTTCCTGTCGTACGACACGTTCAGCACCCTGGCCAACCAGATTCCCGATTTGATGGTGTTGGCGGTCGGCATGACGTTCGTACTGATCATCGGCGGTATCGACCTGTCGGTCGGCTCGGTGTTGGCGTTGGCGGCGTCGGCGGTCAGCGTGGCGATTCTCGGGTGGGGCTGGAGCGTACTGCCGGCCGCGCTGTTGGGCATGGCGGTCGCCGCACTGGCCGGGACCATCACGGGGTCGATCACCGTGGCCTGGCGGATTCCGTCGTTTATCGTTTCGCTGGGCGTGCTGGAAATGGCGCGTGGCGTGGCCTACCAGATGACCGGCTCGCGCACCGCGTATATCGGCGATGCCTTTGCCTGGCTGTCGAACCCGATTGCCTTTGGCATTTCGCCGTCGTTCATCATCGCGCTGCTGATTATCTTCGTCGCCCAGGCGGTGCTGACACGCACGGTGTTCGGTCGTTACCTGATCGGTATCGGCACCAACGAAGAGGCGGTGCGGTTGGCGGGGATCAATCCAAAACCCTACAAGGTTCTGGTGTTCAGCCTGATGGGCCTGTTGGCCGGTGTGGCGGCACTGTTCCAGATTTCACGCCTGGAGGCGGCGGACCCGAATGCCGGTTCCGGGCTTGAGCTGCAAGTCATCGCTGCGGTGGTCATTGGCGGGACCAGCCTGATGGGCGGCCGTGGTTCGGTCATCAGTACATTTTTCGGCGTGTTGATTATTTCGGTGCTGGCGGCAGGTTTGGCGCAGATCGGTGCAACCGAGCCGACCAAACGCATCATTACCGGCGCGGTGATTGTCGTGGCGGTGGTGCTTGATACCTATCGCAGTCAGCGCGCAAGTCGGCGGGCCTGAACCATGGCAACGATCAAGGATGTGGCGGCGCTTGCCGGAATTTCCTACACCACGGTGTCCCATGTGGTGAACAAGACGCGACCGGTCAGCGAAGAGGTGCGGGTCAAAGTCGAGGCAGCGATCAAAAGCCTGGACTACGTGCCCAGCGCCGTTGCGCGTTCGCTGAAAGCCAAGACCACCGCGACCATCGGTCTGCTGGTGCCCAACAGCCTCAATCCGTACTTCGCCGAACTGGCGCGGGGGATCGAGGACTACTGTGAGCGAAATGGCTACTGCGTGATCCTGTGCAACTCCGACGACAACCCGGACAAGCAGCGCAGCTACCTTCGCGTGCTACTGGAAAAACGCATCGACGGGCTGATTGTCGCCTCGGCCGGTGGCGACAGTGGTCTGGCTGCGGGTCTGGCTGCCGTGCGCACACCGATGGTGATTGTCGACCGTAGCCTGGAAGGGGTCGATGCGGATCTGGTGCGCATCGATCATGAGTACGGCGCCTATCTTGCGACCCGGCATTTGCTTGAGCTGGGGCATCGGGATATTGCCTATATAGGTGGCCCGGCGCATACCAGTGTGGCGCAGATGCGGCTGGCGGGTTACTGCCGTGCGCTCAAGGAGGCGGGTGTCGAAGTGCCGCACGGGCGAATGCTCGAGAGCGACTTCACCAGCACGGGTGGCTACAGCGCAGCGGCAACCTTGCTTGCGCACACGCCGCCCAGCGCAATCTTTGCCGGTAACGACCTGCTGGGGATCGGGGTGCTGCGTGCTGCTGCCGAGCGAAACATTCGCGTGCCGAGCGAGTTGTCGGTCATCGGCTTTGACGATATCCAGATGAGCCGGTACGTCTATCCCGCGTTGACCACGGTCGGCCAGTCGATTCTGCAACTGGGGGAAATGGCGGCAGAAGTCCTCTTGCGACGGATCGCGGCACCTGAACGGGCGACCGATCAGCGGATCGTGACGCCAAGTATTGTCTTGCGAGAGTCGACGGCACCGCTGGCCGGTGTGTTTGCCCAATTTCGCTAACCCAAAAGCACCGCTGAACCGAATTGACGAGTATTGATGTATGCCAGCAAAAATAGTGGTTATAGGCAGCCTGAACATGGACCTGGTCACCCGGGCGCCACGGCTGCCGCGAGCCGGTGAGACGCTGATCGGCGAGTCGTTTGCCACGGTATCGGGCGGCAAGGGTGCGAACCAGGCTGTTGCGTCGGCCAGGCTCGGCGCGCAGGTGTCGATGGTCGGTTGTGTGGGCAGCGATGCTTACGGGGAGCAGTTGCGGGGGGCTCTGCTCGCCGAGCAGATCGACTGTCAGGCTGTGACGGCAGTCGAGGGCTCCAGTGGCGTGGCGCTGATTGTGGTCGACGATAACAGTCAGAACGCAATCGTCATTGTCGCGGGGGCCAATGGCCTGTTGACGCCTGAGGTGCTGGCTTCGTTCGATGCGGTGTTGCAGGCGGCTGATGTGATCGTCTGCCAGCTCGAAGTGCCGATGCAAACGGTTGGTTATGCACTCAAGCGTGGCCGGGAGTTAGGCAAGACAGTCATTCTCAACCCGGCGCCGGCCACCGGTCCCTTGCCGGCGGAGTGGTATTCGGCCATCGACTATTTGATCCCCAACGAAAGTGAAGTCTCTGCCTTGAGCGGCGTGCCAGTGGATTCGCTGGAGAGCGCCGAGCGGGCGGCCAGTCAATTGATGGCTGTCGGTGCGGGCAAAGTCATCATCACCTTGGGGGCGCAAGGCTCGCTGTTTGCCCATGGGCAAAGTTTCGAGCACTTCCCGGCGCCCAAGGTCAAGGCAGTCGACACCACGGCTGCCGGTGACACCTTCGTGGGCGGTTTTGCCGCAGCGCTGGCGGCGGGTAAAAGCGAGGCCGATGCCATTCGTTTTGGTCAGGTAGCGGCCGCACTGTCGGTCACCCGCGCGGGTGCGCAACCTTCCATTCCTTTGTTGTCCGACGTACAGGCCTTTGCCGCATCATGAAAAAAACGCCCTTGCTCAACGTCGCGCTGTCGCGACTGATTGCCTCCCTGGGCCATGGCGACATGGTCGTCATTGGTGATGCTGGCCTGCCAGTCCCGCCAGGGGTTGAATTGATCGACCTGGCCTTGACCCACGGCATTCCGGATTTTGTCAGCACTGTGCAGGTCGTACTTAGCGAAATGCAGGTGGAAAGCCATGTGCTGGCGCAAGAGATCCTCGTCAAGCAGCCTTCCGCGCTACCACGGCTCGACGCGTTATCGGCGGCGGGCGAACTGGGTCGGCGTGAACTGCTCAGCCATGACGAATTTAAACTCCTCAGCCGGCAGGCGCGGGCGATTGTTCGTACGGGGGAATGTCAGCCGTACTGCAACATCGTGTTGGTCGCCGGGGTAACGTTCTAGTTCGCAGTATCCCAATCCTGTTTTACCACGCACAAGGAGTGCGCTATGCAACGCTATGCTCAGAGACTGCAATACCTCATTCGGAGTCTGCTGCTTTTGTCCTTCCTCACGGCAACAACCGCTCATGCGGCAGAAAAAATTGATCTGATCATCGACACCGACCCAGGTGCCGACGATGTGGTGGCTTTGCTGTTTGCATTGGCCTCACCGGAAGAACTGAACATTCGCGCACTGACCACTGTGGCCGGCAACGTGCGTCTGGACAAGACTTCACGCAACGCGCGATTGGCCCGCGAGTGGGCAGAGCGCGAAGAAGTACCGGTGTATGCCGGTGCGCCGAGACCCTTGATGCGTACGCCGATCTACGCTGAAAACATCCATGGCAAGGAAGGCCTGTCGGGTGTCACAGTGCACGAACCCAAGGCGGGGCTGGCCAAAGGCAATGCGGTCGATTACTTGATCCAGACGCTGCGTGCTGCCAAGCCTCACAGCATTACCATTGCCATGCTCGGCCCGCAGACCAACCTGGCACTGGCGTTGATCCAGGACCCGGAAATTACCCAGGGCATCAAGGAAGTGGTGATCATGGGTGGCGCGCATTTCAACGGGGGCAATATCACCCCGGTCGCTGAATTCAACCTGTTTGCCGATCCGCAAGCAGCGGAGGTGGTTCTCAAGAGTGGCGTGAAGCTGACCTACCTGCCATTGGACGTGACTCACAAGATCCTGACCAGTGACGCTCGCCTGAAACAGATCGCGGCGTTGAAGAACAATGCCAGCAAACTGGTGGGCGATATTCTTAATGAGTACGTCAAGGGCGACATGGAGCACTACGGTATTCCTGGTGGCCCGGTGCATGACGCGACAGTGATTGCTTACCTGCTCAAGCCGCAGCTGTTCACCGGTCGTCAGGTCAATGTCGTGGTCGACAGCCGTGAAGGGCCGACCTTCGGCCAGACCGTCGTCGACTGGTACGACGGCCTGAAACAACCGAAGAACGCATTCTGGGTCGAGAATGGTGATGCCCAGGGTTTCTTTGACTTGCTGACCGAGCGCCTGGCTCGCCTCAAGTAAGTGTTATCCCCACCCGCAGGCGCTCGCCTGCGGGTTCTTATTCCCTCTCTGTATGCAGTGCGCCCATGTGGTTGGCCGGGTACTTTTCAAATACCCGTTCGATAAAGACTTGGGCCGCTTGGGTTCCCAGTTCCTTGACCAACAGGTCTATACCGATAATGGCGAGCTCTTCCGGGCTGCCGGGGCTGTAAGAGCAGTGGCCTTGGGGCCAACTGGCTTTGATGTCGGCGTCGATAGTCACAGTGGTCATGAGCGTCTCGTGAAGTCGGGAGGGGCAGAGCGCCTCGTCCATATGTTTTGGAGTCTGCCGAGTAAAGCACCTTGCGGCGTTTTTGGCACTCCGACTTAGGCATGAACGCAAGGCTATGCGACACTTGGGCTTTGCTGATTTTCAAGGAAGCGTGTGGTGCAGATCGATTTGAACACCCCTGATGGCCTGACGCTTGAGTCGGTACGCCAGTTGCTGGCATCGGCCAGCGACGATGAGCACACCCAACTGCGGGTCACCAAGACCGGTTTCGCGTACATCTCATCGGGCGTTGTGGGTGGCTCGAACATCGAAGGGCTGTTGTTTCGTCTGGAAACCTGGGCCAAGGGCTCGGGTTACGTAGGGGCGGTGGCCGCCAGTGATGCGGTCTGGGTCATGCAGATTTTCAATGCATTGCAGCAGAACTGGCCGACCCCACCCTTTGATTACATAGACATCTACTGAGTGTTGCTCATATTCAGTCACGATTGTGGGCTGAACGGCGTGTAGCGCTCAGGCAAACTGCTTCGTTCTCAGAGGGGAGGGCAAGGTGATGGCGCTGGCCATGAAACCAAACGCCCGATCCGTTGTCGCACGATCTCAGCTTAACTATTGAAAGGAGGCGTCATGCCTTGGAAGCTCGCGTCATTGGGTACTTTGTTGGCCGCAGTCATGTTGACGGGTTGCAGCAGTACCACCGAGTCGGCAAAGGATACTGGGGTGACCGAGACCGGTCACAGTCGCTGTGAAGCAAAAGCCGCCGAATTCACCATTGGCAAGAAAGCTTCACCCGAGCTCCTGGAACAGGCGCGTACGCGCTCCGGTGCGCAGAGTGCGCGATTCCTCCAGCCAGACGACATGGTGACGCTGGAGTACCGTTCTGACCGTCTCAATCTCAACACCGACACCCATCTGGTAGTTGTGCGCGTCAACTGCGGCTGATCGCTTCAGGCTTTTTTGCCCGCGCATAAAAAACCCCGTCACATGGACGGGGTTTTTTTAGTGCGCCAGGAAATTACTCTGGGCGAACTTGTGCAGCTTGCATACCCTTTTGGCCTTTCTCAGCCACGAAGGAAACGGTTTGGCCTTCTTTCAGGCTTTTGAAACCGTCGCTTTCGATAGCTTTGAAGTGTACGAACAGGTCGTCACCGCCACCTTGAGGAGTGATGAAGCCGAAGCCTTTTTCATCGTTGAACCATTTAACGGTGCCGGTTTGGCGATTAGACATGGTGTATCTCCAAGAAACATATATTTTCAGTAGTACTGTGCTGCTCAGGCCAACTGGGCACACCGGAGTATCATAGTCGAAATGTTCGGTTTGGGAGCCCCCCGGACGTGCTGTTTGCATCCGAGCCGTGTGTTGTTTGTCTCTTTGAATGGCTGAAAGCCCCGGTTTCAGGGGCTTTCAGGCAAATAAACGTCCTGTAAAAAAAGCTGTAAAAGCTGCGTAAATTGTCTGAAATAGTGATTTTCAGGCTGCTTTTTGCTCGCGAGGGCGCTATTTTTTAACCCTGTGACGGCTTATTTGGCAGTGGCTCTGCATGCTTGAATGGCGTCCAGTGCCTTGGTTCGCAGCTCCGCGCTCGGCTGTTTCGTCTTGCTCATCAGCTCGCCGATTTCGGCAGTCGTGAACTTCTCGTTCAGTTTGTCTGCACCGCATGCGCAATGCATCTCGGCGGACCTCTGGTCGATGCTTTGGCTGGCGGCAGCCACGCAATCCTTCATATAGCTTTCACGAGCTCCGGCAGGCCAGGCGGCGTGCGCGCTCAGAGGGAGCAGCGCTGCCAACGAGGAGGCAAGGGCGAAAAGGTGGATACGACGCATGACGGGAACTCCTTGAACTTTATAGGGTTGTGGTAATTCTTAGCCTGTTTGAGGCAGGTCGTACATATCAAGTTCACTTTGAGGTGCATAAAGCTGCGAATTCGATACGGCCGAAACAAGGTCGCGGCGATGACCGTTCATCTGTGCTAGGATCCAACGCTTGGGTATTTTTCAGGCTCCGGGCGATCCGTTCGTCAGTGGCAGTCAATACCTGAATAACCCTGATTTGATCTCCAGTCACTCTGGTTCGGTTTCCGGTTGGCCGCAAGGCTCCTGCCGCTGTAAGGCAGGCGTTCATCATTGAATGGCCTGAACTGAATCGCGTACTGGCTGCTCATCCCAACCCACGTGACCTTTGGTAGGGGTCACCACTAGGAGAGGAGGCGCCATGCCCACCATTACTCTTCCCGACGGCAGTCAACGTTCCTTCGATCATCCGGTTTCCGTAGCCGAGGTCGCCGCATCCATTGGTGCAGGCCTGGCCAAGGCCACTGTGGCCGGCAAGGTCAACGGCAAGCTGGTTGACGCCTGCGATGTCATCGACAGCGACGCAACCCTGCAAATCATCACGCCCAAGGATCAAGAGGGGCTGGAGATCATTCGCCACTCTTGCGCCCACCTGATTGGCCATGCGGTCAAGCAGCTGTACCCAACGGCAAAAATGGTGATCGGTCCGGTCATCGATGAAGGCTTCTATTACGATATCGCCTACGAGCGTCCTTTTACTCCGGACGATCTTGTGGCTATCGAGCAGCGGATGAACCTGCTGATCGAGAAAGATTACGATGTCATCAAGAAAGTCACTCCGCGTGCCGAAGTGATCGACGTGTTTACCTCCCGCGGCGAAGACTACAAGTTGCGCCTGGTCGAGGACATGCCGAATGAACAGGCCATGGGTCTGTACTATCACGAAGAATACGTCGACATGTGCCGTGGCCCGCACGTGCCGAACACCCGCTTCCTGAAGTCCTTCAAGCTGACCAAGCTGTCCGGCGCCTACTGGCGTGGCGATGCTAAAAACGAGCAATTGCAACGCGTTTACGGCACAGCCTGGGCCGACAAGAAGCAACTGGCAGCGTACATCCAGCGTATCGAAGAAGCTGAAAAGCGCGACCATCGCAAGATCGGCAAGCGCCTCGGTTTGTTCCATACCCAGGAAGAAGCGCCAGGCATGGTGTTCTGGCACCCGAATGGCTGGACGTTGTACCAGGTGCTCGAGCAGTACATGCGCAAGGTGCAGCGTGAAAACGGCTACCTGGAGATCAAGACGCCGCAAGTCGTAGACCGTAGCCTGTGGGAGAAATCCGGGCACTGGGCCAACTACGCCGACAACATGTTCACCACCGAGTCGGAAAGTCGCGACTACGCCATCAAGCCGATGAACTGCCCTTGCCACGTGCAGGTGTTCAATCAGGGCCTGAAAAGCTACCGCGAGTTGCCGATGCGTCTGGCCGAGTTCGGTGCCTGCCACCGTAACGAGCCGTCCGGTGCGTTGCACGGCATCATGCGCGTGCGTGCGTTCACTCAGGACGACGCACACATCTTCTGTACCGAAGAGCAGATGCAGGGCCGAGTCCGCAGCATTCATCAAGCTGACAATGGACGTCTACGCCGACTTCGGCTTTAAAGACGTCGAAATGAAGCTGTCCACTCGTCCGGAAAAACGTGTGGGTTCCGATGAGCTGTGGGATCGCGCAGAATCCGCATTGGCCGCCGCCCTTGATAGCGCGGGCCTGCCGTACGATCTGCAGCCGGGCGAGGGTGCTTTCTATGGTCCGAAAATCGAGTTCTCGCTAAAAGATTGCCTTGGTCGTGTGTGGCAATGTGGTACCTTGCAGCTCGATTTTAACCTGCCAATCCGTCTGGGAGCCGAATACGTCTCCGAAGACAACAGTCGCAAGCACCCGGTTATGTTGCACCGGGCGATCCTGGGTTCCTTCGAGCGTTTCGTCGGGATTCTGATCGAGCACTACGAGGGCGCGTTCCCTGCGTGGCTGGCTCCGACTCAGGCAGTGATCATGAATATCACTGATAAACAGGCAGATTTTGCCGCTGAAGTTGAAAAAACTCTCAATCAAAGCGGTTTTCGTGCCAAGTCCGACTTGAGAAATGAAAAGATCGGCTTTAAAATCCGCGAGCATACTTTGCTCAAGGTTCCCTATCTCTTGGTTATTGGAGATCGGGAAGTCGAGATGCAGACTGTCGCTGTGCGTACTCGTGAAGGTGCTGACCTGGGCTCGATGCCCGTCGCCCAGTTCGCTGAGTTTCTCGCGCAAGCGGTTTCCCGGCGTGGTCGCCCAGATTCGGAGTAATTATTATTAAGCGTGAAATGAGACAAGATAAACGAGCTGCACCGAAAGCCCCGATCAACGAGAATATCTCGGCACGCGAGGTTCGGTTAATTGGGGCTGAAGGCGAGCAGCTTGGGATTGTGTCAATTGAAGACGCGCTTCTTAAGGCTGAAGAAGCCAAGCTCGATTTGGTGGAAATTTCCGCCGATGCAGTACCTCCTGTTTGCAAGCTGATGGACTACGGCAAATCGATCTTCGAGAAGAAGAAGCAGATTGCTGCCGCGAAAAAGAACCAGAAGCAAATTCAGGTTAAAGAAATCAAGTTTCGTCCAGGGACGGAGGAAGGGGATTACCAGGTAAAACTGCGCAACCTGGTACGTTTCCTGAGTGATGGGGACAGGGCCAAGGTATCCTTGCGATTCCGCGGCCGTGAGATGGCCCACCAGGAGCTGGGGATGGAACTCCTCAAGCGGGTTGAAGGTGACCTGCTCGAGTACGGTTCGGTCGAACAGCATCCTAAGATGGAAGGACGCCAGCTGATCATGGTCATCGCCCCGAAAAAGAAGAAGTAATCAACAGGGCACGGCAGGCCTTCTGATTATGTTTATCAACTGAATGCGGAGTATCCGAACATGCCAAAAATGAAAACGAAAAGTGGTGCTGCTAAGCGGTTTCTGAAAACTGCTAACGGTATCAAGCACAAGCACGCTTTCAAGAGCCACATCCTGACTAAAATGTCGACCAAGCGTAAGCGTCAACTGCGCGGTAGCAGCTTGCTGCATCCGTCTGACGTGGCAAAAGTCGAGCGCATGCTGCGCCTTCGTTAATTTTAGTCAAGAATAGAGGAAGTAACTCATGGCTCGTGTAAAGCGTGGCGTCATTGCCCGTAAACGTCACAAAAAAATTCTGAAACTTGCTAAAGGCTACTACGGCGCTCGCTCGCGCGTATTCCGTGTTGCCAAGCAAGCGGTAATCAAGGCAGGCCAATACGCCTACCGTGACCGTCGTCAGAAAAAACGTCAGTTCCGCGCTCTGTGGATCGCTCGTATCAACGCTGGTGCTCGTATCAACGGTCTGTCCTACAGCCGTTTCATCGCCGGCCTGAAAAAAGCGTCCATCGAGATCGACCGTAAGGTTCTGGCTGATCTGGCAGTGAACGAAAAAGCGGCGTTTGCTGCGATTGTCGAGAAAGCTAAAGCCACCTTGGCTTAAGTACCCCCGACAGTCACCCGGGTTCACCTCTGTGGGCCCAGGTGTTAAACGTCATAAATAGGGGAAGAGCCTTCAAGCTCTTCCCCTATTTTGTATCTGGAGTCTGTACATGGAAAACCTGGATGCGCTCGTCTCTCAAGCACTAGAGGCTGTGCAAAGCGCTGAAGATATCAATGCCCTGGAGCAAATCCGGGTTCACTACCTTGGCAAGAAGGGTGAGTTGACTCAGGTGATGAAGACCCTGGGGAATTTGCCGGCAGAAGAGCGTCCGCAAGTCGGTGCGCTGATCAACGTTGCCAAGGAGCGTGTCACAGAGGTTCTCAATGCGCGCAAGGCGTTGTTTGAAGAGGCTGATCTAGCCGCCAAACTCTCCGCCGAGTCCATTGACGTGACCCTGCCTGGCCGTGGTCAGACCTCGGGTGGTCTGCATCCGGTTACCCGCACTCTGGAACGTATCGAACAGTTCTTCACCCATATCGGCTACGGCATCGCCGAAGGCCCTGAGGTCGAAGACGATTATCACAACTTCGAGGCGCTCAACATCCCAGGCCATCACCCGGCCCCGGTCGATGCACGACACCTTCTATTTCAATGCCAACATGTTGCTGCGCACCCATACCTCGCCGGTACAGGTCCGCACCATGGAATCGAAACAGCCGCCGATCCGCATCGTCTGCCCAGGCCGTGTGTACCGTAGCGACTCCGATATCACCCATTCGCCGATGTTCCACCAGGTCGAAGGCTTGCTGGTTGATCGCGACATCAATTTCGCCGACCTGAAAGGGACCATCGAAGAGTTCCTGCGCGTGTTCTTCGAAAAAGAACTGGCCGTGCGTTTCCGTCCTTCTTATTTTCCGTTCACCGAGCCATCCGCCGAAGTCGACATGGAATGCGTGATGTGCAGCGGTAAAGGCTGCCGTGTCTGCAAGCAGACTGGTTGGCTGGAAGTCATGGGCTGCGGCATGGTTCACCCGAATGTGCTGCGTATGTCCGGCATCGATCCGGAAGAGTTCTCGGGCTTTGCCTTCGGCATGGGCGTTGAGCGTCTGGCCATGCTGCGTTACGGCGTGAACGACTTGCGTCTGTTCTTCGACAACGACTTGCGGTTCCTCGCGCAATTTCGCTAGTCGTAACGAACTTTTAGGAGAGCAGGATGAAATTCAGTGAACAATGGCTGCGTGGCTGGGTAAGCCCGCAGGTAAGTCGCGACGAGCTGGTTGCTCGCCTGTCGATGGCCGGTCTTGAGGTCGATAGCGTTACGCCGGCCGCCGGTGTATTCAGTGGTGTGGTCGTGGGTGAGGTACTGAGCACCGAACAGCATCCCGACGCCGACAAGCTGCGTGTTTGCCAGGTCAGCAATGGCTCGGAGACTTTTCAGGTCGTGTGCGGTGCGCCCAACGTGCGTCCGGGCCTGAAGATCCCGTTCGCGATGATCGGTGCAGAATTGCCGGGCGACTTCAAAATCAAGAAAGCCAAGCTGCGCGGCGTTGAGTCGAACGGCATGCTGTGCTCGCAATCCGAGTTGCAGGTTGGCGAAGGCAACGACGGTCTGATGGAGTTGCCGGTCGATGCACCGGTCGGTGAAGACTTCCGTGTTTACCTGGACCTGGAAGACGCCAGCATCGAGGTCGACCTGACCCCGAACCGCGGCGATTGCTTGTCCCTGGCCGGCTTGGCCCGTGAAGTGGGCGCGTTGTACGCCGCCCAAGTCTCGCGCCCTGTCGTGGCTGTCGTGCCTGCCGCGCACGACGAAGTGCGTCCAGTTGAAGTGCTGGCCCCGGCGGCTTGCCCGCGTTACCTGGGTCGTGTGATCCGTAACGTCGACCTGTCCAGGCCAACGCCGCTGTGGATGGTCGAACGTCTGCGTCGCGCTGACGTGCGCAGCATCGACGCGGCTGTCGATATCACCAACTACGTGATGCTTGAACTGGGCCAGCCGTTGCACGCATTCGATCTCGCCGAAATCAATGGCGGTATCCGCGTGCGTATGGCGGAGGAAGGCGAGAAGCTGGTGTTGCTCGACGGTCAGGAAGTCAGCCTGCGTAGCGATACGCTGGTGATTGCCGACCATACCCGTGCTCTGGCTATTGCTGGCGTGATGGGCGGCGAGCACAGCGGTGTCTCTGCCACTACCCGTGATGTTTTCCTGGAAAGTGCTTTCTTCGACCAGATCGCGGTCGCGGGCAAAGCCCGTTCCTATGGCCTGCACACTGACGCCTCGCACCGCTATGAGCGTGGCGTGGACTGGCAGTTGGCCCGTGAAGCCATGGAGCGCGCCACTGGCCTGCTACTGGAAATCACCGGCGGTGAAGCCGGCCCGATTATCGAAACCGTCAGCGAGCAGCACTTGCCGTCGGTTGCGCCAATCACGTTACGTGCCCAGCGCATCACGCAGATGCTGGGTATGGAAATGGATTCGGCCGAAGTCGAGCGTTTGCTCAGCGCCTTGGGTTTGTCGATTTCTGCCGATGGAGCAGGGCAGTGGCGCGTAGAAGTGCCAAGCCATCGCTTCGACATCAGCCTGGAAGTCGACCTGATCGAAGAGCTGGCCCGTCTGTACGGTTACAACCGTCTTCCGGTCCGCTATCCGCAAGCGCGCCTGGCGCCGCAAGCCAAGGCTGAAGCGCGTAGCGATCTGCCTGAACTGCGCCGTCTGTTGGTCGCTCGTGGTTATCAGGAAGCGATCACTTACAGCTTCATCGACCCGAAGCAATTCGAGCTGTTCAACCCGGGTGTCGAGCCGCTCTTGCTGGCCAACCCAATTTCCAACGACATGGCTGCCATGCGTTCGTCCTTGTGGCCAGGCCTGGTCAAGGCGCTTCAGCACAACCTGAACCGTCAGCAGGATCGTGTCCGCCTGTTTGAAAGCGGCCTGCGCTTCGTCGGTCAGTTGGAAGGTCTGAAGCAAGAGCCGATGCTGGCCGGTGTGGTATGCGGCAGCCGCCTGCCGGAAGGCTGGGCGCAAGGTCGCGATGTCGTGGACTTCTTTGACGTCAAGGCCGATGTAGAAGCGGTGCTGGGCTTTGCGGGTGCACTGGACTCGTTCACCTTTGTGCCAGGTAGCCATCCTGCGTTGCATCCGGGGCAAACCGCACGCATCGAGCGTGATGGTCGCGAAGTCGGTTTTGTCGGCGCAATCCACCCTGAATTGTCGAAGGCCCTCGGCCTGGATCGTCCAGTATTCGTTTTTGAGCTGGTTCTGGCCGAAGTGGCGTTGGGCAAAATGCCTAAATTCCACGAGTTATCGCGCTTTCCTGAAGTGCGTCGTGACCTGGCATTGTTGGCCGATAAGGGTGTTGCGGCCAGTGCTGTACTGGACGTAATCCGTGAAAATGCAGGCGAGTGGCTCACGGACCTCAGGCTCTTTGACGTTTATCAGGGTAAAGGCATTGATCCTGATAGAAAAAGCCTTGCCGTCGGCTTGACCTGGCAGCATCCATCGCGCACTCTTAATGACGATGAGGTGAATACCACGACGCAAAACATCCTCACCTCGCTCGAACAAAGGTTGAACGCCACGTTAAGGAAGTGACGTATGGGGGCTCTGACGAAGGCTGAAATGGCGGAACGTCTGTATGAAGAGCTGGGCCTGAATAAACGGGAGGCCAAGGAATTGGTCGAACTGTTCTTTGAAGAAATCAGGCACGCTCTTGAAGACAACGAACAGGTGAAATTGTCCGGTTTTGGCAATTTTGACCTTCGGGACAAACGCCAGCGGCCTGGCCGCAATCCGAAAACGGGAGAAGAAATCCCGATCACGGCTCGCCGTGTGGTCACCTTTCGTCCAGGGCAGAAGTTGAAGGCCCGAGTTGAGGCTTATGCTGGAACCAAGTCATAACGACGAGCTCCCCGTCATCCCAGGCAAACGCTACTTCACCATTGGTGAAGTCAGCGAGCTCTGTGCGGTAAAACCGCACGTGCTGCGTTACTGGGAGCAGGAGTTTCCTCAACTCAACCCCGTCAAACGCCGCGGAAACCGCCGGTATTATCAGCGTCAGGATGTCCTGATGATCCGGCAAATCCGTGCGTTACTCTATGACCAAGGGTTCACCATCGGTGGAGCGCGCCTGCGCCTTTCCGGCGATGAAGCCAAAGACGATACGACCCAATACAAACAAATGATTCGCCAGATGATCGCTGAGCTTGAAGATGTACTGGTGGTACTCAAGAAATAAATTCCTGCTTTTAAATACTTCCAGTTTTCAAAAGCTTGCGATATATTCTTGATCGCTCCTCGAGGTGAGGAGCAAGTTACACGCCTAGTCGGGGCGTAGCGCAGTCCGGTAGCGCACTAGCATGGGGTGCTAGGGGTCGAGTGTTCGAATCACTCCGTCCCGACCATATTTATCAGTAACTTAGGCCAATATTCAGAGTATTGGCCTTTTTTACGTGCGTGACTTTTGCGTGACTCGTCGGTTTTTCATGCCTTCCTCCTCTGCAAAATGGTCAGCACTGGCCCGTGAGAGTCAGTTAAACAAATTAGCAAATTGTTTTTGCTATTTGTCTTTTGCTAATTTTTCGCGAGGATTTTTCTTGGCTCGTAGTGGCGAAGTAATGTTGCTAAATTTTGCGCATTAATTGCGCTTGGTCATCTGGCGCGGCGGGGATTTTTAGGAGGTTTCATGGATGAGCAAGAGCGCAGGGAAACCTACTGGGCTCGCGACAAGGAAGCGGAGAGGTTTATTACATCTATCAAAGGGCCGAGGCCGGAACCGACGGAGATCAGGGATTCTATCCTTGGAGCGATGGCTGGGGAGGGCTGGGGATGTGTCGACGATGCTCGCACTGGCGCTCGCAGGCGTCTACGGGGATAGCTTCGAATACATCATCTTGGCCGTTGCAGGCTTTGCCGGCGTATCGGTTTATCTTTGCCGTCATTTTCAACAGCGCGACAAGGCCCGGCCCAGCGCCTGGCTTGTTGTATCTGCCTACCGACTCTTCGCCGAATCGTAAACGTTGCCGCGCTCTCGCTTACCGATCGCTATCACCAGGATGACAATCCGCTCGTCCTCAACGCGGTACACCAGTCGATACCCGGCCCCGCGCAATTTGATCTTGTAGCAATCCCTCATTCCATGAAGCGCATCGCCTGGTACTCTCGGATGGCTCTGGCGTTCCTGAAGCTTTCGCAGTAGCTGCAGGCGGATAGCACCGTCGAGCTTTCGAAGCTCCTTCAGCGCTTTCGGATCCCACTCGACCCCGTACTCAATGCCCATTGGCGATATCTGCCTCAGCCTCGCCAATTAGATCGTCGAGAGACACACGGACAGGTTTCTCATCAGCGTCGAGCCGCGCTTTAACCATTTGTACCAACTCCAGTTCATCCAGGCGTTCAACCATCGCCTCATAGACATTTGCCGGGACCATGTAGCCGATAACGCGGTTGTGGTTCAACACAGCCACTGGCGATCCGTTGGCGCCGTTCAAGACGGATGACGGGTTCTTTTTGAGTTCGGATACGCTGACGGCCACATCAGCCAGAATATTTTGCATAGATAAGACTCCTATATAGTGCTTTATTTTGGTCTTTTATTGCTGTGCAGGCAAGCGTGCGCCACCTCCATTCCACGCTCAGGTCCAGCCAATACACAGAAAGGCTAGGCCTGGCGCCGGACCTTTTCGTTTCAGGATGATGGGAGGACGGCGATCAGTTCATCTAGCGAAGCAATGTCTTTTTCCAGATAAGATGATCCGGAATGTGTCAAAGCCAGTTGTTCACCACGCGCCTCCACGATGTCCACCAGCCCAAGCAGGGAAAGCAAATCGCTTCCTTCGGCTCTACCTATCTCTGGAGCTTCGAAGTCAGCGTCATAGGTGAACTGAGCTGCGATCTCTTGAGCTTCATCGCGAGTCTTGTAGTGGTCTAATGAAACCGGTAGGGCAAGATAATGAGTTGGAAAATCAGACAGGCCGTCTTGAGCGACATCGGATTTTTGGTTGATATTGACCCTATAGCCAAAACAGATAGCGGTCGTCGGGAACAAATCGAAAGAGACGTAGGTTCACTTGGATGTTGGGTTGCCTGCGCAGCGAACGATCTTGGCGTCCCGATCGGATATGGCTGCTTGGATCGAAGCTTTTTCGGGGAGTGGTTTATTTCCCTTGTGGTGGTTTCAAGCACATTTAGACGTTCTGGTGTAGGTCGACAAATCGTTACTTATCTGGAGCGGTGTTCTACTGCGCAAAAGATTTTCACCTCAACGAACACATCTAATGCGCCGATGCGGCAGTTACTGAGACAGCTCGGTTATCAAGACAGCGGTAGAATAGAGAATCTTGACGCCGGTGATCCAGAGCTGATTTTTGTGAAATTTTTGGAGTAGTGGTCAGCGCTGTCTCCTCTGTTTGGTTAAGTCGTCAAGAATTGATTGATTGCCCATAGAGTGATGTCAGGCTGCTCTTCATGGGGAGCGTGTCCGCAGAACATTACCCCGGCGATGTAACTGCTTTGCGTGCTCAGTCCCTGGCTGAAGAGGCGTCGACCAGCATGCATCCCTATGCAGCACATCAAAAATAAGAATGTGCGCGCAGGAGTGAGTTTAGGCGCGTTTCCTTTCTTTGGACGCTGGACAGGGAGTGCCGTTTTACCATGACATACGCTTTACACATGCAGTCGTTGCTCTGTTCTGATTGGGTGAGCGGAAGCTGATTGATGTGATTTTGAAGGGGGGAAGGGTAGGTGCGCGGCGGGTGAATGAGGCACTGTGGCTACTTAATGTTGAGAGCAGCCTGAAGCCTGTCTTCGTAGAGTGCTAGTTGTGAATAGTCCAGTTGATGCGTGATGTCAAAACCCGCCGCGGACCTTGCAATCAGATCCTCAAGAGCGCTGGCAACGACGTCCGCTGTGACTTGCAAGACGGCCAGGGCCGAAGCGGCTGTCTGCGATGATGAGATTTGGTAAGTCGTACATGCAGCATTCCAATGTCAGCCTTTTGTCCATTTTGATATCAATGAGCCATCTAGGCAATGGCCATTCATCGAGCGATCTATGACAACCGGCGCATCAAGCAGAAGCTAAATGGCCTAAGTCCTGTTGAATAAAGATCTCAAGGCATTCAGGCATAGATCAACGACCAGCCAACTTTTTTGAGGGCAGTGCTGTGCTCTCGAACCCATTGATAATCGGAGCAAATTCATAGGTGTACTCGAACTCACGCATCGCACCGTGGGCGGAGCAAATGCCCGGGTAGATTTCTCGCATGCGGGTGCCAGGGAGTCGCCGCACCTCTACGCCGTAGCCGCGGGTATTGCTCTGTGATCGCTGCGCCGCGCACAAGTTTGCCTTTGCAAGAGAGGAGGGGCTACAGTTTGCGCTATGTGAGGCTGGATGCCTCAATCACGCTCGGGGATAAACGCCGTGTTTCCAATCGATATCTGGCTTGCCTACACCGCAGCGTGCCTGCTTTTGGTCATCGCACCAGGTCCGGACAATTTGTTGGCCGTGGGCCGCGGACTCAGCCAGGGGAAAACAGCCGCGATATTATCGGGACTGGCATCCGGTGCAGGAATTCTCTTTCATGTGACGGCCGCTTCGTTAGGGCTGACGCTACTTATGCAGACCTCCGCAGCAGCGTTCTGGATCGTCAAGCTTATCGGTGCCGGCTACTTGCTCTGGCTAGGTATCAAGGTACTGCGCTCTCGTAACCTGCTTAGCTTTCATCCGGCAACTCGACAATCCCTGCCGAGCATTTTCCTGACAGGCTTCTTATCTGCAGCTCTGAACCCCAAGCCGGGCTTTTTCGTGTTGGCATTCATCCCGCAGTTTGTCGACCCACACCGCGGCTCGGTGAGTATCCAGATGCTGGTGTACGGCGTGTGGTTTGCCGTACTGACGGCAGTTGGATTCGCACTCATGGGTGTCTTCGCCACTGCACTCTCCGGTTTTTTACGCCGGCGACCACGGCTCGTGAATGGTCTGAACGTGGGAGCAGGGCTGACGTTTGTGGCGTCGGGGGTATCCATCGCGGCGCTCAGCCAAAAATAGTACAGGGCGCGCACGGGGCAAGGGACTCGCCTCGCTGAGCCGCACGGTAAAAGTCGAGTGTGTGTAATTAAGCTGACTGATCTGCCGTACCCGCAAAGCGATTAGCGGATGCAGGATCTGACGGCCGGGGCCACGCTGTTCTTCTGGGCGCGTCTGGTGGACCCGTTGCCAGCATTCCTCAAAGCCCTTCTGTTTCGCGCTTGCAGACTCTTTCCGAGGTTGAAAGCACGACAATCTTCCCGTGCATGGCTTCCACCTCAGCACCGTGTAGGTATTCCGTTCAGCCTCGGTCTTGTCTGCATCTCGGCCAGGCCGAAGATATTTTCCCGGGCTGTGCGCAACTTACCAACGCAGTATCTGCGGTCCCGGCGCACATCCGGGATCACTGATTTATGGTGCACTGCTTTGTGGACACAAAGCCAAGAGTAAGAATCACCTTATTTGTTTGAATATCGGCTTTGTAGCGGTCAACTAATCCCGGACACGACGTTAAGGTTTTTCTCGGCCTGAGCTGGGGCGAGCCCGACTTGCCCCAGCGTATGTTTAACGAATTGTCGAAATTCCCGGCGAGGGCGAGCAAGGACTGATCGCAGTGGCCGAACGTCAAGCCCGCGTTAGAGAGGTTTTTTGCCAAAGTACATGCGGTGGGCAATAAAATGTGTAATCATTTTGCCATGATGTAAAGGCCTGGCAAGAGACTCTTGAGCGCGTTCATCGCCTCCCACTTGTGGTGGATTAGTCTGAATATCAAGCAATTTCACGCATGTATATTGTTCTGAGATGGAATCCAAGTTTTGATTATGGAGCAAGTTGGTTGATGAATGATTTTGTGAACGCCCCTAAGATGATGCACTCAGATGAAATTGATCTGGCCGAAGTTTTTCGCTCACTGTGGATGCAAAAATTTTTGATACTGAGTGTAGTGGCTCTGTTTTTGCTGGTGGCATTTGTTTATGCCTACTTTGCGCCTCGCCAGTATCAGGTAAGCAGTGTGCTGCGTCCGGTATCGATTAACGAATTCGATGCTATCAATCATTCAGGCATCTATAAGTTGCCTCCAGGTGAAGCGCTATTAAAGGTAGGCGCAGCGCTTCAGTCTTACGATACGCGATTAGGCTTTTTTCGCGAAAATGAGGCGCTCTTCAAAGCTTTTATAGTGCCCGGCCGGACGCTGGAGCAAAACTTCGAAGAGTTTGAAGCTGATTTTAGTTCGCTCGTTGTCTCTGATCAAAAAAAAGCTGACGATTTAAATGCATTTGTTCGTATGGGTTTGATTTATCCTGTGGGCGTTAATGGTGTAGAAATTGTCAATGAATTTGTTAAGTATGCGGTCGCTACTGAACGTAAGCGGGTTACCACTGACTTGGAGGTTATCGTCGAAAACCGGTTGCGTGAACTAAATGGCAAACTGGTCGCGGCGCGTGCTCACTACGATACCGAGAAGTCAGCAAAAATCGCCTCTCTGCTTGAGGCGGATAAGCTAAAGCGTGCTCAGTTGCAAGATGAGTTGAAGGCTCTGCGGCTTCAATTGAAAGCGGAGCGTAGCGATCGGATAGCTGAGTTGAGTGAAGCTATCAGTATTGCTAGTACGTTAGGTATTAAGAAGCCCGCCACTCCATCATCTTTGGCAGACACTCAGCGAACCGGCTCAGGCAGCGTGGTGCGCACCGAGGTCAACAGTCAGCAAATCCCGCTCTACTTCATGGGTACTGAAGCACTTGAAGCCGAGCGCTCAGTTTTACAGCAGCGAAAGTCGGATGATTTTACCGAGAACCGTATCAGACAGATCGCTAAAGAGTTGCAGTTGCTCCAGGTTAATCGAGAAGCGGAAGTCTTGAATCAGCGCGTAAATGAAAATATTTTCCTGAGCGATGTTGAGCCTCTGCGTTCTGAAATAGCCCGTTTGCAGGCGCTGAATGTTGATGTGAGCAATCTTAAGCTGGTAACGGTTGATCAGATGGCGTTGCAGCCATCAGGCCCAGTCAAGCCAAACAAAGTAATGATCCTTCTGTTCGGCCTCGTGCTGGGGTTGCTCACGGGTCTGGGTGTGGCGTTGATCCGTTATTTTGTAAAGGCACGGCCTGTAGGGATGAATAGCGTTTATCGCTGAGCGATTTGATCTTTTTTTATAGCGTGATAGCGGCAGGAATTTTCGGTCGACAGGACGCCGGAGAAACGTTGCGCGCAAAACCACCGCTGGAGGCCACGGCGAAGCACGCCGTCCTGCCCCTGCTTTTCAGCGAGTAGGCCCAACCTTTTCAGGTTGGGCTTTTTCATGTCTGAAATATACTTCCAGCCATTACTTCCCAATAACCTGTAGGGAGCGGTTTGATGAAAATGGATGCTTTTGCTTTCGGTATTACGAACTGGGCGGAAATTGACAGGACGGAGCACCAGGGCGAGACGGGGATGGCCTATTGGCGAACCCGGTATTTTGGAAACTACCCCAATCAAATTCGCGTGCGCTGGGTGGAGTACACACCCGGCTATCGTGCTGACCATTGGTGTCATAAAGGGCATGTGTTGTTCTGCATGGAAGGCGAGTTGGAGACGACTCTCGATGATGGTCGAAAGTTCGTTCTGACGTCCGGCATGAGTTATCAGGTAGGGGACAATGCAGAGGCGCACCAGTCTTACAGCCGATCTGGAGCCAAGCTCTTCATTGTCGATTGAAGGGAGATGAGTTTCTGAGTGGCTCGCGGCACTGCAGGTCATTCAAAAAACAGAGAAACGCCACAAGCTCTACGACGCTGAGCCCGGGCTCTTCGCATGTCGCAGCACTTCACCGCTGAGGATTCGTATGATCCAATGTATGGCTGTTGGCCGGTAAGCCAGAGAGCGTTCTGCGCTCTGGTCGAGATATTAAAATCCGCATGACCCGGATTTCGGAGCACTTCCTGTGCTCTTGAGGCGGCAGCAGTTTAACAACGTGCTGCCGGCAGCCTGTTTGGGCTATCGAACGTTATGCGGCAAGCAATCGGAGTGCGAATGACTGAAATAAATACTCAGGATGTCTTGCGCAATATCATGACTGAACATGGTCTTGATTGCGGTGTGGAGGATGACTGGCTCCTGCCGGAAGGACGGTTACCTGCCATCCGGGCGTACTGGTATCCAGGAGAGGCATTGGGGCGTTTGGATATTCAGGTTTTTATCGAGCCGAACGTGATCATTGAGGAGTGCTTTGCGGGTTTTGGAGAGGGTGATGAAGCCTTTGGCGATGCATTACGGCGTTTCATGGACAACTCGCTTCATGTCTTTCTCTCAGCCTTTTGGGGCAAGACAGACGATGATCAGGTGTTGATCGAGAATCTTTATATCGGTGAAAAAAAGTACGTCGCTTATTTCGGCAACATCGGGATCAGATCCTCGGCGGGCGTTGATGTATCGCCCCCCAGTGAGGTATTTGGCTTGATCAAGACGGTTCTCGAAAGAGAAACGACCAGCGACAGAGTCAATTGGTGCCGGACGTACTGCGGTAACGTCAAGGGCTCCTACACCTACGAGGCGCTCCTGAATAATGAAGTCTGGCCGCGCGGCGTGGACGCATTGCAGAAGATTCAATGGCCTGAGACCGACGGCTTTTACAGCTTTCGTCACTTCTGTGTCTGTGTGGCTGCATGACCGGCCGTGTTGATCTTCTTTTTGGGCGACACGCCGAATCAACCGTCCGGGAGGTTGGGGGGGAGGCAATGTTTGAAAATCTCCACAGCTAAACAGCTAGATGAGACTCGTGCGTTTAAGGCTGCTCAAGTGCTTAACACCAGCGGCCTCCAGCCTGGCGACCAGATCGGAGCGCGCCTTGCCTCCTCCACAGCGGATGTATTCAAGTTCCGAAGCCGTTAGCAACTGAACCGGAACCAGCCTGACCGGGGACAATGGCATGTCATCCAGGCGGGTAGGGAAGTCGGGGGCGGGACCACCCAGCAGTACGCCGATAGCGTCGTCATCGGTCACAAACTGTGCGGGCAGTTGGGTGCTCAACCGGTTCGACTGACTGAAACCGGGAAGCTCCAGAGACAGTGCACCGTACTGGTCCAGTTGGGCCGTGATGCCGCCGGCTTCTGCTACCGTTTTCCCGACATGTTCGAGCAGCTCAAACGCCCAACTGTCTTGGAGAGGGCCTATGTTTCCCAATGTGCCTCGAAACGCGGCCGGCAGATCTGGCGTTTCAAGGAACAACTCCATCTCGAAACCATTGCCCAAACCTTCAGCATCCTCAAACGGATCGGACATGCCATCGGTTGCGAGAATGACGGATTCGCCGCGTCGAACAACCCGATAAGCCTGGCGCGTCGAGGGCCAGGCGGAGCCGCCTGTAAACGCTGGGCTGATGGCGTATCCCAAGACATCCTGTTCCATCGTACCCACGGATTGCCAATGATGATCCAGGCAGGCGTGGGTGCTTTCCCGCGCTGCGTGAGCGGGATCAATAGTCACGGTTTGAGCGGGAAGCCCGGTGCCCGGGCTTGAGGGTTTTTTCAATGCGTGGAGCAGTTTTTTGAAGAAGTTCATTCGCATTCCTTGCTGCGTGGAAGTGTTCTGACCTGATCGAACCGATGGGTTTCTGGATGGACAATGTGCCGCTCTGCGCGGGGTGCTCAGGTGGCGACTAGGACTGCTTAAACTAACCGCCCGCAACAAGCTCAGGCGTGTCACGTGCGCTTCTGTCGACCATGGCGACGATCGTTTCGAAGAGTTCGTCCTGCGCCTGTCCGGGGGTGATTTCTCCGGTGGCGGCGGCATGGGAAAGTGCCTCTGCGGCACCGAGCATCGCCCGAAGGCCGGCGGGCGCGATGGCACCTTCACTGGTGAAGGGGGAGAGGGCAACCCGACATTTGTTCAGGAAGATGACCTCGTACTCGCGTTTGATTTTTTCCAGTTCGGGCGAACTGGCGAGCGCTGCGATCACGCCGGGTATCTCGTTGCCCTGAAGCAGCACGCAGGTGACATAAGACGATGCGATCACCATGGCCGTGCTGGGCAGGGTCGGTTCGCTGGTTTCAAGCGCGGCGTCCATGAGCGCGGTCTGGCGTGCGTCGAATTCCTGATACAGCGCCGCCAGCAGTCCGGGCCGCGTGTTGAAGTGGTCATAGACAACGGGTTTTGTCACGCCCGCCTGCTCGGCGAGCCGTCCCAGCGTCAACGCCTCCGTGCCTTCTTCCCGGATCAGCCGCCACGCGACGTCCAGCAACTGACGTTGGCGGTCTTCCCTCGACAGGCGGCGGCGCGGTGGCGCGGCGTCGTCTGACGCTCTGGTGTCGATGCTTGACATGGCAATATACCGAAAGTAACTTACTGACCATAACTTACCAAGAGTATATAGGCTTTGCCTGTTGCCCTCAAACCGTCGCTGGAGTCTTTGGCATGCACGCACTCATTGTTGTCGCTCATCACGATCCCGGCTCCCTGACCCATAGCCTCGCGGGGCAAATCGCTGAGGGGCTGGTCCAGACCAATCCTTCCCATTCTTTTGAAATCGCGGACCTTTTCACAGAGGGTTTTGATCCGCGGTTCACCGCAGCCGACACCGCCGTCCACCACAGGGAGACGGCGCCTCCCGCCGATGTCGCCGCCGAGCAGGCGAGGGTCGACCGGGCGGATGCCCTGGTGCTGGTCTATCCCGTTTACTGGTGGTCGATGCCGGCGCTCATGAAGGGATGGATCGATCGGGTGTTCGCCAACGGCTGGGCGTTTGATTTCAGTTCGGATGCCAAACTGGTGAAGAAGCTGCATCACCTGCACGTTCACCTGGTTGGCGTTGGGGGTGCTGACGGGGAAACCTATGAGCGGCACGGTTATGCCGCCGCCATGAAGACGCAGATTGACCATGGGGTTTTCGACTACTGCGGCGCTAGCGTCGTGACGTCCGAGCTGCTGCTTGAGTCGGAAACCCGGGCCCCGGCGGGTCATCTGAACGCGGCGCGAGATTTGGGCCGCACGCTCTTCACGGCGCAGCCCTGTCAACACCGCGCCTGACGTTAGCCGTTGTTGGTGCTGAGGATGCTGGCGACCTGATGGGGTCGGCAGTTGAGGTAGGCGGAGGATTTAAGCCAGCGCTGGTCGGGATACCAGGAAAACATGAACTGGCCATCCTTGAGTTTGTCGATGACTTTGCGCGCCACTTGCGGCCGCACGGCCGGGCAACCCTGGCTGCGTCCGATGCGGCCCTGGCGCTGACTCCACAACGGGGTCACGTAGTCGGCGGCGTGAATCACAATGTCACGGTCGCGGGCACGGTCATTGAAGCCTGGCTCCAGACCGTCCATGCGCAGCGAGTAACCGTGGCTGCCCTCATAGCTTTCCTGGGTGCGGAACAGGCCCAGGCTGGACTGGTGGCTGCCCATGTTATTGGAGAATTGTGTGGCGAAGTTTTCCCCGGACTTTTGCCCATGGGCGACCAGGTCACGCAGCACCAAAGACTTCGTGCGCAGGTCGAAAATCCACAGGCGTCGTTCCGTGGAGGGTTGGGAGTAGTCGATCACCGCCAGGTGCTGGGCTTGCCGGGCGCCACCATTGACGGCGCATTGCATGGCAGAGAGGGCACTTTTTAGTGCCTGGGGATTGAGTTCCGGAGCGGCGTGCGCGAGGCTGTTGTACAACGTCTGTTGGTTGGTGCTGGCGGCGAGCGCAGGCGTGCACATGGCACCCAAGGTCATGGCGGCCAGACAGAGCCGGCGCAAAAAGGTAAGCATGCGTAAAGGGTCCCCACTGTAGTTTTGGCTCCCGACGTCCTGTCGCTCCCCCGGCGGGCCTGATTGTCCTCTGGCCAGATTACTTGCCGCCCCTGCAGCAGAGGTTGACCGTCAATACGACGGCCATCGAATGGAGTAAAGCAGTTGTTCAAAAAACACGCATGTTACTTGAGCATTTGCCTGCTCGCTGCGCCATTGGTCGCAACCGGCCAGGATGAGTTGGCCGAACTGGCAAGCCCGGTGCAGGCCGCTTTAATGCAACTGTCGGTCGATTGCCCGACCCTTGCCGCGCGTCTCGACGGGCCGGCTCAGACGCTGTTACAGGCGTTTTACCTGCAACAGAACAACGTCCTGATCTGGTCCGTCGACGGGCGTTTACCGGCCTTGCAGGCACAATTCCAACAGTTGGCCGATGATGGCCTGGACCCTGCGCGCTACAACCTGGTCGCCGGCCCGGCCGTAGGCAATGCGACGTGCACCGACATCACGATCAGTCAGCATTATCTGCAAGCCTTGCAGGACCTGCGTTATGGCCGCCTGCTGCAAGCCCGCTTCGAACCGTTGTGGCATGCCCAGCAATTGCAGCATGATCGAAACGCCGAGGTGCTTGCGATTGCCGGGCCGGGCTTGCAGGACATTGCATCGGCCTTTACCCAGGCCCGTCCTGACCTGGAGCAGTATCAGACGTTGCGTCGCCTCTATTCCCAGCAGCGCCAGCGGGTGCTGCCTCAGTGGACTACCCTCGCCAGTGGTCCTTTGCTGCGCCCGGACATGCAGGACAAACGCGTTCCGGAACTCGCACAGCGACTGTTCAGCGAGGGATACCTGACGAGCGTCTCTGCCCGTGATGGCAACACGTACGACACAGAGCTGGTGGGGGCGGTGAAGAGCTTCCAGCAAAGCCATTCGCTGCAAGCGGATGGCGTGATCGGGCCGGGCACCTTGACTGAGTTGAACGTCAGCCCGGCAGTACGACGCGAGCAGTTGCGCATCAACCTCGAACGCTTTCGTTGGCTGGCACAGGATCTGGAGCCCGATAGCCTGCTGGTCAACATTGCGGCAGCGCAGTTGACGGTTTATCAGGGTGGCAGGCCGGTCTGGCAGACACGCACCCAGGTGGGGCGTGCGGAGCGGCAGACGCCGATGCTGAAATCTTCGGTCACGCGGTTGACCCTGAACCCGACCTGGACGGTACCGCCCACCATTATGCGGGAGGACAAACTGCCGGAAATTCGTCGGGACCAGACGTTCCTCAACAGACAAAATTTGCAGGTGCTCGATAGCGATGGCCATCCATTGGCGGTGGACGAGATCGATTGGGAAAACCCTGGCAACATCCTCCTGCGCCAAAACGCCGGGCCGAAGAACCCGCTGGGGCAGATGGCTATCCGCTTCCCTAACCCGTACTCCGTTTACCTGCATGACACCCCCAGCCAGGCGCTGTTCCAAAAGGGGCCGCGCGCCTTCAGTTCCGGCTGTGTCAGGGTCGAGCATGCGTTGCAGTTACGGGATCTGTTGTTGAGCCCGGCCGAGCGTGCACGGACCGACGTGTTGTTGGCCACGGGGCTGACGCACGAATTCCGGTTGGCGGCGCCGGTGCCGATCCTCCTCACTTACTGGACCGTGCAGGTCGATAGCCAGGGGCAGTTGCTCTATGCCCCGGACATTTATGGGCGTGATGCCGCATTGCTGACGGCGTTGGGCACTCGGCACTGAGTGTCCGGCCGCGGGTGAATGGGGGCAGTTGATGCCCCCATCATGTTGCCTGTCAGTTCTTGAACGCCGAGTGCTTGCGCCCCTGGTCGCACAAGGCGAAAACCACTACCAGTACCGACGCAATCGCCAGAATGATAACCACGCCATCGGTGGAATGCGTTGCGGACGCGGACACCAGGGACAAGGCACCCAGCGGTGCCAGGCCACCGGCAATTGCCGTACCGATTTCGCGCCCGGTGCCAAAGCCTGAAGAGCGGGTCTGGGTCGGGAACTGGCGGCTCAGGAAGGACCCCTGCGGAGCGAACATCATGGGCGCAAGGATACCGGTGCCCACGCCGATGGCGATGTAGATCATCAGGCTTTCACCGGTGTTGAGCAGCGCCAGGAACGGGTAGGCAAACAGCAGGGAAAACACGCCGCCGAGCATCAGTACGGTCTTGCTGCTCCATTTGTCACACAGCCAGCCGAAGAAGGGCACGGCCACAATGGCGACCAGGCTGGCGATCGTGACCGACAGCGACGTGACGTGAACATCAACGCCTTTGAACTGGGTCAGGTAGGCCAGCGAGAAGGTTTTGAAAATGTAGCTCAGCGCGTTGTAGCCAACCGCCACGAAGAACACGACTGCCAAGCCTTTGAGGTCGTTTTTGAACAACGCTTTCAACGGCGACGCCTGGGCTTTTTTCGTTTCCTTGCTCAGCTCTTTGAACTCAGGTGTTTCGGGAATGCTGTTGCGTACCCACAGACCGACACCGACCAGCGCAATGCTGCAAATGAACGGGATGCGCCATCCGCCTGCCAGCAGGAAGTCATTGCCGTTGATGGTCAGCAGATACACCGTCAACGATGAAAGCAGCAGGCCCAGGTTCAAGCCCAGTGCAGGCCATGCGCCCTGGCTTCCGCGTTTGCCTTCGCTGGCGTGCTCGTAGGAGGTGACGGCTGCCCCGGACAATTCGGCCCCGGCCCCCAACCCCTGAATGATCCTGACGGCGACGAGGACAATCGGCGCCCAAATGCCGATCGAGGCGTAGCTGGGGATCAGGCCGATCAGGGTGGTGCACACGCCCATCATGCAGAACGTCACCACCAGCACTTGTTTGCGGCCGAACTTGTCGCCCAGGTAGCCGAACAGCACCCCGCCAAACGGACGGGCAATAAACCCGATGGCGAACGTGGAAAAGGCCAGAAGCGTCGCGGTTTTCGGGTCGCTGTTATCAAAGAAGATTTTCGAAAAAACGATCGCCGCCATCGTGGCGTACAAGTAGAAGTCGTACCACTCCAGCATGGAACCAAAGATGGTAGCCGCTGCCACTTTACGCAGGCGTTTTTTGGTTTGTTCCGGGGTTTCCGCTGAGGATTGGGTCTTTTCAATTACCGTCATTTTGTACTTCCTTTAAGTCTTTATATTTATTGTCAAGGTGACGCGTAGTGCTCTCTATTCGCCGTCGGGCGAATGGAGTGTTGTCTTGTCTTGTCTTGTGCCTGTTCGTCGGTCTGCCAACAGCCATCACCGATGCAGCGCAAGCGATTGCTGGCGGCGGGGCTAGCGGGGTTTGAAAATCCGGTCGGCGATCATTGCGCCAATCGGGATGGCTGAAGTGGCGGCGGGAGAGGGCGCGTTACACACGTGAAGCATGCGGGGCGTTTCGGCGAACAGAAAATCGTGGACCAAGGTGCCGTCGCGCATCACGGCCTGGGCGCGGATGCCCGCTTCATACGGCAGCAGGTCGTCGATGTTCAGTGACGGGCAATACTTGCGGCATTGCTCCAGGTAGCCGGATTTGAACAATGAGTTCTTCATTTCAACGCTGCCGGAGCCGAGGTTTTGCCAGATGGTTTTCCAAAAGCCCGGGAAGCTTGCGTACTGGGCCACATCTCGCCAGTTGACCGAAAACTTCTTGTAGTTTTCACGGCCCAGCCCCAGCACGGCATTCGGGCCTACGGTGACGCTGCCATCAATCATGCGGGTCAGGTGCACGCCCAGAAACGGCAGCTCCGGGTCGGGGATGGGGTAGATCAGGTGATTGACGATGTTGTTTTTCGACGCGGGCAGGCGGAAGTATTCGCCGCGAAACGGAATGATCTGGTGGTCGATTTTGACACCGGCAAGTGTCGCCAGCCGATCGGATTGAAGGCCGGCGCAGACCACCAGTTTCTTCGCGCGCCAGACACCGTCATGGGTGCTGACCGTCACGTTGTCGCCGTTTTCCTCGATAGCGGTGACGGTCTTTTCCAGGCAGATCTCACCGCCGCTGCGGCTGATGACGCGGGCCATGGTTTCACATATTTCGCGGTAATCGACAATGCCGGTGGCGTTGAGAAACAGACCGCCGAGCCCGATGATGTTCGGCTCGCGGCGACGCAGTTCATCAGCATCAAGACGCTCGACTTTCATGCCGTTGAGTTGTGAGCGCGCATACAGCGCCTCCATTCGCTCGACCTCAAGGGCGGTGGAGGCCACGAGCAATTTGCCGCAGACGTCGAACTTGATTTTGTGTTCGGTGCAGAACTGCTTGGTCGCCTCGGCGCCGCGCTTGCACAAGTCAGCCTTGAGGCTGCCCGGCGCGTAATAGATACCGGCATGAATCACGCCGCTGTTATGACCCGTCTGGTGTTTGGCCAGGACGTTTTCCTTTTCCAGAATCACCAGTGATGCGTTGGGCTGGCGTTTGAGTAACTCCATCGCGGTGGCAAGGCCGACGATTCCGCCGCCGATGATGCAAAAGTCATAAATCATTGTGGGGTTACCTTGGATCAGTGATTGTCGGTCTAGTTATCAGGTTGTCAGACTAATGAATCGGTTAAAAGCGTGCGTGCAGTAGCACGCTTTCAGGGTGTCAGGTGTTGATGGGTTTAGTCGGTGGCAGGAAGCTCGAGTTGCAGGCGTTTGGCCGATGCTCGCAAGTGAGCGTCGGCGCAGGCCGCCGCCGCATGGCGATCACCCGCGACGATGGCCTGGTACAACGTTTCATGTTCCTGGGCGGCGTCTGCCGAACCCCCGACAAAACGTGATGCCGAGTTTTCCCAGGCGGTTTTGCGTGCAGCCGCCAACTGACTCCGCAGGAAGTCATGAAAGGCCACGAAGTAGTCATTCTTGGTGGCTTCAGCGATGGCCCGGTGAAACTCAACGTCCGCCAGGGCTGCGGCTTCGAAGTCGGTGCGCTTGTCGTGCATTTCCTGCAACGCTTCTTTCATGCGTTGCAGGTCGGCTTCGTCTCGGCGCTGCGCGGCAATCGAGGCCGCCTGGGTTTCGATCCACAGGCGCATTTCGAACATCTGCGTCAGGTCCGGCCGGCGGCCGTCTTTCTTCGGGAAACGGAACACCGTCCCGGCGGGCGTCTGGGAGATAAACGAACCAAGGCCGCGCCGAGCAATCAGTACACCGTCAGCCTTGAGCTGGGCGATGGCCTCGCGAATCACTGAACGGCTGACGTTCAACTGTTCCGCCAACTGTTGCTCGGTCGGCAAGCGCGACTCAGGAGCAAGCTGCCCGGAGTCGATCTCGGCGCGAATGGCGCTGACAACACGCACTACGAGAGAGTCGGGGCGCTGAAGCTCAAACATAAGAAAACCTTGGTGATCAGGTTGTCAGACAATAGTCGGTCTGATTTTCGGTTGTCAAGACACAGGCGCTTCGCCAACCCTCCCGGCGTGACGCCAGGGGGAAGGGCGGCAGACAAACCGCGTCGTACGTTGCACGTGTGAAGACGGGGTATGATGGCCCCGCCCGGCGCCGATTCTTCACGTCGCGGGCACGCCTTAAGCCCTGGAGTCTGAAACGCGATGTCGAGCATCACCCTCTTTGAAACCCCACCACCCGAGTCCATCAAAAGCCAGATATTGCAGATGGTTGTCGACTACGTCACCGACATCAGCATGGTCGCCATCGCGCCGAGCAATCCGCTGTACAACCTGTATCAGTACGGCATCGGGTTCGAGGTTCATCTCTACCTGGACGCCATGGATGGCTCCAAGGGCATCCCGGTCGAGTTAATCGTGGCGCTGGATGCGCAGGACCCTGACCAGGTTGTCGGCTTCCTGCTGTATTTGCCGGTGAAGGATGACCCTGAAGCGTGCGCCGTGGCTTACATGGGCGTGCATGTCAGCCACCGGCGTCAGGGCGTAGCGCGTGCGATGCTGCAAAAAATGGTCGGTCGATACCCGCACGCTGAACTGGCCTGCGTGGTCGGCAAGGTGCCGTATTTCGAGGCGATGGGGTTTCAGGTGGTGGGCGCTCGCGGGCCTCAGGTGCTCATGAATACACGCGATCACGGCACCGACGGTCTGTTGGCCGTGCTGGATGTTGCCCCGATCTACCGCTCGCTGGAGGTGCAGCAGATTCACACGTATCTGCTTCAGCAACACGGAAAAAGAGCGATGGTGGATGCGGAGAAGAAGCGAGACCGGCACCTCGATCAGATGACGCACCATGCAAAAGTGTTTGTGCAGGAGCGTCTCGGCGAGGCTGCAACGCTGAACCCCGGGCGCATGCCACGGTTGCTCTAGTTGGCGAGGTTAGGCCCGCGCGGCCCCTGTTCACTGGAGGCATCACGTGAAAAAGGGGGGCGGCAGGAGCGAAACCGCTCCAACCCATAAGTCTCACTGATACTCGTGTGCCCGGGTCTCGATGAACGCCTGGAGCCAGTGGACCATGTGTTTAATGTTGATTTCTTCGCCTTGTTCAACCCGTTTGAGCAGCATGGTGGCTACCCCGATCTGAACCGTCGTCTCCTGATACCTGAGGACCGGGTCGACGCCATACTCATCGGTGACCTGAACCCACGAGAGGCCCGGAATTTCGATGCTCAGTGCATCACCGAACACGATGCCCATGGCCTCCCAGGCCTTGATGTCGGAATCAGCCAGGATCTGCGCATCCACGACGTCCTGCAACAGCGTGAAATCGCCTGGCGTACCCGTCAGCGACTTTCCCGGGAACTCGCTGGAAATCAGCTCGCCGAGCTGTGTCCTCAGGCGCTGCATACTGGTCAGCAGTTCACTTGGGATGGGTTCGTAGACTGGTTTTGCAGGTTGGGTATCCGTCATGGTGGGGCTCCTTTTTGACAAAGTGACTGACTGCGCTCTCGATTTTTGCTCTCGAGAAGAAGCGCCATTCTCTGGTTTCTCCGCTGAAAAGCGCAAGAACAGCGACCGGAGTCAGAGGTCGGTTGGCCGCTTTAGATTGAGTGCAGCCGATGGCCCTCATTGAGGTCGGGTGGCGATGAGCCGGTGCGGACTTGCTTAACTGATCCGTATTTTTCTTCGTTATCTGCTTCTGTAACCGACTCAGTTGTCGCCTCACAATGACGCCGCGACCGCAGACTTATAATTTTGGAGGCCAAATGTTGAAGATGTCGGTTTTTCTGGGTGGTTTTCTGATCTTGACCATCGCGATTGGTGCCCTTGCCACCATTTCTCCGCTTTAAACACACCTCCCTACACGAGAGCCTGTTGCCCCCCGAGTTCATACCAGCACGCTTTCGAGTCAATGCAGGCGTGTTTCTGCTTTAGCGCCGGCAGCGCTGTATCCAGCGTACCCAGGGCTATAGAAATCCACTCCGAGTAAGGTCCCTTGGAATCAGACCAGAACAGTGACGATCCGCAGTGGGAGCAGAACTGACGGGTAACGCCTTCTGACGACTCATAACCCTTGAGCGCCTGCGCGTTTGTGATGATGGAAACCGCTGACCTGGGAGCACTCGCGTAAGTTGCGAACGCCGCGCCATGGCCCTTTTGGCACATGCGGCAATGGCAATGGGTAACGGCTTTCAGTTCCGTTGATACGCGATATTTTACAGCGCCACACAGGCAGCTACCGTGGTGAAGCCCGTCCATGTGCGCGTGCTCCCTCTGACTTGATGTGATCAGACCTCAAACCTCACGGCCATGCGCCGCCGCCGCCAACTGCACGGTATCGACGCGAACAAAAATGGAATCGCCCATGGCAGTGAGCACGTCGCCGGCGTACACCTCGCAGATGACGCGGCACTTGCGTCCAACCTCACCCTCGACTTTCGCCCGCAAGGTGAGCGGCACACCCATCGGTGTCGGTTTGATGAACTTGATGCCCAGGTTGCCGGTCACGCAGTCGATGCGCGGAAGGCTGCCAACCGTGCGCTGTTCCGCTCGGTAGTGATAGGCCATTGCCGTCCAGTTCGAGTGGCAATCGACCAGCATCGCGATCAGCCCGCCGTACACCAGATCGGGCCAGCCGCAATACTTGGCATCTGGCAGATGCTCGGCCATGACATGCACCCCATCCTCGTGCCACGCGCTCTTGATGTGCAATCCATGTGGGTTGCTGCCGCCGCAGCCGTAACAGACGCCATCCGGCGCGGCGGCGTCTTGCAGTGAGGTATCAAGCGTGGGCATGCGGGGTCCATCCTGGAAAATAAAACCCCAAGCCTAACGGATTTCACCCGGGAGCTGAAATCACTCGCTTGGTTTGGGTTCAAGAGGCTGTTGCAGCGATTCATCCTTGAGCAATCGAAAGGAGAGACTGATGCGTTCTCCCGCATCCAGCTCTTTTGGAATCGCATGCAGCCATTGCTCTTGAACGGCGTCGGACATGTAGAGCAGCGAGCCGCTGGCGAGTGTGTAGCCGAACTCTGCAGTGTGCTCTTGCTTGTGCCGATACAGGATTGAGCGGGGGTGGCCCAGTGAAACAATCGCGACGCCTGTGCCTTCAACGAACTGCTCCCTCGCGTCCGAGTGAAACCCCATGGATGAGCGGCCGTCCGGGTAGTAGTTGAGCAGGCAATTGTTCGGACGAAACCCCAGTTGTGCTTCGATGCGTGAACAGAGCTCATCCAGCGCGGCGGGCATCGGGATCGCAGGGTAGGTGATCTGCGAGTAGTCGTAAGGCGCACCGAAACTCGCGGTCTTCCTGGCCCGCATGCGTTCGTCCCATTGAACCGAATCCTTCAGACTGTCGAACAACGGTTGTGGAACTGAAATGAAGTCAGGGAACAGGCTGATCGACGGTGGATTCATGTGGTTGCTGCTCTTGCTTGGGATGGGTTCAGAAACACGTCTAGCCAGGCTGGACGCTGAAGGATGTCGTCGGACGACTGCTCGGTCGCAAACGCACTCACTGCGTACCCAACATCGCTGTCCAGTAAATCCCGGCATCGCTCTTTGGATCAACCGCATAGGCCGCACCCAGTTCGCGAAACTGCGGGTTCATCAGGTTGGCGCAGTGGCCGGCGCTGGCCAGCCAGCCATCGATCACCTTGCGCCCGGTGTCCTGCCCGGCGGCGATGTTCTCGCCGATCTGCTGGGCGATGTAGCCGGCCAGTTCGGCCCGGTCACCGGGGGTGTGACCCTCGCGGTCTTTGTGATCGAAGAAGTTGTTATTGGCCATGCCCCGGGCATGACCTTGAGCCGCGCTCGCCAGCGTGGCATTCCAGGCCAGCGGTGTGGTGGCGGCAAAGGCTTGGTTGCCGCATTGGTGCGGTTGCGAGCGGGCGGTGTTGATCAGGTCGAGCAGTTTCTGGCCTTCCGCCTGCCAGTCGCCCAGGCGAGCAGTCAATAGCGGTCGCGCCAGCACGATGCGCCATTCGCGGCCCTCCCGGCTGACGCCGACATCGACGAATTGCGGGTCCAGTACAACCTGGCAAAAACTCTCTTGCACCGCCTTCATGGCTGACTGGGCATCACGTGGCCCCGAGAGGCTGATCGCTTGCACGTTGACCATCGGATAAGCCGCTCGCGCCATCGCCTGCTGCAAGTCGCCAATGTTGCCGGCGGATAAAATCAGGCGCGAGTCGGACGCCAGCGGTGGCAACTCGTGAGACGCCTGGCCTGCACAGCGCTGGACCTGGCTGCGGTAGGCGTTGATGGACTCGACCAGTTGCGATTCCTCACTTGCCATGGCCGTGGCGGCGAGCGCCAGCCCCAGCGATAACGCGCCCAGACGCTTAACCAATGATCTGACAAACATGTAAGTCTCCCTTGAACTGACTGCGCCCATGATGCGCGATTTGGCCCTGCGCAGACTAATGTTTAGCGTGCGGAAAACCACCCGCGTGGCGTCTTTTCTGCGTCATGAAAGGTTTTCAGTGAGCGGTGGACGTGCAGCCAGTGCTCGATTGCTCAGGGCGATGGCAAGTGCCGTGATGATTAGCACCAACGCCACCGCGAACGTGATCCGCATACCGCTGCCAACTGCGTCGGCGGGTGCCGTGGTGATGTCGTTTGCCGCTGATGCAAGCACAAACACTGCGCCCAACGCGGACGCACCGGTGATGAGCCCCAGGTTACGTGACAGGTTGAGCATGCCGGCGATGACACCGCGCTGGCCAGGGTGAACATCGGCCATGACGGCGGTGTTGTTGGCTGTCTGGAACAGTGCGTAGCCAACCGTGATTACCACGATGGGGGCGAGGTAGCCGTAAGCCCCGAAACGCTGTGGCAGCAGCGCCAGCGACAGGCAGCCGAGCGCCACGGCGATAAGCCCGGCGAGGGTCGTGCGCCAGGCACCAAAGCGGTCTGTCAGGCGACCGGCGGGGATACCCGTCAGCGCAGCGAAACACGGCCCGACCGATAAGGTCAGCCCGACCTGCGCGGGATCCAGTCCGAGCGCATGGTCTAGATAGAAGGGCCCGACCACCAGCGTTGCCATCATCACCGTCGAAACGAGTGCGCTCATGGCCAGGCTTGCGCTCAGCACTGGATCGCGGAGCGTTGTGAGTTGAATCAGCGGCGACACGGCTTTCGCCTCGGCGAGGATGAACAGGCCGGCACCGACGAAAGCCGCCAGCAGCAAGGCTATGTTGAGGGGGCCGAAATGGCCTCGGCCCATCGTCATGGCAAGTGCATAAGCTGCGAGCGTCAGGGCCAGCAACAGCGTACCGGTGAAATCGAAGCCGACCCTGCGGGACGTCGGCTTTGGGTAATCGGTGGGCAGGTAGCGATACGCAAGCAGCAACGCCAAAACGCCCAGCGGCACCGTGAAGAGAAAGAGGGCTCGCCAACCGAGCCCGGCGATCAGCACCCCGCCGAGCGATGGGCCCAGGGCGGTACCGATTGCGGACATCATCCCCAGCAACCCCATGGCGCGCCCGGTTTTTGCCTTCGCAACGGTCTCGCCGACAAAGGCCAGGGTGAGGGCCATCATGGTCGCCGCGCCGAGCCCCTGTAACGCCCGAGCCGCAATCAGTAATCCGAGCGTGGGCGCGAAGCCACACAGGGCCGAGGCGACGGTGAACACCGAGATGCCGGCCAGCAGCAGTCGCCGACGGCCGGTGAGGTCGCCGAGCCGCCCGACGCTGACAATCAGCGTGGTGATGGCGAGAAGGTAGGCCAGCACGATCCACTGGACAGCCTGAAAAGACACATCGAACGCCTGGGCCAGGGTCGGCAGGCCCACATTGGCGATGCTGGTGCCCAACGAGGACAGCAACATGGACAGCGACAGACTGGCGAGCACCCCGCGAGCCGAAAGTGCGGGTGGTGTGGAGACTGCCTCATCGGGTGTTGTGTTGATCGGTTTCATCTTGCCCCTTCCTGACGGCTCCCGAAATGGAGCTGTCAGAAATCTACGCCCGCGCCTAACATGGCGGAAGGCGCACCACTTGCACTTAATTCGTGCGTTGAACGCCGTATCACAATAATGCCGTGCCGGGAGCGATGCATGTCGACGCCTGATTTGAATTTGCTGGTCACCCTTGATGTGTTGCTTGCCGAAGGCAGTGTTGCGCGTGCAGCACAGCGGCTCAGGCTGAGCCCATCGGCCATGAGCCGGGCACTGGCACGGTTGCGTGAGGCGACGGGGGACCCATTGTTGGTCAGAGCCGGACGCGGCCTCGTTCCGACCCCGCGAGCGCTTGAACTGCGCGAGCAGGTCAGTCAACTGGTGCAGGACGCAGAAGCGGTGCTGCGTCCTGTGCAAGCGCTTGATCTCAAGCGGCTGGTCCGAACCTTCACGCTGCGCACCAGCGAAGGTTTCGTGGAGAACTTCGCCGCGGATCTCATTGCGCGTATCAGCGAGGAGGCGCCAGGCGTGCGGCTGCGCTTCGTGCATAAGCCGGATAAAGACAGCACGTCACTGCGCGACGGCAGCGTCGATCTGGAGACAGGGGTCGTGGGCAAGACTGCCGGCCCGGAGGTGCGCACGCAGGCGTTGTTCCGGGACCGTTTCATCGGCGTCGTGCGTGCGGGACACCCGCTGAGCCAGGGCGAGATCACGCCCTCGCGTTACGCCGCCGGCAGGCACATCAGCGTTTCCCGGCGAGGGCTCGACAAGGGGCCTATCGATGAGGCCCTGATGGCGCTCGAACTTGAGCGGGAGATCGTGACGATCGTTGCAGGTTTTTCGACTGCATTGGCACTCGCGCGGACCACCGACCTGATCGCCAGTGTCCCCGAACGGCACACCGCGAACCTGCGTGCCGGGATGCACAGCTTTGCACTTGGGCTCTCCTTGCCGACGTTCACCGTCGCCATGCTCTGGCATCCACGGCTGGATGCCGACCTGGCACATCGCTGGTTGCGAGGCTGCCTGCGGGAGGTGTGCGCGCAACAGGAGGGCTGAGGCTGTGATCATGCGGCCATAACCGATGCCTCATTTCATTGATTGCAGCGACAGACTTTCGCCCATACTTCTTTCAATGGGTGGGCTTGGTCCGACAAGCCTCATTTCATGTGCCGGAGCCCTGACCGGGGAGCCATATGAACGATCGATTTGCGCAATCCATCGCACTGGCCGCAGTGCTCACTGTCGGCCCCTTGACTGGCGCCCACGGGGTTGAGTACACGCAAGTGAACGCGGCGGCCAGCCAGATCAGTTTCACCTACGGCCAGATGGGGGCGAGGGTGTATGGCACATTCGGCACGTTTGAGGCTGCGCTCGATTTTGACTCGGCGAACCCGACTGCCGCCCATGCCACACTGACCATTGAACTCAATAGTATCGACGTGGGTTCCAGCGACTCCAACAGCGAGCTGCAAAAACCGGCCTGGTTCAACACGGCGGTCTACCCGGTGGCGCGGTTTGAATCGACCCGCGTGACGGCGCTCGGCAACAACCGTTATGCGGTCACCGGCAAGCTCACGCTCAAGGGCATGACCCGCGTGGTCAGGGCGCAGGTCACGCTGAAGCCCCAGAACGGTATCGGCGTGTTCAAGGGTGAATTCATACTCAAGCGCGCCGACTTCAAGGTCGGTGAAGGCGAGTGGGCAGATTTCGGGGTTATTTCCAACGACATCAACATCATGTTCCGGGTAGTGGCTCCCGAACGGTAATGCTCACGCGTCCGTCGCGGGACTCTGTCGCGGAGTCCCGCAAGCGGTCAGGGCGGCGGTGTCACGCAAGCCGCGGAGCTTCAAGAGGGGGTGTGCCATCGTGGAACAGGGTCTTGAGTTGCTCCCGCAGTTGCGGCGAATCGATGTGCTTGTGCACGGAGACTGCATGCTGCGCGGCGGCATCCAGCAGTTCATTTTCAGAGTCTGCGCACAGGGCGACAGAGCAATGGGTGTCGCTTGGGAATTCGCGGCAGTCGATGTATTTGCGCGTCATGGTGTTCTCCTCGCAACGAAGCCAGGCTTGCACCTGGGTGAACGGCCGCTCGACACACTGCACGTGGGCAGCGTGTCGAGCGGGATGATCCCTGAAGTATAGGTCGCCCGGGAGGTCAAAGATGGCGTTGGCGGGATTCAAAACGCAATGCGCTGGAGGGTCGAGGCATGAGCGATAGGTGCGAGCCCCGCGAGCCGGGGGAGCCGTTCAAGCGCTTGTTTTTTGCCTTGCCGTGCAGCGATGCGCAACGACGTGCCATCGCCCGGTGGCGCAGCGCGCTTGAGTTGAGTGACGGGCGGGCAGTGCCAGCGGTCAATTTTCATTTGACGCTGATGTTTCTGGGGACGGTGGCGGTGGCGCAGATTCCGGGTATCTGCGCGGCCGTCGCGGGTGTTCGAGTGCCGGGCGAGGCCTTGAATGTACCTCTCGATCGTCTCGATGTATGGCGCCGCGCCGGCATCCTGTTACTGGCACCGGAGCAGACGCCGCAGGCATTAAGCCAATTGGTTTATGCCTTGCAGCAGGCATTGCTGCCTTATGGGATTGTGGAGACGCCCCGGGAGTTTCGGCCGCATTTGACCTTGATGCGCAACTACCGGGCGCCGGTTCCTGAAGCGGCAATCCCGCCGGATTTTCATCTGGTAGCCAACCACTTCAGTCTGTTCGAATCGCATAAAGGCCGTTATCGGGCGTTGGCCCAGTGGCCGCTGATCACCTAGTGGTCAGCGTCATTTTCCCGCTGCGCATCAAGTGTGAACACCAAGGCCTTCAGGCCGCTTTCGAGGTCGGTGTCGGGGAACTCGGGCGGGTTTTCCAGGCGCTGTACGAAACGCAGGCCGGGCGCTTCGCGCGTCACGCCATCGATGAGGAAGTCCGGGCCGAAGGCCGGGTCGTTCATGCAGGCCAGCACGGTGCCATGGCTGCTGAGCAGCTCCGGCAGGCGGCGCAATACGCGCTGGTAGTCCTTGGTCAGTAGAAAACTGCCTTTCTGAAACGAGGGCGGGTCGATGATCACCAGATCATAAGGGCCGCTGTTGATCACCTTGCCCCAGGACTTGAACAGGTCATGGCCCAGGAAGGTCACCCTGGAAAGGTCGTGCCCATTGAGTCGGTGATTGTCGCGACCACGGCTCAGCGCCGCACGGGACATGTCCAGGTTGACCACGTGCTCGGCGCCCCCTTCGATGGCCGCCACCGAGAACCCGCAGGTGTAGGCGAACAGGTTCAGCACGCGTTTGCCCTGGGCATTGGCCCGCACCCAGTCGCGGCCATAGCGCATGTCGAGAAACAGGCCGTTGTTCTGCTTCTTGCCCAGGTCCACCCGATAACGCAGGCCTCCTTCGGTCAGCGTCCATTCGTCGATCGCTTCCCCCAGCAGCCATTCGGTGGTGCTTTGCGGCAGGTAGCGCAGTTGCAGCAACAGCGTATGGGCGCCGGATGTTGCCCAGGTGGGCGACTCGGTCAGCTCCATCAGCATCTGCTTCAACGCTTCCAGTTGCGCGTGTTCAGGCTCCTTGAACAACGCAACCAGCACCACGCCTTGCATCCAGTCGACCGTCAGTTGTTCCAGCCCCGGCCAGCGTCGGCCACGGCCATGAAACAGGCGCCGGGTTTCTTCCGGCGCGCTGGCCAGGGCTGTCAGCAAAAGGTCGTGCAGGGTGTGGAGAGCGTCAGGGTTCATCGGGCAGGGCCAGCAGTGTCGAGGGGCGGCATTTTAACCACAATTGCGGTGCTGGCGCGTCGGGAAGGCCGATTGCTGAAACAGGCAGTGAGTCGGTGTCGGCACTTGAGCCACTTCTGTACCATTGGCAGCGTCAATTCATTCGAAGGAGCGAACGCTGTGAAATGTTTGACGACTCGCCCTCGGCATTATTGAAATAACTTCACACCCTACGATTTTTCGCACTGTTATAGTCTGCGCCAGCTTCGGGAAATGGATGATCAGAGGCGGTCCTGTTTCGCCTCGCGCCTGCATGGTTGATTTTTCGTCACCTGGAAGCCTTTCCCATACGCCTGCGCCTGCCGAGACCGTTTCCATTCATGCAAAATCCTGCCCAACGCTCCCTCTGGAAGGTCTATCTGGCCTTCCTGGCTCCCATGGTGCTCTCCAACTTCCTGCAGTCCATGTCGGGCACGCTCAATAGCATCTACATCGGCCAACTGCTCGGCACGCATGCGCTGGCGGCGGTGTCGGGGATGTTCCCCATCGTGTTTTTCTTCATCGCACTGGTGATCGGGCTGGGCGCGGGCGCGGGGGTGTTGATCGGGCAAGCGTGGGGCGCGCGCGAGCCGGGGATGGTCAAGGCGATTGCCGGGGCGACCTTGTTGCTGGGGGTGATCATTGGCGTCGTGGCGGCGGTGCTCGGCAGCGTGTTTGCGCGCCAGGCGCTGGTGGGGTTAGGGACGCCGGCGGATGTGCTCGAGGATGCAGTGGCCTATGCGCGGGTGATGATGTGGATCATGCCGCTGCTGTTGGTGTTTGTACTGTTCACGCAGTTGTTGCGGGGCGTGAGCGATACGGTGTCGCCATTGTTGGCATTGCTGGTGTCGGCGAGTGCAGGTCTGTTACTGACGCCGGCGTTGATTCGTGGCTGGCTGGGCTTGCCGGTCATGGGCATTCAAAGTGCGGCAATTGCGGGCGTGGTGGGGAATGCCATGGCCATGGCTTTTCTGGCATGGCGCCTGTTGCGCAGGCAGCACGTGTTGGCGCCAGATCGGGCATTGTTCGCGGCGATGCGGCTGGACATGAGCATCCTCGGCAAAGTGCTGCGCATCGGTTTGCCCACGGGCTTGCAGATGGTGGTGATTTCACTCTCCGAGTTGGTGATTCTGTCGCTGGTCAACCAGCACGGCTCCCAGGGCCACGGCGGCTTACGGCGCGGTGACGCAGATCGTCAACTACGTGCAGTTCCCGGCGCTGTCGATCGCCATTACGGCGTCGATCCTCGGGGCGCAAGCCATTGGTGCCGGACGCCTGGAGCGCATCGGGCCGATCCTGCGCACCGGGTTGCTGATCAATGTCGGGCTGACCGGTGGCCTGGTGGTGCTGGGCTACCTGCTGTCCCATTGGCTTTTGGGGCTGTTCATCACTGATCAGGCGGCCCGCATACAGGCCGAATACCTGTTGCAGATCATGCTGTGGAGCATGCTGGTGTTCGGGTTTCAGGCGGTGGTGGGTGGCATCATGCGCGCCAGCGGGACGGTGCTGATGCCGGTGGCGATTTCGATTTTCTGCATCCTCGGGATCGAACTGCCCGTGGCGTATCTGCTCAGTGCGCGCTTTGGCCTTGAAGGGGTGTGGATGGCGTTCCCGGTGGCTTACCTGAGCATGCTGGCGTTGCAGACCGCCTACTACAAACTGGTCTGGCAGCATCAGAAGATTCAGCGGTTGGTGTGAGTGGTCGCTGTCAGCACGAAGGGTCGTCTGCTGGTGTTCCAAAGGTTTCATCCATCTCGGGGCGGTCATGGTCCAGCAGGTACTGCGGGTACTTCTGATACAGCCCCAAGAGCACTTCCCGGTTCGGGCCGACCACGTCCATGCCACGGTCGTCGTAGGGGAGCGCCATTACCTGTTGTTCCAGATTGAACAGGTAAATGGCGCAACTCAGATGTGGCTGGATGTATCCGAAATCATGTGCCATGGCGCACCAGAGCAAGTTCTGAAGTTGCGACAAGGGGGCGTGGAAAGCCACGCTCGACCAGCACTGAGGAACGTTTTCGTCAAACCACTCCTCTCGAGGTGCCGGCTCGACCCAATAGCATCGGTCCTTGGGGATCTTGATGCCCGCCGCTTTCAGTTCCGAGTAAAGGGGGCGGTAGGCAGAGGGAAGGGCATCCGAGTATCCGCGAAGGCAAACCACCAGCGACCCCTCTTCGGGGAATAGGTCATCGCATATCAGTCGGGCCTTTTGCAGGGCCAGGAGGAACATTTCAATGGCCGTGCCCGACTCGGACAGCTCAAATCGCAAGCCTGCGGGGTAGGAGTAAAAAAGCGGTCTTGCAAATGCCTTTCCTTGAAAGATTTCTTCAATCTGATTCCTGAAACTCACTTCGACCTCTAAACACACTTCTGAATCGTTGGTGGGGGCTGCACCGGTTGATCACGGCATCCTATTGTTTTGTATCGGCCACTTGCTTCCAGTCAATAGCGAAGCGTGCCAGGTATTTGCGCAAACGATCGGCGTCATTGGGTTGGGCCTTTGCCTGGCGGGATACGCCAAACAATCGTCGCCCGGCATCGGACAGGCTGTCGGACTCGCGGCAGACGTCGATCACCGCCTTGAGTTGCAGGTGATCGAACAGGTCTATCTCGGCGTTGTCGCCCAGCAGTGAATCCAGGTCATCTTCCGGTTGTGTCAGGCCCCAGGCGTAGCGCAGTCGGTCGATTTCTTCCAGGGTCTGCGCTTCATCGATGCGGCCACTGTCTGCCAGGGTGGCCATGCGCGTGATCGAGGCCGACAGCTCGCGGAAGTTACCCAGCCAGACTGCCTCGCTGGAGCTGGCGAAGGCCAGGTAACGGCGCCGCGCTTCCAGGTTGAAACGCACCAGTTGGCCTTGCTCGCGGGCATGGCGTTCCAGTTCGAAGTCGATGTTCGGCTCGATGTCCTCGCGGCGTCCGGCGAGGCCCGGCAGGTCGAAAGTCCAGAGGTTGATACGCGCGTACAGGTCTTCGCGAAACAGCCCTTCGGCTACGCGGCTGCGTAGGTCGCGGTGAGTGCCGGCGATGATCAGGAAGTCGCTCTCCACCTCGGTGTCCGAGCCCAGAGGAAAGAAGCGCTTCTCTTCAATGGCCTTGAGCAGCATCGCCTGTTCATCCGCGCCCAGTTCGCCGATTTCATCAAGAAACAGCATGCCGCCATCGGCTGCGCGCAGCAGGCCGTCGCGGGCATTTTGTGCGCCGGTGAAGGCGCCTTTGATGTGCCCGAACAGCGTGGACATGGCGCCGTCGCCGCGCAAGGTGGCGCAGTTGACTTCGACGAAGCGGCCCTGGATCTGATGGCGGCTGCGCTTGAGTTCATAGATGCGTCGGGCCAGAAACGACTTGCCGGCACCGGTCGGCCCGATCAACAGCATGGGCGCCCGAGAGCGCACGGCCACCCGCTCGATCTGCTCGATGGAGCGATTGAACGCAGCGTTGAGTGTGACGATCCCGGCTTTCAGAAAGGCCAGGCCCTCCAGGCGTTTGTGGGCGAAGCGTGAGGCGATGCGGTCGTAGCGCGACAGGTCGAGATCGATCAGTGCGTGAGTGCCGGTGGCGCGCTCTTCTTCGTTGTTGCGTCGCGCCGGGGACGTCTGAATCAGCCTTGCGGGCAGGTAGCGTGCTTCGGTGAGCAGGAACCAGCAGATCTGCGCCACGTGGGTCCCGGTGGTGATGTGAACCAGGTAGTCCTCGTGTTCGGTGTCGAAACGGTAGTCGGTGGTGAAGTCATGCAGCGCGCCGTACACCTCTTCGAAGTCCCAGGGGTTGCGCAGGGGCATGGGGTGCAGGCGCACTTCGGTTTCCGGCGAGACCTGGCGGATGTCTTCGCGAATCCGCTCGGCCAGGCTGATGTCCCGTGCGTCGACACCGTGAATCAGCTCCAGGCGGTTGATCAGCACGTCCGGCTGTTGGCACAGGCCCACGCTCGGACGCCAATGGCTCCAGCGATTGGCGCCTTTGCCGACGCGATCGAGGGTGGAGCCGATAAAACCGATGGCGACGGTGCGCTTGGCCTGCATATTTATACCTAAAGATAAAAAACGATATCAAAGGATAGATAAATATCGAGCACTCTGTCTTGCCCTAACTCTCAGGAAATCTAAATTTAAAAAATATCTATATAAATCAATAAGATAAAAATAATTCAGCTCGAAAAATAAAACCTGGCACGTCGGCTGCAATACCTATTGCAACGAACGAGACAACAGAGCGAGACGCCACGATGGCCAACTTCAAGCTGTTCAACACCCGAGAGGCAACACTGCCAGCCTGCGACACGCTGAACGCGGCCCAGGTTCCGGCCTATGCCTACACCGCCAAACACAAGCTGGCCCAATTGGCCGTGACCGGTTGCCTGAACCAGACCTTTTACGCCTCGGCCGAGAGTCAGCTGGAAGAGGTGTTGAAGCGGGTGGCGGAACTCGACAGCGGTTATGTCGCCAAGGCCGCTCTGTATGCTCGGCAGAAAGGCCATATGAAGGACATGCCGGCTCTGATGCTCGCGGCCTTGACGGCCCAGCGTTCGATGCTGGTGCCTCAGGTGTTCGAGCAGGTGGTGGACAATGGCAAGATGTTGCGCAACTTCGTGCAGATCCTGCGCAGTGGTGTGACGGGGCGCAAGTCCCTCGGTTCGCAGCCCAAGCGCCTGGTGCAGAACTGGTTGAACAACGCCAGCGAGCGTCAGTTGTTGCAGGGCCTCGGTCGGTAACCAGCCTTCGCTGGCCGATGTGGTGAAGATGGTTCACCCCAAGCCGAATGAAGCCTGGCGTGAAGCGTTTTTCGCCTGGTTGATCGGTAAACCGGTGGATGTGCAGGCCTTGCCTGAACTGACACGCTCGTTGCTGGCGTTTCGCAGCGGCGCCAGTCAGGACGTGCCACAGGTGCCGTTCCAACTGTTGAGCAACGAAACGCTGAGCAAGGAGCAATGGGCGGCGCAGGCACACAACATGGGATGGCAGGCGCTGCGCATGAACCTCAACACCCTGGCACGCCACGGTGCGTTCCTGGTGCCAGGTTGTGCCGAGTTTGTCGCGGCGCGGCTGGCGGATGCAGAAGCAGTCGCCAAGGCGCGGGTTTATCCTTATCAGCTGTTGGCGGCGTACCAGATGACGGGCAACGACGTGCCGCAGGTGGTGCGTGAGGCGTTGCAGGATGCGTTGGAGCTGTCATTGGCCAACGTGCCGATGCTGCAAGGTTCGGTGGTGGTGTGCCCGGATGTCTCGGGCTCGATGCACAGCCCGGTGACCGGTTACCGGCAGGGCGCAACCAGCGCGGTCCGTTGCATCGATGTGGCGGCGTTGGTGGCCGCAGCGGTTTTACGCAAGCAGCCGGCAGCCAAGGTGATGCCGTTCGAAGTGCAAGTGGTGAACATCCAGCTCAACCCTCGCGACAGCGTGATGAGCAATGCACAGAAACTGGCGGCCATCGGTGGTGGCGGGACCAACTGTTCGGCACCGCTGGCGAAACTGGCGGATACCAAGGCCAAGGTCGATACGCTGATCCTGGTCTCGGATAACGAGTCCTGGATCGATGTGCGACGCCATGGGGCGAGCGAGACAATGCGGCAATGGGAGCGAATCAAGCAGATCAACCCGCAGGCGCGGCTGGTGTGCATCGATATGCAGCCCGGCGCAACCACCCAGGCGCCGGACCGTGAGGACATTCTGAATGTCGGCGGTTTCAGCGACGCGGTGTTCAATGTGATCCAGCAGTTCACCGAGGGTACTTATGGGGCGCAGCATTGGGTGAAAGCGATCGAGGCGATGGAGCTTTGATCGGGAACGAATGAGGTAATGCGTCCGCCGCTGACACGGCGGGCGCCGCAAGAGTTGATGTTCACAGGTGCTGAATGCTGACGGGACTACATTGGAGACGTCTCATCAAACCCTTGTCAGGACATGTGAACGGCACGAATGCCAGTGGCTGTACATCTTATAGACCGGCTATTAGTCGGTGCGCGGTAACGCGCAACAGTCACTTCTTTTGTCGTGCCACCTTTTATGCGGTTTTGCGACGAATGCCGGTGGAACTACATTCCAGGTTCGCGATGCAGGGTTCGATTCCCTGCCGGTCATCCCTGAAAAGAGTGACCGTAGTTCAAAGGTCAGAATACGAAAGCTACGTTTCACCACACCCTTGTCGTCGCATCTTTTTGGCCCGCTTCGGTGGGCAGGCAGCGAATGCCACAGGTACTACATCGTGTCGCGGGTTCGACCCCCGCCCCGGTAACGGGTAGCTCAGCGGGTAGAGCAGGGTGCCTGTTCTTTTGTCGCTGCCAGCAGGCCTTGGCCTGCACTTTTTACGCTTTGCCCGGCGAATGCCGGTGGAACTACAGGACAACGTGGACGCGGGTTCGAATCCCGTCAGCCGAAAGGCTGTAGCTCAGTGGTAGAGCGCGATGCATGTTTCACCCTTTGTTGTCGCCGCAGGCTCAAGAACAACGCCGAACGATCGGCCATCAGAAAAGAACTGAAGTCATGCAAGAACAAACAACATTCCAACTGCTCGAAGTCGCCAACGGCAAGCCGATCAAGATGTGGACGCAAGGCGTTCCGGTCGAAAACGAAGCAAAACAGCAACTGATGAACACCGCGAAGATGCCGTTCATCTTCAAGCACCTGGCAGTAATGCCCGATGTACACCTGGGCAAGGGCTCGACCATCGGCAGCGTGATCCCGACCGTAGGCGCGATCATTCCGGCGGCTGTCGGGGTGGACATCGGTTGCGGCATGATCGCGGCGTGCACGTCGCTGACCGCCGCGGATCTGCCGGACAACCTGCACGGTCTGCGCAGTGCCATCGAAAGAGCCGTACCTCATGGCCGTACGCTGGCCCGTGGTCGCCGGGACAAGGGAGCCTGGGAGGATATCCCGCAACAGGCTGACCAGGCCTGGGCGGCGCTCGATCCACGGTTCAAGGCGATCACGGACAAGTACCCGGCGCTGATCAACACCAACAACCGCAAGCACCTGGGCACGCTCGGCAGCGGCAACCACTTCATCGAGGTGTGTCTGGATGAGGCGAACCGGGTCTGGTTCATGCTCCACAGCGGGTCTCGCGGTGTCGGTAACGCCATCGGCAACCTGTTCATTCACCTGGCCCAGGACGATATGCGTCAGCACATCGCCAACCTGCCGGACCGCGACCTGGCCCTACTTCGAAGAAGGCAGCCAGCACTTCGATGACTACGTCGAAGCGGTGGGCTGGGCTCAGGATTTTGCCCGGCAGAACCGTGCGTTGATGATGCAGGCGGTGATTCAGGCGACACGCCAGATGATCAGCAAGCCGTTCGAGGTTGCGCTGGAGGCGGTGAACTGCCACCACAACTACGTGCAGAAAGAGCGGCATTTTGGTGAGGACGTGCTAGTCACCCGCAAAGGCGCGGTGTCAGCCAGGAAGGGTGAGCTGGGGATTATTCCAGGCTCCATGGGGGCCAAGAGTTTCATTGTGCGCGGGCTGGGTAATGAGGAGTCGTTCTGCTCCTGCAGCCACGGCGCCGGTCGTACCATGAGCCGCACCAAGGCAAAAAGCATGTTCACCGTCGAGGACCAGATCCGCGCCACCGCCCACGTGGAGTGCCGCAAGGATGCAGCGGTGATCGATGAAATACCGATGGCCTACAAGGACATCGACCACGTCATGCACGCCCAGCGCGAGTTGGTGGAAGTGCTGCACACCTTGCGTCAGGTGGTGTGTGTAAAGGGTTAGAGCCATGAAGTACATGAAGGAGCTGGAGCGTCTGCAAAGTGGTCCCTACCCACTGACAGACTACGAAATCGGACAACTGGAGCGGCTCGGTGCCAGCTTGCACTCCTCTGGTGATTGCAGCGGATGGGTGGTGCTCAGCCGGTTTGGTAACGGTTTCGTGCGGGAGATCGCGGTACGTGCGCTATCTGTTTGTGCATCGGTCGATGCCTTGGTCGCGTTGCTCGAACGGCTGAATGACTGGGTCCCCCAAGTGCGGCAGCAGGCCGCGATCAGCCTGGAAAGTTACCTGATGCCAGAGCGCGTTGGCCTGCTTTTACAGGTGCTGGCTCCGCTGATGTCGCTGGCCCACAAGCAACGGGCTGATCACGGGGTAATGCTGGCCAGAGTTCGCGATGTAATGAAGGCGCCGCAGGCCCATGGGGAGGTAGTGAAAGCCTTTGTTGCCTCTCAGGGAAAGGTTGCACGGTTTCTCTTCAGGTTGTTGCTTGAAGGCGTCGCGGATCCTGTTGAACTTCTGACGGTGGCACTCACTCATCGTGAAATGACGGTGAGGCAGATGGCGGTCGATGGTTGCGCTGCACTTCCCGTAGAAAAGGCCGTTGCGTTGTTGGAACTCGCCTTTGAAGCGCCAGGTTCCAGCGTTCGGGTCAAGGCACTGCGAGCGTTGCTGACACGTGTTGAAGACCCGCGTGAGCACGTGCGAGTCGCGCTACTGGATGTTTCTGCGGCCATGCGTTGCCTGGCCCGTTGGGCGGCGCCGCGCTGGCAGCTCGATTGCCGGAGCGTGTTGTTGGCGAGGCTCACCGAACCGCTCCCCAGCACCAAGCGTGAATGGCTTGGGGTGATCGGATTGGCCAAAGAGCTGAATGAACCGCAGGCGGACGCCCTGTTGCGGCAAGCGCTGGAAACGCCGTTGGTGAATGTTCGAATACCGGCGCTTGAGGCCCTTGGTGAAAGAGGTTTGATGCAGCAGATCAACGCACTGGATGATCCTTCGGACAAGGTTTTCAGGTGTGCGGTCGTTCTGCTTCGACAACAACCCTGGGCCAGCGTGGACGAGTCATTGGAGGACGCAATGGCATGAGTTGCCGGATCATCGCCGAATGGCGTTGCTGAGGCTCAAACCGTATTGGCGTCAGGTGGAGTACCTGCTCCGACGCCGTGACCAGGCGACTACCGATGTTGCCCATTGGCGTGAACGGATTGGCCGCTGGTGCGACGCCGGGTATCCCTTGGTCGATCCACAGACGCCCAGGGCTCTTCGCGAAGCGCTGTTACAACGTTTGCAAGTATTGGAAGGTGCCGGGGAATTGAGTCCGGGCACAATGAAGCGCCTGCGTTAAGGGCGATGGATTGAGCACAGGGAGTTGCTGTTGGTGTTGAGCGTTATCGATGGAGTCTGCAACAGTGGCCCCTCAGCGCATTGATTGCCAGCACCACGGATTGAAAGGAAAGAGAACGATGGAATTAGAAGATCGCCACCCGCTGAGCAGCGCGATGCGCGAGCGGGTATTGGAAGAGCTGGAGCACATAGGCACTACGCATAAGGATGGACATGAAACAGGATGTTATTGAACTGGACGGCGCTATCGGCGGCGGTCAGGTGTTACGCAGTGCGTTGAGCCTGTCGATGGTCACTGGACGGCCATTGAGCATCAAGAATATTCGGGCCAGGCGCAGCCGCCCCGGGTTGCTGCGTCAGCACCTGACGGCCGTGCTGGCGGCGGCTCAGGTGTGCGGGGCAACCGTGCAGGGCGCCGAGTTGGGCTCGCAGGTTTTGTCATTCATACCGGGGCCGATTCGCGGTGGCGACTTCAGCTTTGCCATTGGTACCGCCGGCAGTTGCACGTTGGTGTTGCAGACGCTGTTGCCGGCCTTGCTGCTGGCGCCCGAGGTCAGCCGAGTGAGGGTCTGCGGCGGCACCCACAATCCTTTGGCACCGCCCGCTGACTTTCTTGAGCTTGCCTGGCTGCCACAACTGCGGCGCATGGGGGCCAAGGTCGAATTGCAGTTGTTGCGTCACGGCTTTGTGCCGGCCGGGGGCGGTGAAGTGGAGGTGCTTGTCCAGCCATCTCGGCTTGTGCCGCTGCATCTGCTGGAGCGGGGTGCTTTGCTGACACAGCGCGCCACGGCGCTGATCGCCGGAATCGCGCCTCATGTGGCCGAGCGCGAACTGCAGCAAGTCGGCAAACGGCTGGGGATGACGCAAGACTCAATGCAGCGCATGGACCTTGATCAGGGGCGTGGGCCGGGCAATGTTCTGCTGCTGGAGTTTGTCTGTGAGCATGTGACCGAAGTGTTCAGCGCATTCGGCCAGTCAGGCCGCCGTGCAGAAGCGGTGGCGGATCAAGCGATCAATCAGGCCAGGGACTGGCTCGGCGGGGAGGCGGCGGTTGCCGAGCACCTGGCCGATCAACTGTTGATGCCAATGGCGCTGGCAGGTGGCGGAAGTTTCACCACACCGCGCATGACCGAGCACCTGCACAGCAACATCGCAGTGATCGAGCGCTTTCTGCCGGTCACCATCGAATGCCGTGAGGAAGGACCCGACAGGTTGAAGGTTGAGTGCCGTCCGTTGGCGTAATGAGTCGGGCTGGCGTTTAACTGCGTGATAGGTGAGTTGACGGGGCAAAAGCATGTGCATGTCCCACCGCGCTGATGTGCACCGTGCTGCCTTGTTCGGGGGCGTTGATACCGGTACTGCGGACCAGTAACGAGCGGTTGACCGCAGAACCGTTGAGGGTGGAATCAGTCGCCGTCAGTTCCACCGTCAAGGTGCAGGTGTTGCCCCCAAAGTCCCGTTCAGTGACCACCCCGAAACACCCTTGTGTCGGTGCGTGACTTACGTTCAGGCTGGAGACGTGGAGCTGCTCGGGTCGCAACATGATCCGCGCTGCACCATCAGGCGAACTGGCATTGACGTGGATGTGCCCCAGGTCGCAAGCGGCCCGACCATCCTTGATCAACGCCGGCAGTACCACGGCGTCACCGAGGAAAAACGCTGTTTCTTCATCATGCGGTTGCAGGTACAGGTCCATGGGGGCACCGGCCTGCACTAGTTTTCCCTGGCGCATGACGGCCAATTGATCGGCAAAGGACAGCGCTTCCGCCTGATCGTGGGTCACCAGGATGGTGGTGACGCCAGCCTCGCTGAGCAGCCTGGCGACCATTTTGCGCATCGAGGCTCGCAGGCCGGTGTCCAGCGCGGAAAAGGGTTCATCCAGCAGCATCAGTCTCGGGCGTTGTGCCAGGGCGCGGGCCAGGGCTACACGCTGTTGTTGGCCACCGGACAGTTCGTGGGGCCAGCGCTGGCCCATGGCGGGGGGCAGCGCAACCATGTCCATGAGTTCGGCAATCCGTTCGTGTTTCGAGGCGGCGTTGCCTGCAAGACCGAAACCGATGTTGCCGGCCACTGTCATGTGTGGGAACAGCGCGCCGTCCTGCGGCACGTAGCCGATCAGCCGTCGGTGCGCCGGTACTTCTGTCGTGTTGTCGACCAGGGTCTGACCGTTGAGTGTGATGCTGCCCGAGTCGGGCAGTTCGAAGCCGGCGATCATCCGCAGCAGAGTGGTTTTACCGGACCCTGAAGGACCGACAATCGCGGTGCGGCTGCCGGTCGCGATGGACAGATGGATATTTTCCAGTGCCCGCTGCGAACCAAAGGATTTGGAGATCGAGGTCAGTTCAAGAGCGTTCATCGGCCTGCCGTACGTTTGGATTGGTGATAAAGAAGACCGGTCAGTGGCAGCGAAAGCAGGATCATGATCAGCGCATAAGGTGCCGCGGCGGCATAGTCGATTTCGCTGGTCATCGCCCAGAACCCGGTGGTCAGTGTGCGTGTACCGTTGGGCGCGAGCAGCAGGGTGGCTGTCAGTTCGTTGGTAATCGCCAGGAACACCAGTGCTGCGCCAGCGGCGGCACCCGGCGCCGCCAGACGCAGGGTGATCAGCCATAGTGCACGGGCGGGTGACCGACCGAGGCTTCGGGCCATGTTTTCCAGCTCGACGGGGGCCTGGGCAATGCCGGCCCGCAAACTGACCAGGGCTCTGGGCAAAAACATCAGCAGGTACGCCAGCAACACCGTCACGGTGGTCTGGTAAATGGGCCGGGCAAAATGGATGGTGATGGTCACCAAGGCCAGCGCCACGACGATGCCCGGTAATGAACTGGTGATGTAATTGCAGCTTTCGAGCACGCGGGGCAGGCGTCCCGGTGAGCGGATCGACAGCCAGGCGATCGGAATTGCCGCGCACGTGGTGAGGGCCGCGCCGGCCGCGCCCAACAACAACGTCTGCTGCAGCGCGGGTAGCAGCTCGTCGAGTTGCCAGACGTGCGTGCCGCCCGCGATCAGCCATTTACCGAGCGTGATCAATGGCACCCCAAGCGCCAATGCGCTGGTCGTGACCATGAGCAGTTGCGCCACCCATCGAGCCTTGCGACTCAGGCGCGCTGTTCGCTGCTCGCGGGCACTTCCAGAACCCACGCGCGCGTAACGCGCCTTGCCACGGGCCGCCGACTCAAGGGTCAGCATCGCCAGGCAGCACAGCGCAAGTACGCCGGCCAGCATTTGCGCGGCAGGGCCGTTGAAGGTGGATTTGAACTGGTCAAATATTGCGGTGGTGAACGTGTCGAAACGGATCATTGCGTACAGGCCATATTCGGCCAGCAGGTGCAGTCCGACGAGCAAGGCGCCGCCGCAGATTGCCAGCCGCAATTGCGGCAACACAACCCGGAAGAACACGGCCCAGGGCTTGAGCCCCAGCGACTCGGCGACATCTTCGATGGCCGGATCAAGGCGCCGCAACGTGGCGGCAACCGGTAAATAGAGGAACGGGAAGTAGGCGATCACCGAGACCAGCACTCCGGCAAACAACCCATGAATCGGTGGCACCAGGCTGACCCAGGCGTAACTGTGAACGAAGGCTGGTACCGCCAGCGGCGCGGTTGCCAGCAATGACCAGGCGCGACGTCCCGGCAGGTTGGTGCGTTCGGTCAACCAGGCCAGCGCGACACCCAATGCGATGCACAGCGGTATCGTGATCAGCACCAGCAACACGGTGTTGAGCATCAATTCTGCAACCCGTGGCCGGAAGACCAGCGCAACGAGGGTCGACCATCCGGTCTGTACGGACACGCCAATCACGAACACCAGCGGCAACAGCGCCAGCAGTGAAACCAGCACCGATAATCCGACCACCCACGCGCCGCTGCGGCTCCCAAAGGAGCCGCGTGATCGCCTGCGCAGGTGAACGGGAACCGCCGAAGCGACTCCCGCGATTGGTTCGGGCATCAATTACAGCAGCCCGGCCTGAGTCATCAGCTCGACAGCCTTCTTACTGTTGAGCTTGGAGACATCGACCGCAGGTGCGTCCAATTGTTGAAGCGGAACCAGTTTCGGGTTGGAGGTGGCGTTTGCACCCACTGCGTACTCGAACGAATTGCCGGTCTTGAGAATGCCCTGGCCTTCTTTGCCAGTGACCCACTTCAGGAACGCCTGAGCTTCATCCTGGTGTTTGCTGGACGCCAGCACGCCACCGCCGGACAGGCTGACAAAGGCGCCCGGGTCTTTGTGCTTGAAGTAATAGAGGGCTGTGTTCTTGCTGTTCTCGCCGGTTTTGGACTGGTCGACGAAGCTGTAGTAGTGGTAGATCACGCCGCTGTCGACCTGGCCGGCATTGACGGCTTTGAGCACTGCGCTGTTACCCCGGTAGACGGAGGCATTGGTCTTCATCGCCTTGAGCCAGTCAAGGGTGGCGGCTTCACCTTTGAGTTCCAGTACAGCGGCAACGATGGCCTGGAAGTCGGCGCCCGCAGGCGAGGCGGCCCAGCGACCTTTCCAGCTTGGGGACGCCAGGTCGAGGAGGGATTTGGGCAGGTCGGCTTCGGTCAGCTTGCTTTTGTTGTAGACGAACACTGTGGAGCGCGCCGCGATGCCGACCCACTTGCCATGAGCCGGACGATAGGTCGAGCCGACTTGTTCCAGAGTGGTCGGGGCAACTGGCGCGAACAGGCCGGCGTTGTCCACCAGCACCATGGCCGGCGAGTTTTCGGTCAGGAACACATCGGCGGGGGACGACGCGCCTTCCTGCACGATCTGGTTGCCCATTTCGGTGTCATCACCGTTGCGAACCGTGACCTTGATCCCGGTCTCACGAGTGAAACCCTCCACCCAGGCCTTGGTCAGGCTTTCGTGTTGCGCGTTGTAGACCACGATGCCGTCGGCACTTGGCGCCGCGTAGGCCTGGCCGGCGCTGACAAGTGCAGTGGCCAGCAGGGCCTTTTTGAGGAAAGAAGGGATACGAGTGATCATTCTGTCTGCAGCTCCTGGAGGGTTTTCGGCAACGGGTTCGCACCGCAAGCAGGCCCGCGCCTTAAGCGTAGACCAGAGCAATCAATGCGAATTGTTTGCATTCGAATTCTGCCGGGGAATTTAGAGCCGGGAATGAGAAAAAAACGTCAAATAAACGGTTAACGAATGTCATTTCCGTTGGGCGAACGACACGGCGCAGGTGCTCGCCCCGGCATTGCTTGGGTCGGACAATGGCAGGGCCGTAAACGTTGCCGTGTACCGCTTTGTGAAAATCGCCTTCGACAAGGAATACGTCGCCCACAACCGCAGCGGCGACATCATTGATGTGGGCGCCCCTCGCACCCTTGGCCTGGTGCTGCGTTACGACCTGTAAACCATCCGCGAGGAGTACTCCCCGCATCTGGTTTTAGCGTGCGGGATGCTTCAGACGATATCGTCGATCAGGATATGGCTCAGTTCCCTGGAGCATGTCTCGATCCGGGTTTCGATTCGATAGACCTCTCGCAACATCTGGACCGTGATCACCTCTTCACTGGGGCCGCAGCCCTGAGTGGTGCCGTTGGCGATCACCAGCACCTGATCGGCAAACCGCAGAGCCTGATTCAAGTCATGGATTGCGATAAACACAATGATCTGCCGACGCCGGGCCAATGATTTCATGAAGTTCAGCACCTGTACCTGGCGGTGCATGTCCAATGCGCTGGTTGGCTCGTCCATCAGCAGGACTTCCGGTTCGCGCACCAGGGTCTGGGCAATGGAGACCAGTTGTTGCTGGCCACCGCTGAGTTCACTCAGATTGCGTGACGCCAGCATGCTGATCCCCAATGCATCGAGTACCTGATCCACCTGCTGGAGTTCGTCATCCTGCACCACCCAGCCGGGGCTTTGTTGTTTGCGCGCCAGCAGGATCGATTCGTAAACCGTCAGCCTGGCACTGCCATTAAGGCCCTGAGGCATATAACAAATGCCGTCGGGGCCTTTTTGCGAGTGCTGCACGATCACCCGGCCGGGCCCTTCGAGCAATCCGGCCATGCGTTTGAACAGGGTGGATTTGCCCGCTGCGTTCGGCCCTACCACTGCAATCACCTGGCCGGCGGTAAAGGTCCCGGTGCTGATGCCTGACAGGATCGGGCGATTGCCGTAATGGGCGCCGATGTTCTTCAGTTGAAGGGTCACCATGATTGTTTCTTCCCACCCAGAATCAATGCGATGAAAAAGGGCACGCCGATCAGCGAGGTGACCACACCGATGGGGAAGATCGCCCCGGGAATTAATGTCTTGCTGACCACCGAACTGGCGGAGAGGATCAGTGCCCCGGTCAGCAGGGACGCGGGCAGAAAGAAGCGCTGGTCTTCGCCGATCAGCATCCGGGCGATGTGTGGCCCCACCAGGCCGATGAAGCCGATGGTGCCGACGAACGCTACCGGAAATGACGCAAGCAGGCTGACCATGATCAGCGTCTGAAATCGCAGGCGCCGCACATTGATGCCGAAACTCGCGGCCTTGTCGTCACCCAGGCGCAGGGCGGTCATGGCCCAGGCACGGTGGGCGAAGATCGGCAGGGTGATCAGGATCACGGCGCCAATCACTGCGAGCTTGGGCCAGGTGGCTTTCGTCAGGCTGCCCATGGTCCAGAACACCACGGCGGCGACCGCTTGTTCGGTGGCGAAAAACTGCACCAGCGCGAGCAACCCATTGAAGGTGAACACCAGCGCAATACCCAGCAAGACGATGGTTTCGGCCGTGACGCCACGGCGCAGGCTGAGGAAGTGGATCAGCAGGGCCGAGAGCATCGCCATGATGAACGCGTTGATCGGCACCATGTACTGCGCGGCCAGTGGAAACAGCGCCACCCCGAAGGCGAGGCCCAGGGCCGCGCCGAAACTGGCGGCGGCGGAAATGCCGAGGGTGAACGGGCTGGCCAAAGGGTTGTTGAGGATGGTCTGCATCTGCGCGCCGGCCAGGGACAGCGCGGCGCCGACTGCCACCGCCATGAGGGCCACGGGCAGGCGGATCTCCCACATCACCACACGGACCTGAGCTGCCGCCGTGTCCGGCGACAACAATGCATTGAGCACTTCGCCCAAACGGTAGCGGGCCGGTCCCAGCGCCAGGTCGAGCAGCACGCTGAATATCAACAGCAGCACCAGCGCCACCAGCACCAGGCGCTTTCGCAGTACGCGGTGGCGGTAAATATCGCCTTGGGTAATGTGTGCCGTATCCGGGGTGTTCATGGTGTGACCTGCGAGGGTTTCAGGCTGACGAAGTAACCCGGTTCGTAAGGCACGGGAAGGAAACGTTGATGCAGTTCGCGCAATGCGGCTTCGGGATCAAGGTCGGCGAACAACGTGGGGTGAAACCACTTGGCCAGTTGCTGGATCGCCACGAACTGATAAGGGCTGTTGTAGAACTGATGCCAGATCGCGTGGAATTCATGCTCGCGCTGGGCCTTGATACCGCTGTAGGCCGCACGCCGGGTGTACCACTGCAATTTGCGCTGAGCTTCTTCCAGGTCGGCGCCGGGGCCGAGGCCGACCCAGTGACCGGATGGTGCGAACGCCTCCCAGTTGGCGCTGGTGACCACCACCTGATCGGGATTGGCGACAATCACCTGCTCCGGGTTCAGTTGTCCGAAGGTGCCGGTAATGATGTGTTTGGCGATGTTGTCGCCACCGGCCATGTCGACGAACCGGCCGAAGTTTTCATCGCCAAAACTCAGGCAGCAATCGTCGGTGTAGCCGCCGATGCGTTCGATGAACACCTTTGGGCGCGGTGGCTGGTTGGCGGCAATGACCTCGGTGACGCGACGAATCTGCTCGTTGCGAAACGCGATGAAGGCTTCGGCCTGTTGCGGCTTGCCAAACAGTTGGCCGAACAGGCGCACGGTCGGTTCAGTGTTCTGCATCGGGTTGTTGCGAAAGTCGACGTAAACCACGGGAATTCCCAGTGCGTCGAGCTTCTCGATGTAGCGGGCGTCTTCGGTGGCGTGTTGGGCCTCGATGTTGAGGATGATCACATCGGGTTGTTGGGAAATCGCTTGCTCGATGTCGAACGTGCCGTCTTCGAAACCGCCGAATGCCGGGATTTTTGCGATGTCGGGAAATGCCCGCAGGTAGGCGTTGTAGGTGTCCGGGTCGGACTGGATCAAGTCCTTGCGCCAACCGACAATCCGCTCGATCGGGTTGTGCGTGTCCAGCGCAGCGACCAGGTACAACTGGCGACCTTCGCCCAGGATCACGCGCCTGACGGGCAGGTGAACCTTGACCTCACGGCCAAGCAGGTCGGTGACACGCGTCAGCGCAGGGTTGTTGTCTGCGCTGGCCGCAAGCACAGGGCGCGGGCTGATGGAACAAAACAGTACTGCGCCAAGCAACCCGCCAAACAGCAGGGTTGCGAGTACGCGGCGGCGCGGGTGGAAAAATGCCATGGCAAAGATCTCGGCCTGGGGCAGCGTGGCAACGACTCACGTCGTTGCGCACGCCGAGGGGTCAGAAGTCGACGGTGGCCGACAGTTGCAAGGTGCGCGGCGAGCCTTGGGAGAAGGCGCCATACGAGGCGACCCCGGACCAGGACTCACGGTCGAACACGTTCTGCACGGTGGCGCGCAACGTGGTCGGCCGACCGTCGAGGGTGGTGGTGTAGCGGGCACCGGCATCAATGCGGGTCCAGGGGTCGAGTTCCTGGGTATTGGCCTGGTTGACGTATTGGCTGGCGGTGTAGATGGCGCCGCTGGTCAGCGTCAGGCCTTCGATCCACGGCGTGTCCCACTCGGCCCACAGATTGGCCTGGGTGTCGGGCACGCCCACCGGTTTGTTGCCGCGGTTGGCGGCCGTACCACTTTTGGTGAGTTCGGCGTCGAGCAGGGTGATGCCGCCGAGCAGGCGGGTGCCTTCGGCGATCTCACCAAACAGGTTCAATTCGACGCCGCGGTTACGCTGCTCGCCCTGGACCGAGAACACGCCATCGGACAGTTCACCGCTTGGCTTTTTGATCTGGAACAGGCTCAGCGTCGAGGTGAAGGTGCCGTAGTCGACCTTTACCCCGACTTCCTGTTGCCGTGAGATGTACGGGGCAAAGATCTGCCCCGAGTTGGACGCCGTGGACGGGGCGACATCGCCCTTGCTCAGGCCTTCGATGTAGTTGTAGTAGAACGACACGTGGTCCCAGGGCTTGACCACCACGCCAAATAAAGGCGTTGTCGCGCTCTTGTCGTAGGAGGTGGTGACAGCACCGGCCGCGTTGTAGTTGTCGGACTGGATATCTTGCTTGCGCAGGCCCAAGGTGACTTGCAGGCGTTCATCCAGTACCGACACGGTGTCGGCCAGTGCCACGCCGGACAGTTGGGTTTCGGACACCTTCAACGCATCCGGGGTGGCGATGGAGGGTTTGGGGCGATCCACCGGGTGATAGATGTTCGAGAGGATCGCCGGGCCGGACAGTATGCCTCTGGACAGTTCGTCGCGATAACGGGTGACTTGCACGGTGGCGGCATGGCTGACCGGTCCGGTATCGAAGCGGGCACGTGCGCCGGCATCGACGGTGTAGCGTTCGACTTCGAATTTGTAATACCCCGGAATCGACGAGGTATCACCCGCGCTGTTGAGGAGGGTCGGGGTCTGGTCGGACAGTCGCGCCACGTCCGATTTACCGCCCCCGGCATGGGCAAACAGGGTCACGGTCTCGTTCAGGTCGTACTCGGTGCTCAGCAGTGCAGCCTTGTCGCGGGTTTCGGCCCAGCCCCAATCCTGGGTCACGTTCTTGCTGCCATTGGCGGCCGAAGGGACATCGACGCCACGGGCGATCAGGAATGGCCGCGAGGGCGCATCGAACTCTTCTTGCTGACTGATCAGGTCCAGGCTGGTGCGCAGTCGCTCGCCCTGGTAGTCAAGGGAAATCGCGCCAATGTCGACATCCCTCGATTGCTTGTCGATCGAGGTGTCACCTTGCTGGGTGCTGCCGTTGATGCGCACGCCGAACTGGCGTTCGTCACCGAAGCGCCGACTGAGGTCCAGGTGCCCGCCGACTTGCGAATCCGTGGCGTAGGTGGCAGTGAAACGGGTCAGGTCTTCGTCCAGCGAACGCTTGGGAACGATGTTGATCACGCCGCCGACCCCGCTGTTGGGTGACATGCCGTAGAGCAGGGCACCGGGACCTTTGATCACTTCAACGCGCTCGGCATATTCGGTGAATACCCGGTAGTTGGGCGCCACACCGTAGACCCCGTCGAACGCCAACTCCCCCAGGTTGCCTTCGCCCACCGGGAACCCGCGAATGAAGAACGAATCAACGACACCCCCGGTCTGCCCGGTCGAACGCACCGAGGAGTCGCGCTCCAGCACATCGGCGACAGTGACTGCCTGTTGGTCCTTGATCAGGGTGGCGGTGTAGTTGCTGACGTTGAAAGGCACGTCCATGACGTCTTTGTTGCCCAGTAACCCCAGCCGCCCGCCACGGGCCACCTGACCGCCGCTGTAGACCGCCGGCAGGCTGTCGGTGCGACCGTCGGTGCCGCTGACAGTGGTTTCGGAAAGGGTCAGGCCGCCGGCCGTTTCAGCGGGGCGTTTGACCAAGGTGTAACTGCCGTCGGGGCGGGCCACCAGTTCCAGGCCGCTGCCAGCCAGTAATCGGTTGACGGCTTCTTGTGCAGAGAAGCGTCCGGACAGCCCGGCGCTGGTCAGGCCTTCTGTCAGCGAGGGTTGGAACGACAGCGCGATGCCGACGTCGATGGCAAACCCCGACAGTGTCGAACCCAGAGGGCCGGGTGCAATGTGGTAGGTACGCGGGGCAACGGTATCCAGTTGCGCAGGCGCAGCCGCCCAGATGCAGGGGCTGGCGGCTGTCAGGGCGAGGCTGAGCAGCGCACGGCGCAACGCCGGTTTGAGTGAGCGATCCGAAGGCAGGGGGCGAGCAACAGACATGGCGTGATGACTCTTTCGACAAGGTTGAGAAGTGCTTCCTTCCCTAGCCAGTCGAGATGGGAAAAAGTATCACCCCTGGACAGATTTATTTTGCGCGGGGTTCAGCCGCCGAGAGCATTACCCAATAACCGTTCAAGTGCCCGGTGACCACCACCGGATAGGTTTGCACCAGCATCTTCAGGGTGCGCTCGGTATCGCTGATGGGAAAGGCACCGGAGATGCGCAGGTCGGCGATCGCCGGGTCGCAGCGCACGAACCCTTTGCGATAACGCCCCAGTTCACCCAGGAAGTCGATCAGGCGCAGGTTGTCGGCCATCAACATGCCCTGGGCCCCACGCACTGAGGGAGGCGTTTGCCGGGGACAGCGGTGCGAAGCGCTCGGTGGAAAAGTCCGTGCGCTGCCCCGCGTTGACGATCAGCGGTGCCTCGCGCCCTGCATTGGCCAGATCGACCCGCACGGCACCTTCCAGTACGGCCAGTTGGGTGCGGGCGCCGTACTCGCGGACGGTAAACCGGGTGCCCAACGCCTGCATCCGCCCTTCATGGGTGCTGACCCGAAAAGGTCGGGCACGGGGCGAGGTGTCCGGTGCGGTCTGCACGAGGATTTCGCCCTGGCGCAGCTGGATCAGGCGCTGGTCGGTGTCGAATCGTATGTCGATGGCCGTGTCGGTGTTCAGCGTGACCTGCGAGCCGTCGGCCAGGGTCAGGGCGCGACGCTCGCCGACCGCCGAGCGAACATCGGCTGTCCAGTGTTGCGACTCGAGCAGTTTCCAGCTCCCCCAACCGGTCGGGAGCAGCGCCAGCAACGTTGCGAGTTTTGCCACGGCGACCCGACGGCTCGGGTTGCTGGGGCGATCCAGGGCTGACATCGCCAGTGCTGGCGGCAGCCCCCCCAATTTACCGAGTAACAATTGCGCCCGCGCCCAGGCGCGGTGCCGTTCCGGGCTGCTGGTGCGCCAGCGTTCCCATTCGGCCTTGTCAGCCTCGCTCACATTGCTTTGGCTCAAGCGCATCAGCCAGTCGGCGGCCTCGTCGAGTGCCCGAAGGTCGGCGGACATCTATTCCACCAGCGCCAGGCATTGCAGGAATGCCTGTTTCATGTAGCGCTTGACGGTAATCAGCGAGACCCCGAGTTGCCCGGCAATGTCCTCATACTTCATCCCGGCGATCTGTGACAACAGAAAGGTCCGCTTTACTGGGGCGGGAAGGGTGTCGAGCATGGCGTCTATCTCGTGCAGCGTTTCCAGGATCAGGTAACGCTTTTCCGCCGAGGGGGCTTCGGGCTCGGGCATCAGCGCCAGGGCTTCGAGGTAGGCGCGCTCCAGTACCTTGCGCTGGTACCAGTTGACAAGAATGCCCTTGGCCACACAACTCAAATAGGCGCGTGGTTCTTCGATGACCGCCACCCGTGAGGCGAGGATCCGGGTAAAGGTGTCGTGGGCCAAGTCCGCCGCATCCAGTGCGTTGCCCAGCTTTTTGCGCAGTCGCGCATACAACCAGCCGTGATGGCCGCTATAGAGGGCTTCGACAGTGCGCAGGTGGTGTGCATCGCTCATGGAGGGATCGATTGTTTGTAATTGAGAAGTATTCCCAATGCTAGTGTAGAGCGAACCGACCGCGCAAGCGTTCAATCATCGGACGGTTGCAGGCCAGGCTGCGCAACGCTCATCCGGTAGCGCAACGCGACCAGTACCGCCAAAGCGACCACGTACGCCAGGCAAACGAACAGATAGGTGTATTGCAGGCCAACGTGCTGGCTCAACAAACCGCCCACTGCGATACCGCCAATCGAGGCGAACTGCGCGGTACTTTGCGCCATGCCCAGTACGTGGCCCTTGTTCGCTGCTGTCGGCGGATCTGGAGATCAGGGCCATCAGCACCGGCGTGGTCGCCCCCAGCAAAACACCCCAAATGAAATAAGCACCGGCAAACAGCACCGGGTCGCGGGTGACGGTAGTCAGCGCGGTCACTCCCACACATCCCCCCACGACCCAGGTCATGCGTTGTAAGGTTCGGGGCGCTGAGCAGTATTCGAAGTACTTCGACCAGAGGGTTGCCGAGACGATAAACCCCAATGCCAGCAAGCCGTAGCACAGGCCGACGAGCCCGTTACTGACGTCGAACAGGGTGCCAAGATAAAGTGAAAACGAGGTTTGCGGGAGCATTCGAGCCAGCAGCAGGATGCCCATGACGGTCAGCAGGGGAGCCAGGCTGGAGAGCGTTGAGCGACGTTGGGCGCTGCTCATGGCGTGTGCATCCGGAGCTTTTTTCGCGGCTGCCGGCACATCCGGAAGGGTCAAGGCCGCGACCACGGTACACAGCGCGCACAGCAGCGAGGCAATGAAGTTGATCCAGAAAAACGTCGCGTAATCGAGGATCAGCCCGCCCAGCACCGCCCCCAGCACGGCCCCGACGTTGGTTGAAATTTGCAGTATCGCGAACAGTCGCGCGCGGCGGGCCGGTGCTTCGATGCTGACCCCGTAGGCCTGTGCCGGCGCGATGTAGCCAGCGCAGGCACCCTGCAGGAAACGCAACACCAGGATCGTCCAGACATCTGTCGCAAACGCCAGCCCGAGCTGGGTCAGCGACAGGCCCGCCAAGGCCCGGACCATCATCCATTTATGACCATAACGGTCGCCGATACGCCCCCAGAATGGGCTGGTCAGCATGATGCCCAGCATCGGCCCGACATACACTGCAATGCTGGCAAAGCTGAACAGTCCGGGTGCCGAAGTCAGCTCATGCAAGTGAACCGGCCAGAAGGGGCCGCTCATTTCCATCGCACCCATGGAGATCAGTTGGATGGCAAACAACAGATAAACCAGCAGTCTGATTCGCTCACCTTGAGCGGCACCGGCATGGGACATTGAACAGCCTCGGTCTGGTTTGCGGTATCAAGCCTGCAGCACCGCTGGAGCCGGTTTCAATTCATGGCGTCGTAGGGCAGCAATACGGTATCGAGCGCGGCGTCGACGGGGAGGGTTGCGATGGCAACGACCGGGCAGACAATGGAGAACCAGCAGAAGATTGTGGCGTAGCCGTCATAGCCGGTGGCGCCTCGGGTGGTCAGCAATTCGATGTTGGACTGGGTGCCCTTGTAATAGTCGTAACCGGTGTACGAGCTGCTTGCCCGTGCGATGAATGTGCCGCAGCCGGACAGTGCAATGGCCGAGAGTATGAGAAGGGAGCTGAGCGCTTTGATGATGCCGTTCCTTAGCGTGTTGAGGGCGCGCAGTTTCTCATCGGGGCAGGCAGAATGCTACTAACCCGTGTTCAGGGCAGGGAGTGGTGGCGGGCCCTGGCCGGTGGCCAGAGCCCGATGCATCGAGGCAGGTCAGTTCACTGCTCGGTTTCGCAGTTGACCATCCACGGCACGCCAAAGCGGTCCACCAGCATGCCGAAGCGTACCGCCCAGAAGGTTGCCTCCAGCGGCATTTGCACCGTGCCCCGGTCTGCCAGTGCGGTGAAGATTCGTTCGGCCTCGGCAATCCGGGTGACGTTCAGCGACACCGAGCAGCCGCTGATGCCGTTGTAGGGGCGCTCGGGCGTCGTGTCCGAGCCCATGAGCACCTGGTCTCCAACGAGCAGGCGGACATGGATGATTCGGTCCCGGCAATCTTCCGGGACGTGGTCGCGGGCAGGTGTTTCGCCGAAGGTCAGCATGGTTTCGATGGTGCCGTGCAGGCATTGCGCGTAGAAGGTGAACGCCTCTTTGCAATCACCGTTGAAGATCAGGTAGGGATTGATTTTCATGGTTGACTCCAGGAACGCCGGGATCAGGGTTTACGCTCCACGACGGGTGAATGATTGTGTGACGTGTTGCGTTGGTCGGCCACTGCGGAGCGCCCATTCAGTATCGCTGGCCTCGGCCAGAGAGCCGCTACCGTTTGTCCCGTGCGAGGGGCGTGCGCCGGGCGCCCCTCGTGGTTAGCGCCTGCACTACATCGTGTTTTGCGGTAACCCCAGCAACCCCTTGAGGGTGTTCATGATGGCTAGTTGCCGGGCACGGTCGGCCTGATGCAGGGCTTCTTTTTCGCCCACATCGGCGGCGCAGTGGGGGCAGATCACTTCGTGTTCATGGATGTATTGCAGGCAGCCACGGCATAGCGCCAGTTGCGTAGGCAGCCGTCCCTCCTCGGGAGAGGATTGGCCCTGGTTCAGCCAGGCCAGTTTGATCACTTGCCCGCTGTCGCTGACGCTCGTGACCTTCTCGCCGGTGTCGATACGTTCGGTGATCAGGTCGAAACGCCCGACGGCGAAGGAGGCAGGCGCGGCGTCCTCCAGTTTGAGGATGCGCTCGCGCAGCCCCTGTTTTTGCAGGTCCAGCGCCCGGTAATGGCAGTACGGATTATTGCCGGGCTTGCCGAGCAGGGAATGAGAGGTCCAGGTGCAACCGCCACGGCAGACATCGTTGTAATAACAACTGCGGCAGTAACCCCAGAGGTCATCGACCCCTCGCAGGCGACCAAAATGCATGCCTTCGCTGTAGTGCCAGATGTCGTGCAGGCTCATGTTGCGCACGTTGCCTCCGGAGAAACCGACCGTCGCCAATGACGGGCAGCCTTTCACTGTGCCGTCGGCTTCAAGCGCCAGCACGGTTTGCCCGGCCGCGCAGCCTGTCCAGTGCACGCGTTCGTCACCAAAGCCGCGCCACATGTGCTCATAAGGGCCGTAGTAGCCGATGTTGTTGCCCACGTTCATCAGCAACCCGCGTTCAAGGCCCTCGCGGTAGAGGCGCGCAAGCAAGGGCATCACTTCGAGCAATTGGTAGGGTTGCAGCAGCAGTTCCGGGTGATCCACGGCATTGCCCATGGCGACGGTCAGTTGGATCTGCCAGTGCGTGGCCCCGACGTCGATGATCACCTCCATCAGCGCCGGCAAATCGGCCAGGGTCGCGGCGCCAATCTGGGTGTTGACGCTGATGGCCAGCCCGGCCTGTTTGGCGCGCCGCAGGGTGTCCACGGCCTTGTCGAACGAGCCGGGAACGTTGCGTACCGCGTCGTGCATCGGGGCCAGGCCATCGAGCGAGACGCCCACGCCATTGAGTCCGGCGTCCACGGCGGCCTGCATCTTCGCAGGCGTCAGGTTGCGTCCGCCGGTCTGGATCGCGCAGTACATGCCGTGGTCATGGATGGCCTGGATGAGTCGGGTCCAGTCCTTGCGCAAATAGGCTTCACCACCGATCAGGGTGATTTCGCGGGTGCCGAGGGCTGCCAGTGAGTCGATCACCTCCAGGCATTCCTGGGTACTCAACTCGTCGGGTCGTCGATGGCCGGCGCGTGAGCCGCAGTGCAGGCATTTGAGGTCACAGGCCAGGGTGATTTCCCAGACCACATGGACGGGGACGTAGCGCTTGAGGTCGTTTTCACTGAGGTAGCGAGCGGGGAGACTGTCTGACATGGGAAATCCTTGCGCGCAGGCTGGGCGCGGCACCAATCCATGGAGTGTGTGCGCCGTTCCAGGCATCGAGGGCGCAATCGGATTGACCTCGGGTGTTGAGAGAATCCGGGCCTGGCCATGGGGGGCCGAGCCCGGGTATGACGGGCTAGCGAGCTTCCAGACGGGCGATTTCTGCGTGCAGCTGCTCCAGCGCGTTGCGCAAGGCACCGCTGTGGGCCAATTGCTGTTCACCCTGGCTCACCACGGCTTTGAGTTGCGCCAGGTCACCGCTGGCTTGCGCTTGCTGTACCGCGACGGCGTAGAGCGGCAAGTGAGGATGGTGCGGATGCTCCGGGTGCAGGGCCGGGGCCTGGCTGACAGCTGCGTGCTTCACTGTAGTCCAGTGGTCCTGATCGTAGTACTTGTAGCTGGCAAAACCGCTGGCCCAATCGGCACCTAAGATGCCGCGCAGGTCAAAGGTTTGGGCGATTTGGCTGTAAGGGCCGCTTGGGCTGCCATCCAGGGTGAGGATGATGTGGTTTTCCGCCTCGGGGATCAGTTTGGCCTCGGAGTACTCACCCCATACACGGGCACGGAAGTTCAACGGTGGGTAGGTGCTTTGGAAAATGCTGGCCACACCGCTGACTTTCTTGTTGACGGTGTCCACCAGCAGATCCAGGGTTAAAACCGGTGCGCCGAGTAGCGAGTTGGTGACGCTGAGGCGCGTGTGAAAAAGTCCAATTGACATGGTGCAACTCCCTTAATTTGTATTCAGGACAAGCCAGGCAGGTTGAGTTGCCGGTTAGCGGCGTTCCAGCCGGCTGATTTCACCCTTGGCGGCCTCAAGCGCACTCTGTAGCTGTGGTTGCTGGTCCAGTTGTTGTTTGGCAAGGCTCGCCAGACTTTTCATCTGGGCCAGGTCACCGCTGGCAATGGCACTCTGAATCGGCGCGGCGTACAGCGGCATGATCGGCGAATAGGCCGGAATCACCGGGCCGGGCTCCAAAGGCAGTGAATGGGCGTAGGAGGGCACGGATTCGATGAGATGGGCGGGAGCACTGACCTTGACCCACCGCTGACCATTGAAGTACTCGTAGTTGGCGACGCCTTCTTTCCAGTCGCTACCGACCACCATATGCAACTTGAAATTCACGACAGAGTTCGAGCCTGAGCCGCCCTGGTTACCTTGAGCGGTGATCAGGATTTTGCTGACACCGGGTTTCATGACGGTCAGGTAGGTGTATTCACCCCAGACATCGGAATGTACATCCAGTGGCGGGTTGGTTGCCTGAGTGATTGCAGCAGTGCCGCTGACCGTTTGCTCGGGTGTGAAAACCAAAAGATTGAGTGCCAGGTTTTGCGCACCTGCAGCCGAAGTGCCAATTCGATAGCAGAGTGGGAACAAACCGACAGCGTGCTGATTGGAATCAGACATAATTGCCTCCATTGCAATAGATAGTGGATACAGCGTTAGTGCTTTTCCAAACGCGCGACTACCGCTGATAACTCCTCGTAAGCAGCTTTTAGTTCTTTGGGTTCTGTGGCGGAAACTTCGCGCTGTTTCAGCAAGGTTTTCATTTGCGGCAGGTCGCCTGCCGAGATCGCGCTTTGAATAGCAGTCCCATAAGGGGGCATGGTGTGGCGGGGCGTATTGCTCATGACGTTCCCTTCCGTGGTATGAAAAAAAACGCTGCTTGAGTCAGCAGTTCATGGAGTTAAGCAGTCATCAATAATTATGCAATATGGGCGGATCAAATAACGTCGTATGTTTTTTAGTTGTTGGGCTATCAATTTCGATAAGTGTTCAATGGCTGTTTATATAGTGTGTTTGGCTATTATGAATGTCGGTGAGAATTAATTCCTCATAAAGAAGTGATGCTGTTATAGCTAATTGAGTTGCCAGTGGGGTATCGTTTGATTTTTATCTGTAAAATCACCGGCGGTTGAAACACTATAAGCGGTGAAAAAAGAGGTGGTCCGTACTTCCTGTCAGTCATATTGGGAGCAACCTGATGAGCGATACACCGACGATTGTATTGGTACATGGTTTTTGGGGCGGGGCTGCACACTGGAGCAGGGTGATTGGCGAGCTGGTACGGATGGGGCACACGTCCATTCGTGCGGTGGAGCTGCCGCTGACCTCGCTGGCAGACGACGCAGAACGCACGCGCAAGATGATCGCCCAGCAACAGGGGCCGGTGCTGCTGGTCGGGCACTCGTATGGTGGCGCGGTGATTACCGAGGCGGGTGACCAACCCAATGTAGTGGGGCTGGTGTACATCGCGGCATTTGCCCCGGACGCCGGAGAGAGTCCCGGCGGGATCACGCAGGAGCATCTGCCGGTAGCGGCGGCCAACCTGTTGCCGGACAGCGATGGTTACCTGTGGGTCAAGCCTGAGCTGTATCACACAAGCTTCTGTCAGGATCTGCCCGAGGCCGAGGGGAAGGTGATGGGCATCACCCAGAAAGCACCGCTGGCCAGTACCTTTGGCGACACGATCAGCAACCCGGCCTGGAAGAAGAAACCGTCGTGGTATCAGATCTCCAGCGAGGACCGGATGATTGCACCGCAAAATCAGCAGCGGATGTCTGCCCGGTTGAACGCCAGAAAGGTTATTACTTTGACGGCGAGCCATGCCTCGCTGGCGTCGAAAGCGCCTGAGGTGGCTGCCCTCATTGATGAAGCGGCCAGGGAATCAGTGAAGGCGTAACGCGCAGGTATCAATCAGGCCCGGCCTTGCGCCGGGCCTGATCGTTTTTGGATATTGGCCGTTAACCGGGCACCAGAGTGGTGGGTAACGCATTGGCACCAATGCACATCGTCAACTGGCGACCGTCCTTGTCGTGGGCGCAGTCGGGCAAGGGCTCGCGCAACGCGAGGTACAAGGGCAAGCCCAGGAACAGCGCGATGAACACGCCCGCGACGACTGTCTTCAACTGCACGATAAGGCGAACCCCCGAAGGCGGTTTCTTGCGCTTGGGGATAAATATGACGCTGAGTAGCAACAGTGCCCCGAGCAGTATGTCGCGACTGATGTCCTCGGGCGTTGGCGAGAGCAGCAAATTCCCCAGCGCATTGTCCGGGTAGTTGAAGTACCACCAGGTGCCCATGACCACTGGAAAGACGCCGGCCGCTATCCACGCAAGCCGATAGCCTGGCAGCCGCAGCACGATCGCCAGCAGCAGCCCGATGGCGGCGATTGCCCAGCGGATGAGAGCCACTAGAAAATCGAAGCCCCCGGCAAACATGATACCGCCAGCGTTCGTCGGTTTTATCAGTTGCCAACTATAGTATCCGAGGTTGGCGATGATCCCGCCTATCGCTATCAGACTCAGCGCGTAGTACAGCCATATCCATCCTGAAACCTTGGTGCGAAGCATGGTGTGGGTCTTCCGTGAGGGGAAAAAACGTTGATCCGACAGGCTCAGGGCTGTTCGGCGGGAGGGGTTTGCGCAGGCTCGGCCATTCGGCGTAACTGAACCCCGGAGCGTCGAGAGTGGGTCGTGATGGTCTTCCCGGCCCCGCGGAGTTCACTGGAGGTGCTGACGCTACGGTTGAGGTTGAAATCAGCCATCTCCATCCAGTCGCTCAATGTTGCCGAGTAGGAAAAGCCGTAATAGTGCTCGCCATCTTGGCGTCCTTCGCGGGTGTGATAGCGGACGGTGGCGTGGGCTGAGTCCATGACCCCGGTGGCATCAAACGGCATTGGGCGCATCTCGCCTTTGAGGGGGCAGGTGCCTTGCCAGTTCGCGGTGTTCCCGACCAGGCGTTGCTCACGGCTGGGAAACAACAGGCAGAACATCAACTCGGCGTCTTGGGGGGTAAGGACATCGAGCAGTTCGGCGACGTATTGCTCGCGGTCCGCGCGTTTGTCTGTCTTCAGTTTTTTCAGCGACGGGTCCAACTGCTCCAGGCGCGGGTAGTTGTGCAGGCTGTCGAAACTTCCATCGGGTTTGAGGCGAATCTGGAAGGACTGCCGGGTCAATGTCTTGAGTACATTCAGTGTGTCGTTGAGCGGATGGTCGGGAGACTTCAGCCCAGGATGAACGAGCTGGAGTTCCAGGTCGGCGGTGTCGTCCATTTCGGCAACCGGCTCGCGGGTGTCCAACGTGAACATCAAGGGACCGACTGCTTCGGCGATCACGACGTAGGGGATTTTACCTTCCAGCATCCACCGGCCATCCGGCAGGCGTTGGGCCGTGAGTGTCAGGCCAAAATCCATCGCGCCTTCCTTGGCGAACTGGCCGCCATAAGGGCTCATTTTCGTTTCGCGCAATTGCGAGATTTCGGCCCGATACTCGACAGTCGAACCGTCCTTGCCGGTTTTGGGAAACTCGATGATTGACGGCGCCTGGGAGGGCGGCGGGGCCGAAGGTGATTCCTCACAGCCACTCAGCAAGGCCAGAAGCGCGCCCGTCAGGGCCAGTTGCCCGAGGCGGGTCATACGAGGGGATTTCACTGATGTCGATCCTTGTTCAGAAAAACGGATTACGTGCTGCACCGGGTGCGATCCATCAAGCGGTCTGTGGGAGAGGGCGCTTTTTGCGTACCGGGAAAACCAAGTCAAGCCGCCGTTCAATGCGCAGACCTACGACTGAAAGGCCTGATGATCGGGGTTTTTGAGGGCGCGTAGCATGAAGGGAATTGTTCCCTTGCTCAACCGGCGATGTGGGGGGACGTGATTCAGAGGGACCTGTGTCGGCCCGCGCCCTGGACTGCTCAGGTCCAGGGCGCGGGCCGGCGTCGAGGATTCAGGACGGTGCGGTGACCACAGCCGGAGCCGGTTTACGCAGCGGCTCGAGCCGCGAGCCGGTGTAGCGGCTTTCGCGAAACAACCGCCAGCGGCCGAACAGCCCGTACACGTGAGTGACCCGTCCCTGTTCGTGATAACCCATGCGGATGTGCAGCTTGAGGGCCGGGATGTTGCCGGTTTCGCACACGTCCACCACCTTGTCGCACCCCTGGGGCCTGCATCGCCGCCCAGAGGTTGACCTGCACATCCACCGACAGACACGTGCCGAAGTAGGGCCTGGCCATTTCACCGCCGAATTCGAAGAACTCGCCCGGCTTCACCGGGAACCAGCAGCCATAGTAATGGCGGTCGTGATAGTCGCGTTTGCTGCCCCAGATGAACGCTACGGCGTTGCCTTCCGCATCCAGGTACATGTGACCGGTGTAGTCCTCGGCGGCCAGTTCGCGCATGGTTTCGACCCGGTCACCAAAATGTCTGGCGAATGCGTCGGCGTTCTCCGGGGTGATGGTGACCTGACGCAGCCCTTCGTACGGTCGCAATGTGTGAGGGGGCACCGGGCTGAGCAGGTCGCGCTCCATCCAGAGCAGTTCCCGGTGGATAAACACATAGCGCTGCCAGAAGGTCTGGAAAGTACGACGCAAGCCTTTTTGCCTGATCCGGTCCTGGAGTTTCTGCAATACGCTCATAAAGCCTCCTGATTGGGCTTGGCGGTACGGAGGGCAGCGAAGTGAGCGGTGCACACGGGGCTGCTCAGCGGGGTAATTGACGAGGGGTTACTGCACGGCCGACTCCGACGTTGCAGGCACTCTGATCGCTGCGCTGTAAGCCACCCGGGATACCCCGGCCAGACGCCTTTCAAGCAGGGCGCTGAGGGATTCGCCGTGGTTCAGATAGGCATCCCCGAAGTCCTCGCCGAGGTTGTTGGGGTGGGCGACGATCTCCAGTAAACCGTCGGTCGGCGGCGCGGCATTGCGCAGGTCGACCGGGGTGCAGACGTAGTCGGCGGTGGCACCGGCGAGGCTGCGCAGTCGACGATTGAGCAAGGTTTTGAACAGGCGTTTGGGCACGCTGAGGTTTTGCCCCAGGTTGCGCGCCAAGCGTACGGGTACGCCTTGCCGGGCGGCAAACCGGGCAACGATCTCACCGACGGGCCAGATGTTGTGGACGTGTTGGTGCGAGTCCAGATGGCTGGGGCGCATGCCATGATCCAGGCAATGTTGCCACTGCGCCGAAAGTTCCTGGCGCACCGCCTCGCTGTCGGCGCGGCTGAGCCAGAGGCGGTGGCGGGGCAGGTTCAAGTCGAATTCACCTTGGCTGTTGCAGAAGGTCCTGCGTTGCACGATTGCCTGGCTGAGCGGCCGGCCATAGGTGAGGTTGAAATGCAGGCCGACTCGCCCTTTGAGCAACGGCTGTTGTGCCAGCGCACAGGCCGCTTCGAACGCCGGCATATTGGCCATGGCGGTGGCGGAACTGATGACCCCGGCCTGGAACGCCCGCAGGATCACGGCGTTTTCGCTGGGGCTGAGGCCGAAGTCGTCAGCGTTGACTATGACGTGGTGAGGCATGTTCGTCCTCCTGCCGGGAAGTGGATGGCGCATTCCGGGCATCGGCCACGGGCGCGACGGCTGCCGGTTGGCCCGGGTGTCGGGCGCGCCATCGTTGCAGTCGTGGTTTGAGGTGATGCCAGAGCCGCAAGCCCAGCCCCAAAAAAAGGCCACCAGGGCGCCACGAATAGAAACTCCAGCGCCAGTGTTCGAGTTGGCCGGTCATGCGTTCATGCAGTTGATGGCTGGAATTTTCCAGGCTGACCCGCGAGGCGTCGATCCATCGCCAGTGTTCTTCAAGCCCCCAGCGGATCCACTCTTCGAGCAATACCCGGCCGCTGCCCAGGTCGGCGTATTGCGGCAAAAACGCCAGGTTGTAGTCATAGAGCCGACCCTGCTCCAGCAGCCCGAGGCGATAGCTGATGCAACGTCCCTCAAGCTCCAGCACCACCACCCGCACCAGGTTTTGGCCAGCGAGGGCGGTGAAGGCGTCTTCGATCCATCGTCGGTGGCGGGCGTCAGAAAAAATCCCGACGCCTTCATCGCCTTTCCAGCTGACCGCTTCAACCTCGCTCAATGCACGCAGTAACGGACCCATGGTCGTCGCGTCCGGTGTCAGGCGTTTGACTTGCGCACCGCACGCGGCAATACGCTTGCGTGCGCGGCGCAGTTTGTAGCGCGGATCACCGCAGACTTCCTGATGGTCGCTGTCGCTGATCAGGTGCACCGGCACCCGACAACTGAGGCGTCGTTCGCCGGTCGAGCTGAGGGGCATCCATTGGGCCAAGGTACTTTCTTCACCGGTGGGCTCCGACAGTTCGTTGAGTTGCAACAGCGCGTGGGGCATGTGTCGACGGATCTCCCCCAGGGCCTGGCGGGTGTGCGCCGCGTCCAGCGAACTGAGCAATGCAATGCGATCAGCCAAGGGATAACCGAGGTGGTGCAACACGCGAAACGCCAGCCCGGCGAAGCGCTCGCGGGACGCCACCAGTGGCAGGCACAGGCTCAATCGCTCGTCCTCCCAGGCCAGCAACACCTGCAAGCGTTGGTCTGCGGTCAACGCGTGTTCGGCCGCGCAGAGCCAGGCCAATGAGTTGAACGGCGTGTGGTCCGTCACGTCCAGGCGCAAGGTCTCGTAGGCGTTCGCCGGAAAATCCTCGGCGCACAGCGATGCCCGCCATTCAAATCGCACGGCCATGACGATCAGGCCGCCGGTGCAGTGACAGGTGGCTGCGCAGGTTTGCGCAACCCGTCAAGCCGCGATCCGCTGTAGCGGGTTTCGCGGTAGAAGCGCCAGCGTCCGAACAGCCCGTATACGTTCATGATCCGTCCTTGCTCCTGATAGCCCATGCGGATGTGCAGTTTGAGGGCCGGGATGTTGTGGAACTCACAGACATCCACCACTTTGTTGCAGCCTTGTTCCTGCATGGCTTTCCACAGGTTGAGCTGCAAATCCACCGACAACGTGGTGCCCCAGTAGGCACGCGTCAGCTCGCCGCCGAATTCGAAAAACTCGCCAGCCTTCACCGCAAACCAGCAGCCGTAGTAATGACGGTCATGGTAGTTGCGCGCGCTACCCCAGATGAATGCCGCCGCGTTCCCTTGATCGTCCAGGTACATGTGCCCGGTATGACCTTCGGCGGCCAGTTCGCGCATGGTTTCAATGCGATCGCCAAAGTACTTGCCGAACGCCTCGACGTTGCTTGTGGTGATGGTTTCCAGGCGCAGCGGCGGGTAGGGCTTGAGGTTATGCGGCGGCACCGGGCTGACCAGGTCGCGCTCCATCCAGAGCAGTTCCCAGTGGAAAAACACATAGCGCTTCCACAGCGTGTTGAAGGTTGCACGCAGGCCTTTTTGCTTGATGTGCTCATTGAGTTTCTGCAATGCGCTCATGGTGCCTCCTGATGGGACAGGTCGCTGGAAGAGCAGCCACGCCGGATTCACGCAAGGCGTGGCCAGCGGACCGCAAGGCAAAGCGTTCAGTGGAGCGTTTCATGAGTCGCTCCAGCTCAGGGCAAACAGGGTCTCGCCGGGCAGTTCAAAACTCAGTTGGCCCTGCTGACAGTGAAAGGTGGCGGGCCGACTGCGACTGTCGGCGCCGAAATACACCAGCGTGCCTTTACCCGGTTGGCACGCGGCATCGCCGCCGCTGAGGCTGACGTGTTGCAGGCGCGTGCCTTTGTTCACCCCCAGCAGGCTGCGTTGCTGAAGCGTCGACATGGCCAGCACATCGACCTCGAATGCGTCGTTGTCCAGGCGCAGGACCTTGTCCAGCCAGTGCTGCTGAATGAACTGCTGGGCCAGTCCGACGGGCTTGAGCTCGAAGCGGTTCTCGCCCAGCACCCGCAACATGCCTTTGGGGTATTCGGCTTCGTCGGCTGCCTGGAACCAGTTGAGCATGTCCAGCAGGCCGTCCTGGGCCGAGTTGATGGCCACCGACGCCCACCACAATGAGGCGAAATGGGTTTCCTGATCGTAGGGGCTCAGGCTCGAACCGCTGGAGATATTGGTCTGGTCCAGCAACAGCGCCTTGCGTGGCCGGCCTTGCGAATCGAGGCCCACCAGCTCGGCGGCGCGGCGCACGCTGTCGCGGTAGACCCGGGTGGCGAGCAGGTCGCGGATCATCCAATCGTGCCAGGCCAGGGCATCGATGCTGTCACCGGACTCGGCCAGCAACCGCTTCGCCCATGCCAGGCCGCGTTTGTCTGACGCGTTATCGGCTAAAGGGCCGTTGATCAGCCGTGAACTGGCCGGCATGGCGATGCGCACGCCAGCCTTGAAGTTGGCGGGGTTGCTGCGCACTTGACGCGCCATGCTGGTGAAGAGGCTGCGGTACTGGGCGAAGTCCGGGTAATTGAGGTTCGGCTCATCGGCGAAGGCAATGTAATGCAATCCCTTGCCGCCCAGGGCACGGGTGCCAGCGAGCCAGGCGTCGAGGCCGGCGTTGCTTATGGCGTCGGGGCGCAGGTCGGACTTGCGCTGGGTGCCGGCCAGCAGGGTGATGTCCTGGGTGATGCCGAAACGGTCTTGATAGAGCTGACGGAAACGGTCTTCGTAGTGGGGCTCTCTGGCCGTCACGTCGACAAAACTGTAATAGCTCCCGGCCTTGGGCTTAAGGGCATCGAGCACCGGGAAACTGGCGGGCGGCGGCAGCACGTAGGGCAGGGCGAGACCCAGGTCCGGCGTGTTGCCCTTGACCTCGCTGTGCAGGGTGAGCCGGGTCTGGCCGTCGTCCTGGCGCAAGGGTTTGAGCTGCTGCGGCGTTTGCGCGAACAGATTCGCGGTGCCGTCGAGCCAGAACGCCACTTTGCCGTTGCCTTGCAGGCGCAGGCGCCAGACTTGCTCGACCACGTCGCTGGGCAGCGCCAGTTGATCGAACTGCCAGTAACCGCGATAAGGCTTGAGCGTCAGGCTGAGTGATTTGCCATCGGCCACGCGCTGCGCTTGCAGGGCGCCGACCCCACCATGGAATTTGCCGGCGAGCACCGCGTGTTCACCGGGAGCAATCTTGAAATAGAGCTCGTCACCGTCGTGGGTTTCAGCGCTGAAGTGAACCTTGGCGGGGGCGAACAGCGCGACGGTTTGCTCATCGTGTTGCACCCGATAGCGGCGGAAACTGTAGCCGGGTATCTCCAGCCGATAGCTGGCGGCGCTGGGCGCCAATGGCCAGCTTTGACTGCCTCGGGTTTCATCGGCACTGATCAGCCGTTCGCCTTGTAATGCGCCCTGACCGTCGAGCAGGTACAGGTGTTCTTCGTTGGCGTCGGCCTGCCACGCCGGCACCCAGCTCACCGTCAGGGTGTCGGCACGGCTGGGTTGCAGGTAGAGGCTGCCATCGCGAATCTCGGCCCAGCGCATCGGCGCGGCGTGAACGCTCAGCCCCAGGCTGGCAGTCAGGCTGAGCGTCAACAGCCGTGTCAGGCTGTTCATGCCGATTTTCGCGCGAGCATCTGGCGCACCGGGGCCAGGTCGCTGGGCAGGACGATCAGGGTTTGCCAGACCGATACACCGCTGAGTCGGCAATACAACACCAGCAACGCGACGGTCACCGCCAGGTAGGCAATGGACGAGGCCGCCGCCGCCCCGACGATGCCATAGGGAGGAATCAGCAGCAGGTTCAGCGCGAGGTTGAGCAGCGCCCCGAGGCCCATCAGCAAGGAAATACTGCCGGGCCGGTTTTTGCCCAGCAGGTCCAGGCGCAGGATGCTCGCGTAACACAACCCCAACAGCCCCGGCAGCAGCGCGAGCAAGGCCGGGTACGCGGGCTGATAGGCCACGCCGAACAGGGTGACGATCAGCCATTCACCGATCAGCGCCATGCTCAGGCAGGCGCCCAGCATCACCGTGGCGGTCAGGCGCAAGGCCAGTGGGGTCAGGCGCTCGATGCCCTGTTCCTGTTGCAGCAAGCGTTTCATCAGGGGCGTGGTCACCGCTTCCGGAACGATCAGCAGCAACTCGGCGGCGGCGCTGGCCATGGCGTAATGACCCAGCGCGGTGCTGCCGAGCAGGGCGCCGATAAACAAGTAGTCGGAACGCAGGATGACTTGCTGGAACAGCAGGTCCGGATGGCTGCGGGCACTGTAGCGCAGCAGTTCGTTTTGCCCGGCGCGGTCCCATTGCAACTGCAACGGGTTGTCGCGTCGCAGCCAGACCCAACCGGCCAGCACCACCAGGCTGATGCCCGCCAGCCAACTGATCAGCGCCGCTTCCAGCGCGGCGCTTTTCCACATCCAGAACAGGGCCAGAAACAACAGCAGTGGTGCCAGCGATTCGATCAGCCGCAAGGCGTTGAACGCGACCACCCCGCCAGAGGCATTGTGCAGGGTCAACAGGCCGCTCTTGAGCACGGTCAGCGGGACGGCCAGCAGCAACAGCCAGGCCAGCAAGCCGAGTTGGGTGGTGATGTCCAGTTCACTGCCGAACTCGCGTACCAGCGCCACGACCAGCAGCGTCAGCAACGCAGCCAGCAGACATCCGAACACCAGCACTTGGCTGAGCAGCAGCCCCATCGGGCGTTGTTGCGCCGCCTGATAGCCGACCGCCGAATTCAGCCCGCCGCTGGTGGCCGCGCTGATCAGGTCCGGCAGTGTGCTGAGCAGGGCGAACAGCCCACGCTCGCTAGGCCCGAGGATCCGCGCCAGCAATACGTTGCGCAGCAAACGCAGGCCGATCATCGCAAGCTTGGTGCCCATGCTCAACGCCAGGTGCTTGAGGTAATGGTTGCGGTTCATCAGCGACTCCCCTGGCTGATGCGCCAGGCCAGCAACTCGGGGCGACTGGCATTGCGCTGGCTGACGCCGAAGCGTGGCAACGCCAGTGGATCGCCGGTGCCGCGGTAGAGGCCGGTGCCGGTGCCCAGCGCGAAGGGATAACGGTGCGCGGCTAAGCGCTGGCGAACCCGTTGGTCGTGGTCACCGTTGGGGTAGCAATAGACCGGCAGCGGTTGCTGGCAGCCCAGTTGCAAGGCCGCGTGGCTGCGGCTCAGTTCTTGTTCCAGGCGCGCATCATCAAGGCCGGTGAGGATCGCATGGCTGGCACCGTGGGGGCCGAAGCTGATCAGGCCGGAGTCTTCCAGAGCGCGCACTTGCTGCCAGTCCAGCGCCTGGGGCAATGACTCTTGTGGACACGCGTCGGTGAGGTCGCTGAGCACGTCGGGCGCCAGAGACTTCAGACGCTGAAGATAATGCGCCAATGCCAGGCTGCGGCGTTGTTCGTCGACCTCGTCGAGAAACGTCGTCGGCAACGGTCGTTCGACACGTTGCAGCTGTTCGACCAGGTGTTGGCGCGGGCCGTCGCCGTGGCTGCCCCAGAGGGTTTCACCCAGGCTTTCCCACCAGAAGCGCTGGCGGCTGCCGATGAAGTCCGTGGACAGAAAGATACTCGCCGGCACTTGATGTTTTTGCAGCAACGGGAAGGCGTTCAAGGCGTTGTCGCGCCAGCCATCGTCGAAAGTCAGGGCCACACGTGGGCGGCTTGAGGCCGGGGCGCCGGGTTGCAACAGCTCCATCAGCGACACGCAATCGAAATAGCGTTTCAACCAACCCAGCAAGTGGTCGAACGCCTGGGGGCCGACGCACAGTTCATTGCGGTGGGGCAGTGCTGCCGCACGGTCGTCGGCCAGCACCCGGTGCAACATCAGGATCACCCCGGCGCCACGCAATTGACGGCGGCCCAGGGGAGAGTTCAGGTACAGCCAACCGCTGGCACGCTTGATACTGGTCTTGATCGGCATGTCAGCCACTCATCGAGTCTGGTCGGGGTTCCATTGGTTGTAGCTGTGCCCGCGCAGGAACTGCCACAGGCCGACGCTGATGCCGGCCAGAGTCACCAGCACGAACGCGGCGAGGCGGAACGGCTTGGGCAAGCGGTGACGCACGTCCAGCAGGCCGGCCACGGCGAAGGCGTAGCCGAGCAACTGGGCGACCAAGATCAGGCGGTAGAAGCCATGCTCATCGAGCAGCCAGAGGTTGGCCACCAGCAAGGGCAGCAACAGTATCGGCGCCAGCCGGCGGATCAGCTTGTGGCTGATCAATGCAATGGCATACAGGCCATGGCGCAGCGGGTTGAGCAGCTCACGCCGGGCCGCCAGGCTGATCAGGCCGCCGACGGTGACGCGCTGGCGGCGGCTGAACTGTCGGTCGGCCTCGTCCACGCCTTGATCGAGCACCTTGGCGTCGTCGACATAGACGACGCGCTTGCCCGCGACCGGGGCGCAGGTGTTGATAAAGAAGTCGTCGTTGACCAGGGCTGGAATCGGTTGGTACAGCTCGCGGCGCAGCGCCTGCAAGGCACCGTCGGCCGAGACCGTGCAGCCGGTGCGGCTTTCCACCCGGCGCAGCCAGGCTTCGTAGTGGCGGTACAGGCTTTCGCCCAGGCTCAGGCCCGAGCCTGGGACGGGGATGTTCATGTTGCCGACGGTACCACCGACCTCAGGGTCGGCAAACGGCGCCAGCAGCCGCTGCAAGGTGCCGTCGATCCAGTGAACATCGGCATCGGTAAACACCAGGATATCGCCTATGCAGTGGTTGACTGCGGCGTTGAGCACGCTGTTCTTGCCTTGGCGCGGCAGATCGAGCACCTCGATGCGCGGGTCGTCGAAGCTACGCGCCAGGGCCACGGTCTGATCGGTGGAGCCGTCGCTGGCGACGATGATCTGCAAGCTGGCGGCGTGATAGTCCTGGGCCAGCAGATTGCGCAGTTTGTTCTCGATGTTGCGTTGCTCGTTGTGCGCGGCAACCACCACGCTGACCCGTTGCGCAGGCAAGGGGGCTGGTCGGTGTCGAGGAAAAAATGGCCAAGCGATCGTCAGCAGCAGCGGGTAACCCAGGTAGGCGTACACCGGCAGCAACAGGCACAACCAGAAAATAAACTTAGCCACGGGCAGGCCTCCTGGCATTCCAATGACCCAGGCTGAGAATGAAGGCCGCCCCGGCCAGGTGCAGGCGCACCCAGTGCAGCCCCCAGAGTTGCAACGTCAGCTTGAGGTCGTGATGTTTGAGGCTTTGGCGCACGCTCAGGGCCAGCGCCGGCAGGCTGGTGACGACCAGCATCACCAGCGCAACATGCGGCATACCGTCAAGTAACGCGGATATCGCCATGAAATCCAGCACCCAGGCGCCGATCGACAGCATCGGGAAACGCAGCAGGCGCAGGCTCACACCGTGGGTGCGCAGCAGTTGCAAATGGCTGCCCTGGCGCCACAGTTCCTTGCCCAGCCACTCGCGCCAACTGCCTTCGTAGCCCCAATGCAACGCGACACTTTCATTGACCGTCAGCAAGGTCGCCCCGGCCTCGCCCAGGCGCATGGTCAGGTCCTTGTCTTCACTGGTACGCAGGTTTTCGTCGAAGCCGCCAGCCTGAACAAAACGTTCACGGCGCATCAGCAGGTTGGCGGTGGTCAGCCATTGCACCCGATGTGATGCATGACTGGTCGGGCGCAAGGTGCGGCGCTGCCAGGCGTGAGCAAACCACGGCGCCTCGGCGGGGGTGTGCAGGTCCAGGGCGGCGACATCGGCCTCGCCGCGGGCTTCCAGGTCGATCAGCAGCGTCAGCCAGTCTTGCGGCATCTCGATATCGGCATCCAGAAAGGCCAGCCACTCGCCGGTCGCGATGGCCGCGCCGCGATTGCGCAGCGCACCGATTTGCAGGCCCGGCAGGCTCAGGACTTGCGCACCGAAGCGGCGTGCGATCTGCGGGCCTTCATCCTGGGAGCCGTTGTCGACCACGATCAGTTCACATTCAAGCCCTGCGAACCGCGCGGCCATCTGAGCGGCCTGCAGCGTCCGGCCAATATGCCGGTGCTCGTTGTACATCGGGATCACGATACTGACGCGGCTCATGGCCTGGCCTCCAACAACGGACTTTGCTCGGCTTTCTGGCGCAATACCCAGGACAGGGCGAGCATGATCCACAGGTACTTCTGGGCCGGGGCGCTGAGGAACATCAAAAACAGGGTCAGCGACAGCAGTCCTATGCCCAGGTGCGTGAGCATGTCGGCCTGCTCCCAGTCATGGCGCTGCAACCAGGCGGCGCGGGCGCGCAAGATGTTCATCAGCGCCATCGCGAGCATGCCAACAAACAGCAGCCCCGCAGGAATGCCCAGCTCGGTGAAGATTTCCAGGTAGGTGTTGTGTGCGCGGCGGTACAGGTCGCCGATCTTGCGGTTGGCCGAGAACGCCTTGGCGTAACCGGTGGTGGCGTAATGCAGTGGGAAGGTGCCAGGGCCCGAGCCGAGCAACGGGTTCTCGCGGATCATCTGACCGCCGACCACGATGTAGGAGGCGCGGCGTCCCAGGGATTCATCGTTGTGGCCACTGGCACCGGCACTGAGCACACTCAAGGACTGGATGCGCGCGATGTAACCGGCGGGCATCGCGTAAATCGCCAGGGGAATGATGATAGCCGCCCCGAGCATGGCAAACCCCAGGTGTCGTGGACGAATGCGTGGCAGTTGTGCGCGGTAGTGGTAAACGCCGATAACCAGGCTGATAAACAGCACCACCAGCCCGGAACGGGATTCGGTTTTGGTCATGCCGCCCAGCAACAGCAGGCAGCAGCCCCCCCAGAACAACCGATGCAGCAGGTTCGGGCTTTTGAGTACCAGCAGCAGCGCCAGCGGGACGGCGAAGGCGATCAGCATGGCGAAAGCGTTCGGGTCTTCGAGCAGGCCAGAGGCGCGACCCTGGTCCTGGTACTTGCTGGAGAACATCGCAAGGATGCAGGTCAGGGTTACGCTCAGGGTCGCCAACCGACAGAACATCATCAGGTTCAGCTCGCGGCCGATCAGCAAGGTGATCACGAACAGCACCAGACCGACGCTGAGCTCGCGCAAATGGCCCATGGACATGCCCAGGTCATCGGTCATCAGCATGCTCAGGAAGTACAGGACCATGAACCACGTCAGAAATCGCCACAGGTTGCTGTGCAGGCGATCAACCGGCAATTTGTGCACGGCCAGTTGCAGGGCCAGGATCAACGCCAGCGCGGCGCCGAAGAGTTTCGAACCCGACAGGGTGCTGTCCTTGAACAGGCCTTCCAGCGGCACAAGGGCGACGATGCCCAGCAGGCCCCAGGCCGGGCGGCGGAACAACACCGCCAACCCGACCAGCCCGACCACCACTCCAGGGGCAAGGTAAGGCCACGGGCTGGCCAGCAGGATCAGGCACACCAGCCCCAGCAGACCGACCACCGACAGAGGGAAAATCACGCGCGTGCCTCCTGTGCCGTGCGGACATACAACTGCGACCAGCGTTCAGCCAGGGCCGACAGGTCGTAGCGATCGAGCTGGGTGCGGCGGGCGTTGTCGGTCAAGGTGCGCACCAGTTGTGGCTGGTCCAGCAATGTTTCGATTTGCCGCGCAAGCGCGGTGCTGTCGGTGGGTTCGGCGAGCAGGCCGTTGTGGTGGTCTTGCAGCACATCGGGAATTCCACCGACGCCAAACGCCACCACCGGCACGCCAGCCTGCATCGCCTCCAGCAGAATCATCGGCGTGCCCTCGGTGCGTGAGCTGATGACCAGCGCATCAAGCCGGGTCCACCAGGGGCGCATGTCGGTCTGGTAGCCCGGCAGGGTGATGCGCTCCTGCAATCCGGCGGCTTTGACTCGCGCCATTAAAGCGCCGCGTTCAGGGCCGTCCCCGAGCATGACGGCCTGTAGTCGCGGGTGTTGATGACACAGTGGAATCAGGGCATCGAGAAACAGGTCGGGACCTTTCTCGCTGCTTAATCGTCCGACATAACCGGCCAGCCAGTGCTGACGATCAGTGACGTGGGTAAACGACGTACTGGCAGTCGGCAGGCCGTTGGGGATCACTTGCAGTTTTTCCGAGCGCACGCTGGCGTGCCGACACAGCGCGGCAATGCTTTCGGCAACGCAGACCACCCGGTCCACGGATGCCGTGCGGCACAGTTGCAGGCTCAGCCAGGTGTAGAACTTTTGCTTGCGACTGCGTGGGGTAAACCCGTGTTGGGTAATCACCAGCGGCAGGCGCAACAAGGTGGCGCCGACCCAGCCAAACAACAGGCCCTTGAAGTTGTGGGTGTTGATCAGTGGACGCTCGTTACGCCGCTGATGCAAATACTGCAACAACTCGTTCAGGCTCGCGCAGCCACGGCAATCAACCCCGGCGTCACGGAACCGTGCGATCAACGCTGGCGAGGCATCAAGGAACAGCACCTGATGCTGCCCCGGCGTCGCCAGGCAATGGTCCAGCAACATCCGCTCGGCACCGTAGAAACCGCCGCTGCTGAGCAGATGAATGATCGGCAGCGCAGAGGCGGGTTGCCCGTTCAATTGCGCACCCAATACAGGAAGCTTGGCACTGACCAGTTCGGGTGCGGGTTAAGTTTGTCGGTGTTCTGGTCGTTGATCACCAGCAGTACTGGCAGGCCCAGTTCATGGCTGATTTGCGCCGGGTGTTTGAAGCGATGGTCGAAGAACTCACGCACGTAGACCAGGGCAATCGCCAGCAACAGGCCAGTGAACAAGCCGAACGGAATGACCAGCAGCGGTTTGGGGAACGCGGGTTCGGTCGGCTCATACGGTGGGCTGAGGATCCGTGCGTTAGACAGGTCGTTGTCGAGCAGGCGTGCGGTGCTGCTTTCGGCAAAACGCTGGGCGTAGGTGGAGAAGGCCGCGTGCAGGGCGTTGATCTCGGTGTCCATCTGCCGCAGTTTGCTTTGGGTTTCCTGCAACTGGTGGATGCGGTTCTTGTAATCGGCGATGCGCGCGGTTTTCTGATCGATCACCGAGCTGATGATCGCCAGGTCGTTGGTACGCTCCTGGATCCGGTTGCTGACGATTTTCAGGAACTGCTGGCGGGTTCGGGAGATTTGTTCCCGCGTCAGCAACATCGGTTCGCTGCCTGGCTGGAACACGGCCAGATCATTCATGTAGCGGCTGACCTGGGTGGTCAGTTGTTCGCCCAGTTGCTTGATTTCCCGGTCCTCATAGGCAACGTCGCCCACCGTATTGGTGAAGGTGAAGGGGAAGGTGTAGTCGTTGAGTTTTGAAGTGCTGGCATTGGCCAGGTTGGTCTTGAGGTACTCAAGCCAGCGCTGGCCTTGCAGAAAGCGATCGCGGAACAGGTTGAGAGCCTGCTCTTCGGTGTTGATGGCATTCAGGCGGAAGGTGATTTCTTCCTTGGGATCGGACGAGCCGATACTCTCCAGCAGCGCCAGGCGCGTGCCCTCAAGGCCATCAAGGCGCACCTGATACTGGGACTTTTTCTGTTCGTAGAACGTCAGCGGCAGGTCGATCGACTGCAACTCCTGACGGTTCTGCAGGTAGTTCTGCAACAGTTGCGCGACGAATCGCGTGCCCTGCACCGGATCGCCAAAGGCATAGACAATCGAAATCACGTTGGAACCGGGCAGGGTTTCGATCTTGAGGTTGTCGATGGCCAGTTGCGTGAACTCGTCCAGGGCGGTGTCACGTACCGGGTCGACCTCCAGGCCCACCAGTTTGCGCACGGGGTTGATCACGTATTCGCGTAGCGGGTTGGTGACGACCTTGCGTAACGGGTCAGTCACCAGCCTGGCAAGCAGCCCCGGTGTCGGCGTGTACTCGCCTTTTTCGCGTAACTGGCTGATGGTCTGGCGAATCAGCGCTGGCGAACGCAGGATATTGGCTTCGGTTTCCATGTCCGCCAGGGAGGGCGGAATGAATGTCGCGTTGTCCTGGGTCAGCGATGTCGTGGCATCGCCCTGAGAGAGCTTTTTCGACTGCACGATCACTTGGGCAGTGATGTCGAAGCTCTGCTTGAGCACCAGTGGCAACAAGAGTGTGATCACTGCAAAGATCAGGAAGACTCGCTTCACCAACTGCTTGTTGGCGAAGAAGATCCTGAAGAATTCATGCAGGTAGTTTTCCTTTGGATTCATGGTCGGGCACCTGCATAAGGTTAGTTATTGTTGCCGCTTTTGTTGTCGACTTGATAGGTGAAGCTGTAGCCGAAGCCTTGGAACAGCACGACATCCGCCAGTTGCCTGGCCAGTTCCCCGGCGCTGGCGAGTCTGGTCTTGGGGACAAACAGCATGTCTTCGGGTTGCAGGTAGGCGATCTGGCTGGCATCGCCGGACAAGGCGGCGTCGACGTCATAGTGACGAGCCTCCACCTGGTTACCGTTACGGCGCATGATCACCACCGAGTCGAGTCGGGCCTTGTTGTTGGCGCCACGGGCCAGCGTCAGGGCTTCGAGCACCGAGATCGGCCGGCGAACCGGGTAGGCGCCGGGCTGGGCAACTTCGCCCAGCACATAGACCTCGTTGCCTTGCGTGGACTTGAGCAGCACGTCAACGGTCATTCGTCCCGGCAGTTGCTCGTAACGCTTGTTGAGGAAGGTTTCCAGTTGGCTGACGGTCATGCCTTGCAGCGGAACCGCCCCCACTTCCGGGAAGCTCGCATAACCGTCGTTGCCCACGGTGATCTCCCGGCTCATGCCGGTGGCCGGGTGATTCAATGTGCTTTTGAGGTTCTGCTCGTTGGTCAGCGGGCTGATGATCTGCACGGTCAACTGGTTGCGATTGGGCTGGAACAGCATTTTGCGCTGATAGGCACGCTGGATTTCATCGCGCGCCTCCTCGCTGGTCAAACCGGCAATTTTCACTGAGGTGTTGGCGCCGGGCAGTTGGATGGTGCCGTCCGGCAGCACCAGTTGGTTGCCGTTGAGCTGGCTGGCGGCCGTGAAGTTCAGTCCGATCTGGTCGCCAGGCTGAACGCGGTAAGCCGCCGAGCCGCTGGTGCTGATATGGAAAATCACATCCAGTTTGTCGCCGGGGCGCAGGGTCTGTTCGACCCTGGGCATGTCAGTGGCCTGGGCATTGGCGGGGGGGGCCGTGAGGATCTGCACCGGCATGGTTTGGGTTTCGTTGTAGTTGGAGCAACCTGCGAGAGGTAGCAACAGCAGGGCAAACCATTTCGCGTTCATGTCGTCATCCTTTGGCTGCTGTTTTACAGGTTGTTATAGAGCCATTTTGGCATGTAGTACTTGCGTCGGTTGAAGATGCAACCCACCGGTTTTGCCCCTGCCTGTGTCAACCGTTGGGTAGCGGCTTGCGCCACTTCCCAGCGGGTTTCTTCGGCGCGCACCACCAGCACCACGCCGTCCACCAGGGTACTGATGACCAGGGTGTCGGCCGCCGAATACACAGCGTCGCCGTCGATCACGACAAACCGGTATTGCGTCCCCAGTTGCTTGAGCAGCGGGCGTAATGTTTCAGGGTTCAGCCGCTCGACGTTGTGGGTATGACGCCCGTTGGGCAGCACATGGAAGGGCAGGCTGGAAACCTGCACGATGCAGTCCTGCAGCAAGGGCGGGCTTTCGGTGTTGAACAGCAGGTCGCAAAACCCGCGTTCCTTTTGCAGGCCCAGTTGCTGGCTCAGGTTGTTGGTCGAATAGCTCGCATCGACCAACAACACCGGGCCGCTGCTCATTTCGGACAGTTGCCGGGCCAGGGCCAGGGCACTGGTGCTGGTGCCGGAGTCCGTGTTGGCGGCGGTCAGCAGCAAGGTTCGTAGGTCCGAGTCGAGCACGGTCGAGGTCAGGTTGGTCTCGCTCGGGTTTGCGATGGTCAAGCTTTTGGTGGTTGAACCGTCCATCTCAACTTGCTCCGTGGCCGCTGAAAACTTTGAAGGGGGTCTTGAGCAGGATTTTCAGGTCCAGCAGAAGGCTCTGTTCCGCGATGTAGCTCAGGTCGAGCTCCACGCGCTGGTCGAAGTCGATGTTGCTGCGTCCGGAGATCTGCCACAGGCCGGTCATGCCGGGGTAGATGCTCAGGCGGGCCAGGTGGTTGTCCTTGTACCGGTAGGCGTTGAACGAAGTTGGGCGTGGGCCGACCAGGCGCATGTCGCCGCAGACCACGTTGATCAGGTTCGGCAGCTCATCGAGGCTGCTGCGGCGCAGGAAACCGCCGATGCCGGTGATTCGAGGGTCCTTGTCGATCTTGAAATCAATGGCGTCGGCCCCGTGTTTGTTCAGGTGACGCAGCGACTCCTTGAGCTCCTCGGCGTTGGCCACCATGGTGCGGAACTTGTACATGCCAAAGGCGCGGCCGCGATAACCGGTGCGTTTTTGTACAAACATCACCGGGCCCGGGCTGCTGAACTTGACGGCCAGGCCAAGTCCCAGCAACACCGGCGATAACAGCACCAGCAACACCAGGGCACCGAAACAGGCAACCACCCGGTTGGTTCGCGACAGCGTCCAGGGACGGCCGCCGTCGCGTCCGGTGATCCAGCCACGTCCTTGCATGTGGATCGCGGTGTCCAGGCGCATGCGATGTTCGGGGTCCAGGCGTTTGTCGCGGCGCAGGTGTTGCAGCGGCACACCTTTTTCATGACCAGTCATAGACTTCTCCGCTGTTTTACTGGCTCTGTGTGCGCTAACGACTCACTGGCGAGCGCCGTCTGGGCGATGGACAGCGGGTAGTAGTCACGGAACCAGGCAATGAAGCGGCCGAGCCCTTCGTCGAGTTCGACCTGGGGATGGAAGCCGGTGTCGTGTTCAAGCTCATGGACATCGGCGTAGGTATTGAGAACATCCCCCGGCTGCAAGGGCAGCAACTCCACCCGGGCTTTTCGCCCCAGGTGTTTTTCCAGTAATGCCACGTAGTCCTTGAGTTCCACCGGGCGTTCGCCGCCGATGTTGTAGATCCTCCATGGCGCCATGCTGGTCGAGGGGTCCGGGTGTTCTCGGTCCCACGCCGGTGCGACTTTGGGTGGTCGTTCGAGCAGGCGTGCAAGGCTTTCGATGATGTCGTCGATGTAGGTGAAATCACGCTGGTGTTCGCCGTAGTTGAACAGCTTCAGCGGATGCCCCTCGCTGATTGCCCGGGCGAACTGGATCGGGGACATGTCCGGGCGTCCCCAAGGGCCGTACACCGTGAAAAATCGCAGGCCGGTGCAGGGCAGGCCATACAAGTGGCTGTAGCTGTGGGCCATCAACTCGTTGGCTTTTTTGGTGGCCGCGTACAGGGACAGCGGATGGTTCACGCCGTCATGGGCCGAGTAAGGCGTGTGCTGGTTGGCACCGTAGACCGAACTGGACGAGGCATAGATCAGGTGGCGCACCGGATGGTGGCGGCAGCTTTCGAGAATATTCAGGAAACCCGTGAGGTTGCTGTCCAGGTACGCCCTGGGGTTTTCCAGCGAGTAGCGCACGCCGGCCTGTGCGGCGAGGTGGATGACCACTTCGGGTTGCTCGCGCACAAACAGCTCATGGATTGCCACGCTGTCGGCCAGGTCGACCCGTGCCAGCGCAAAATCCCCCGCTTGATCCTGTACCCAGCGCACCCGGTCGTGCTTGAGCTGGGGGTCGTAGTAATCGTTGAAGTTGTCGAGCCCACACACATGATGGCCGTCGCGCAGCAGCCGCAACACACAATGAGCGCCAATGAAGCCGGCCGCGCCGGTGACCAGTATTTTCATTGTGTCGAGACCTCGGGAGCAATCCTGCGCAGGCCGATGCCGCTGTAGTGCAGGCCGGCCGCGGCCACGTGCTCAGGGTTGTAGAGGTTGCGGCCGTCGACGATCACCCGTGAGCGCAATTTGTCGGCCAGTACCTCGAAATCGACCACCCGGAAGTTTTTCCATTCGGTGCAGATCACCAGGGCGTCGGCGTCTTCCAGGGTGTCGTCACGCGTCGCGCACAGGTGCAGGTCATCCCGGTAACCGTAGAGGCGCCGGCATTCGGACATGGCTTCAGGGTCGAACGCATGCACGGTTGCGCCTTCCTGCCACAGCGCTTCCATCAGGTAGCGGCTCGGGGCTTCGCGCATGTCGTCGGTGTTGGGCTTGAAGGCCAGCCCCCAGACGGCGATTTTCTTGTCGGCAAAACCGTTCGGGAAATACGCCCGCAGTTTGCTGAAGAGGATGTGCCGCTGGCTGTCGTTGACGTCGGTGACACTGCGCAGCAGGCGCAGCGGCATGCCGTTGTGTTCGGCGGTGTGCAGCAGGGCGCGCAGGTCCTTGGGGAAACACGAGCCGCCGAAGCCACAGCCGGGGTAGATGAAGTGATAACCGATGCGCGGGTCCGAGCCGATCCCTTTGCGCACCGCCTCGATGTCGGCACCCAGCAACTCAGTGAGGTTGGCCAGTTCGTTCATGAAACTGATGCGGGTCGCCAGCATGGCGTTGGCTGCGTACTTGGTCAGCTCGGCGCTGCGGTTGTCCATGAACATCAGCTTTTCATGGTTACGGCAGAACGGCGCGTAGAGTTCGCTCAACTGATTGCGCGCTTCTTCGTCAGTGGTGCCGACGATGATCCGGTCCGGGCGCATGCAATCGGCCAGTGCACTGCCTTCCTTGAGGAACTCCGGGTTGGAGACCACGCGTACGTTGAGCTGCTCCAGGCCACGCCGATCCAGTTCATGGCGGGCAGCAGCAGTGACCTGATCGGCAGTACCGACCGGAACCGTGGATTTGATGATCAGTGTCCGGTCGGCGTTCATGCAACTGGCGATTTGCCGGGTGACCGCCAGGACGTGGCTGAGGTCGGCCGACCCGTCCTCGTCAGCGGGGGTGCCGACGGCGATGAAAATCAGTTCGGCGTGAGCGACGGCATCACTGGCCTGGGTGGTGAACAGCAGGCGACCGTCCTTGATGTTCTCTTCCAGCGTGCCGGAAAGGCCCGGTTCACTGATCGGAGGGACCGCCTGTTGCAGTTGCCGGATTTTGTTGGGGTCGATGTCCACACACAATACCCGGTGCCCAACGTCCGCCAAGGCCGCCGCTTGTATCAAGCCAACGTAACCCGTACCAAATACGCTCACGTCCATATTGGCGTGCCTCGTAAACCGGTGGATGTAACTCAATTGAGACTGTCAAAATGGGTATAGCCCAGCCTCGGTAATCCGTGTCAGCAAACTGACATGTTCTTCATGTTGGGAAAGGGCCGGAATTCCGGCGCTTTGCCATCAAGCGCCGTCAGGCAGCGGCTTTGGTGCGCTTTTGAGAGGTTGGTGGGGTTTTGAAGAAAGCGATAAACGGTCGCATGCCTCGTATTACAAGGCCTCACGGGGGCTGGGTGTGTCAGTTTTGAGTCAACGGTTTTTTGACGCTTTTAACGGTTTTTTCATGTTTCTTGCGCTTTGATCGCGGGCTGCTAGTGTCAAAAAGTGGCCATTGATGGGCACGCCAACGGCTGATGATCGGGAGCGTCAGGGCGCCATGACCAAGTACCTCAAGGAACTGTTGCTGGTTCTGTACCTGCTGAAAAACCATGGTGACTACCTTGAACGCATCACCGCGATGGGCATCGGTGTGCCGTTGGTGTTGTACTGCGCGATGTTCGTAGCGTTGGTCGTGGCGTTATGGATGACGGCTTGCATCCGCCAGGCCCTGGTCCGCCACCTGTTTGCCCTGGCGATGTTCTGTTCGGCCGTGTTCTTTGACGTCTATGGCCGGGTCACCGCCGACTACCTGACGTACAGCAGTTTTGTGTCGCTGGTCTATTCTGGCGGTTTCATTCAAGAGGCCGCCTACCAATACCGGGCCGCCATTCTCAGCGCCATGGTCAGTGGCCTCTTGCTGCTGCTGGGGGTTGGCCTCAAGCCTCGCCGACGCCTGCCGTTGCCAGGGTTTGCGCTGGTCGCGGCGCCGTTGCTGGGCGTCATGCTGTTGAGCGCGGTGCTGTTCGTGCGGGCCGGGGAGGGCGCGCGCGGGCTGCCGATCATGTACACACCGCTGGCCTATCTGAATCTGTTTACCTACGAAGCCTTGCACAACACCGTGGGCGCCCGCGAGCCGGTCAGCCTGGCGCGGGCCGGGGTGGCGGTCGATCACGACATTGTGTTGATCATCGATGAAAGCGTGTCCGGCAATTACCTGGACCTGAACACCGAATTCGGCGTGCACAGCAACCTGAAAGAGCCACGTCCAGGCGTGGATATTTTCAACTATGGCTATGCGGCCTCGATTGCCAATTGCAGCGCCGACACTAACGTGACCCTGCGTTACGGCGGTACTCGAAACGATTACACACGCATCAACTCGACCCAGCCGTCGATCTGGCAGTACGCGAAAAAGGCTGGCCTGCGCACGGTGTACATCGATGCCCAGCGTACGGGCGGCAACCTGCAGAATCTGATGAGCGACCTTGAGCGCAAGGACATCGACGAGTTCGTCCAGTTCGACCAGACCAGCGTGCGAGACCGCGACATGGCGGCCGCACAGAAACTGATCGAGTTGCTCAATGACGGGCAGCCGGAGCTGATTCTGATCAATAAGGTCGGCGCGCATTTCCCGGTGCACGATAAATACCCCGACGACTTCATGGTTTACCGTCCGGTATTGCCGCGTGGGCAGTTCCTGGAGATCGCCGACACCGGCAAGCGTGACGGTTTCAACGGTCAGCCAGATGACTGGGTGCTGTACCGCAACGCCTACAAAAACACCCTGCTGTGGAACGTGGGAGAGTTCTTTTCAAGGGTGTTCGCCAAGGCCGACTTGAGCCACGCCACGTTGATCTACACCTCCGATCACGGCCAGGACCTGCACGAGCGCGGCAACCCCGGACTGAACACCCACTGTGGCGGTGACCCGGTGGAAGAGGAGGGGCTGGTGCCGTTGGTGGTGATCCAGGGCCGCGCATTGCAGCCCCTCGACTGGCAGGCAGCGCTGGCTGCGAACAAGGATCGCTCCAGCCACTACAACATCTTTCCGACCCTGCTCCAGTTGATGGGCTACGCCGTGACGGACATCGAACCGGTCTACGGCACGCCGCTGAGCCGGCCCACGCATGACGCGTTCACCTTCAACTACCGTTTTAATGCACGGTTGGGCGCCAAGCCGGCCTGGCGGCATATCGACCTCACGAGCATCGTGACGCCCACCGAGGCCGCGCCGCAAACCGGGTTGGCGGCTGGGCAGTGAACGCCGGGCTCAGCGGAACTGGTCGCACAGCAGGTCTTCACGCATGCGCCCCCACAGCGGTTCAAGGTGATGCCGGAGCCAGCGGTACTGAGCGTCCGTCAGGGAATCCGAGGTTTCGCAGCAGCAGATCAGCGAGCGTAGTGCCATTTCCAGCCAGGTGGCGGTGTTCAGCTTCGAGGGTTTGGCGAGCAACCGGTCGATGCCTTCCATCAGGGGCGATTGCCCCAGGCTCAAGTTGCTTTTCACATAGCTGTAGTGACACTCGGGGAGCGCCTGGGCCAGTTCTGCAATGCAGGTGAGCACCGCAACGACAAGCGCAGGCTCGATCGCCGCTTCGCGGTTGTCGACGTAAAAGTGCGACTGCATCTGGCGCAGGCAGGCGATGGTCTGCTCTCGCGTCAGGGTCTCTTCCAGTGCCCGGCATTGCAGCCGTGCGCTGGAGTAGAAGTGGTTTTCCAGTTGATACCGGGGCACCGATCCTGACAGCGTTTGCCGGACCTTGTTCAGCCACGACAGCCGCTGGAATTCCTGGCTTTCATACCAGCGCAGCACGCGGGGAATCAGCACATGGGCAAACCAGTGATGAGTGAACTCCGCGTCCCATTGTTTGCGCGGGCTCCAGTGAGGCGTACCGCCACCAATGCGCGCGGGTGACCAGCCCAGCGTCAGGTTTTCCTCATGCAGGCCGGCGGTCAAACCACCCTCCAGGTACACGTAAGTGATCAGGTGAAAGCCGGGGTCCAGTTCGGCTGTACGCGTGGGGACGAACACCTTCAGAACGCCATTGCCCGGGTTTTCGAAAATATGCTCTGGCGAATCACCCTGGCTGTAGTCGTGGGCGCGCACATAGTCAATGATCAGCCGCCACAGCGGTTTGGACAGGCTGTAGAGCCCATACACGCCGTCGGCGTCACGCTCCAGCCGTTTGAAACGCAGGATCTGCCAGTTTCTGTCGAGCGCTTCGACGGCGTTTCGATAGGGTTCCCAGGCATGCTGCAACACCCAGATCAGCTCTTCCAGCTCGCGGGCTTCAAGGATCAGGCGCGCTTGGCGGGCGTTGAGCACAAACGCCTGTGGCCGGGTGTGACTGGGGTGGGAGAAAGGCACCTTGTCGCCCTTGCGATAATGGCCGGCCCATTGCAGCCATGACACCAGCTCTTCGCCGTTCAGGCCCAGGATGATGCCGTTGAGATCGGACCGGCCAAACGTCAGGATGGCGCTCGGTTTAAGGTTGTTGGGGGTTGGGACACAGAGTTCGAAACGTACCGAGGTGTTCTCCAGGGTGACGAAGGTGTCGCCGACCTCATTGAAGTGCGCGCGATAAGTATGAGGCTGCGGCTCAGGCATGGATGGCAGGTGGCAGAAGCGTTCCATGATCGCCTGGGAGAAAAACGTGCGGACCAGGTCCGGCGCATGCCTGAGCAGCGTCTCGATGTGTTCCTTGTGCCAGATTTCACTGCGCACTTCACGGGCTTCCAGCACGCGCTGGGCTCTTCCCCAGGCTTCGACCAGTTGGGTGTCCAGCAGGTCGTTCGACAGGCACAGCAGGTACATTTCGGTGTCGTCGGCCAGCGCGCCTTCGCAGAATTCCCTGACCCAATTTTCGATATCGGCCGCGCCGATTTTTTTCCAGCGCTTGACCTGAGCCACGTGACGTTTGCTGGACAGGGGCAAACGCCAGGTCACGTCGATGCCTTCCTGAGCCTGGCCGGAGCGGCCGTATTCGAAGGTTTGGGTGATGTGCTCGTAGTGATGCTGAATCAGCTGCGCGCAAAGTTTCTGAAAGTTTTCCCAGCGCAACTGATGGAGCGGCAAATGCTCGATTTGCGGGTCCAGCACGTCACCGTCAAAGGGCGTGGGGGCGGTGAGAAGGTCGTCGCAGGAGGTGAAACCAGGGTCGGTTGACATGCGGTAGGTCCAGGCCGTTTCACCGATTTAACCGCAGGCCTGTCCGCCGCGACAAGCCACATGGGTGACTGCTTGAGGCGCAGGCAGTCTATCCTCAGTCGCATTGGCGATAAGAAGAGCGTTTTCCATGCTTGAGGTGTCGGGTGTGTTCAAGAGCTACACCACTGCGCAGGGACCCCTGACGGTGTTGCAAGGCGTTGACTTGCAGTTAGCGTCGGGCAGCAGCCTGGCGCTGATGGGGGAGTCAGGCAGCGGCAAAAGTACTTTGCTGCACCTGATTGCCGGGTTGGACAACGTTGATCGCGGCAGCATTCGGATCGGTGACCAGTGCCTGGAACAGATGAACGAACGGCAACGGGCGAACTGGCGGCGCACCGACATTGGCTTGGTGTTCCAGCAATTCAATCTGATCAGCAGCCTGCGGGTCGAGGACAACCTGGCGTTTCAGGCGCGTTTGGCCGGGCGCTTCGATCCGGTTTGGCAAGCGCAATTGGTGGAGCGCCTGGGCCTTGGGGATTTGCTGCGGCGCTACCCGGAACAGCTTTCCGGTGGGCAGCAGCAACGGGTGGCGCTGGGTCGGGCCTTGGCGTCGCGGCCGCCATTGCTCTTGGCCGATGAACCCACCGGCAGCCTGGATGAGCGCACCAGCGACGAGGTGCTGGACTTGCTCCTGGTATTGCTCGCCGACAGCCCCACCAGCTTGTTGATGGTGACTCACAGCCCTCGGGTGGCGGCGCGGCTGGCGCACAAAGTGGTGCTGCACCGCGGGCGCCTGGCCGATGCGGACGAGCGCTGAGGTGCGGGTTTTTCGGGAGACCTTGCGCGCCTTGCTCAGCCACTGGCGACACCACCCGGTGCAGTTTTTCAGCGTACTGACCGGGTTGTGGCTGGCCACCAGTCTGCTGACCGGTGTGCAAGCTCTCAACAGCCACGCGCGGGACAGTTACGCCCGCGCCAGCCAGTTGATCGGCGGTGAACCCCAGGCCAGCCTCGGTCCGATCCAGGGCGCGACTTTTTCTCAAGCCGCATTCGTCGATTTGCGCCGTGCCGGCTGGCCGGTGTCTGCGATGCTGCAAGGTCGGTTGTCGCTCAAGGGCCATGACGAACAGCGCTTGCAGGTGATCGGGATCGAACCGCTGTCGTTGCCGGTCGGCAGCGCGGTGGCCGGGCGCGCTTTGGGCATGCAGCAGATTGTCGAGCTTTTCAGCCCGCCGGGTGTGACCTGGATCGCCGCGCCAACCCTTGAAGCCTTGGGGCTGCATGACGGTGATCAACCGCAGACCCTCAATGGCCAGGCCTTGCCGCCGCTTCGCAGCCAGGCGGACATGGCGCCCGGCGTGTTGCTGGTGGATATCGGCATGGCGCAACAACTGCTGGGGTTGCCGGACCAGCTGTCGCGGCTGTTGCTACCCAAAGACTTTGCCGCCCGCGAGCCGGCGTTGCCCAGTGAGTGGGCGGGGCAGTTGCAGTTCAGGCGCAGCGGTGAAGAAAACAACCTGGCGCGGCTGACTGAAAGTTTTCACTTGAACCTCGACGCGCTGGGTTTTCTGTCCTTCGTGGTGGGCCTGTTCATTGTCCATGCCGCGATCGGTTTGGCGCTGGAACAGCGGCGCGGGCTGCTCAGGACCTTGCGTGCCTGCGGCGTCAGTGCGCGGATGCTGATTGCCTGCCTGAGTGTAGAGCTGGGCGGGTTGGCGCTGCTTGGTGGGGTCGCCGGAGTGGTCAGCGGTTATCTGCTGGCCAGCCTGTTACTGCCGGATGTCGCGGCCAGCCTGCGAGGATTGTATGGCGCAGAAGTGGCGGGGCACCTGAGCCTGAGCCCGGGCTGGTGGCTCAGTGGGCTTGGCCTGAGCCTGTTCGGCGCGGTGCTGGCCGGGGCCAACAGCCTGTTGCGTGCGGCCCGGCTGCCGCTGCTGGCCTTGGCAAATCCACAGGCGTGGCATCAGGCGCATGCACGGTGGTTGCGACGTCAGGCCTGGGTGGCGGCGCTGGCCACCGGGGTCGCGGTGATGGCGTGGCGCTGGGGCGACAGCCTGGCCAGTGGTTTTGTGCTGATGGCGGCGCTGTTGCTCGGCGCGGCATTGGCGCTGCCGGTGGCGCTCAATGGCCTGTTGAACCGGGTGTTGCAGCGCAGTCGTTCGGTGCTGGGGCAATGGTTTCTGGCCGATTGTCGCCAACAGTTGCCGGCCTTGAGCCTGGCGCTGATGGCGTTGCTGTTGGCGTTGGCGGCGAACATCGGTGCCGGCAGCATGACCTCCGGATTTCGCCAGACCTTCAACGACTGGCTCGACCAACGCTTGAGCGCCGAGTTGTACGTCAATCCGCAGAGTCCGACACAGGCCGCCGAGCTTCAGGGCCTGGTTGTCCCGGCAAGCAGAGATCAACGCTGTGCTGCCCAACTGGCAGGCGTCCATGACCCTGCAAGGCTGGCCGGTGGATCTGTTCGGGATCATCGATCATCCGCACTATCGTCAACATTGGCCGTTGCTCGAAGCGCTGGGGGATAAGCCCTGGGACCGACTGGCCACGGCCGACACGCTGATGATCAGCGAACAACTGGCCCGCAGGCTCAAGGTCAGGTTGGGCGATCACCTGCCGATTCCGACGCCTGCAGGTGCGTGGTCGCCGCAGATCGTCGGGATCTACGCGGACTACGGCAACCCCAAGGGGCATCTGCTGGTCAATGGCCAACACCTGTTGCAGCACTGGCCAGCACTGGCGCCGAACCGTTTCAACCTGCGCCTGGCGCCACAGCGGATACCTCAACTGGTAAGTGCGTTGCACGCACGTTTTGCCCTGGACGACAGCCGCATAGTCGATCAGAGCCAACTCAAGGGGTGGTCGACTCAAGTCTTCGAACGCACGTTCGCGGCCACCGCCGCCCTCAACAGCCTGACCCTTGGGGTCGCCGGTGTGGCGCTGTTTATCAGCCTGCTGACCCAGAGCCAGAGCCGCCTCGGGCAACTGGCGCCGTTGTGGGCGCTGGGCGTGAGTCGCCGGCAACTGATGTTGCTCAATCTGGGGCAGACCTGGCTGCTGGCGGTGTTGACGCTGGTGCTCGCGGTGCCGCTGGGCATCACGCTGGCCTGGTGCCTGAACACGGTGATCAACGTTCAGGCTTTCGGTTGGCAATTGCCGTTGCGGGTGTTTGCGCTGCAACTCCTGCAACTGTTGGGGTTGGCGATGCTGGCGACGTTGCTGGCGTCGGCGTGGCCGCTGTTCAAACTGGCGCGAACCCAACCTGCGGATTTGCTGAGGAGCTTTGCTCATGAGGATTAACAGGGCAATCGGCTTGCTGGTGTGGGTATTGGCGCTGGCCGGTTGCGATGAGTCAGCGGATCAGCCAAACGGATTTGCCGGTCTGGGCAGTCAGGCGGCAGCGTTCAGCCAGGTCACGCCCGGCAGGGTCTTCAGTTTTCCCGAGGATCATGGCGCCCATGAGGGTTTTCGCGTTGAGTGGTGGTACGTCACCGCCAACCTCAAGGATGGACAGGGGCGTGAATTCGGTGTGCAATGGACGTTGTTTCGTAATGCCCTCAAAGCGGTTCCCGAGCAACCCGGCTGGGGCAACCAGACGATCTGGCTGGGGCATGCGGCGGTCACGTCCGCGACCGTTCACCACGCCGCCGAACGTTACGCACGGGGTGGCGTCGGTCAGGCCGGGGTCAGCGCGGTGCCATTGGACGCGTGGATCGATGACTGGCGCTTCGTCAGTGAGTCCGGCAACCCGAATCCCTTGGCCCGGATGCACCTGCACGCGAGCGGCAAGGGCTTCGCCTATCAGTTGCAGCTCACCTCGGATCGCGCGCCGGTGCTGCAAGGCGATCAGGGCTACAGTCGGAAATCCGAGCAGGGGCAGGCTTCTTATTACTACAGCCAGCCGTTTTTCCAGGCCTCGGGCAGCTTGCAAATCGACGGCGAAACCTATCAGGTCAGCGGCCCCGCGTGGCTGGACCGGGAGTGGAGCAGCCAACCGCTGGGCGCTGCGCAAACCGGTTGGGACTGGTTTTCCCTGCACCTGAACGACGGCACCAAACTCATGCTGTTCCGGGTTCGGCAACAGGATGGCGGTGCCTATCTCACAGGCACCTGGATCGATGCTCAAGGCGTGCCGCAGCACTTGTCCAGCGACGAGATCAGTCTCACGCCGCTGGCCTCGACCGAGGTGGCGGGACGCACCTTGCCGACGCGCTGGTCGATCAAAATCCCCGGTCAGGGCCTGGACATACAAAGCGCGGCGCTGAACCCCGCGGCGTGGATGAACTTGCGCATTCCTTACTGGGAAGGCCCGGTGCAGTTCAGTGGCAGCCACGCGGGGCAGGGCTATCTGGAAATGACCGGGTATTGAGTCGTCAGGGGCAATGTGGCGGGTGAAGTTGTCATCAGCGTCTATGCTCCTTCGGCACGCGGCGTAATCGGCCTCGGTCGGGCGTCGCCGCTGCACCTTCATTTCATTACACAGGGAATGTACCGCTATGAAGCTTCATACACTGACCAAAGCCATTTCGCTCGCTACGCTGCTGTCCGCTGCCAGCCTCAGTGCCTATGCCGCCGAGATCCCGCTGTCTCGCGCAGTGGAAGCCGATCAAGTGGTCACCAAAGTCATTTCTGTCGACGCGGCCAAACATCAAGTCGTGCTCGAGGGCGCACAGGGCCAGCCGGTGCATGTCCAGTTAAGCGACAAGGCCAAGGACCTGGGCAACCTGAAGGTGGGCGACAAGGTCAGCGTTCAGGTCACCCACTCGGTTGCTGCCTACCTCGACACCACGGTCGATAAAGGCCTGCCGGATGCGACCGAACGCACCGGCGAAATTCGCGCGACCAAGGACAATCCGAACCCGGGTGGCGAAGCCTTCCGTCAGGTTCAGGTCCAGCTGAAAATCACCGGTATCGACCTGAAGAAGAACCAGCTGACATTTGAAAACCCGGCTGGCGAGAAGAAGACCGTCAGCGTGGAAAAACCGGAAGTTCAGGCCCATTTGAAAAATCTGAAAATCGGCCAGAGTGTCGTGGTGACGTACACCGATGTTCTTGAAATCACCACTCAACATGAAAGTTGATTCAAGGCGCTAATCGGCGATTCACCGTGTGCCAACTTGGCTGGCACACGGTGATGAACTCATGGGTCGATCTGGTGAGTGAATGAAAGTTCGCCTGTTTCAGATGAACTACCCTGTTTGCAGACATATTGTGTTCAGAATTATTCAGGTTTTGTGCGCGGACAGATGGTTCGCATTCTATTAATATCCTCTCGTTCGCCCAGTGTGAGGGCTCTTTACCGGTGCATGGATTGCCAGGCCATAACACTGGGCGAACACCTTTTTACCCGGTCAATGGGTGTTCGGCGTATTGGCCCCATCCCATCCCATCCCTTTCCTTTCCTTTCAATGAGACTTCATTGAGCGATCCTGCGTATTGCAGATAAGATGCGCGGCATTTTTCAGAACAAGGAAGAAAGCGGCCATCCGGGCCGTTTTGAAACGGATGAAACCACTCTCGCTTTATCACCCGATGTTGTACTGGCTGCGTGTTCGGCAAAAAAGAATGTTCCGACAGTTTGCCTGGAAGTTCTCCAGCCGAACGTATGCGCAACCGACGGGCTCTGCACCTCGATTGGCCTACCGCTACATCAAGCACACTTCCAAGTTGATCAGGAAACTCGGTAACTCCGACCTGGCATTGCAGCACAACAAAGTCATTAACCTGAAACTGGCCGTGAGCAGCATCGACGCGGTGGTCATTGCTCCGGGCGAGTACTTCTCTTTCTGTCGCCTGGTCGGTCGGCCCACGCGCAAGCGCGGGTTTGTCGAAGGCATGGAGTTATCGTTCGGTGAAGCCCGCAGCGGTGTCGGCGGCGGGATCTGTCAGTTGAGCAACCTGATTCACTGGATGGCGATTCACTCGCCGCTGGTGGTGACCGAACGCTCCAATCACAGCTTCGATCCATTCCCCGATGAAGGCCGGGTGCTGCCGTTTGGGTCCGGGGCGGCGATTTTCTATAACTACATTGACCTGGTGCTGCACAACCCGACCGACAGGCATTTCCAACTGAAGCTGCATGTCGGCGAGCAGCAACTCGAAGGTGAGTTGCTGAGCGATCAGCCGAGGGACTTTCGCTATCACATCTATCAACTCGAACACCGTTTCGTGCGGGACAGCGGCCGGGTTTTCCGTGAGAACGAAATCTGGCGCGACGTTCTCAGCAAGGGACAGAACAGCGAGTTGGTGCGGCGTGAGCGGTTGTACAAGAACCGGGTCGTGGTGAAGTACCCGGTAGACGATCAACAACTGGCGGATGACCCGCAATCGGTAGGGCGGTAGCGGCATGACCCGCTCGGCAGAATTTGAGCGCGGGGTTAACGCGCTCAATCCTCTTGAGGTTGCATTCTGTGCCGGCGCTGCCACAGCCTGCGAAGCAGGTTCACGGCATACGCAACGCACAAGCCGGCACTTGAATAGATGACCCAGGCCTGGGCCGGGGTGCGTTCCATTGACGGGTAGTGGTAGAGGCCGAGCGCCAGTGATGCAAGCATGACCGTCAGCATCAGTACGTTGCCGATCAAGGGTTCGTACTGGCGGTAGTCCCAGTCAATATAGGGGTCGGGCAGGCCATCGATCCTGACAATGCGCCTGTCCTTGACGGTCGCCTCGAGTGTCACCTCCTGGCCCGCTTGCAGGTGCTCGGCCATCAGTTGACGGTAGGGTTGCAGGCCCCAGACTTGTTCGTCGCCAATCAACACCGGGTATGTCAGTTCGGGATCTTGGCTATAGATCCCGCGAAGGCGGTTGATCGGTTCCGGGCGGTGATGTTTTTCCAGGGTGATCGGCAGAAAACCCAGCAGGGCCACCAGGGTGCCGAGTACAAACCAGCCTTTATCCTCAATCCAGTTCGTCGCCATCATCCAGAACAGCAGCATGCCGAGCACCACGGCCAATGATCCCAGCAAGCGTCGGGTATCCGGTACATCGGAATACAAGACGTACACGTCAATGCGGCGTTCGGTTTTGCGGCTGCGGCGCTGGCCAAGAATCTCGATGTTCTGTCCATTGATCCGAGGCCCTGGAACACCAAAGTCCCACTGCGCCCAGTGGCGTTCGTTGTCTTCGACCTGCTGCGCGTAGCGCTCGATGTCGTAGCCTTCGTTGAGGCGGATGACATAGGCGTGCTCCTTGCCGCACACCACGTCCAGGGTGTTCTCGCCGTGCTCTTTCAGAAATGGCTTCGCCAGGGGAGGCAACATCACTGGCAGGTCGCCGATCAGGTCCATGCCTTGCCATTCACGCATTGTCCCGCCACGACGGTAGCTGCCCGACAGCCGATGCACGTTGCGGTCAAAGGTTTCCTTGGGGTAGTACCTGGCCAGCAAGCGTTGTTGCTCCACCGTCGCACAGCGCAAGGGTTCGCTGCGGCGAAACCATTTGAACGCATTACGGTACAGGGCGATCTTGCCGACGAATATCAACATGCCGGTGATTTGAAGCAGCAGCAGACCGACCTTGATCATGAGCATTGGGGGCGATTCCTTGTCGGGGTATCAGTGACGATGGTGAAGAGGAGGGGCATTAGGGGCATGGGCGTCCTTGCAACCGCTCCAGATCCACCGTGCAGCCGACCAGGGCGACTTCAAGCCGGTTTTCGGGATCACGTGTACTCATTCTCCATCAGGGCGCGGTAGCGAGCGAAAGTCGAAACACGGCCAGGTTCGCCGTCGATGAGTTGTTCATAAAACAACGGGTCATCGGCCCAGATATCGAACACAAAACGGGTTGCAGGCGCTCGACGGGCTTCCTGATCGAAGCTGAGCCGCCAATACGTCGAGAACCGCTCATCCACGACCTTGAACAAGTCTGCGGCATAGGGCTTGGGGTACTCGTCGTCGAGCGCATTGCACAGATAGAACCAGGGGCAGTTGTCCCACATTTCTATGCCGTACACCGTGTACGTTTTGCCCGGTTCAAGGTCGATCTCCCCGCCGGGCATGCGGATGTAATACCGGAGCCGGGCTGATACGTCCGGGTCCTGGAGGTCATTCAGGTTGTTTATCGTGCAAACGACTTTCATTGTGCCGGGGCCTGTGGGTCGAGGGCTTGCAGGGCGGTTTTTCGCGCCAGCATGTAAGACTCGATTTTCTCAATGAACTCAGCTTTGCTCCTGGTCCTGAATTCGCCGAGAAAGACCTCCGAGTTCTTGATGACCTTGCACGCCTTGTCATATCGGATGGTCAGGAAATCAACGACGAACTCACCGTCAGGGTCGCCTTCTGGTTCGAGCCTGGCGTCGAAACAGTCACCGGTACTGCGCCTGACGCCGCCCAGCAGGACAGAACTGCTGAACCAATCCGCTGTTTGCGGCGTGAGTTCGACCTCGAACAGGTTGTTGATCGTGATGGTCCAGCCACTTGGGACGCGAAGGGCTTGTAGAGCGTACTTCAAGGAGGCGGCCATTCTAGGGATGCCCCAAAGTGCTGTGGCGTGAGCGCACGTTGCACAAGTCGCCCTCCCTAAACGATGAGTACTCAAAGGCAAAGTGGGGTATCAGCGGTTTTATGTGTTCGTTGAAGTAACCGATGTCCATATCGTTTTAAATCGGGTGCCAGGCGGGATGTCTGTCGAGGAGGGGGCTTTTTAGCACGAATGGAGATGCGCAGCGAGGGAGAGGGGAAATTGGCGCATTGCCCCGTCTCGCTCGAAAAAGACGCGGGCCTGCGTTTGAGCGGCCCGCCTGTGAAGGGCGACGCGAGTCGGGGGCTTAGGCCCCGACCATCCACTTGGCCAGCCCATGCCGGCCGCTGACCCCCAGCTTTGCTGCGGCGCGTTTGAGGTAGGTTTCGATAGAGCTGTTTTTCACACTGAGCTTTTCGGCCATTTCCGGCACGGTGCCCCCGGTCAACAGCCCCAGGCAGACCTCTTTTTCTCTCGCCGACAAGGTGATGTCGCTGAGCGACAGTCGCTCGTAGAACTCACGTTGTAACTGTGTCTGCTTGAGCGCCGCGACCGGTCCTTTCACCCAGGTTCCCAGCTTCTTCAGCGTGGTTTGTCGGCTGATCTGGGCGTGGCGCTCCAGGAGCGGCAGCAGGGTCTCGGAGAGGTTTTTCAAAAACGACAACTCACTCAGGGAAAACGCACGCTGTGTGTGAGGACGGTACAACGAAATGAGGTTGCGACGATTGGACTTGCGTGAAACCAGGTTGCACTGATGGGACGTGTCTCTGGTGTGTTTGCTGTGGGTTTGCGCATTCATTTGAATCAGCAGTGAATCATCCATTTCAAGTATTTGCTTGAGCAGTGGGTGATCGTCCTGGTGACTTGAGACGCAGGGCGCCGGCACCTCTTCCTTTAACCCGGCGCTGCCCAACAGCTTGATATCCAGAATGCTTGCCTGGCGCTCGTCCAGCGTCCATTCACTGAGGTCGATCATGCTGACCGGCACTCGTTTGTCGACCAGATGGAGCATGTTTGCCGCAAAGTGGTCTTTGCCCGTGTTTGATACCAACTCCCCCAATTCGAAGTAAAAGTGCGGGCTTTCTATATTGTCGATACTGCTGGTCAGACTCATATCCCTATCATCCTTGATGTAGACAAATCGCCGAACGGTTAACGGTTGCCAGTCTGAATCCGGGCGCAATCAGTTCTCCTTGAACGTGACTCGGCACCCTGAATTTGATTTAAGCCGATGCATTTGCCCTACGTCTGTAGCGGAAACCGGGGACACAACGTGCCATGAAACCGGTGTGATTAATCCGGCGCTTCTGGCGGTCAGGGAGTTTGGGGGGGCAGGAAAATCGTTCAGTTACACCGATATAGGCCTGATAAACATTATCTTTATGGGGAGTAGCGCCTGTCAGAAGGAAATAGTGGTCAGCGCGCTGTAGTTGATTTCCTACGTCTCTTTAAGCGTTTCCTTAGCGATCTTTTGGAAAACTACTACACGTAACCGTCAGAACCGAATGTCAGGGCACCGAGGAAGGGATTCACTGGGGCCCCGTCTGTTGTTCGCCGCATCCCTCAGGGGGAATGTGGGCGTGAGAGGCCGGGATGTTTGGGATGCCCGCACATTTTGTACCCGGTTTCCGGGACAGTTGGCTCGTGGCTACTGCGTAAACTTGATGCCTTGGCACGCTTGCACGGCGTGGTTTGCGTAACAGGCCGCGACCCAAACGCCAGGTCGCAGAGTTCCTCTGAGGGTACGAATGAATGAATAACGAGCAAGAGAAGAAGCCCAGGGCCGGCTCGGTCTTGCGCCTGCTCTGGAAGCATCATCCCTGGTTGGCGTTCCTTACGGTCGTGACCGGTATTGCCAGTGGCGTGGCGGCAATTTCGGTGATCAATGTGATCAACCGGGCCATTTATGAAGAAGGCTCGCGTTTGCAGTCGTTGTACTGGTTTATTGGGCTGAGTGTGGCGGCATTGATTCTGCGCAATGGTGCAAACCTCTTTCCGGCCTATGCCAGCATGCAGTTGATGACCCGTCTGCGTATTGCCCTGTGCCAAAAGATTCTGGCCTCGTCGCTGGAAGACGTGGACCGGCGCGGCCCCCCCAACGTCCTGACCTTGCTGACCAACGACATTCCCCAACTGAACATGACGCTGCTGGTGGCGCCGGTGGTGCTGGTTGAATCGGCCGTGTTTATCTTCGGTCTGGCCTACCTGGCTTATTTGTCCTGGATGGTATTTGCCGTCACGGCCTGCTTGTTGATAGTGGGGGTGGCGTTGTACATCTTCTTTTTCCTGGGGGGCGTGAAGTTCACTAATCGTGTACGTGACGAGTTCACGGCCTTCAATGAACACACCCATTCGCTGGTGTTTGGCTTGAAGGAGTTGAAGCTCAACGGCATTCGTCGTCGCTGGTTCGGTCGCGCGGCTATTCAGGTCTCCTCGACGCGTGTGGCGCGCTACAAATTCATTGAGCGTGTGTGGTTCGTGTGTGCCGAGAATGTGGGGCTGATGACTCAATCGCTGCTGATTGGTTGTCTCGTGTTCGCGTTGCCGCTGCTGGTGGTGGTCGACAGCCAGGTCATGACCGCCAGCGTGCTGACCGTGTTGTACATATTGGGGCCGCTGGGCCTGCTGATCGGGTCGATGCCGGTCATGGCGCAAGGGCGCATTGCTGCTGAGCGCCTGGCCGAATTCGGGTTCTTCATCAACGATCATCACCCGGATATCGACGAGCCGGAAACCGCCAACGTGTTGCGCCTCGATCATAAAAAACACTGGGGCAAGATCGAACTCAAAGGCGTGGTGATGAACTATCAGGGATCGCAGGCCGATAAGCGCAGCGGTTTTGCGTTGGGGCCGATCGACCTGAGCATTCGTGCGGGGGAATTGATCTATATCGTCGGCGGCAACGGCAGTGGCAAGAGCACGCTGGTGAAGGCGCTTTGCGGGTTGTACGTTGCCCAGGCGGGGCAGATATTGCTCGATGGCGTAGCGATTACCGAAGCGTCGCGCAGCGACTACCGCGACCTGTTTTCGGCGGTCTTCAGCGACTTTCATCTGTTCAACCGGCTCATCGGCCCGGAAGGCGACGAGGCCAGTCCGGTGCTGGCACGCAAGTACCTTGCGACCCTGGAGCTGGAGGACAAGATTGATATCGAGGGGCTTGGCTTCTCGACCACCAAAGCCTTGTCATATGGTCAGCAAAAGCGCCTGGCGCTGGTCTGTGCCTACATGGAGGACCGTTCGGTCTATGTGCTGGACGAGTGGGCGGCGGATCAGGACCCACCGTTCAAGCGCTTCTTTTACGAAGAGCTGCTGCCGGATCTCAAGCGTCGCGGCAAAACGGTCTTGATCATTACCCACGACGATCAGTACTTCCAGTTGGCTGACCGGATTATCAAATTGTCGGAAGGCCAGATCGTTTCCGACGTCACACTGGCCGTGCGCGACAAGCGCGCCTGAGCCTCAACGCCCCTGCGCCCGTGCCCCATCAACTTCTGATGGGGCGCGGGCGCAGTCATGTGCAGTGCCCTGAAATCCGTTCCTGACCTGGGTGCCCGAGCAGTCGAAGGCATTGGATTTTACTGTCCGGGTTTCAGGTGTCATACGGGCCGCAGGGCCGGTGTTTAAATTCGTCGATACCTCTACCGGGGTTATTCCGTTTTGCCATTTCTGACCGTTGCGCAGGTACGCGCCGATGGGGGGAGGGCGCGCGGCATGACCCCATTGAATTCGAATCAACTGCCAACGTCGATGTGCTTTGCGCAACGCACGAATAAATCACCGAGAAGGATCTTATGGAACTTTTTTCTGCAGCCGTTGTGGGCGACGTGATCGCGAAAGGGACTTCTTCAAGCGATCCATGTAGTGAAAAGTCGGCGTGTCCGGCCCTGATTTCGAAGCGTTCAGAGGCCAGTCATTCTGCTCGGGGGAACAAGGCATGAATCACACGCTTCTGATCCCGCAGACATTCTCCCTGACCGCAGCCCAGCGCGATATCTGGCTCGATCAGGTAAGCCGTGGCGACTCGCCGCTCTACAACATCGGTGGATACATTGAAATCAATGGGCATGTGTGTCCTGCGGTGATTCAGCATGCGGTCGAGTTGCTGGTGGAAAAACATGACGCCTTGCGCACCGTGCTGCTGGCCGATTCCGGCCCCGACGGCGTACCGCTACAGTCCTTTGCCCACGCGCTACCGGTCCGGGTTCCGTTGCACGACTTCTCGACGCAGCCCGATCCGCTGGCGGCCGCGCAGGTCTTGATGCAGCAACAGATGGCGTTGCCCTATCCGCTGGATACCGGCCCCTTGTTCCGCTTTTTCCTGATCAAGCTTGAAGACGAGCATTTCTTCCTGGGTACCCAGGCGCATCACCTCATCCTCGACGGGTGGGGATTCGGCCAGATGCTGCAGTCTCTGGGGAGTCTCTATAGCGCACTGGAACAGGAAGGCGAGCCTGATCTGTCGGCAGCGTCTTATATCGATTTCATTCACGACGATCACCGCTATCACCACTCTGCGCGTTACGCCCGCGACCGGGCTTACTGGCTGGACAAGTACCAGACGGTCCCCGAGCCCTTGTTGGTGCCACGTTATCGAGACCGCCATGTCGATGGCATTGCACCGAGCAGCACTGTCGTGCGGCCGTTTCCGGTTGTCCTGCACGAGCGAATGGGGCAGTTGGCGAAAACGTATCAGGCGTCGCCTTTCCACGTGTTGCTGGCCGCGTTGTATGTCTACTTCACCCGCACGACGCAGCGCGACGAGTGGGTGGTGGGGCTGCCGATCCTCAATCGTCCCAACGCCGGGTTCAAGTCCACCCTGGGGTTGTTCACCCAGGTCAGTGCGGTGCGATTGCGCTTCAGCAATGACCTGTCGTTCGGCGAACTGATTCGTGCGGTGCGCGATGTGCTCAGGCAGGACTTTCGTCATCAGCGCTTCCCCTTGAGCGAGATGAACCGTGCCCTTGGGCTGCTGCGCGATGATCGTGCGCAGCTGTTTGATCTGTCGGTTTCTTATGAACAGGAGGACCACGATTATCGCTACGGTCAGGCCCTGGCACATTCGGTGAAAGTCTCGAACAACCACGAGCAAACGCCGCTGACCCTGCACTTGCGCACCAACAGTTACCACGACAAGGCATGGGCCCATTACGTCTACAACGAGGCGTACTTTGAGCGCACCGAGATCGAGTCGCTGGCCGAACGTTTTACCGGTGTCCTGGAGCAGGGGCTGGAAGCCCCCGATGGGTCTATCCGCCATTTCACCCTGATGACGCCTGCTGAAGCCGAGCGGCTGCGTCAATGGAACGCGACCGAAAAGGCCTACCCCGGCGACCAGACTCTTCATCAATTGATCGAGGCGCAGGTCGCGGCCCGGCCTCATGCCACGGCGGTGACGTATGCCGGCCTGACGCTGAGCTACGGCGAATTGAATGCACGCGCCAACCAGGTCGCTCATCGGCTGTTGGCCATGGGGGTTCGCCCCGATGACCGGGTGGCAATCTGTGTCGAGCGTGGGCTTGAGATGGTCGTCGGCCTGCTCGGGATTCTCAAGGCGGGTGCCGGTTATGTACCGCTGGACCCGGAGTACCCGAGCGAACGACTCACCTACATGATCGAAAACAGCGCCCCCACGGTGTTGCTGACGCAACAGGCCTTGCTTGAGCGCCTGAGCCAAACGGCGGCCCCTGTGCTGCTGCTCGACGCCCAGGGACGCGATGCCGAGGAAATCGGCCGTCAGTCACGCTCCAATCCCGATGTCGGCGGTTTGTCCCACGCAGCCCTGGCCTACGTGATCTACACCTCGGGTTCTACGGGGCAGCCCAAGGGTGTGGCCATGCCTCACGGGCCGCTGGTCAATCTGATGCAATGGCAGCTTGATCAGGCGACCCAACAAGGTCGAGGGGCACAGCGCACGCTGCAATTCGCCGCACTGGGTTTTGATGTGGCGTTCCAGGAGGTGTTCAGCACCCTGTGTGCCGGTGGTGAACTGTCGATGATCCATGCCGACATCCGGCTGAATTTCCGACACCTGTTCCAGCATATCTGCGAGCACCGCATCGAACGCCTGTATCTGCCGTGCATCGCGCTGCAAGCGCTGACGGAAACGGTGGTCGGTGACGAGCAGTTGAGTCAATTGCCGTGTGCGTTGGCCGATGTGATTACCGCCGGTGAGCAACTGCGCATCACCGAACCCATGCGCACCTTCTTCCGGGGTCTGCAAGGTTGTCGCCTGCATAACCACTACGGCCCCACCGAGTCCCACGTGACCACGGCGCTGACGCTTGCGGGCGACGCGACAGGGTGGCCCGTCCTGCCATCGATCGGGCAGCCAGTGGCCAATACCCGCATCCATCTGCTGGATGAGCAGCTTCAGCCGGTCCCGCCAGGCGTTGCCGGGGAGATCTACATCGGCGGTGCGTGCGTGGCCCGTGGCTACCTGAACCGCGAAGACCTGACCCGCGAGCGTTTCATCGTCGACCCGTTTGTCGGCGAAGGTTCGGCGCGTCTGTACCAGTCCGGAGACTTGGGGTGTTACCAGGCCAACGGTGATATCGAGTACCTGGGGCGCAACGACGGCCAGATCAAGATCCGTGGTTTTCGTGTCGAACCGGGCGAGGTCGAAGCCCGGTTGGCCCGGCACCCAGGCGTACGCGAAGCGGCGGTGGTGGTTCGCGAAGAGGTCGCGGGTGACAAGCGATTGGTGGCGTACTTTACGGCGTACCCCGGCCAAGCGTTGCCGGATGTCGATGCATTACGCCGTTACCTGCAAGGCTTGTTGCCGGACTACATGATTCCCGCCGCCTATGTGCGGCTCGAAACACTGCCGTTGTCGCCCAATGGCAAGCTTGATCGAAGAGCCCTGCCCATGCCGCAGGCCGAGGCTTTTGTCTGCCGCGAATACGAGGCCCCGGTGGGTATCAGGGAAATCACGCTGGCCAGGTTGTGGGCCGAACTGCTGAATGTGGAGCGCGTGGGGCGTCACGACCACTTTTTCGAGCTGGGCGGGCACTCGCTGTTGGCGGTGAATCTGATCGAGCGCATGCGTCGGGCCGGGCTGAGTGCTGACGTGCGTGTGCTGTTCACTCAGCCAACGTTGGCGGCACTGGCGGCCGCGACCGACGGTGGCACGGAAGTCGAAGTGCCGGCCAATCGCATCCCGGTCGATTGCACACGCATTACCCCGGATCAACTGTCACTGGCAGAACTGGACCAGGCGTCCATCGATTGCATCGTGGCGACGGTGCCCGGCGGTGCGGCTAACGTGCAGGAGATTTATCCGCTGGCGCCGTTGCAGGAAGGTCTGCTTTATCACCACCTGAGTGCCGAAGAAAGCGACCCCTATCAGCAACACGCACTGTTCGCCTTTGAGGATGAGGCTCGGCTGCACGCTTTTGTGCAGGCGTTGCAAGCGGTGGTCTCGCGGCACGACATCCTGCGTACCAGCCTGGTCTGGGAGGGGATCGCGCAGCCCATGCAAGTGGTCTGGCGCGAGGCCAGGTTGAGTGCTGATCCGATTGCACTGGAGCCTGGGGCCGGGGATATCGTCGAGCAGTTGCGCGAGCGTCTCGATCCGCGTCACTTCGTCCTGGGTATTCGCCGGGCACCGATGATGCGTGTCTGCTATGCCGAAGACCCGGCAAACACGCGTTGGGTCGGCATGCTGGTGTTCCATCATCTGGTTAACGATGCGACATCGCTGGGTGTGTTGATCGAGGAGGTCGCGGCTCACATGCAGGGCCGGGAGCAGGATCTGGCGCCACCCGTGCCGTATCGCAACTACGTGGCCCAGGCGCGGTGGGGCGTCAGCCAGGAGGAACACGAAGCGTTTTTCCGTCAACAGTTGAGCGATGTCGACGAGCCGACGCTGGCGCTCGGTCTGCACCACGATCACGGCGATCATGAAGAAGGCCACGCCCTGCTGGAGGCTTCGCTCAGCCAGCGCTTGCGGGGGCAGGCCCGGCAACTGGGCGTCAGTGCCGCGTGTGTGTGTCACTTGGCCTGGGCTCGGGTCGTCGGTTGCCTGGCGGGCCGCGACGATGTGGTTTTCGGCACCGTGCTGTTGGGGCGCTTGCAGGCCGGTGAAGGGGCGGATCGCGCCCTGGGCATGTTCATCAATACCTTGCCCCTGCGGGTCAACCTGGGCGAACACAGTGTGCAAGCTGCGGTGAAGGCCACGCACGCACGATTGAACGCCTTGTTGGCCCACGAACATGCCTCCCTGGCGTTGGCCCAGCGTTGCAGCGGTGTCGCGGCGCCGACGCCGCTGTTCAACACCTTGTTCAACTACCGTCATGGCGGGGTATCGGATGAGGGGGGCGCATTGCGGGCCTGGCAGGGCATTGAACTGCTGGGCAGCGAGGAGGTTGTCAGCTACCCGCTGATCGTGTCGGTGGATGACCTGGGTGAAGGATTCAAGTTGAGCGCCGTTGCGCCCAGGGACGTCGGGGCGCAACGGATCCTTGGTTACCTGCATACCGCGCTGCAAGGGTTGGTCGAGACCCTTGAACATGGCCTGCAAACACCGTTGCACAGCGTGCCGGTTCTTGTGGCGACCGAGCGCCAGCAGGTGCTGTTTGAGCTTAATGCCACCGAAACGGATTACCCCTGCGACCAGACGATTCACGCGTTGTTCGAGGCGCAGGTTCGACGCACCCCGGACTCGGTGGCACTGCTGGCCGGTGAACAGCAACTGACCTACCGCGAACTCAACGAACGCGCCAATCAACTGGCTCGTCATCTGCGTCAGTTGGGTGTAAAGCCCGATTCACGGGTAGCAATCTGCGTCGAACGCGGGCCGGAACTGGTGATCGGCTTGCTGGGGATTCTCAAGGCGGGCGGCGCTTACGTGCCGCTGGACCCCGGCTATCCGCGCGAACGCATTGCTTACATGTTGCAGGACAGCGCGCCGGTCGCGGTGTTGGTGCAAGGGACCACTCATGATTTGCTGGATAAGACCACGGTGCCAGTGATCGATCTGGATCACCCGACCTGGCAGGCGCAATCCGTCAGCAATCCGCAGGTTCCGGGATTGACCGTCTCGCACCTGGCCTACGTGATCTACACCTCGGGTTCGACCGGCACACCGAAGGGCGTGATGGTCGAGCATCGCGGGGTCAATAACTTGGTGCACTGGAGTTCCCAGGTGTGCGGGGGCACGCAAGACGCTGCGCTGTTGCAGAAAACCCCGTTCAGTTTCGATGCCTCGGTCTGGGAGTTCTTCTGGCCGCTCACCACCGGGATGCGCTTGGTGCTGGCCCGTCCTGACGGTCACCGCGAACCGGCCTATATGGCGCAGTTGATCCGTGAGCAGCGCATCACGGTGATTCAGTTCGTGCCGGCGATGTTGCAACAATTTCTGGAGCTGGACGAAGTCAGCCAGTGCGTCAGCCTGACCGACGTGTTCTGTGGCGGTGGTGAACTCACCGCCGCGCTGGCCCGACGGGTTCAGGAACGCTTGCCGCAGGTGCGTTTGCACAACGTTTATGGCCCCACCGAAGCTACGGTCGACAGCACGGTCTGGACCCTTGAACCGGGCGCGACGATACCGGATGTTCAGTTGCCAATCGGCCGGCCGATTGCCAATACACGGTTGTACGTGCTGGACGCCCACGACGCGCCGGTGCCGCTGGGTGTGAGCGGACACCTGCATATCGGCGGCGTCGGGGTCACGAGGGGCTATGTGGGCTTGCCACAATTGACGGCGGAACGCTTCATCGACAGTCCGTTCGTGGCTGGCGACCGGTTGTACCGCACCGGTGATCTGGTGCGCTATCGCCCCGACGGGAACCTGGAATTTCTCGGTCGCAACGACTTCCAGGTGAAGTTGCGAGGCGTGCGCCTGGAACTGGGCGAAATCGAAGCCCTTCTGGCGGCGCACCCGGCGGTGCGGGAGGCGGTAGTGCTGGCGCGGGATGAGCGCCTGGTCGCGTACTTCACCCCTCGGGTCGCGGGCCAGATCCCGGCAATCGAAGCGTTGCGCGCTCATCTGCTGGCGCAGTTGCCGGAACACATGGTGCCTGCTGCTTATGTGCACCTTGACGCGCTGCCCCTGAGCCCCAACGGCAAGCTGGATCGCAGGGCGTTGCCGGCGCCGGACCAGGACGCGCTGATGACTCGTCGCTACGAAGCACCGCAGGGCGAAGTGGAAACAGTCTTGGCGCAGATCTGGGCCGATGTGCTCAAGGTGGAGCGGGTGGGGCGCCATGACCATTTCTTTGAACTGGGCGGGCACTCGTTGCTGGCGGTGAGCCTGATCGAACGCATGCGTCAGGCCGGGTTGTCGGCGGATGTGCGAGTACTGTTTGGCCAGCCGACGCTGGCCGCTTTGGCGGCAGCGGTGGGCGGTGGTCGAGAGATAGACGTGCCGGTCAACCGCATACCGTTTGGTTGCACGCACATTACCCCGGACCTGCTGCCGCTGGCAGACCTGGATCAAGCAGCCATCGACCGCATCGTGGCGACGGTGCCCGGTGGCGTGGGCAACGTGCAGGATATCTACCCGCTGGCACCGTTGCAGGCCGGCATCCTCTATCACCACTTGTCGGTTACGCAAGGCGACCCCTACGTGCTGCAGGTGCAATTTGCCTTCGACAATGACGAGCGCCTGGAGGCTTTCGCCCAAGCGTTGCAGGCCGTCATCGAGCGTCATGACATTCTCCGGACCGCGATGACCTGGGAAAGCCTCGATGAGCCGGTGCAAGTGGTCTGGCGTCAGGCCCCACTGGGGCGAGAGGCGGTTGAGTCGGACCCGAAAGCGGGTGATGTGTTGACTCGACTGCACGCCCGTTTTGATCCCCGGCATTATCGGCTGGACATCACCCAGGCGCCGTTGATGCGCCTGGTGCATGCCCGGGACGAGGCCAATCAGCGGGTAGTCGCCGTGCTGCTGTTTCACCACATGGTGATGGACCATGTCGCGCTGGAGGTTTTACAGCACGAGATAGGCGTCGGTTTGCTGGGTCAGCAGTCGTTGCTGGGAGAGGCGGTTCCGTATCGTAACTATGTGGCACAGACCCGCCTAGGCATTAGCGAACAGGAACACGAGATGTTCTTTCGCGAGATGCTGGGCGATGTCGATGAGCCGACCCTGCCGTTCGGTTTGCAGGATGTGCAGGGCGACGGCAGCGGTATCGAGGAAGCGACGCAACGGGTGCCGGCTGATGTGAGCCAGCGCTTGCGCGCCCAGGCACGCGTGTTGGGGGTGAGTGCTGCCAGCCTGTTCCATCTGGCGTGGGCGCAGGTACTGGCCGGCGTATCGGGCAAGGAGCACGTGGTGTTTGGCACCGTGATGCTGGGCCGGATGCAGGGCGGTGAAGGCACCGAGCAAGCCTTGGGTTTGTTTATCAATACCTTGCCGTTACGCATCGATGTAGGGGCTCAAGGCGCCCGGGCGGGTGTCGAGGCAATCCATGCGCGGCTCACCGCATTGCTGGGGCATGAACATGCCCCGTTGGTGCTGGCGCAACGTTGCAGTGGTGTGGTCGCGCCGTCGCCGTTGTTCAGTGCGTTGCTCAACTACCGGCACAGCGCGACCGATACGATTCACCACCACCACGCCTGGCATGGGATTGAGCTGCTGAGTGCCGAAGAGCGGACCAACTATCCACTGACGCTGAACGTGGATGACCTGGGCGACGGGTTCAACCTGAACGCCATGACGGTTGCCCGGATCGGTGCGCAGCGGATCTGCGGCTATGTGCAGACCGCACTGGAATCACTGGTCGAGGCGCTGGAACAGGATTCGCCGGTCGCACTGAACCGCTTGCCGATGCTTCCCGCTGCCGAACGTCGGTATCTGGTGTTTGACCTCAACGCCACCGACGTCGATTACCCACTCAATCAAACGATTCATGGTCTGTTCGAGAGTCAGGTGCAACGCACGCCGGATGCGCCAGCCGTGCTGGCGGGCGAGCAGCGCCTGACCTACCGCGAACTCAATCAGCGCGCCAATCAACTGGCCCATCACCTGCGCCTGCAGGGCGTCGGCCCGGATTCGCGGGTGGCGATCTGTGTCGAACGCGGGCTGGATATGGTGGTTGGCTTGCTGGCGATCCTCAAGGCGGGCGGCGGTTACGTACCGCTGGACCCGGCGTATCCGCTGGAACGCATCGCCTACATGCTGCATGACAGCGCTCCGGCGGCGGTGCTGGTGCAAGGCACGACCCGTGAACTGCTGGGCGAGGTGGCCGTGCCGGTGATCGATCTGGATCACCCGACCTGGCAGGCGCAATCCGTCAGCAATCCGCAGGTTCCGGCGCTGACTCCGGCGCATCTGGTCTACGTCATCTACACCTCTGGTTCCACCGGTCAACCGAAAGGCGTGATCAACGAGCATGGCGCGGTGGTCAACCGCTTGTTGTGGATGCAGGACGAATACCGCCTGACGTCTGCCGATGCCGTGCTGCAAAAGACCCCGTTCAGTTTTGACGTGTCGGTCTGGGAATTCTTCTGGCCGTTGTTCACCGGCGCACGGCTGGTGATGGCGCGCCCGGAAGGGCACAAGGACCCTGCGTACCTGTGCGAGGTGATTCACGCAGAACAGATCACCACGCTGCACTTCGTGCCGTCGATGCTCGACGTGTTCTTGGCCCATGGCGATGTCAGCCAATGCGCCGGGCTGAAGCGGGTGATGTGCAGCGGCGAAGCGTTGCCGGGCAGTCTGGTGCGGCGTTTCAAGGTTCAGTTGCCGGGTTCTGAATTGCATAACCTGTACGGCCCGACCGAAGCGGCAGTGGACGTGACGGCCTGGAACTGCGCCGGTCCTTTGGAGCTGACCCCGGACAACACGCCCATTGGCAAACCGATTGCCAACACCCGCCTGTACCTGCTCGACGGGCAGCTACAGCCGGTGCCGCAAGGCGTGGTCGGTGAGCTGTACATCGGCGGCGTGCAAGTGGCGCGCGGTTACCTGCACCGCCCGGAGCTGACCGCCGAACGCTTCTTGAATGACCCGTTCAGCAGCGTGAACAATGCGCGGATGTACCGCACCGGCGACGTCGCGCGTTACCTTGCGGACGGCAACATCGAGTACCTGGGACGAAACGACGATCAGGTGAAGATCCGTGGTCTGCGCATCGAACTGGGTGAAATCCAGGCGCGCCTGACCCAGTTCCCCGAGGTGAAGGAAGCGGTAGTGCTGGCCCGTGAAGACGTGCCGGGCGATAAGCGTCTGGTGGCGTATTACACCACTCAGGCCTCGGCTGAAGCCCTCAATATCGAGACGCTGCGCAGCCATCTGCTGGAGCATCTGCCGGAGTACATGGTGCCGTCGGTGTTCGTCCATCTCGATGCGTTGCCGTTGAGTCCCAACGGCAAGCTGGACCGCAAGGCCTTGCCGGCACCGGGTCTGGGCGCGATGATCATGCGCGGTTACGAAGCGCCGCAAGGTGATGTGGAAACCACGCTCGCGCAGATCTGGGCCGAGTTGCTCAAGGTCGAACGGGTGGGGCGTCATGACCACTTCTTCGAGTTGGGTGGGCATTCGTTGCTGGCCGTCAGCCTGATCGAGCGCATGCGTCGGGGCGGATTGTCGGCGGATGTGCGGGTGCTGTTTGGCCAGCCGACGCTGGCGGCATTGGCGGCGGCAGTCGGCAGTGGCCGGGAAATCCGGGTGCCGGCCAACCTCATCCCGCCGGGCTGTGAAAGGATCACCCCGGAGCTGTTGCCGCTGGCGGATCTGAATCAAGCGGCCATTGACCGCATCGTCGCCACTGTCCCCGGCGGCACTGCCAATGTGCAGGATATTTACCCGTTGGCACCGTTGCAGGCTGGCATCCTTTATCACCACCTTTCGGTCACACAAGGTGACCCTTACGTGATGCAGGTGCAGTTCGCCTTCGATAATGAACAGCGTCTGGAGGCTTTTGCCCAGGCGTTGCAAGCCGTGATCGGGCGGCATGACATTCTTCGGACCGCCATGGTTTGGGAAAACCTCGATCAGCCGGTGCAAGTGGTCTGGCGTCAGGCCCCGCTGGGCCGAGAGGCGGTCGAGCCGGACCTGAAAGCGGGTGATGTGCTGGCCCAACTGCATGCCCGTTTTGATCCTCGGCATTATCGGCTGGACATCACCCAGGCACCGTTGATGCGGCTGGTGCATGCCCGGGACGAGGCCCGTCAGCGGGTGGTCGCGATGCTGCTGTTCCATCACCTGGTGATGGACCATGTCGCGCTGGACGTGTTGCAACATGAGATACGGGCCTTTCTGCTCGGCCAGCAGGCGCGGCTGGGCGAGGCGGTTGCGTACCGCAACTATGTCGCGCAGACGCGTCTGGGCATCAGTGAGCAGGAACACGAAACGTTCTTCCGCGAGATGCTGGGCGATGTCGATGAGCCGACGTTGCCGTTCGGTTTGCAGGATGTGCAGGGCGACGGCAGCGACATCGAGGAAGTCTCACAACCGGTGCAGCGCGATTTGGGCCAGCGTCTGCGTGCCCAGGCCCGCACGTTGGGGGTGAGTGCCGCCAGCCTGTTCCACCTGGCGTGGGCGCAGGTACTGGCCGGTGTGTCGGGCAAGGCGTCGGTGGTGTTTGGCACCGTGTTGCTGGGCCGGATGCAGGGCGGCGAAGGCGCCGAACATGCCCTGGGGATGTTCATCAACACCTTGCCGCTGCGTGTAGATATAGATGAAACAGGTGTGGAGGCAGGTGTCAGAGCGACACACGCACGGCTCACGGCGTTGTTGGGCCATGAGCATGCTTCACTGGCTCTTGCGCAACGTTGCAGCGGGGTGGCCGCGCCGGCGCCATTGTTCAGCGCATTACTCAATTACCGGCATAGCGCGGTTGCGCACGACTCGGCCGAACATCGCAGTGCCTGGCAAGGGATTGAGGTGCTGAGTGCGCAAGAGCGGACCAACTATCCGCTGACGTTGAGCGTTGATGATCGGGGCGAAGACTTTGGCCTGACGGCCATGGCGGTTTCGTCCATTGGTGCGCGGCGGATCTGCGGCTATATGCACACGGCGCTGGAGCACTTGGTGCACGCCTTGGCGCAGACACCTCAGGTCGCGCTGAATCACTTGTCGATCCTGCCACTGGCCGAACGTCAGCAACTGCTGGTGGACTTCAACACCACCCACGTCGACTATCCGCAAGGGTTGACCATTCACCAGCGCGTCGAGGCGCAAGCCGCCAAACATCCGCAGGCAATGGCGGCGTTTTATCAAGGGCAGAGCCTGAGCTACGGGCAGTTGAACCAACAGGCTAATCAGTTGGCTCATCACCTGCGCGACCTGGGTGTGCAGCCGGATGATCGGGTGGCGATTGTTGCCCGGCGTGGGCTGGACACGTTGGTCGGGCTGCTGGCGATTCTCAAGTCCGGCGCGTGTTATGTACCGATTGATCCGTCCCATCCGGCTGAGCGCCTGAGCTATTTGCTCAGCGACAGCGGTCCGGTGGCGGTGCTGACGCAGCAGGATTTGCTGGCGCGGTTGCCGGTGCTGGACGTGCCGGTCATTGAGCTGGACCGCAACCGCTGGCAAGACCAACCCATTACGAATCCGCAGGTTGCCGGGCTGACGCCTGCACACCTGGCCTACGTGATCTACACCTCCGGCTCCACCGGTTTGCCCAAAGGCGTGATGGTTGAACACCGCACCCTGGAAAACCTGGTGAACTGGCATTGCGATGTCTTCAACCTGCATCACGGTAGCCACACCTCCAGCGTGGCCGGTTTCGGCTTCGACGCCATGGCTTGGGAAGTCTGGCCAGCCTTGTGCGTCGGCGCGACCCTGCACCTGCCGCCCGCACATGACGGCAATGAAGATATTGATGCGCTGCTGAATTGGTGGCGCGCGCAACCATTGGACGTGAGTTTTCTGCCGACCCCGGTGGCCGAATATGCCTTCAGCCAGGATCTGGAACACCCGACCCTGCGCACGTTGCTGGTGGGCGGTGATCGCCTGCGGCAGTTCAGCAAGGCCCAGCGTTTCGCGCTGATCAACAACTATGGCCCGACCGAAGCCACCGTCGTCGCAACCTCCGGGCGCATCGAGGCTGGACAGACGCTGCACATCGGCAAGCCGATGGCCAACGCCAAGGTCTACCTGCTCGACGAGCAGATGCGCCCGGTGCCGGTGGGCGTGGCGGGTGAGTTGTATGTCGGTGGTGCGGGCGTGGCGCGGGGTTATTTGAACCGTCCGCAGATGACTGCCGAGCACTTTCTCAAGGACCCGTTCAGCGACGATCCGCAAGCGCGGATGTACCGCACCGGTGATCTGGCGCGCTGGCTGGCGGACGGCAACATCGAGTACCTGGGGCGCAATGACGATCAGGTGAAAATCCGTGGCATGCGCATCGAACTGGGGGAAATCGAAGCCAAACTGACGGCACTGGAGTCGGTGAAAGAAGCCGTGGTGATGGTGCGTGACGGCCGACTGGTGGCGTACTTCACCGAACACACGCCGTTGGAAATCGAGCAGCTAAGGACCCAACTGCAAGCAACATTGCCGGACTACATGCTGCCGTCGGCCTACGTAAAACTGGAGTTCTTGCCACTGACCGCCAACGGCAAGCTGGACCGCAAGGCTTTGCCTGCCCCGGATCAGGCGTCAATGCTCAGCCGTGGCTACGAAGCGCCGCAAGGCGAGGTCGAAACCACCCTGGCGCAGATCTGGGCCGAGGTGCTCAAGGTCGAGCGGGTCGGGCGCCATGATCATTTCTTCGAACTGGGCGGGCACTCGCTGCTGGCGGTGAGCCTGATCGAACGCATGCGTCAGGCTGGTTTAAGTGCGGACGTGCGGGTGTTGTTCAGCCAGCCAACACTGGCGGCGTTGGCGGCTGCGGTCGGTGGGTATCGCGAGGTCATCGTACCGGCTAACCGTATAACGCCGGACTGCGAACGGATCACCCCGGACCTGCTGCCCCTGGCAGACCTGAATCAGGACGCCATCGACCGCATCGTCGCCACCGTCCCCGGTGGCGCGGCAAACGTGCAGGACATTTATCCGCTGGCGCCGTTGCAAGAAGGCATCCTCTACCACCACATCACCGCAGAGCAGGGCGATCCGTACCTGCTGCAATCGAAAATGGCTTTCGACAGCCTTGAGCGTTTGCAGGCATTTGCCCAGGCCTTGCAAAAGGTCATCGAGCGCCACGACATCCTGCGTACCGGGGTGGTCTGGGAAGGTTTGCAGCAGCCGATGCAAGTGGTCTGGTGCCAAGCCGAGCTGACCGTGCAGGAGGTGCTGCTGGACCCTGCGGCCGGCGACATTCTCGGCCAACTGCATGCACGCTTTGACGCCCGGCATTACCGTCTGGAGGTGACCCAGGCGCCGTTGATTCGCATGATGTTTGCTTGCGATCAGGCCAATCAGCGTGTGGTCGCCGTCCTGTTGTTCCATCACATGGCGCTGGATCACACGACCATGGAGGTGGTGGGCCAGGAGATGCGTGCGTACCTGTTCGATCAGGCAGAGTCTCTGGGGCCCGCGGTGCCTTACCGCAACTATGTGGCGCAGGCCCGATTGGGTGTCAGCGAGCAGGACCATGAAATGTTCTTCCGCGAGATGCTCAGTGACATTGACGAACCGACGTTGCCGTTCGGTTTGCAGGATGTGCAGGGCGATGGCAACGATATCGAGGAAGCGACCCAACCTGTACCGGCCGCACTGAACCTGCGTGTACGGGCGCAGGCCCGGCAATTGGGCGTGAGCGCGGCGAGCGTGTTCCACCTGGCGTGGGCGCAGGTGCTCAGCCAAGTGTCCAACAGGCAGGAGGTGGTGTTCGGCACCGTACTGATGGGCCGTATGCAGGGCGGCGAAGGGGCTGACCGAGCACTGGGCATGTTCATCAACACCCTGCCGTTGCGTGTCAATCTGGGTGAGACCGGCGTGCAGGCAGGCGTCAAGGCCACACATGCGCGGCTGACCGCGTTACTGGGCCATGAACATGCGTCGTTGGCCCTGGCGCAGCGTTGCAGCGGCGTGGCGGCACCGTCTCCGCTGTTCAGTGCCTTACTCAATTACCGGCACAGTGTGGTGGACGAACCGGCGCAAGACGGCCAGGACATGTGGGAGGGTATCGAGTCGCTGGGCGGCGACGAGCGCACCAATTACCCGTTGACGTTGAGCGTCGATGACCTCGGTAATGGGTTCAGCCTGACCGTGCTGGCGGTTCCCCACGCGGGCGCACAGCGCATGTGCGGTTACATGCAGGCCGCGTTGGCCTCCCTGATTGACGCACTGGAGCAGACACCTCAGGTCGCGCTGAATCACTTGTCGATCCTGCCGCCGGCCGAACGTCGGCAACTGCTGGTGGATTTCAACGCCACGCGTGTCGACTACCCACACGGCGAGACTGTTCACGCTGTGTTCGAGGCTCAGGTCGTGCGCATACCTGATGCCCTTGCGGTCTGTCAGGGCGAGCAACACCTGACTTATCGCGAACTCAACCAGTGCGCGAATCAACTGGCTCATTACCTGCGCGACCTGGGTGTGCAACCGGATGACCGGGTGGCCATCGTTGCCCGGCGCGGGCTGGACACGTTGGTCGGGCTGCTGGCGATTCTCAAGTCCGGCGCGTGCTACGTGCCGGTTGATCCGTCCCATCCGGCCGAACGCCTGAGCTATTTGCTCAGCGACAGCGGCCCGGTGGCGGTGCTGACGCAGCAGGATTTGCTGGCGCGGTTGCCGGTGCTGGCAGTGCCGGTCATTGAGCTGGACCGCAACCGTTGGCAAGACCAACCCATCACGAATCCGCAAGTTGCCGGGTTGACGCCCGCACACCTGGCCTACGTGATCTATACCTCCGGCTCCACCGGTTTGCCCAAGGGTGTGATGGTCGAACATCACACTTTGGAAAACCTGGTGAATTGGCATTGCGATGCCTTCAACCTGCATCACGGTAGCCACACTTCCAGCGTGGCCGGTTTCGGCTTCGACGCCATGGCCTGGGAAGTCTGGCCAGCCTTGTGCGTCGGCGCGACTCTGCACCTGCCGCCTGCACATGACGGCAATGAAGATATTGATGCGCTGCTGAATTGGTGGCGCGCGCAACCATTGGACGTGAGTTTCCTGCCCACCCCGGTGGCTGAATATGCCTTCAGTCATCACCTGGAACACCCGACCCTGCGCACGCTGCTGGTCGGCGGTGATCGCCTGCGGCAGTTCAGCAAGGCCCAGCGTTTCGAGCTGATCAACAACTATGGCCCGACCGAAGCCACCGTCGTGGCGACCTCGGGCCGCATCGAAGTCGGACAGACGCTGCACATCGGCAAGCCGATGGCCAACGCCAAGGTGTACCTGCTCGACGAGCAGATGCGCCCGGTACCGGTGGGCGTGGCGGGTGAGTTGTATGTCGGTGGCGCGGGCGTGGCGCGGGGTTATTTGAACCGTCCGGAACTGACCGCCGAGCGTTTCCTCCAAGACCCGTTCAGCAGCGATCCGCAAGCGCGGATGTACCGCACCGGCGACTTGGCACGTTGGCTGGCGGACGGCACCATCGAGTACCTGGGGCGCAATGACGATCAGGTGAAAATCCGTGGCGTGCGTATCGAACTGGGGGAAATCGAAACCAAACTGGCGGCACTGGACGCGGTGAAAGAAGCCGTGGTGCTGGTACGTGACGGCCGACTGGTGGCGTATTTCACCGAACACACGCCGTTGGAGATCGAGCAGCTCAGGGCTCAACTGCAAGCGATATTGCCGGACTACATGCTGCCCTCGGCTTATGTGAGGCTGGACAACTTGCCGCTGACCGCCAACGGAAAACTGGACCGCAAGGCCCTGCCGGACCCGGACCTTGACGCGTTGATCCGTCGTGGCTACGAAGCGCCGCAAGGCGAGGTCGAAACCACCCTGGCGCAGATCTGGGCCGAGGTGCTCAAGGTCGAGCGAGTCGGGCGCCATGATCACTTTTTTGAACTGGGCGGGCACTCGCTGCTGGCGGTGAGCCTGATCGAGTGTATGCGCCAGGCCGGGTTGAGCGCCGACGTGCGGGTGTTGTTCAGCCAACCGACGCTGGCGGCACTGGCCGCTGCGGTGGGCAGTGGTCGGGAAATCCAGGTTCCGGCGAACCTGATCCCGCCCGGTTGCACACGGATCACCCCGGACCTGTTGCCCCTGGCAGACCTGAATCAGGACGCCATCGACCGCATCGTCGCCACCGTCCCCGGTGGTGTGGCCAACGTGCAGGACATCTACCCCTTGGCGCCGTTGCAGGAAGGCATCCTTTACCACCACATCACCGCAGAGCAGGGCGACCCGTACCAGCAACATGCGATGTTCGCCTTTGACAACCGTGAACGGTTGGACGCGTTTGTTCGGGCGTTGCAAGGGGTGATTGCCCGGCACGACATCTTGCGCACCAGTCTGGTTTGGGACCGTCTCGAAGTGCCGATGCAAGTGGTCTGGCGCAAGGCTGAGCTAACGATGCAGGAAGTGGCGCTGGACCCGGCGGCGGGCGATACCGTGGATCAGTTGCGTGAGCGCTTCGACCCGCGTCGTTACCGTCTGGATCTGCGTCAGGCACCGATGATGTTCATGGTGTATGCCCAGGACCCAGGGAACAACCGCTGGGTCGGCATGCTGGTGTTCCATCACCTGGTCAACGATGCGACTTCCATGGGTGTTCTGGTCGCAGAAATCGAAGCGCACGTGTTGGGGCAGGCGCACCACTTGGCGCCCCCGATGCCGTACCGCAACTACGTGGCCCAAACCCGTTTGGGCACCCACCGGAAAGAGCACGAGGCGTTTTTCCGCGAGATGCTGGGGGACATCGACGAGCCGACGCTGGCGTTTGGTGTGCAGTCCGGCAGTGGCATTTACGAGGAGCGCGAGCACCTGCTGGATGCCTCGTTCAGTCGGCGCCTGCGCGTGCAGGCCCGGCGATTGGGGGTGAGTGCGGCGAGCCTGTATCACCTGGCCTGGGCGCACGTGCTGGGAAGTGTCTCGGGCCGCGACGACGTGGTCTTCGGCACGGTACTGCTGGGCCGTTTGCAGGCCGGTGAAGGGGCTGATCGCACGCTGGGCATGTTCATCAATACCTTGCCGCTGCGGGTCAATCCGGGCGAGCACAACGTACAGGCTGCGGTCAAAGCGACCCACGTGCGCTTGAGTGCCTTGCTGGCTCACGAGCATGCGCCGCTGACGCTGGCGCAGCGGTGCAGTGGGGTTGCGGCACCGACGCCGTTGTTCAATGCCTTGCTCAACTATCGCCATGGTGCGCAGTCCAGCGGTGATCAGGCGCAGCGGGCCTGGCAAGGTATTGAAATACTGGGCCGCGACGGCAACGCAAGTTACCCGTTGATCCTGTCGGTGGATGACCTGGGAGACGACTTCAGATTAGGCGCCCAGACCCTCGTCGAGATAGGCGCACAACGAGTGATTGGCTACATGCAGGTCGCGTTGGAGGGGCTGCTCGAAGCCCTCGAACACAACCCGCAACAGTCGTTGCAAGGGTTGCCGGTATTGCCTGCGCAGGAACGCAATCAGTTGCTGGTGGACTTCAACGTCACCGACGTCGATTTCCCTCTTGAGCAGACCCTTCACGGTCTGTTCGAGGCGCAGGTCTTGCGGACGCCGGATGCGTCTGCGGTGCTTTTCGGTGAACAACGCCTGACCTACCACGACCTCAACAAACGTGCCAACCAGTTGGCGCATCACTTGAGCGAACTGGGGGTTCAGCCGGATTCACGGGTAGCAATCTGCGTCGAACGCGGGCCGGAACTGGTGATCGGCTTGCTGGGGATTCTCAAGGCGGGCGGCGCTTACGTGCCGCTGGACCCCGGCTATCCGCGCGAACGCATTGCTTACATGTTGCAGGACAGCGCGCCGGTCGCGGTGTTGGTGCAAGGGACCACTCATGATTTGCTGGATAAGACCACGGTGCCAGTGATCGATCTGGATCACCCGACCTGGCAGGCGCAATCCGTCAGCAATCCGCAGGTTCCGGGATTGACCGCCTCGCACCTGGCCTACGTGATCTACACCTCGGGTTCGACCGGCACACCGAAGGGCGTGATGGTCGAGCATCGCGGGGTCAATAACCTGGTGCACTGGAGTTCCCAGGTGTGCGGGGGCACGCAGGACGCTGCGCTGTTGCAGAAAACCCCGTTCAGTTTTGATGCCTCGGTCTGGGAGTTCTTCTGGTCGCTCACCACCGGGATGCGGTTGGTGCTGGCCCGTCCTGACGGTCACCGCGAACCGGCCTATATGGCGCAGTTGATCCGTGAGCAGCGCATCACGGTGATTCAGTTCGTGCCGGCGATGTTGCAACAATTTCTGGAGCTGGACGAAGTCAGTCAGTGCGTCAGCCTGACCGACGTGTTCTGCGGCGGTGGTGAACTCACCGCCGCGCTGGCCCGACGGGTTCAGGAACGCTTGCCGCAGGTGCGTTTGCACAACGTTTATGGCCCCACCGAAGCTACGGTCGACAGCACGGTCTGGACCCTTGAACCGGGCGCGACGATACCGGATGTTCAGTTGCCAATCGGCCGGCCGATTGCCAACACACGGCTGTACGTGCTGGACGCCCACGATGTGCCGGTGCCCATCGGCGTGACAGGGCACCTGCATATCGGCGGCGTCGGCGTCGCGAGGGGTTATGTGGGGTTGGCGCAACTGACGGCCGAGCGGTTCATCAGCGACCCGTTCAGCCAGGATTCGCAGGCACGGATGTACCGCACCGGCGACAGGGTGCGCTACCGCGCGGACGGCAACCTCGAGTACCTGGGACGAACCGATGATCAGGTGAAAATCCGTGGCTTGCGAATCGAACCGGGTGAAATCCAGGCGTGCCTGAGTCAGTTCCCCGAGGTGCAAGAAGCGCTGGTGCTGGCCCGCGAGGACATGCCGGGCGACATGCGTCTGGTGGCGTATTACACCACCCGGACAGCGGGAGACAGTGTGGCCATCGACACCTTGCGCAGCCACTTGCTGGAGCAGATGCCGGACTACATGGTGCCATCGGTGTTCGTGCATCTTGATGCATGGCCACTGAGCCCCAACGGCAAACTGGATCGCAAGGCGTTGCCAGCGCCGGGCCAAGAGTCGGTGATCGCCCGGGGCTACGAAGCGCCGGTGGGGGAAACCGAAACCACCCTGGCTCGGCTCTGGGCCGAGCTGCTCAACGTGGAGCGAGTGGGGCGGCATGACCACTTCTTCGAGTTGGGCGGGCACTCGTTGCTGGCGGTCAGCCTGGCCGAACGCATGCGCAAGCAAGGGCTGGATGCTGATCTTCGGGCCTTGCTCAGGCAGCCGACGCTGGCGCAGATGGCCGACGCCGTGGGGCATGTGCAACGGCTGGCGGTTCCCGAGACCACGATTCCAACGCTCAGCCGCAAACGTCGTCTCTGACCTCGAAACTTCGATCTGTCCACCAGGGCGCCGGCCATTTGGCCGGCGCCCCACGGGCTGACTCGCCTCCTGCAAGGCCTTCGGGCTTGTCCCGACTTCCCATGTCAGCCACGCCTGCCGGGATGTTTTAGTTTTCCAGACCTGCGGGGGAGCTCTTGCGGGCTCAATGCGCCCCATCACTTTTGAACAGGGCGGCCAGGCCGGCGTTCAGGTTTTCGCATCGCCAGGGACCACACGGCGCTGCCGTTCGACGTTCGGGCACAACGTTGCATCTGAAACCGGATTTTCACGTCAACCGTTTCCGAATTTAAAGCAGGTTACTCAATGCAATTCAGCGAATTGATGGCAGTTATTTCAACCTACCCGATCCGTCTTCAACTGGAAGATGATGATTTGGTCATCCTGGGCGACGACGAGGCACTGGATGACGCGTTGTGGGACAGCCTGACCAAACACAAAGCTGAATTGCTCGCCCTGGTGGCGAGAAACGGTGGCGATTGGCTGAGCCCGGCCTATCGGATTACCCCGGACATGCTGCCGCTGGTGAGCCTGGATCAACAGGCCATCGATCGAATTGTCGCCCACGTGCCCGGCGGCGCGGCCAACGTTCAGGATATTTACCCGTTGGCGCCGTTGCAGGCAGGCATGCTCTACCACCATCTCTCGGCAGAGCAGGGTGACCCCTACGTGCAACAGTCGCAGTTCGCCTTCGACAGCCGCGAGCGTCTGGAGACGTTTGCCCAGGCGCTGCAATGGGTGATCGATCGCCATGACATCCTCAGGACGTCAATGGTCTGGGAAGGCCTGGACGAACCGGTGCAAGTGGTCTTGCGCCAGGCGCGGCTGGTGCGTGAAGAACTCGAACTGGCCCCGGCTGGCGGTGATGTCCTGGCGCAGTTGCGGGCTCGTTTCGATGCTCGGCATTACCGTCTGGATGTGCGTCAGGCGCCGATGCTGCGTCTGGTGTTCGCGCGGGACGAGGTCCGTCAGCGGGTGGTCGCCATCCTGTTGTTTCACCACATGGCACTGGACCATACCGCTCTGGAAGTGGTGAGCCACGAAATGCAGGCGTATTTGCGGGGTCAGGCGGATCAGTTGAGCCCGGCCGTACCGTTTCGCAACTATGTTGCCCAAACCCGTCTCGGGACCCGCGAGCAGGAACACGAAGCGTTCTTCCGCCAGATGCTCGGCGATATCGATGAACCGACCCTGCCGTTTGGGTTGAGCGATGTGCAGGGCGACGGTCATGGCGTCGAGGAGGCGGGCGTCAGCGTTGACAGCGTTTTGAGCCAGCGGCTGCGGGCACAGGCCCGACAGCTTGGGGTCAGTGCGGCGAGCCTGATGCACCAGGCGTTTGCCCAGGTGTTGGGCAAGGTTTCCGGGCGTAAGTCCGTGGTCTTCGGCACGGTCCTGCTAGGCCGGATGGAGGCTGGCGAGGGCTCCGACCGGGCGCTGGGGATGTTCATCAACACCTTGCCGCTGCGCGTGGACGTGGGGGAGCAAGGCGTACGCGCAGCCTTGAAGCAGACCCATGTGCAATTGACCGCGTTGTTGGGGTATGAACATGCCTCGCTGGCCCTGGCGCAACGTTGCAGCGCAGTCATCGCGCCAACGCCGCTGTTCAGTTCGCTGCTCAATTACCGGCACAGCCAGGTGGCGGTCGGTGCCGACACGGCAGTGGAGTGGGAAGGCATCCAGGGGCTGGGTGCCGAGGAACGGACCAACTATCCGCTGACCGTGAACGTGGACGATCTGGGGGAGGATTTTCGCATCACCGTGTTGGTCGACACCTCGATTGGCGCGCAGCGTGTCGGCGACTACCTGAGCACCGCGCTGGAGAGTCTGGTGCAGGCACTGGAAGCAACGCCGGAGGCACCGCTGCAAACGCTGAACATTCTGCCGGCTGCCGAACGCCAACACCTGCTGAACACGTTGAACGCCCCGCAGGTTTGCTACGTCGACACGGAGCTGATCCATAGCCGGGTCGAAGCCCGGGCCGCGGCCCGGCCTGATGCCACGGCAGTGCTGTATGAAGACCTGAACCTGACTTACGGACAACTCAACGCCCGCGCCAATCAGGTGGCACATCGACTGCTGGCCCTGGGCATTCGCCCCGATGACCGGGTGGCAATCTGTGTCGAGCGGGGCCTGGAAATGGTCGTCGGTTTGCTGGGGATTCTCAAGGCTGGCGCCGGTTACGTGCCCATCGACCCGGCCTCACCGGTCGAGCGCATTGCCTACACCTTGCAAGACAGCGCTCCGGTTGCGCTGCTGTTGCAGACCGCGACTCAAAGCCTGGCCGCCAGCGTGTCCGTGCCGGTGATCGACCTCGACAGCGACACGTTGCAGGACGAGTCCGCAGCCAACCCGCATGTCCCGGAGCTGAGCGCTTCGAACCTTGCCTACGTGATCTACACGTCCGGTTCCACGGGGCTGCCCAAAGGCGTGATGGTCGAGCACCGCAACGTGGCGCGGCTGTTTTCGGCGACTCAGGGCTGGTTTGATTTCAATCAGCAGGATGTGTGGGCCTTGTTCCACTCATTTGCCTTTGACTTCTCGGTCTGGGAAATCTGGGGGGCCTTGACCTACGGCGGTCAGTTGCTGGTGGTGCCGCAACTCATCAGCCGTTCGCCGGACGAATGCTACGCGCTGCTGTGCACCGCTGGCGTAAGCATTCTCAACCAGACCCCGAGTGCGTTCCGTCAACTCATTGCGGCCCAGGGCCACAGTCAACTCAAGCATTCCTTGCGTCAGGTCATCTTCGGTGGCGAAGCCCTGGAGCCGGGGGTTCTCAAACCCTGGTATGCCCGCGTTGCCAATGCCGGCACGCAACTGGTGAACATGTACGGCATCACTGAAACCACGGTGCACGTGACTTATCGGGCGCTGGAGGTGGCGGATGCGCACCGGGTGGGTGTCAGCCCGATTGGCGGGCAGATTCCGGATTTGCAGCTGTACGTGCTCGATGACCGGCGTGAACCGGTCCCGGTCGGTGTCGTCGGTGAGTTGTACGTCGGCGGCGCGGGAGTTGCCCGGGGTTATCTGAACCGCGAGGAACTGACGGCCGAGCGTTTTATTACCGACCCGTTCAGTGGCCGCGGCAACGCCCGCTTGTACAGGACGGGCGATCTGGGGCGCTGGACGGCGGACGGCAGTCTGGAGTACCTGGGCCGCAACGACGATCAAGTGAAAATCCGTGGTTTCCGTATCGAACTGGGTGAGGTCGAAGCCCGTCTTTCGGCCTGCAACGGCGTGCGCGAAGCGGTGGTGATCGCTCGCGAAGACGAACCGGGAGACCAGCGCCTGGTGGCCTACGTGATTGCCGGCGAGGGTGTCGAGCTGAGCGCGGCCGGGCTGCGTGAGCAACTGCTGGTGTCGCTTGCCGAGTACATGGTGCCGAGCGCGTTCGTGATGCTTGAAGCCTTCGCGCTGACTACCAACGGCAAGCTGGATCGCAAGGCGCTGCCGGTGCCGGACACGGATGCGGTTGCCCGGCGCACCTACGAAGCGCCGCAGGGCGAGGTGGAGATCGCCCTTGCCGCCCTCTGGCAGGACTTGCTCAAACTTGAGCAAGTCGGTCGCGATGACCACTTTTTCGAGCTGGGCGGGCATTCGTTGTTGGCGGTCAAATTGATCGGACGCATGCGTCAGGTTGACCTGTACGCAGACGTGCGGGTGTTGTTCAACCAACCGACCCTGGCGGCGTTGGCCAGTGCGGTGGGGGGGCGCCGCCAGGAAATCGAGGTGCCTGCCCGTGGCGTTCCCCACGGATGCGAGCACCTTACCCCGGACATGTTGCCCCTGGCAGACCTGGACCAAGGCGCGATAGACCGGATCGTTGCGAGCGTGCCGGGCGGCGCACGCAATGTGCAGGAAATCTACGCCTTGGCGCCGTTGCAGGAAGGTATTTTGTATCACCACCTGGCGGCGGCCCACGGCGATCCCTACCTGCAATACGTCACGTTTTCGTTCGACAGCCGTGAACATCTTCAAGGATTTGCCCAGGCGCTTCAGGACGTCGTTTCGCGCCACGACATTCTGCGCACCGCCGTGGCCTGGGAAAGCCTCGACGAACCGGTCCAGGTGGTCTGGCGCGAAGCGACGCTGGGTCTGGACGAGGTGACGCTGGACCCGGCGGCGGGCGATATCGCCGAACAATTGTCCGAGCGCCTGAACCCGCGCCACTGTCGTTTGGACATTCGCCAGGCACCCATGATGCGCATCGGCTATGCCGAAGATGCCCCGAACAATCGGTGGGTCGGCCTGTTGCTGTTCCATCACTTGATCAACGATGAACTGTCGTCGCAGGTGCTGATTGCGGAAGTCGAGGCCTGCATGCGCGGCCAGACGCAGCACCTCGGCACGCCCGTGCCGTACCGCAATTATGTGGCCCAGGCGCGTCTGGGTGTTGGCCGTGACCAGCATGAAGCGTTCTTTCGCGACCTGCTGGGCGATATTGATGAGCCGACGCTGGCGTTTGGCGTGCAGGACGTGCAAGGCGAGGGGCATGGCATCGAAGAGGCCACGCGAATGGTCGATCCCACACTGAGCGAACGCCTGCGCGAACAGGCTCGTCAGCTCGGGGTGACGGCGGCCAGCCTGCTTCACCTGGCCTGGGCCCGGGTGTTGGGCGCGGTGTCCGGCAAGGACGACGTGGTGTTTGGCACGGTGCTGTTGGGCCGTATGCAGGGCGGCGAAGGTTCGGAGCGGGCCTTGGGCATGTTCATCAATACCTTGCCGTTGCGTGTCAGCCTCGGGACGCAAGGGGTTCGCGCGGCGCTCAAGAGTACCCATGCGCGATTGACCGCGCTGTTGGGGCATGAACACGCGTCCCTGGTACTGGCTCAACGCTGTAGCAACGTTTCTACTTCCGTACCGTTGTTCAGTTCGCTGCTCAACTATCGACAGAACGGCTCGGCCGTGGATTCCACCCAGGCGACAGCGGTCTGGGACGGCATCCGGATGCTCGAAAGCCAGGGCCGGACCACGTACCCGCTGACCCTGTCGGTCGATGATCTGGGGCAAGACTTCAGGCTGATCGTCAAGGCCGATGCGCCGATCAGCGCCGAGCGGGTGAGTGGCTACGTGCACTGCATTCTGGAAAATCTGGTGCAGGCACTGGAGCAAACGCCACAAGCCTCGTTGCAAGGCCTGACAGTGCTGCCGGCTGCCGAGCGGGAGTATGTGTTGGGTGACCTCAATGCCACCGATGCGGATTACCCCTGCGACCAGACGATTCACGCACTGTTTGAGGCCCAGGTTCGGCGCACGCCGGACTCGGTGGCGCTGGTGGCCGGTGAACAGCAACTGACCTACCGCGAGCTCAGCGAGCGCGCCAATCAACTGGCTCATCACCTGCGTGAGCTGGGTGTCCAGCCGGACTCACGGGTGGCGATCTGTGTCGAGCGCGGGCTGGAACTGGTGATTGGCTTGCTGGGGATTCTCAAGGCCGGCGGCGCTTACGTGCCGCTGGACCCCGGCTATCCGCTGGAGCGCATTGCGTACCTGTTGCAGGACAGCGCGCCGGTCGCAGTGTTGGTGCACGGGGTAACGCGTCGTCTGTTGGGCGAGGTTGCGGTGCCGGTGATCGATCTCGATCAGTGCACCTGGCACGATCAGCCTGTCGGCAATCCGCAGGTGGCGGGGTTGAACGTCTCGCACCTGGCCTACGTGATCTACACCTCCGGTTCGACCGGGATGCCGAAGGGGGTCATGGTTGAACACCGTGGCCTCGGCAATCTGATGCACTGGGGTTCGCAAGTGTGCGAGGCCGCGCCCGACGGTGCGTTATTGCAGCGAGCGCCGTTCAGTTTCGACGGCTCGGTCTGGGAGTTCTTCTGGCCATTGACCACGGGGATGCGCCTGGTGCTGGCGCGTCCTGACGGGCACCGGGAACCGGCCTATCTGGCGCAACTGATCCGCGAGCAGCGCATCACGGTGATCAAGTTCGTACCGGCGATGTTGCAGCAGTTTCTGGAGCTGGACGAAGTCAGCCAGTGCGTCAGCCTGACCGACGTGTTCTGCGGCGGTGGCGAACTCACCGCCGCGTTGGCCCGGCAGGTTCAAGAGCGCTTGCCCCACGTGCGTTTGCACAACGTTTATGGCCCCACCGAAGCCACGGTCGACAGCACGGCCTGGACCCTCGAACCGGGCGCGACGGTGCCGGATATTCAACTGCCAATCGGCCGGCCGATTCCCAATACCCGCCTGTATGTCCTGGACGCCCACGACGCGCCGGTGCCGCTGGGCGTGAGTGGCCACCTGCATATCGGCGGTGTCGGGGTCGCGAGGGGCTATGTGGGCTTGCCGCAACTGACGGCGGAACGCTTCATCGACAGCCCTTTCGTGGCCGGTGACCGGTTGTACCGCACCGGTGACCTGGTGCGCTATCGCCCTGACGGGAGCCTGGAATTCCTCGGGCGCAACGACTTCCAGGTGAAATTGCGAGGCGTGCGCCTGGAGCTGGGCGAAATCGAAGCTCGACTGGCGGCACACCCAGCGGTGCAGGAGGCGGTGGTGCTGGCGCGGGACGAGCGTCTGATCGCGTACTTCACCCCTCGGGTCGCGGGCCAGATCCCGGCAATCGAAGCGTTGCGCGCCCATCTGCTGACGCAGTTGCCGGAACACATCGTCCCTGCTGCTTTTGTTCAGCTGGAAGCCTTGCCGCTGAGCCACAACGGCAAACTGGACCGCAAGGCGTTACCGGACCCCGGTCTGGAGTCGCTGATCACCCGGGGCTACGAAGCGCCGGTGGGGGAACCCGAAATCACCCTGGCCCGGCTCTGGGCCGAGCTGCTCAAGGTGGAGCGGGTAGGGCGCCATGACCACTTCTTCGAACTGGGCGGGCACTCGTTGCTGGCGGTGAAACTGATCGAGCGCATGCGTCAGGGCCGGGTTGAGCGCAGACGTCCGGGTGCTGTTTGGCCAGCCAACGCTGGCTGCGTTGGCGGCAGCCGTTGGCGGTGGTCGAGAAATTCAAGTGCCGGTCAACCGCATCCCGGCAAATTGCCTGCGGATTACCCCGGACCTGCTGCCGCTGGCGGACCTGGATCAGGACGCAATCGACTGCATCGTGGCGACCGTCCCCGGCGGGGCGGCCAATGTGCAGGACATTTATCCGCAGGCCCCGTTGCAGGCCGGCATTTTGTACCACCACTTTGCAGCGACCCAGGGCGACCCTTACGTCTTGCAGGCGCAACTCGGTTTTGCCGACCTGAAACAGGTGAAAGGTTTCGTTCGGGCGCTGCAACGCGTGATCGCGCGCCATGACATTCTGCGCACCAGCCTGGTGTGGGAGGGCCTCGATGAACCGGTCCAGGTGGTGTGGCGTCAAGCGCCGCTGAAGCTTGAAAGGGTGGACATAGAACCGGAAGACGGGGATGTGTTGCAGCTCATGCGTGAGCGCTTTGACGCTCGCCACTATCGCCTGGACCTGACCCAGGCTCCGTTGATGCAGTTTGCCTACACCCGCGACCCGGTGAATGAGCGTTGGATCGGTATCTTGCTGTTCCACCACCTGGTCAACGATGCGACCTCGTTGGGCGTGCTGATCGAGGAAATCCAGGCTCACATGCTCGGCCAGGAACACGCGTTGGCCGCGCCGGTGCCTTACCGCAACTATGTGGCCCAGGCCCGCTCGGGCGTCAGCCGCGAGCAGCACGAAGCGTTTTTTGGCGAGATGCTGGCGGACGTCGACGAACCGACGCTGCCGTTCGGTATACAGGAGGTGCAGGGCAGCGCGGATGCCAGCGAAGAGGTTCAACACCTGCTGGACGCCTCGCTCAGTCAGCGCCTGCGCGTGCAGGCCCGGCGAGTGGGGGTGAGTGCGGCGAGCCTGTATCACCTGGCCTGGGCGCATGTGTTGGGAGGTGTCTCGGGCCGCGACGACGTGGTCTTCGGCACCGTATTGCTCGGGCGTTTGCAGGCCGGTGAAGGTGCCGACCGCGCCTTGGGCATGTTCATCAACACCTTGCCGTTGCGAGTCAATCTGGGCGGGCAGAGTGTGCAGGCAGCGCTGAAGGCTACCCACTCGGGATTGAGCGCCTTGCTGGCTCACGAGCACGCGCCGCTGACGTTGGCGCAGCGTTGCAGTGGTGTGGCGGCACCGGTGCCGTTGTTCAATGCCTTGCTCAATTATCGGCATGGCGTGGCGTCGAGCGGTGAGCCGGCGCAACCGGCGTGGCAGGGTATTGAGGTGCTGAGCAGCGAAGGCGTCGTCAGCTATCCGATCATCCTCTCGGTGGATGATCTGGGCGCAGACTTCCGCCTGAACACCGTGGCGCCCAAGGCCATTGGTGCGCAGCGGATGTTTGACTATCTGCACACGGCGTTGAGCGGTTTAGTGGATGCGCTTGAGCAGGATCCGCAGTTGGCGTTGCAGCGTGTGCCAATCCTGTCGCCGGCCGAACGTCAGCAACTGCTGGTGGACTTCAACACCACCCACGTCGACTACCCGCACGGGTTGACCATTCACCAGCGCGTCGAGGCGCAAGCCGCCGAACATCCGCAGGCGATGGCAGCGTTTTATCAAGGACAGAGCCTGAGCTACGAGCAGTTGAACCAACAGGCTAATCAGTTGGCTCATCATCTGCGTGAACTGGGCGTGCAGCCGGATGACCGGGTGGCGATTGTTGCCCGGCGCGGGCTGGACACGCTGGTCGGGCTGCTGGCGATTCTCAAGTCCGGCGCGTGTTATGTACCGATTGATCCGTCTCATCCGTTCGAACGCCTGAGCTATTTGCTCAGCGACAGCGGTCCGGTGGCGGTGCTGACGCAGCAGGATTTGCTGGCGCGGTTGCCGGTGCTGGACGTGCCGGTCATTGAGCTGGACCGCAACCGCTGGCAAGACCAACCCATTACGAATCCGCAGGTTGCCGGGCTGACGCCTGCACACCTGGCCTACGTGATCTACACCTCCGGCTCCACCGGTTTGCCCAAAGGCGTGATGGTTGAACACCGCACCCTGGAAAACCTGGTGAACTGGCATTGCGATGCCTTCAACCTGCATCACGGTAGCCACACTTCCAGCGTGGCCGGTTTCGGCTTCGACGCCATGGCCTGGGAAGTCTGGCCAGCCTTGTGCGTCGGCGCGACTCTGCACCTGCCGCCTGCACATGACGGCAATGAAGATATTGATGCGCTGCTGAATTGGTGGCGAGCGCAACCATTGGACGTGAGTTTTCTGCCGACCCCGGTGGCCGAATATGCCTTCAGCCAGGACCTGGAACACCCGACCCTGCGCACGTTGCTGGTGGGCGGTGATCGCCTGCGGCAGTTCGCCAAGGCCCAGCGTTTCGAGCTGATCAACAACTATGGCCCGACCGAAGCCACCGTCGTCGCAACCTCCGGGCGCATCGAGGCCGGACAGACGCTGCACATCGGCAAGCCGATGGCCAACGCCAAGGTGTACCTGCTCGACGAGCAGATGCGCCCGGTGCCGGTGGGTGTGGCGGGTGAGTTGTATGTCGGTGGCGCGGGCGTGGCGCGGGGTTATTTGAACCGTCCGGAACTGACCGCCGAGCGTTTCCTCCAAGACCCGTTCAGCAGCGATCCGCAAGCGCGGATGTACCGCACGGGCGACTTGGCACGTTGGCTGGCGGACGGCAACATCGAGTACCTGGGGCGCAATGACGATCAGGTGAAAATCCGTGGCATGCGCATCGAACTGGGGGAGATCGAAGCCAAGCTGGCGGCACTGGAGTCGGTGAAAGAAGCCGTGGTGCTGGTGCGTGACGGCCGACTGGTGGCGTATTTCACCGAGAGCGCACTATCAGAGATCGAAGACCTAAGGGCTCAACTGCAAGCGATATTGCCGGACTACATGCTGCCCTCGGCTTATGTGAGGCTGGACAACTTGCCGCTGACCGCCAACGGAAAACTGGACCGCAAGGCCCTGCCGGACCCGGACCTTGACGCGTTGATCCGTCGTGGCTACGAAGCGCCGCAAGGCGAGGTCGAAACCACCCTGGCGCAGATCTGGGCCGAGGTGCTCAAGGTCGAGCGAGTCGGGCGCCATGATCACTTTTTTGAACTGGGCGGGCACTCGCTGCTGGCGGTGAGCCTGATCGAACGCATGCGTCAGGCTGGTTTAAGTGCGGACGTGCGGGTGTTGTTCAGCCAGCCAACACTGGCGGCGTTGGCGGCTGCGGTCGGTGGGTATCGCGAAGTCATCGTGCCGGCCAACCGTATAACGCCGGACTGCGTGCGGATCACCCCCGATCTCTTGCCATTGGTGAAACTGGATCAAGACGCCATCGACCGCATCGTCGCCACGGTGCCGGGTGGTGTGGCCAGCGTGCAGGACATCTACCCCTTGGCGCCGTTGCAGGAAGGCATCCTTTACCACCACATCACCGCAGAGCAGGGCGATCCGTACCAGCAAAGTGCGATGTTCGCCTTTGACAGCCGTGAACGGTTGGACGGATTTGCCCAGGCGCTGCAAGGGGTGATTGCCCGGCACGATATCTTGCGCACCAGCCTGGTCTGGGAGGGAGTAGAGGCGCCGGTACAAGTGGTCTGGCGCAAGGCTGAACTGGTGGTGCAGCCAATAGCGGTTGATCCGATGGCCGGAAATATCGCCGGGCAGTTACGTGAACAGCTTGATCCGCGCCGTTATCGTCTGGATATCCGTCAGGCACCGATGATGCGCATCGGTTTTGCCGAGGACCCGCAGAACAAGCGCTGGATCGGCTTGCTGGTATTCCATCACCTGATCAACGATGCCGCTTCGCTGGGGGTGTTGATCGAGGAAACCGAGGCCCACATGCTGGGTCAGGCGCACGACTTGGCCGCGTCGGTGCCGTACCGCAACTATGTGGCCCAGTCGCGCTTGGGTATCAGCGAGCAGGAGCATGAAGGGTTTTTCCGCGACATGCTCGGCGATGTCGATGAGCCGACGCTGCCGTTCGGTATACAGGAGGTGCAGGGCGACGGCGACGCCAGCGAAGAGGTTCAGCACCTGCTGGACGCCTCGCTCAGTCAGCGCCTGCGCGTGCAGGCCCGGCGATTGGGGGTGAGTGCGGCCAGCCTGTATCACCTGGCCTGGGCGCACGTGTTGGGAAGTGTCTCGGGGCGCGACGACGTGGTCTTCGGCACCGTACTGCTCGGGCGCTTGCAGGCCGGTGAAGGCGCCGACCGCGCCTTGGGCATGTTCATCAACACCTTGCCGTTGCGGGTCAATCTGGGCGGGCAGAGTGTTCGTGCGGCTGTCAACAATACCCATCAACGCTTGAGCGCCTTGCTGGCTCATGAGCACGCGCCGCTGACGCTGGCGCAGCGTTGCAGTGGTGTGGCAGCACCGTTGCCGTTGTTCAATGCCTTGCTCAATTATCGGCATGGCGCGGCGTCGAGCGGTGAGCCGGCGCAACCGGCGTGGCAGGGTATTGAGGTGCTGAGCAGCGAAGGCGTTGTCAGCTATCCGATCATCCTCTCGGTGGATGATCTGGGTGAAGGCTTCCGCCTGAGCACTGTGGCGCCCAAGGCGATTGGCGCGCAGCGGGTGTTTGATTACTTGCACATGGCGCTGAGCGGCTTGATCGACGCACTGGCGCAGGACCCACAGTTGGCGCTGCACCGTGTGCCGATCCTGTCGCCGGCCGAGCGCCGGCATGTGCTGGAAGATTTCAACGCCACCGAGCGCGATTACCCGCATGAACAGACCGTTCACGGTCTGTTCGAAGCGCAGGTGCTGGCGCGCCCGAACGCCTTGGCGGCCGTGCAGGGTGGGCAGTCAGTGAGCTACGGCGAACTCAACCGCAGGGCAAACCAACTGGCTCATTATCTGCTGGACCTCGGGATACAACCGGGCGACAGCGTGGCGATCCTGTTGGAGCGCTCGGTGGACTTGCTGGTCAGCCAGTTGGCCATCGGCAAGTGTGCGGCGGTGTACGTGCCACTGGACATCAACGCTCCGGCCGAGCGTCAGAACTTCATGGTGCAAGACAGCCAGGCCGTAGCGCTGTTGACACACCATTCGGCGTCTCTGGGGTTTGGGGTCCGGCGTGTGGACCTGGACAGCCTGACTCTCGAGCATCAACCGGTGTACAACCCAGACCTGGCGCAATCCTCGGAGTCGGTGGCGTACATCATGTACACCTCCGGTTCCACCGGTACCCCGAAGGGCGTGTTGGTGCCGCACCGAGGGATCACGCGGCTGGTGATCAACAACGGTTACGCCGATTTCAACGAACACGACCGTGTCGCGTTTGCCTCGAACCCGGCGTTCGACGCCAGCACCATGGATGTCTGGGCGCCGCTGCTCAATGGCGCTTGCGTCGTGGTGGTCGAGCAGGATGTCCTGCTTTCACAGGGCGCTTTTCGTTCGCTGTTGCAGGAACAGTCGGTCAGCGTGTTGTGGATGACTGCCGGATTGTTCCATCAGTACGCCGATCATTTGATGGCGGTGTTCGGCCAGCTGCGCTACCTGATCGTTGGCGGTGACGTGCTGGATCCGGCGATCATTGCCCGGGTTCTGAAAGACGCTGCACCGCAGCACCTGCTCAACGGCTATGGCCCGACCGAAGCAACGACGTTTTCGACGACGTTCGAGATCACGTCCGCGGGCGCGGGCAGCATTCCCATCGGTCGGCCGGTTGGCAACACTCGGGGTTACGTACTCGATGCCTGGCAGCAACCGGTACCGGTGGGCGTGGTCGGTGAGTTGTACATCGGCGGTGCCGGTGTGGCGAAGGGTTACCTGAACCAGCCGGAACTGAGCGCCGAGAGGTTCCTGACCGATCCGTTCAACGCTCAACCTGGAACGCTGATGTACCGCACGGGCGACCTGGCGTGCTGGTTGGCGGACGGCACCTTGCAGTACCAAGGGCGCAATGACAGCCAGGTGAAGATTCGTGGTTTCCGCATCGAACCGGGTGAAATCGAAGCGCGATTGAACACACACCCTGGGGTGAAGGACTGCGTCGTGCTGGCCCGCGAAGAGGTGCCGGGGGACAAGCGCCTGGTGGCCTACTACACGGCACACGAGGTGGGTGAAAGTCTGCGGATCGATGATCTGCGCACGCATCTGCAAGGCCAACTGCCCGACTACATGGTGCCGTCAGCCTACGTAAAACTGGAGACCTTGCCACTGACCGCCAACGGCAAACTGGACCGCAAGGCCCTGCCGGCCCCGGATCAGGAGGCGATGCCCAACCGTGGCTACGAAGTGCCCCAAGGCGAAGTCGAAACCACGTTGGCGCACCTCTGGGCCGAGGTGCTCAAGGTCGAGCAGGTCGGTCGCCATGATCACTTCTTCGAACTGGGCGGGCACTCGCTGCTGGCGGTTAGCTTGATCGAGCGTATGCGCCAGGTCGGGTTGAGCGCAGACGTGCGGGTGTTGTTCAGCCAGCCGACGCTGGCGGCACTGGCCGCTGCGGTGGGCAGTGGTCGGGAAATCCAGGTTCCGGCGAACCTGATCCCGTCCGGTTGCACACGGATCACCCCGGACCTGTTGCCCCTGGCAACGCTGAACCAGGACGCCATCGATCGCATCGTCGCGGGGGTGCCCGGTGGTGCGGCCAACGTGCAGGACATCTACCCCTTGGCGCCATTGCAGGAAGGCATCCTTTACCACCACATCACTGCAGAACAGGGCGATCCGTACCTGCTGCAATCGCAGTTGGCCTTCGACAGTCGCGAACGGTTGCAGACGTTTGCCCAGGCCTTGCAAAAGGTCATCGAGCGTCACGACATCCTGCGTACCGGGGTGGTCTGGGAAGGTTTGCAGCAGCCGATGCAAGTGGTCTGGCGCCAGGCCGAACTGGCCGTGCAGGAGCTGCTGCCGGACCCGGTGGCCGGCGATGTCCTCGGCCAATTGCAGGCGCGTTTCGATGCGCGGCACTATCGTCTGGACGTGACTCAGGCTCCACTGATTCGCCTGGTGTATGCCCAGGACCCACTCAATCAACGAATGGTCGCCATTGTGTTGTTCCACCACATGGCGCTCGATCACACCGCCATGGACGTGATGCGCCAGGAGATGGGCGCGTATTTGCTCAACCAGACCGAATCTCTGGGTGTCGCGGTGCCGTATCGCAACTACGTGGCGCAGGCGCGTCTGGGCATCAGTGAGCAGGAACATGAAGCGTTCTTCCGCGAGATGCTGGGTGACATTGACGAGCCGACGTTACCGTTCGGTTTGCAGGACGTGCAGGGCGATGGCAACGATATCGAGGAAGCAATCCAACCTGTGCCGGCCAACCTGAACCTGCGTGTACGGGCGCAGGCCCGTCAGTTGGGGGTGAGCGCGGCCAGTCTGATGCACCTTGCGTGGGCGCAAGTGCTGGCAGGCACCTCGGGCAAGGAAAGCGTGGTGTTCGGCACCGTGCTGATGGGCCGGATGCAGGGCGGCGAGGGTGCCGACCGGGCACTGGGGATATTCATCAATACCTTGCCATTGCGGGTCGATATCGGTGAACACAGTGCCCGGGCAAGTGTGCAGGCAGCCCATGCACGGCTGACCGCGTTACTGGGGCATGAACATGCATCCCTGGCCCTGGCGCAACGCTGCAGCGGCGTCGCGGCGCCGACGCCGTTGTTCAGCGCCATGCTCAACTATCGACACAGCGACAGCCGCTCGGTATCGCAGGCAAGACAACAGGCTTGGGAAGGGGTCGAAACCCTGGCCAGTGAGGAGCGCAGCAACTATCCGTTGGCGCTGAACGTGGATGACTTGGGCGATGGTTTCAACCTGACCGCCATGACGGTTGCACAGGTCGGTGCGCAGCGGATCTGCGGCCATATGCAGACAGCGCTGGAGTCACTGGTCGAGGCACTGGAACAGGATTCGCCGGTTGCACTGAACCGGTTATCGATCCTTCGGGCTGCTGAGCGTCAGCATTTGCTACTCGACCTCAACGCCACCGAAGCGGATTTCCCTCTCAACCAAACCCTTCACGGTTTGTTTGAGGCGCAGGTTCGACGCACCCCGGACTCGGTGGCACTGCTGGCCGGTGAACAGCAACTGACCTACCGCGAACTCAACGAACGCGCCAATCAACTGGCTCGTCATCTGCGTCAGTTGGGTGTAAAGCCCGATTCACGGGTAGCAATCTGCGTCGAACGCGGGCCGGAACTGGTGATCGGCTTGCTGGGGATTCTCAAGGCGGGCGGCGCTTACGTGCCGCTGGACCCCGGCTATCCGCGCGAACGCATTGCTTACATGTTGCAGGACAGCGCGCCGGTCGCGGTGTTGGTGCAAGGGACCACTCATGATTTGCTGGATAAGACCACGGTGCCAGTGATCGATCTGGATCACCCGACCTGGCAGGCGCAATCCGTCAGCAATCCGCAGGTTCCGGGATTGACCGCCTCGCACCTGGCCTACGTGATCTACACCTCGGGTTCGACCGGCACACCGAAGGGCGTGATGGTCGAGCATCGCGGGGTGAGTAATCTGGTGCACTGGAGTTCGCAAGTGTGCGGGGGCACGCAAGACGCTGCGCTGTTGCAGAAAACCCCGTTCAGTTTCGATGCCTCGGTCTGGGAGTTTTTCTGGCCGCTCACCACCGGGATGCGGTTGGTGCTGGCCCGTCCTGAGGGTCACCGCGAGCCGGCCTACATGGCGCAGTTGATCCGTGAGCAGCGCATCACGGTGATTCAGTTCGTGCCGGCGATGTTGCAACAATTTCTGGAGCTGGACGAAGTCAGCCAGTGCGTCAGCCTGACCGACGTGTTCTGCGGCGGTGGCGAACTCACCGCCACGCTGGCCAGACGGGTTCAGGAACGCTTGCCGCAGGTGCGTTTGCACAACGTTTATGGCCCCACCGAAGCCACGGTCGACAGCACGGTCTGGACCCTCGAGCCCGGCGCGCCGGTGCCGGATGTTCAGTTGCCAATCGGCCGGCCGATTGCCAATACACGGTTGTACGTGCTGGACGCCCACGACGCGCCGGTGCCGCTGGGTGTGAGCGGACACCTGCATATCGGCGGCGTCGGGGTCACGAGGGGCTATGTGGGCTTGCCACAATTGACGGCGGAACGCTTCATCGACAGTCCGTTCGTGGCTGGCGACCGGTTGTACCGCACCGGTGACCTGGTGCGCTATCGCCCCGACGGGAACCTGGAATTTCTCGGTCGCAACGACTTCCAGGTGAAGTTGCGAGGCGTGCGCCTGGAACTGGGCGAAATCGAAGCCCTTCTGGCGGCGCACCCGGCGGTGCGGGAGGCGGTAGTGCTGGCGCGGGATGAGCGCCTGGTCGCGTACTTCACCCCTCGGGTCGCGGGCCAGATCCCGGCAATCGAAGCGTTGCGCGCTCATCTGCTGGCGCAGTTGCCGGAACACATGGTGCCTGCTGCTTATGTGCACCTTGACGCGCTGCCCCTGAGCCCCAACGGCAAGCTGGATCGCAAGGCGTTGCCAGCGCCGGGCCAGGAGTCGGTGATCACCCGGGGCTACGAAGCGCCGGTGGGGGAAACCGAAATCGCCCTGGCCCGGCTCTGGGCCGAGCTGCTCAACGTGGAGCGAGTGGGGCGGCATGACCACTTCTTCGAGTTGGGTGGGCACTCGTTGCTGGCGGTCAGCCTGGTAGGGCCGGTTGCGTCAGGAAGGCATGGAGGCCGAAGTCAGAGCGCTGTTTGAACAACCCACTCTGTCGGAATACGCCGCAATCATGGAAAGAATGGAGATTGTCCTGTGAGCGTGATCGAACTGTTGGCGACACTGAAAGAAAAGGGCGTAGTGCTTTCGATCAGAGGGGATCAGCTCGTTGTGCAAGGCAACAAGCAGTCGCTGAAGGAGCCAGCGGTGCTGGCCTCGTTGCGCGAGTACAAGCCAACCCTGATTGAAATGATCAAGTCCGGGCAGTATTCGGCCAGCAAGACCGGGCAGGTCACGGTTCCGGACAACGGCATCCCGCCAGGCTGTACGCAGATCACCCCCGGCATGCTGCCGCTGGTCGCGCTGGGTCAGGACGCGATTGACCGCATTGTCGCTACGGTGCCTGGTGGCGCGGTCAACGTGCAGGACATCTACCCGTTGGCGCCGCTTCAGGAAGGCATCCTTTATCACCACATCAGCGCCGAACAGGGCGACCCTTACGTATTGCAATCCCAATTCGCATTCGACAGCCCGGAACGCCTGGGTGTATTTGTCCAGGCGTTGCAGGCGGTTATCGACCGTCATGACATCCTGCGTACCAGCGTTCTCTGGGAGGGCCTGGACAACCCGGTGCAAGTGGTGTGGCGCAAGGCCGACCTGCATCTTCAGGAGGTCCGGCTCGATCCGGCGGCCGGTGACATCGGCACCCAACTGCATGCGTACTTCGATGCCCGGCATTACCGCCTGGACGTGGCCCAGGCGCCCTTGATGCGCCTGGCTTACGCCAGGGACGAGCGCCAGCAGCGCATTGTCGCGACGCTGCTGTTCCATCACATGGCCACGGACCACAGCGCGATGGACGTGGTGCGTCATGAAATGCAGGCGTACTTGACCGGTCAGGCTGACCGCTTGGGCCACGCGGTGCCGTTCCGCAACTACGTCGCCCAGGCGCGTCTGGGCCTCAGCGAGCAGGAACACGAAGGTTTTTTCCGCGACATGCTGGGGGATATTGAAGAACCGACCCTGCCGTTCGGTTTGCAGGATGTACATGGTGACGGCAGTGGGATCGAAACGTTCACGCTGCCGGTCGACCCCGTTCTGGGCGAATGCTTGCGCGCTCAGGCGCGCCAACTCGGGGTGAGCGCCGCCAGCGTGTTCCACCTGGCGTGGGCCCGTGTACTGGGGGCCGTGTCGGGTAAGGAAAACGTGGTGTTCGGCACCGTGCTGCTGGGCCGGATGCACGGTGCGCAGGACACTGACCGGGCATTGGGGATCTTCATCAATACCTTGCCGCTGCGCATTGATGTCGGCGCCCAGGATGTACGGGCGGGCATCAAGGCCACCCATGCGCGGCTGACCACCTTGTTGCGCCATGAACACGCTTCATTGGCCCAGGCACAACGGTGCAGTCGCGTGGCCTCGACAACGCCACTGTTCAGCGCCTTGCTCAATTACCGACACAACGCCTCGGGCGCCGCTGCCGAGGTGGCGGTTGAGGCCATAGAGGCCTGGCAAGGTATTCAATTGCTCAAGGCTGAGGAACGCACCAACTATCCGCTGACCCTCAGCGTGGATGACTCGGGCAAGGGGTTCGGCCTCACAGCACTCGCGGCGTCGTCCATCGGCGCGCAACGTCTCTGCGGCTACCTGCACACGGCGCTGGAAAGCCTGGCGCAGGCGTTGCAGCAAACAGCTCCGATTGCGCTGAACCAGATAGCAATCCTGCCGGCAGCCGAGCGTCGACAACTGTTGGTGGACTTCAACGCCACCGAGCGCGATTACCCGCATGAACAGACCGTTCACGGTCTGTTCGAAGCGCAGGTGCTGGCGCGCCCGAACGCCTTGGCGGCCGTGCAGGGTGGGCAGTCAGTGAGCTACGGCGAACTCAACCGCAGGGCAAACCAACTGGCTCATTATCTGCTGGACCTCGGGATACAACCGGGCGACAGCGTGGCGATCCTGTTGGAGCGCTCGGTGGACTTGCTGGTCAGCCAGTTGGCCATCGGCAAGTGTGCGGCGGTGTACGTGCCACTGGACATCAACGCTCCGGCCGAGCGTCAGAACTTCATGGTGCAAGACAGCCAGGCCGTAGCGCTGTTGACACACCATTCGGCGTCTCTGGGGTTTGGGGTCCGGCGTGTGGACCTGGACAGCCTGACTCTCGAGCATCAACCGGTGTACAACCCAGACCTGGCGCAATCCTCGGAGTCGGTGGCGTACATCATGTACACCTCCGGTTCCACCGGTACCCCGAAGGGCGTGTTGGTGCCGCACCGAGGGATCACGCGGCTGGTGATCAACAACGGTTACGCCGATTTCAACGAACACGACCGTGTCGCGTTTGCCTCGAACCCGGCGTTCGACGCCAGCACCATGGATGTCTGGGCGCCGCTGCTCAATGGCGCTTGCGTCGTGGTGGTCGAGCAGGATGTCCTGCTTTCACAGGGCGCTTTTCGTTCGCTGTTGCAGGAACAGTCGGTCAGCGTGTTGTGGATGACTGCCGGATTGTTCCATCAGTACGCCGATCATTTGATGGCGGTGTTCGGCCAGCTGCGCTACCTGATCGTTGGCGGTGACGTGCTGGATCCGGCGATCATTGCCCGGGTTCTGAAAGACGCTGCACCGCAGCACCTGCTCAACGGCTATGGCCCGACCGAAGCAACGACGTTTTCGACGACGTTCGAGATCACGTCCGCGGGCGCGGGCAGCATTCCCATCGGTCGGCCGGTTGGCAACACTCGGGGTTACGTACTCGATGCCTGGCAGCAACCGGTACCGGTGGGCGTGGTCGGTGAGTTGTACATCGGCGGTGCCGGTGTGGCGAAGGGTTACCTGAACCAGCCGGAACTGAGCGCCGAGAGGTTCCTGACCGATCCGTTCAACGCTCAACCTGGAACGCTGATGTACCGCACGGGCGACCTGGCGTGCTGGTTGGCGGACGGCACCTTGCAGTACCAAGGGCGCAATGACAGCCAGGTGAAGATTCGTGGTTTCCGCATCGAACCGGGTGAAATCGAAGCGCGATTGAACACACACCCTGGGGTGAAGGACTGCGTCGTGCTGGCCCGCGAAGAGGTGCCGGGGGACAAGCGCCTGGTGGCCTACTACACGGCACACGAGGTGGGTGAAAGTCTGCGGATCGATGATCTGCGCACGCATCTGCAAGGCCAACTGCCCGACTACATGGTGCCGTCAGCCTACGTAAAACTGGAGACCTTGCCACTGACCGCCAACGGCAAACTGGACCGCAAGGCCCTGCCGGCCCCGGATCAGGAGGCGATGCCCAACCGTGGCTACGAAGTGCCCCAAGGCGAAGTCGAAACCACGTTGGCGCACCTCTGGGCCGAGGTGCTCAAGGTCGAGCAGGTCGGTCGCCATGATCACTTCTTCGAACTGGGCGGGCACTCGCTGCTGGCGGTTAGCTTGATCGAGCGTATGCGCCAGGTCGGGTTGAGCGCAGACGTGCGGGTGTTGTTCAGCCAGCCGACGCTGGCGGCACTGGCCGCTGCGGTGGGCAGTGGTCGGGAAATCCAGGTTCCGGCGAACCTGATCCCGTCCGGTTGCACACGGATCACCCCGGACCTGTTGCCCCTGGCAACGCTGAACCAGGACGCCATCGATCGCATCGTCGCGGGGGTGCCCGGTGGTGCGGCCAACGTGCAGGACATCTACCCCTTGGCGCCATTGCAGGAAGGCATCCTCTACCACCACATCACTGCCGAACAGGGCGACCCGTACCAGCAAAACGCGCTGTTCGCCTTTGACAGCCGTGAACGCCTGCACGCTTTCACCCAGGCACTGCAAGGGGTGATTGCCCGGCACGATATTTTGCGCACCAGCCTGGTCTGGGACGGGCTGGAGGCGCCGGTACAAGTGGTCTGGCGCGAGGCGCCGCTGGGGGTTGAGGCGATTGCGCTCACGCCTGGCTCAGGCGATGTCGCCGGGCAGTTGCGTGAGCGGCTCGATTCGCGTCACTACCGTCTGGAGATTGGCCGGGCGCCAATGATGCATGTCGGTTATGCCGAAGACCCGCTGAACAAGCGCTGGATCGGCATGCTGGTGTTCCATCACCTGATCAACGATGCCGCTTCACTGGGCGTACTGATCGAGGAGATCGAAGCCCATATGCTCGGTCAGGCACACCTCCTGGCCGCGTCGGTGCCGTACCGCAATTACGTGGCACAGGCCTGCTCGGGCGTCAGTCGCGAGCAGCACGAAGCGTTTTTTGGCGAGATGCTGGCGGACGTCGACGAACCGACGCTGCCGTTCGGTATACAGGAGGTGCAGGGCAACGCGGATGCCAGCGAAGAGGTTCAACACCTGTTGGAGCCGTCACTCAGTCAGCGCCTGCGCGTGCAGGGCCGGCAATTGGGGGTGAGTGCGGCGAGCCTGTACCACCTGGCCTGGGCGCATGTATTGGGGGCAGTGTCGGGGCGCGACGACGTGGTCTTCGGCACCGTATTGCTCGGGCGTTTGCAGGCCGGTGAAGGCGCCGACCGCGCCTTGGGCATGTTCATCAACACCTTGCCGCTGCGGGTCAATCCGGGTAATCAAAGCGTGCAGGCAGCGGTAAAAACGACACACGAACGCTTGAGTGCCTTGCTGGCTCACGAACATGCGCCATTGACGCTGGCACAGCGTTGCAGTGGAGTCGCGGCACCGATGCCGCTGTTCAATGCCTTGCTCAATTATCGGCATGGCGTGGCGTCGAGCGGTGAGCAGGCGCAGCGGGCGTGGCAGGGTATCGACATGCTGGACAGCGAGGGGGTCGTCAGCTATCCGCTGCTGCTGTCGGTGGATGACCTGGGCGCAGACTTCCGCCTGAGCACCGTGGCGCCTAAGGCGATTGGCGCGCAGCGGGTGTTTGACTACATGTACACGGCGCTGGAGCATCTGGTGCACGCCTTGGCGCAGACACCTCAGGTCGCGCTGAATCACTTGTCGATCCTGCCGCCGGCCGAACGTCAGCAACTGCTGGTGGACTTCAACGCCACCCACGTCGACTACCCGCACGGGTTGACCATTCACCAACGGGTTGAGGCGCAAGCCGCCGAACATCCGCACGCAGTTGCGGCGTTTTATCAAGGGCAGGGCCTGAACTACGGGCAGTTGAACCAACAGGCTAATCAGTTGGCTCATCACCTGCGTGAACTGGGCGTGCAGCCGGATGATCGGGTGGCCATCGTTGCCCGTCGTGGGCTGGACACGCTGGTCGGGTTGCTGGCGATTCTCAAGTCCGGCGCGTGTTATGTGCCGATTGATCCGTCCCATCCAGTTGAGCGCTTGGGCTATTTGCTCAGCGACAGCGGTCCGGTGGCGGTGCTGACGCAGCAGGATTTGCTGGCGCGGTTGCCGGTGCTGGCAGTGCCAGTGATCAATCTCGACAGTTGCCTGTGGCAGGACAAATCCGTCTCGAATTTACACCTTCCTGAGTTGACGCCCGCACACCTGGCCTACGTGATCTACACCTCCGGCTCCACCGGTTTGCCCAAAGGCGTGATGGTTGAACATCACACTCTGGAAAACCTGGTGAACTGGCATTGCGATGCCTTCAACCTGCATCAGGGCAGCCACACCTCCAGCGTCGCCGGTTTCGGCTTCGATGCCATGGCCTGGGAAGTCTGGCCAGCCTTGTGCGCCGGCGCGACCCTACATTTGCCGCCTGCGCACGACGGCAATGAAGACATCGATGCGCTGCTCAACTGGTGGCGCGCGCAACCGCTGGACGTGAGTTTCCTGCCCACCCCAGTGGCCGAATATGCCATCAGTCAGGGCCTGGAACACCCGACCTTGCGCACGTTGCTGGTGGGCGGTGATCGCCTGCGGCAGTTCAGCAAGGTCCAGCGTTTCGCGCTGATCAACAACTACGGCCCGACCGAAGCCACCGTTGTGGCGACCTCGGGCCGCATCGAAGTCGGACAGACGCTGCACATCGGCAAGCCGATGGCCAACGCCAAGGTGTACCTGCTCGACGAGCAGATGCGCCCGGTGCCGGTGGGTGTGGCGGGTGAGTTGTATGTCGGTGGCGCGGGCGTGGCGCGGGGCTATTTGAACCGTCCGGAACTGACCGCCGAGCGTTTCCTCACGGACCCGTTCAGTACTGAAAAAGAAGCGCGGATGTACCGCACCGGTGATCTGGCGCGTTGGCTGGCGGACGGCAACATCGAGTACCTGGGGCGCAACGACGATCAGGTGAAGATCCGTGGCGTGCGCATCGAACTGGGCGAAATCGAAGCCAAACTGGCGGCACTGGAGTCGGTGAAAGAAGCCGTGGTGCTGGTACGTGAGGGACGGTTGGTGGCGTATGTCACCGAACACACGCCGTTGGAAATCGAGCAGCTAAGGACCCAACTGCAAGCAACATTGCCGAGTTACATGCTGCCCTCGGCCTACGTGAAACTGGACAACTTGCCGCTGACCGCCAACGGCAAACTGGACCGCAAGGCCCTGCCGGAACCTGGGCTGGACGCATTGATCTGCCGTGGCTACGAAGCGCCACAAGGTGCACTGGAAACCCTTCTGGCGCAGATCTGGGCCGAGGTGCTCAAGGTCGAGCGAGTGGGGCGTCATGACTGTTTCTTCGAACTGGGCGGCCACTCGTTGTTGGCGATCCGACTGGTGAATTTGTTGGAAGAGGCCGACCTGCATGTGTCGTTGGCCGAGTTGTTTCAGCATGCCCGTGTCGAAGCGATAGCCTCGATGCTGAGTCAGCGGACATCGCCACCGGAGCGTCAGGACAACCTGACAACGGTACGCAGTACCGGTACGCAACGGCCGTTGTTCCTGGTGCATGAGTTCAGCGGTGACAGTGTTTATTTCCCGGCACTGGGCAAGCATATCGAAGGAGACTTCCCGATCTACGGGTTACCGGGTATCGCTTTGGGGCAACCCCAGTTGCGGACCATGGAATGCCTGGCCACCCGGCTGGTAAACATCATCCGCTCGGTACAACCGCATGGTCCTTACCGGCTCGCCGGTTGGTCGTTCGGCGGGGTACTGGCCTACGAAATCGCAACACAACTGCTTGGCCTTGATGAGCAGGTCGAGTTCCTGGGCCTGCTCGACACTTACGTGCCACGTCTGTCCGACATGGGACGGCCACGATGGTCCGGGGGCCATGCGCACACGTTGCACCTGTTGCTGATGTCCACGAAATACTGGGAAACACAGGCGCCTGCTGGCGCCGAAGCCTTGGTGCGCCTGGAGCAACTGCGCCAAGACCTCTACAATCTGGATTTCGAAGGCTTGGTGCAGTCCTGTCGTGACCAGCGATTGCTGCACCCGGCTCTGGCGGACGCTTCGAGCGCCGATCTGTGGAATTTCCTTGATCGCGACGTCGCCCATGGTCATGCGCTGGCGCATTACAACGTCTGCCCGATTCCCATGCCGGTGCACCTGTTCACCGCTCAGGAGCGTCTGAGCGAAGTGTCCCGGCTGAGCGACACGTTGGGTTGGGGGGACATTTTGCCGAAGTCCCGGTTGCGTCAAGTCATGGTCTCGGGTGACCACCGCCACATGATGAAGGCCCCGAATATCCAGGCCCTTGGGCAGGCAATCGGTCAGGCGCTGGAAACCTTGCCGGCAGCGCAGGCCGTACTTGACGCGCCACATCAGCCATTGTTGACGATTCAGGGCGGAAACCCGGGGCATCCACCGATCTTCTGCATTCCCGGGGCCGGGGACAGCGTGACCGGGTTTATCGGGTTGACCGAGGCCTTCGGTCCTGACTGGCCGATCCTGGGTTTGCAGCCGCGAGGGCTGGACGGCGAGGCCGTGCCGTATGGTCAGGTCGAGATCGCTGCCCAGCACTATTTGCAGGCTGTCGACAGCACGTACCCGCAGGGGCCGATCCATCTGATCGGCCATTCTTTCGGTGGCTGGGTGGCGTTCGAAATGGCCGCGTGCCTGCAAACCCGTGGACGTGAAGTGGCCTCCCTGACGCTGATTGACAGTGAGTCGCCGGGTGGAAACAGCGTTGTGGGCAAACCCTACACGGCATTGGCGGTGCTGGAACGGTTGATTGAAACCCTGCAACTGGCGTGTGGAAAACCGCTGGGTATCGACGCTGCGGCCTTCGCCGCGCAAGACGAAGCCGGGCAACTGCGCCTGTTGCACCAGGGCATGGTGCGTGCCGGGATGCTGTCCCAGCGCTCGACGTCCGACTCAATGGCGGGGCCGGTGCGCACGTTCGGTACGGCGCTGCGCACGGTCTATCAACCGCGACACCGTTACATCGGCCCGGTGGGGCTGGTGTTGGCGGACGACCCGAGCCTGGACACCGTCGGCAACCAGCGTGAGCAGGAGGCAATGGTCAACGGGTGGCGCGAGTACGTCAGTGAACTGGGGATCTGGCACGGTCCGGGTAACCATTTCACGATTCTCAAGGCGCCCAACGTCTACAGCCTGGCGTCCTGGTGGCACGACGGTCTGTCGGTGACAGCGGGCGAGGTCGTTTCGTGATTGCGCCTGGAGGCGTGGGGCATCTATGGAAAAGTTGAAGTTCCGCAAAATCGGTATGGGGCTGGTGCTGGCCGTGGCGGCCGGGATGATTTTCTACACGGTGCAAGCGCCGGCAGAACCGCCCCTGTACCTGACCGCCAAGGTTGAGCGCAGTGATATTGAAAATGCGGTTCTGGCGAGTGGGCTTCTTGAGGGCATCAAGCAGGTGGATGTGGGGGCCCAGGTTTCCGGCCAGTTGAAATCCCTCAAGGTCAAACTGGGGGACAAGGTCAAGAAGGGACAGTGGCTGGCGGAAATCGATCCGATGGTGTTGCAGAACACCTTGCGCCAGGCCGAGGTCGATGAGGAGAACCTGCAAGCCCAACGGCGCGCTACCGCTGCACAGCTCAAGGAAACCAAGGCGGTCTACGAGCGCTATTACAAGCTGCAAACGGACGCCGCGATTTCCAGGCAGGATTTCGAGACGGCCGAGTCCAATTACGAGGTTCAGCGAGCCAACCTGCTGTCCCTCGATGCCCAGATCAAGAGTGCGCACATCCAGATCGACACGGCGAAGGTCAATCTGGGTTACACGCGCATCGTGGCGCCTATCGACGGTGATGTCGTGGGCATCGTGACCCAGGAAGGCCAGACCGTGATCGCCCAGCAACTGGCGCCGGTGCTGCTCAAACTGGCCGATCTGGACACCATGACCGTCAAGGCCCAGGTGTCGGAAGCCGACGTGATTCACATCACACCGGGGCAAGAGGTGTACTTCACCATTCTGGGCGAGTCGGACAAACGCTATTACGGCAAGTTGCGCGGCACTGAGCCCGCGCCGCAGAACTTTCTTGAAACCCAGACCGCGGGCACTCCGAAACAGAATACGGCGGTGTTCTATAACGCGTTGTTCGACGTGCCCAACCCGGATCACCGCTTGCGCATTTCGATGACGGCCCAGGTGCGCATCGTCCTCGACACGGCCAAGGATGTGTTGACAGTGCCGGTGGCGGCATTGGGTGCCCGCAATGCCGACGGCAGTTTCCCGGTGCGGGTGGTGGACGCCAGTGGCCAGGCCCGGGAGCGCACGGTGCAGGCGGGGATCAACAACAACGTCAAGGTCCAGATCAAGGAGGGCCTGGCGGAAGGTGACCGGGTTGTCATCGGCGAGCCCGCGCCAGCCGTGGCGGGGGCCTGACGATGGCGCAGCCACTGCTGGAGCTCAAGGGCATTACCCGCAGCTTCATGGCCGGGGACCGAGAATTCACGGCCCTCAAGGACATCAACCTGACCATCAATGCCGGGGAAATGGTCGCGATTACCGGCGCCTCGGGCTCGGGCAAGTCGACCCTGATGAACATCCTTGGCTGTCTCGACTACGCCACGGCCGGCAGCTACAAGATCAACGGCCGGGAAACCCGCTCACTGGGCGATCAGGAACTGGCCGAACTGCGGCGTGATTACTTTGGGTTCATCTTCCAGCGTTATCACTTGCTGCCGCACCTGAGTGCCATGCACAACGTCGAGATGCCGGCGATCTATGCCGGAACAGCTGAAGCCAAGCGCCACAGTCGCGCCAGGGAACTGCTGGCGCGGCTGGGGCTGACCGGGCACTTGACCCATCGCCCGAGCCAGCTTTCCGGTGGTCAGCAACAACGGGTGAGTATCGCCCGGGCCTTGATGAATGGCGGCGAGGTGATTCTTGCCGATGAACCGACGGGGGCCCTGGACACCGTGAGCGGCAAGGAGGTGATGCGGATTCTGCTGGAGCTGCATGCCGCCGGGCATACGGTGATCATCGTCACCCACGACGCCAAGGTGGCCGCCAACGCCGAACGCATCATCGAGGTTCGCGATGGCGAGATTGTCAGTGACCGGGCCAACGAGCGTGCCGGTCCGGACCTCCAGGCAGACGAAACGACAACGCTCAAGCCCAATACCGCGCGGCGTCTAGTGGCCAGCCTCGGGTTGTTCAAGGAAGCGTTCAACATGGCCTGGGTCGCGCTGATCTCCCACCGCATGCGCACCTTGTTGACCATGCTCGGGATCGTGATCGGCATCACGTCAGTGGTGTCGATCGTGGCCATCGGGGAAGGGGCCAAGCGTTATGTACTCAAGGACATCGAGGCGATTGGCAGTAACACCATCGATATCTACCCCGGCACCAGTTTTGGCGACAGCCGTGCCGCCGCGATCGAGACCCTGATGCCGTCCGACGTGGCCGCCCTGAACGATCTGTACTACGTCGACAGCGCCACGCCTGTTGTCGGTCGCAACCTGCTGCTGCGGTATCGCAACGTGGATGTCAATGCGACGGTCAACGGTGTGAGCGAGACTTACTTTCAGGTGCGCGGGATCAAGATGGAGTCCGGCATTCCCTTCAGCGCGAGCGATGCCCGCCGGCAGGCCCAGGTGGTGGTGATTGATCACAATACCCGTAACAAACTGTTCGGGCCCGGGGTCGACCCTTTGGGCCAGGTCGTCCTGGTGGGGAACTTGCCGTGTACCGTGATTGGCGTGACGGCCGACAACAAAAACCTCTTCACCTCCGCCAAGGCGCTGAACATCTGGGTGCCGTATGAAACCGCTGCCGGCCGCGTGTTGGGACAACGTCACCTGGACAGCATCACGGTGCGGATCAAGGACGGGCAACCCAGCAAAGTGGTGGAAGACAACGTCATCCAGTTGATCGAGAAGCGCCACGGCACCAAGGATTTTTTCACCAATAACCTCGACAGCGTCATGCAGACGGTGCAAAAGACCAGCCGATCCCTGGCGCTGCTGCTGTCACTGATTGCGGTGATTTCCCTGGTGGTCGGCGGCATTGGCGTGATGAACATCATGTTGGTGTCGGTCACGGAGCGCACCCGTGAAATCGGGGTACGGATGGCGGTCGGCGCTCGACAGTCCGATATTCGGCAGCAGTTTCTGGTCGAGGCGGTGATGGTCTGTTTGCTGGGCGGAATGATCGGCATCTCGTTGTCATTTCTCATTGGCTACGTCTTCACGCTGTTCGTCAAAGAGTGGCAAATGGTGTTCTCGATGGGCTCGATCGTCACCGCGTTCGCATGTTCGACCCTGATCGGCATCGTGTTCGGTTTCGTACCGGCGCGTAATGCCGCCCGCCTGGACCCGATCGAAGCGCTGGCAAGGGATTGATCACAGCCAAAAGAAAGCCTGCCGACCTTTGCAGGTGGCAGGCTGTCTGGCCGGGCGCTTTTACGTTTGACCGAGAGGCTGCGTGGCGTCTTCCGTGGAGTACATCCAGCGGATCAGTGAGTGGCGCCCACTGATGCCCATTTTGATCGAGGCACGCTTGAGGTAGCTCTCGACGGTGTTGACCTTCAGGTTGAATTGCTCCGCCAGCTCAGGCGCGGTGCGCCCGGCCAGCAGGCCGACACACACCTGCGTTTCACGAGTCGACAGGTCCAGCCCTGACTGTGACAACCGGTCTGCGAACCGCTGCCGCAAGGTTTCCATTCCCTGGTTTTCCATGTTGTCGAGCGTCGTGAGGTGATCATCTTTCAACGCCACCTGGGGATGGATGGCGGTGATGTGTTTTTCGACCATGGGCAGCAGCAACGAGGAAAAATCCTGCAGGATGATCCGCTCCTGTGGCGAAAAGCTGTGTGCCAGGTTCGACCGGTACACCGAGATGACATACCGATAATCGTCTGTGCGGCTGGTCAGGTGCAGTTGCGCCGCCGATTCGCTGGGCCGTGCGTGGGCGAGTGGCTGGCAGAACGCGCCGCTGGAAAAACCGGCAATGTGTTTGGGCGTATGTTGTTCGGGGGGCGAGTTTCCCCCGGCATCAACCCGTAGTTGTGAAATGTGCGTGGCGTCCACCGCCAACTGGGTACGTATCAGGTCGTGCAACATACGGGGGAAATGACGGCTGCCCGTGCTCGCGATGACTTTGCCAATGTGCGGGAACAGTACTTGTGAGTTCATCCATTCACCCATTAAGTTCAAATTGTCGAGTGTGCGCTCTAGGCCAGTGGGTCTGAAAAAGTTTTGCACGGCGTTATTGGCCGGGCGGGGCGGATAAAGAGCGGGTTCTATTACAGGGGTAGAGCACTTCGGTTGCTGGTCAATGAATCAACATTGAATATTTTGTTGCGGGTAGCGAGTCTGAGGAAGAGGCAGTTTAAAGTGATGATGTATAGGTGTTGGTCGAAAGTGGTTATATCGATATGCCTGGGTTTATTACTGAGCGGTAGAGGGCGGCTGGCCGGGAAGAAGTTGCAGTCATTATCGGGTTTTCGGTGGCTGCGAAACAAATCAGCTGCAAAGCAGTCATCGCGCAAACGCCTTGCTTGAACGTGCGATGGCTCTTGTCCGGGCTCTTGACGTGGTCGTGATGTGTTGGCGCCATGGCACCGACAGGACGGCGCTCTGAACGTACATCGTCACTGGAATCTCCAGAAGTCTGGAAATCCAACATGGCAAATTCGTTTTTTTGAGCTAGCGTTGCAGGCTGGATATTTGAAGAGAGCAGAAGATTCAAGTCTGGCATGTCAAGTGTTCTGCTGTATTTTTCGAATGCACGAATGGGTCGCAGGAAGCGTCTCACGATACGCCAATAGAGTTGTCGAAGATGATCGGGTTACGTTGAATTGATTAGAGATGTACTGCCTTTTTTATCAACGCTCCTGATTATTTAGCAGAACTTTCAATTTTAAAAGCGTAAAAAAAGGATGGGTAAGGATGAGTGTGAGTCATGATCCGATGGGTGAGACAATGCGGCGGTTACCGCCGCTCTATGCGCTACGTGCTTTTGAGTTGGCGGCGCGGTTTGGCTCTTTTACTCAGGCGGCAGACCATCTTTTTCTGACTCAAAGTGCCGTCAGTCGACATGTTAAAACCCTTGAGTCGCACTTCGGTTGTTCATTGTTTGAGCGTAAAGGGCCGAAAATCACTTTGACTCAGGCCGGACAGCTGTTGGCTCAAGAGTTGAAAACCGGATTCCGTCTCATTGAGCGCGCGTGCATTATCACGCATCGAAAAGAACACGCGCTACGGCTCAAGGCGCCCTCCACATTGACCATGCGCTGGCTGCTCAATGTACTGGATGAATTCAATGCGTTGAATGCGCACGAGCAGGTGCAATTGTCCAGTGAGTGGATGGACGTGGACTTTATCAATTTCGATGCCGAGCCCTTTGATTGTGCAGTGTTACTGGCAGATGGCCGGTTCACCGATGACCTGGCGTCGGTGAAATTGTTTGATGAGTGGCTTGTCCCTGTGTGCTCTCCCGAGTTTCTTGAGCAACAGGCATCACGGGAAGAGGGGATTTTTGCGGCCGAACTGATTCATCCCTCAAGGGATCGCAGGGACTGGCAGCGCTGGCTTGAGCGTACAGGGTTGATGACTGATGTTGCATGGCACAAAGGTAAAGTCCTGGACACGCTGGAGCTGGGTATCTGCGCTGCCATTCAGGGCCGGGGCTTATCGATGGGGGACCTGGCCCTGGTCGGTGAAGAGCTGGTGAAAGGCTCGCTGGTGCTTCCGTTCAACCAGGCGGTGAGTTCAGGGAACAGCTACTACCTGGTCTGGCCCGGCAGATCCGGGGAAAACACAATCCTGGAGCGTTTCAAGGCACGCCTGCTGGCCAGCCGTCCGGTCATCCATAAGCAAGGCCTGGAGTTCCTGATGTAGGTTCAGGCCAGTGGCGGCAGGTTGAGCGCCTTGCAGCATTCGGCAATCGAGCGCCGCTGTGTTTCGGCGTACAGCGTCAGTTCATCAAGGGTCGAACGCCCCAGCGCTTTGTCGAAGGCCTGTTGATTGGAGTGCACGCCGTAGTGAATCTGCGCCGCGTCGCCCAGGTTCGACTGAAAGATCCCCGCCGCGCTGACGGGCAGGAAGTCTTCATAGACCAGCGGCACGGCGCGCAGGTACTTGGCGCTGATCAAGTCTTGCAGGGACGCCGCCTTCAGCGCGTCATGGTCGGCAGCCAGGCCTTGTTCGGTCACAAAGTAGCGGAAGAACGCCAGGCCTTGCTCGCGCATGCCGTCGTCGCTGTCCGGGAAGGCCTTGAAGTGCTGCTCCATCAGGCTGTTGTAGCGCGCCGCGTTGCTCTCGTTGGGGAAGTCGTCGAGTTCGTCGCGTGCGGCGTTCAGCAAGCGGTCATAGAGCGCCCGACCTTTGGGGGTCAGTGCCGCGCCCCGCTGTTCGATTTCACCGAAGCGAGCGCTGTGGCTGCCGTGAGGCTGATGTTGGTCGGAGAACGCGATGGGTTCATCCAGGGCCTTGAAACTGGTCTGACGCAGCAGAATCGGGCACTGACGGCGCGGTGGCCCTTCGATCACCGCTTTGGGGGTGATGCCGTGTTCCGGCATTTTTGCCTGTACGCTGTCGATGTCCAGCGTGCGCGGCGTCAAGTGATTGATGTGCGGGCCCTTGAAAGCGACCACGTCGGCAATCAGGCGATGCTGGGCGCTGAGTTGCTGATACTGGGCGGCGGTGACGGTGGCGCTGTGGTGCCAGCGGAAGGTTTCCAGTGCCTGTTCGACGAAATTCGCGGCTTGTTGCTCGTTGAGGCCGCCGTGTTGTTCGGCGTGTTCGATCAGTGCCAGTGCCTGCGCGGTGAAGATCGAACGCTTGGTCAGCACTGTTTCGGCGAATGCGCGCAATTCAGGGTTTTCGATCAACTCCAGACGCAGCAGCGAGGTGAACACCCGGAACGGGCTGATTTGCAAGGAGGCTTCGTGCACGGCGCGGAATGCGGTGGAGTGCACCGGCACGCCGGCCGGTGTCAGGTCGTAATAGCCGACCGGTTGCATGCCCATCACCGCGAACAAACGGCAGAGGGTTGCCAGCTCGTCTGCGGTGCCAACCCGAATCGCGCCGTGGCGTTCCAGGTCAAGGCGTTCGATCTCGCCGGTTCTGCGCAGCTGTTGGGCTACGGTCGGGTCGCTGTCCAGAACCTGCGCGTTGACCTGCGCCACCAGTTCCATCAGCGTGCCGTACAGTGGCACTTCTTCGCGGTACATGTCGGACATCGCCCGCGAAAAGCGTTGGCGGATCTGATCAGGGCTGACGACGCTCTGCTGGCTCATAAAGACGATTCCCGGCGCAATGACAGTGGAGTGGCCCGATTCTGTTCGGCGCAGGTGATGCTGACAAACGAAGTTTCTTCAGTACTTCATTCTGCAAACGACTGCATCTTCAACGCAGCGTCTCGTCCACCAGTTCGATCCAGTGCCTGACCGGCGTGCGCCCGGCGCTGCCGAGGTGGCTTTGGCAACCGATGTTGGCCGTGACGATCAGCGTCGGCCGGCCGCTCTCCAGCGCGTTGAGCTTGTTGTCGCGCAGTTGTCGGGCCAGCAGGGGCTGGGTCAATGAATAGCTGCCCGCCGAGCCGCAACACAGGTGGCTGTCGGGCACGGACGTGAGATTGAAGCCGAGGCGGGTCAGTAGTTCTTCGACTGCACCGCCGAGTTTTTGGGCATGTTGCAAGGTGCAGGGGCAGTGGAAGGCAATCCGCCGTTCAGTGGCGGCGCACAGCCGCTCCAGCGGCTCCTCGCGCAGGACCTCCACCAAGTCTCTGGCCCGCGCGCTGACCCGTTCGGCCTTGGCTGCATAAGCCGGATCATCCTTGAGCAAATGCCCGTAATCCTTGATGAAGGCACCGCAACCGCTGGCCGTTTGCACGATGGCTTCAGCGCCGCTTTCCAGCGCTGGCCACCAGGCATCGATGTTCTGGCGGGCGCGCTTGAGCCCTTGCTCCTGAGCGTCGAGATGATAGTCGAGTGCACCGCAGCATCCGGCCTGCTCAACGGCGGTGATGCTGATGCCCAGACGATCCAGCACCCGCGCGGCGGCGGCATTGGTGTTGGGTGACAAACCCGGTTGTACGCAGCCTTCAAGCATCAGCACCCGACGCGCCTGCCTCCGCGTCGGTCGTTGGCCGGCTGGCGGTATGTCATGCGGCCATTTTGCTTCGAGGTCACGGGGCATCAGCGGCCGGAAAACCGCCCCGATCTGCAGCAGGGCCTTGAACCGTCCAGGGTTCGGCGCCATGGCCCGCAGACCCTGGCGCAACAGGCGTTGGCCCGGTGAGCGTGGCACCGCCTGATTGACCACGGCTCGGCCGATGTCCAGCAGGTTATGGAAATCGACCCCGGACGGGCAGGTGGTTTCGCAGTTGCGACACGACAGGCAGCGGTCCAGGTGCAGTTGGGTCCGGGCGGTGGCGGGGTGGCCTTCGAGGACTTGTTTGATCTGGTAGATGCGCCCGCGCGGGCCGTCCAGTTCATCACCGAGCAGCAGATAGGTCGGGCACGTGGCGTTGCAGAACCCGCAATGCACGCAGGTGCGCAGAATGCTGTCGGCTTCTTCAGCCCTTGGCAGGCGTTTGGCGGTGTCGCTCAGGGTGGTTTGCATGGCTCAAAGCTCCGCGTACATCCGGCCGGGATTGAACAGCCCCTGAGGGTCGAGTTGGGCCTTGAGTTGCCGGTGATAACGCAGCAACGCCGGGGCCAACGGTTGGAAGGGGGTGTCGCTGGCGCCGGGGGTGAAACAGGTCGCATGACCGCCCAGTGCCTGCGCCAGTGACTGGATATCGGGGGCATCGGTTTTCAGCCAGCGTTGGGCGCCCGCCCAATCGATCAACTGTTCTGCGGGCAGCGTCAGCGGGCCCAGGTTGTTGGGCAGGGACAGGCGCCACAGCGGCAACCCTTCGTCGAAAAACGCCAGGCGCTGCTCATTCAGCGCCGCCCAGAAGGCCGAGTCCAGCGGCTCTCCGCCGAGGCGTTGATGGGCGGCCGTCACCGAGCCTTCGCCACCCTCGAGCCGCACATACAGACGCTGGCCATCGTGGGCGGCAGCGCTGATCGGCAGCGGCTGCTGGCCCCATTCGGTGAGTGTGTCCAACGCTTGGGCGGGTGGCAGGTCCAGGCTGATGCTCAGGCAATGACGGGGTTTTGGCAGCACTTTGAGCGAGACTTCGGTCAGCACCCCGAGGCAGCCGAAACTGCCCACGAGCAGGCGCGAGACATCATAACCAGCGACGTTTTTCATCACCTCGCCGCCCAGGCGCAGTACTTTACCGCTGCCGGTGATCAGCCGGGTGCCGAGCACAAAATCGCGCACGGCACCGACCCATGGCCGACGCGGCCCCGACAGCCCGGTCGCGATCATCCCGCCGACGGTGGCTTCGCTGCCAAACGACGGCGGTTCACAGGGCAGCATCTGCCCGCAGGCGTCCAGCGCTGCCAGCACGTCACTCAACGGGGTGCCCGCACGGGCGGTGATCACCAATTCAGTGGGGTCGTAGTGGACGATGCCGCGATGGGCACGGGTGTCGAGCACTTCACCGGCGACTTCGCGGCCGAGAAAGGCCTTGCTGTTGGAACCCTGAATGCGCAACGGCGTGGCGTTCTCCAGGGCTTGGTGGATTTGCTCCAGCAGGGCGTCGCTGGCGTCTCTGTCGGGCTCGACCTGCATCAGAAACGCTCCAGTTCGGGGAAGGGCAGTTGCCCGCCATGAACATGCATCGCACCGAACTCGGCGCAGCGTTGCAGGGTCGGAATGTTCTTGCCGGGGTTGAGCAGGGCCCCCGTGGATCGAACGCCGCTTTGACCGAGTGGAAAACTCGTAACTCATCGGCATTGAACTGCGCGCACATCTGGTTGATTTTCTCCCGGCCGACGCCGTGCTCACCAGTGATGCTGCCACCGACCTTCACGCACAGTTCGAGGATTTTCCCGCCCAGGGTTTCGGCGCGTTCCAGTTCACCCGGTTGGTTGGCGTCGAACAGAATCAGCGGGTGCATGTTGCCGTCGCCCGCGTGAAAAACGTTGGCCACCCGTAAGCCGTGTTCAAGGGCGAGGGCGGCGATACCTTCAAGCACCGCAGGCAGTTCGCGGCGCGGGATGGTGCCGTCCATGCAGTAATAGTCCGGTGCCAGGCGTCCCACAGCGGGGAACGCATTCTTGCGTCCGGCCCAGAACTTCACCCGCTCGGCCTCGTCGCGAGCCTGGCGAATGTCGCTGGCGCCCGCCTGTTCCAGCACGGCGCGCACCCGCAGGCAATCGTCGTGAACATCGGCTTCCACGCCATCGAGTTCACACAGCAGAATCGCTTGGGCGTCGACCGGGTAACCGGCGTGAATGAAGTCTTCGGCGGCGCGCAGGGCCAGGTTGTCCATCATCTCCAGCCCTGCGGGAATGATCCCGGCAGCGATGATTGCGCCCACCGCGCGGCCGGCCTTTTCCACGGAGTCGAAACTGGCCAACAACACTTTGGCGACCTGAGGTCTGGGCAGCAGTTTCACTGTGACTTCGGTGATGATGCCCAGCAAACCTTCGGAACCGGTGAACAACGCCAGCAGGTCGAAACCCGCCGCATCGAGCGCGTCGGAACCGAGGGTCAGGCGCTCGCCCTCAAGGGTCAGCACTTCCAGTTTCAGCAGGTTGTGCACCGTCAGGCCGTACTTCAGGCAATGCACGCCACCGGCGTTTTCCGCGACGTTGCCGCCAATGGAACAGGCGATTTGCGACGAGGGGTCGGGCGCGTAATACAGCCCGAACGGCGCGGCGGCCTGGGAAATCGCCAGGTTACGCACACCGGGCTGGACCCGCGCAGTACGGGCGGCAGGGTCGATGTGCAGAATCTGATTGAAGCGCGCCATGACCAGCAGCAGGCCTTTTTCCAGCGGCAGGGCACCGCCCGACAGCCCTGTGCCGGCGCCGCGTGCCACCACCGGCACTTGCTGCGTGTGGCAGAGTTTGAGCAATGCCTGAACCTGTTCGATATGGCGCGGCAACGCCACCAGCATCGGCGTGGTGCGGTAGGCCGACAACCCGTCGCACTCGTAGGGCGCCAGTTCTTCTTCGCGGTGCAGAATTTCCAGGTCGGGGATCTGCTGTTGCAAGGCGTTGAGCAAAACCTGCTTGTCGACCGGGGGCAGGGCGCCGTCGACGCGCTCGTCATACAGAATGTTCATCGCGCCATGTCCTCCAGGAGCCTGCAGTACAGTCGTTCATCCATCGGCATGTGCCCGATCCGGTCTTCGCGCCCCCACAACAGCAACGTTGGGGCCTGAATCGCGGCGAGCTTGCCACGAGTACGCGTGCAGTGCCGTGGGCTACCAGACATTTATAGTCAAACATTGGCGCCCGGGCCTGTTTCGAGCCGCTGATCGGTGATGGCTATTTGAGGGCGCCCTGATAAACTCCCAGCAATCCCGAATGTATTACCCCGTGTTTCAGGTTCCGTTCAGCGGCAGCCAACAGGAGCTTTGGCCCCTATGCGAAAAACTGGAGGAAAGGGACTTTCACTGGCCAGGAGGCTGTACACCTCGCGAACCCTGGGGCTGGCCCTGGGATTAGTCTGCGTGGCGGCGGCCATACGTCCGCTTCATCCACCGGTGTGGGTCTTGGTGCTCATGCTGTTTAACGGTCTGCTCTGGCCGCATGTGGCCTACCAATGGGCACGCCGCTCACCGACGCCTTATCACGCCGAACACCGCAACCTGCTGATCGATTCGTTCATGGGCGGTTTCTGGGTGGCGGCGATGCAGTTCAACCCGCTGCCCACGGCCACCTCCTTGTCGATGATGGCGATGAATAACGTGGCCATTGGCGGGCTGCGTTTTTTACTGGCCGGCAGCGTGGCCCAATTGATGGGCGTCGGCGTCGGGCTGCTGATTTTCACGCCCGCGTTCATCCCGGCCACCAGTCCCGAACAACTGTACGCCTGCCTGCCATTGCTGACGTTGTATCCCTTGGCGCTGGGCTGGATCTGCTACCGCCAGGCCCACACCCTGGGTTTGCACAAGCGCGAGTTGCTGGCCCTGAGCCGCACCGACAGCCTGACGGGGCTGTTGAATCACGGCGCGTGGAAAGATCAACTGGAGATCGAGTTCCAGCGTTGCCAGCGACACCAGCAAGGTGGGGCGATTGCGCTGATCGACATTGATCACTTCAAATCGATCAACGACACCTATGGCCATGTCGCCGGAGACATCGTACTGCGGCAACTGAGCAGAATCCTCAAGCAGAACCTGCGCGCCGCTGACCTCGCTGGCCGATACGGCGGGGACGAATTTTGCGTGATCCTCCCGGATCTGCCCCTGGACAGCGCCGCCCAGGCCATGGATGCACTGCGTGACCGCTTCGCTACCCTGGGCTATGAACAGAACCCGGCGCTCAAGGTCAGCCTGAGCATCGGCCTGGCCGCATTCAACCCTGCACACGGCGAAGCGACCTTGTGGCTCAATGATGCGGACCAGGCGTTGTACGAGGCCAAAACCACCGGGCGCAACCGGGTGATCTGTCGTGCCGAGAACGATCCACGGCTCGGAGCGAACCGTGGTGCACAAATTGTCAACTGACGGGACGGTTCTCGGCCCCCTCGGCCTGCCGTTGCCAATACTGTTTGATTGCATGAATGTTGCCCACGTTCAAGCGCGGGGTAGGTCCCCAGCAATCACTCTCCAGGCTGTTATGGACGGGTGTGCTCAGCACATGGGTGGCGGCACGGAACAACGGAACGCTGCTCCAGTCATGGGTGGTCTTACTCATGTCACTTCCTTGTTTTGAGTGATTCGGGTGGCGGTTGCTACCCGTGTTCGAGCAGGTGCAGCGCTTGTTCATACAAGGCAACCTCCTGCGTCCCAATACCGGCAAAAGTCGGTATGTAGTGTTCATCGAAGCACCAGGCTTGATGCTGGCTTTCCAGCAGTTGTGCATGGATGACCAGGCTCAGCGAGGCTGATAGCCGTTCGGGCGGCAATTGTCGGTGTACTTCATTGAACGGTTGCATGTGCAGCACTTCGCCCGGGGCCAGTCTGATTTCCCGCACGCTCCCCAACTTTGGGCGCACGCCTGCCTGCAACGGCTCATCCTGAAGAATCATGCGGCCGACAGATCGATACCCGTCGCCGCTGTAACCCACGCTGTAGATTTCAAAGTCGTGCGTATGGTTGAGGTGGTAAATGAAGGTAGCGCTTTCGTCTCGAGACGAAACCGGTAGCCAGAACCCGAGGCGAATAGAAAAAGACGGGTTGTGATGCAGCACAAAGGCGTAGGCGTTATACAAAAAACTGCGGGTATTGAAGCCTGTTTGTTTCAGGTGTTTGAGCAGATGGTCGCTCAGCAGCGTTCGGTTTTTTGCCAGGTGGCGAAGGTCATCGATGATGAGCGCCGTATCGTGTGCAAGGTCGTAGTGCTGAAGCCGTTTGACGAAGGTATCCAGTTGCATGGCGTGGCCTCAGATCCGTTCCAGTAGCGTGTTGAGCCTGGGGTTGTGATGCTTCCCGAGCATCCTGACGTACTGTTGTGCCCGGTTCGGGCTGGCGTGGTGAATCTGTTGGAATGCCTTCCAGGCGACGCCGGGGTGGTAGTGGTAAATCAGTTCTTCGGCGACCTGGAAGGTGTGGGGGTCTGCGACGCCTTCCAGCAGTTCCAGGCAGGTGAGAAAGCGGGCGGCGCTATCATCGGCTGGAAACCAACCGGTTTTTTGCAAGGTCGAGCGATCAAATACCTGAATGTCCGCGGTTTTGTCGGGAAAGTTGAAACTGGCGATGACCCCGGCGTTCTCCTGACCGTCCGAAGTCTGCTCAAACAATTCATGCGCGCCGTTGATGTGCACGGGATGCCGAGCGTCGACCACCACGTGTTCATGGCGCGTCAGGCATTCACCTTCGATACGGTAGCGGGTAATGGCATAGGCGTGCGGTTGGAGGGCGAACAGCACGCAGTGCCCGGGCACCGAGTACAACTGCGCCGCTGCGCCTAACCCCGGCACCTTGATGCTCACGTTACCTCGGGACGAGGAAGCAAGGGTGATGGTGCCGGCCTGGCAGTTGGTTCTACTCATGATCGCCCCACGGCGAGTCCAGGGACTTGAGGACTTCGGGTCGGTCGCTAATTGCCGCAGCCACTGCCTCACCTCACGGGACAGGTCGATGAACCGTATGCGGTCCCTGATTTGTGGCGGTGACAGGTCGCTGCCGAGTAAGGACATCATCATGGCGTGCACTCAGGGCGGGTGGAATTCACCTGAATGTTAGGCAGTGTGCAGCTCCGTCGACTAGGCGATCAGTCTTTATCGGGGAGGCGAAGCGTCGCTTTGTCAGGTCTGATTTTCGTCCTGAGGAAGGGCAGTAAGGCGTCGGAAGCCTTGAACCGCGGCGAGGGAAATATCACCTGGAACCGGCCAGCCCACGCGTCGATCAGTCCAGTGCATTGAGTTTCCTCGTCAGTTCCAGCACGACCTGGCCACTGGTCGGGGTCGGCAGCAGATGGGCGAATGGAATGTCGATGATCCGGTTCGCCTTCACTGCCCGCAGTTGCGACAACGCCGGATCATGCTTGAGCAGGTAGCGTTTGCGGCTGGCCGGGGACCACACGGCGTCGGCCAGCAGGATCACATCGGGGTCGTATTTGAGCAGGGTTTCACTGCTGACCATCAGGCGCGCGACATCCACATCGGCGAAGGTGTTACGCGCCCCGGCGGCCTCCAGCAGGGTGCTCACGAATCCGCGTTTGCCTTCGCTGTCCAGGCCGTTGACTTCGCTGTCGAGGTAGAACACCGACAAGGGCTTTTCGGTGCTGCGCAACGCGCCGGCGCGGGCCAGGTCGGCGTCCAGTGCCGCGCTCAGTGCCAGTGCCTGATCCGGCCGTTGCACCAGGGCGCCGAGGGTGTGCAGGTCGCGGCGGATATGCCCGAAATAATCCAGCGAATGCCCTTCGCAGGCCGACTCCAGCAAGTAACTGGCGACGCCGTTGTCTGCCAGCACCGGCCGTGAACTCATGTGTTGGCGAAACGCCGAGGCGAAGCCACCGACCAGCAAATCGGCGCGCTGGGTGTAAAGCACTTCGGCCGAAGGGTAGAGCTGGGAGATCACCGGGATACCGCGATAGGTGCCGTGCTCGATGGCCTGGCCGTCATCGTCGATGTAGGCGACGCCGATCAGGGACGGGCCGGCACCCAGAGCCAGCAACGTGTCGGCGCTGTGCTGATTGAGCGCGATGATGCGCTGGGGGGCGTGGTCGAGCGTCCAGGTTTGCCCGCAGTTGTCGTAGGTTTGGGCCATGACCGGCAGCGCACCGCCGAGCAGCAGGCACGTCAGCAGGGTGTTACGCATCCGGTTTGCCTCCGTTCGGTGGGCGGATCAGCAAGGTCTCGGCCACGTTACCGCCGAGCAAATGCATGTTCACCAGATGCTCTACGTCGTCATCATGCCGCACCCGATACCAGCAGCCGTCCGGGTGCACGGTCAGCACCGGCCCCAGGTTGCAGGGGAACTGGCACGCGGTGCGGGTCAGCAACACGCCGCCAGGCGTTTCGATCAGGTCATGCTTGAGCAGCGCCCGGCGCAAGGCTTTCCACAAGGGCAGCGCTCCCCGACGCACGCAGCGCGGGCCGGTGCAGAGGAACACCTGGCGGGCATGGTCGGGGATTGTCGACCAGCCAGGGTCGCTCGGCACCGCGCCGACGTTGTCGCACGGCAAGTGGCGGTCGGTCTGCCCGATACTGGCCCATGCCGCGTGGGCATCCAGCCCACGGCGCCCGAGTGCCGATCCGGTGACCCAGAAGCGTGGCGCCTGAGGATGAGCCTGGGCGATGCGCCCGAGCTCATCGCGCAGCCAGTCCAGGTAGGCACCGTCCGAGGTCGGTTCAAGGTCGACCACCAGACGATTGCCCGCCCCCGGTTGACGCAGTGTGCGCCACAGCTCTTCGAAACCGTCGAGGGTGTCGATGATCTGTGTGCCGCCCGCGTCAGTGTGCAGCGCTTGAAGATCACGGCGGAAGGCTTCGCCCGTGGCCCCGCTGGCCAGCCCGGGGCCGACGAACAGGACGTCTTGATAATCGCTGTGCATGTCGGGTTTTTCCCTCAAAACCGGTACGTGTAGCGGATTTCGCTGGTGAAGGGCCGTCCGAGGTTTTCTACCTGGGGGCTGCCGGTGGTCATGCTGGTGGCGTAGTCACGGTCGAACAGGTTTTCCACCAGCAGGCTCACGCGATGCTGGTGGGCGCTGTCGAGGTAGCGATAGGCATCGGCGTCGACCACCGAGTAATGGCCGTAATCGACGTCCCGCGAGCTGACCACGTCGCGGATGTAGCGAATCGCACCGCCGGCGCCCCACATCCGGTCGTCCGACTCAAACCCCAGGCGCGAACGGGCGAAGAAACTCGGGATGTTGCTGAGGGTTACGCCGTTACGCGATTCGACAAGGTTGCGGGTCATGTCCGCCGAGAGGTTCCAGCGGTCGTCGAGTTGCCATTTGGCATCGGCCTCGACGCCCCGGACGTTGATCTCGCCTTCACCGTTGGTCCATTGCACGCCGTCAAGGGTGATCAGGTCGGTGATGTCACGCCGAAACCCGGTGACGCTGGCGCTGAACTCGCGGTCCAGCAGTGCGCCCTTGTAGTCCAGGCCCAGTTCGGCGTTGCGGCTTTTCTCGGGCTTGAGGTTGCGGTTGCCCATCTCATCCCCTGGCTCGTTGACGAACAGTTGCTCGGCGTTCGGCAGTTTGTAAGCGGTGCCGAACTGGCCGCGCAGTTGCCAGTTGTCGGTCAGGTCATACAACGACGTGAGCATGCCCACCGTGGCGCTGTCGCCGCCGCTCATGCTTTCGTGGCGCACGCCGATGCTCGGGTGCCAGTCGGGCAGGGCGTCGATGACCGGACGCAATTGGGTGTACAGGGCGTGGGCCTGGGCCTTGTTGTTGTCGATCACCAACACATCGTCCTGGCCCTTGAACCATTGGTTGTCCGAGCCGAACACCAGCACATGGCCTCCCGGCAATTGCGCCTTGCCTTCGGCTTGCACGCCCCAGTCGGTGAAACCCCAGTAATCGTTGTCGTTCACCACGCGAGTGCCGCCACCGGGCAGGTTGTTGATGCGGGTGTAACGGGTGTCCCAGTCGTTGACGTGGCCCTTGATGAAGTAGCTCAGTTGTTCGCTCAGGCGCTGTTCGAAGGTCGCGGTGGCGATCTGTTGCACCCGGTCGTTGGTGGTCTTTCTGTTGTGGGTGGGGCGGGCAAAATCCAGGTTGGCGTCGGCGTACTGGTAGAACAGCTCCAACCGCGAATCATCACCGAAAGCCTGGGTCGCCTTGGCGCCGAGGGTGGTGACTTCATAGGAACGTTTTTTGTCGCTGACGGTGCTGCTCATGTCTTTGCTGCGGTACGGCTGATAGCCGTCGGAAACGTTGTGGCTGACGTACGCCAGCAAACCGAGGTCGCCGAAGCCGTTACTGAAAATCTTCTCGGCACGGGCGTTGCCGCTGCGGCCCATGAAGCTGTCCAGCCCCAGGTTGACCTCGCCGGAAGCTTCACGGGTCTGGGCGCTGCGGGTGACGATGTTGATCACCCCGGCGACTGCCTGGGTGCCGAACAACAGACTTTGCCCGCCCTTGAGCACTTCGATGCGCTCGATGGCGTTGGCCGGCAGGGTGTCGAGGTAGAGACCGCCGTACAGGCGATTGTTCAGGCGCACACCGTCGAGCAGGATCAAGGTGTCGTCGTTGCGCCCGCCCAGCAGCGAGTAAGTGCCGTAGTCGAAGGGGCCGTTCTTCGGTGCGACGTACAGGCCGGGAACGGACATCTGCAACACGCGGCTGATATCGGCGCTGGGGCCGGCGCGTTCGATCTGCTCGCGATTGATGATCTCGACCTTGCTGCCGAAACGCGCCATCTCGGCGACGGTGGTGGACTCCACCGAGGGCGCGCTGACTATCTGTTGATCGAGGGTCATGGCCGTTTCACCGGCCAGCAACGCCGGGCTGAACAGGCAGCCGAGCAGGGCGCTACAGGCGCCGAACAGCGCAGGACGAGGGGCCTGGGCGTAAAGGGATTGAATCTGAGTCATTGTTGGTCTTCTCGAAAAAAATCTTCGCAGAAGCACGCAGGAGAAAGTACCGGACACGCGCCAATACCGGCCCATGCCCGCCCACCGCAGGTTTGCCAAACAGAAATTCCAGGCCGGTCTCCGGGCTTGCGAGGCTGGACACGTTCACCTTCCCGGACCTGGGCCCAGTGGTGTATCGAACGCGTCACTCGCTTACCGTTGCGGGGGCAGCACCGGACTAACCCTTGAGGGGCGCACCGGTTTCCCGTTTCACCTCATGCACGGCGGCATGAGGCACCTGAAACTGGGCGGCATCTGAACACTCGCATGACCGTTCGTCAACTTCGGCTGGTCGATGAGCGGTGCCTATGCGCCAACAATTGCCCGTACTGCGTCGGCTCGCACACGGCAGCGGCGCGCAAGGCGTGGATGACGCACGACATGTTCGGCGAGTTGCAGGCCGTGGTGGGCATGGCCAACGAAACCAACCGCCTGGCCAACGGTTACCGCGTGCCGCTGGAGGACGCCTTCACGCTCGCTGACTAGGCCGCAGCGGCGTGTTGCTGCTGTTTGAGCAACGGTACGGCGCGCACTGAATTGCCCGGTTGCAGTTGCAGGCGTTTGGCGGTCAGGCGGTCCACCAGCAGGTGCCCGCCGACCAGCCGCGCTCGGGCCGCAGTGATTCGGCAGTTCTCCAGGCGCCGGTTGTGGATCAACCACATCGGCGCATCGTCATCAGGCATGCCGACGGCCAGCGTCAACGTCTGGCTGTCACGCACGGTGCGCACGTTCGAGACCTGGGCTTCGATCACCGGGCCGCCGTCAAAGATGTCGATGTAGCCCTGATGGGAAAAACCTTCGGCGCTGAGGATCTTCATCGCAGGTTCGGTGTTGCTGTGGGCCTTGCCGATCACGGCCTGGGCCTGTTCGGTGAGCAGGCAGGTGTAGAGCGGCTGGCGCGGCATCAATTCGGCAATGAACGGCTTGTTGCCCAGGCCCGAGAGGTGATCGGCCTGGCTGAAATCCATCTTGAAGAAATGCCGGCCCACACTGTCCCAGAACGGTGAGCAGCCATGTTCATCGGCGCGTCCGCGCAGTTCGGCGATGAGCTTCTTGCCGAACAGATGCGGGAATTCGGCCACGAACAGCAAACGTCCCAGCGACAACAAACGACCGTTATGACCCACGCGTTGGTCGGGGCGCAGGAACAGCGAGCAGATTTCCGATTGACCGGTCATTTCGTTGTTGAGGAACAGCGTCGGAATCTGCCGCTGGATGCCCAGGTCGGGCGATGAACTGATGGTCATGCCCAAGCGATAGTTGTACCAGGGCTCGCGCAGGCCGACTGCGCCTGTCAGCGCACTGATGCCGATGACTTGCTGATCGTCGTCTTCGAGCACGAACAGGTAATCCGCATCGGCCCGCTCGACCTGTTCGGCAAAGGTGCGCTGGGCCCAGCGTACCCGGTGGCCCCAGGCGCTCTTCGTTAGCCGGCAGGGTGGTGATCCCCGGGCCCGCCCGTTGTGCCAACGCCATCAAGGCCGGGATATCGGTCACGCGAACCGGACGTACGATCATCATGCAGCTCCTTCATCGCGCCCGTCCGGGCGCTGTGGTTCGGTGCGGTGCCGGGCCTGATTCATAGGGCAATCAGCCGGACCTGGCTGCCATCCTTGACGTGCAAGGCTTCAAGCATCTGCGCATCGAGCGGCACCGGTTGGCCGGGCAGCCAGTCCAGTTCAGCGACAATCGCGCGATAGCCCAGCAGCAAGTCGTTGCTCACCAGATACTGGCCGCCGCTCGTGCGGGTGGCCGACAGTCGAGCGACTGCGGTCTGGCTGTGGGCAATGGAATGAATGTTCGAGGTGCGGGCATAGAGTGTCGGGCCGGCGTCGAACAGATCGACGTAGCTGTTGGTCTCGAAGCCTTCACGTTCGAGGATGTCGAAGGCTTCCTGGCCGTCGGGATGGACCTTGCCGATGCAGTCCTGGGCGCTCTGCGGCAACATGGGCACGTAAATCGGATAGTGCGGCATCAACTCGGCGAGAAAGCTCCGGCTCTGCAAACCGCACAGGCGTTCGGCCTCGACATAGGGCAGGTCGAAGAAGTGCTTGCCCAGGGCGTCCCAGAAAGGCGACTGGCCGTTTTCGTCGCTGTAGCCGACGATTTCGGTGATCACCGCGTCGGCGAACCGTTTGGCGTGGGCGGCAATGAACAGCAGTCGGGCCCGTGAAAGCATTTGGGCCTGCGCCGAGCCGACCAGCGCCGCGTCCACATGGAAACCCCGCAGCAAAGTGTGGCCGCTGAGATCGTGACACAACGATAGCGCCGGCACGCCATGCTGGATGTTCAGCTCACGGGAGGTACTGGTGAACATCCGGTTGCGCAGGCTGTAAAAGGGCTCGGAGAAACCGGCGGTCGCGAGGATCTCCGAGCAGCCACGCAAGCGCTGTTCGGCGAGGTCCTCAAGGACGAAGAAGTAGTTTTCCTGCCCATTGCTCTGCGCCTCGCTGTCGAACGAGGCGCAGGAGGCGAGAATTTTGTCGCGCAGTTGCGCGGTATCGTCTGGCAGGGAAGTGACGCCCACGAGGCTGTCGCGCGCAAGTTGCTGCAACTGGGGCAAGTCGGTTAACTGAACTGGACGCAAAGCCAGCATGGGTGCACTCCTGTTTCAAAGGGCCCGGCACCGTCACCGTGGGGTGGGTTACCGGGCCTGACGATCACTGTCGATTGCCAAGCGTTGTAGCGGCGGTCGGCTGAACCCTCTCAGCGACTGCCCGGGTCTTCGTGTTCAATTGTTGGACGGATCAGGCAGCGCGCTGCCGGTGCTGTGGCGGTTGAGGAAAAACAGGTACACCAGGCCGACTGCAATCCACAGGAAGCCGAGTTTTTGCGCGGCAACGCCCATGTTGTACATGATCGCCAGGGTGATGATCAGGCCCACCGCCGGGAAGATCAGGTGGCGGATGACCTGGCCTGATTGCTGCCGGCGCCAGTAGTAGTTGATCACCGTGAGGTGCAACAGGACGAAGCCACTCAAGGCGCCAAAGTTGACCAGCGAGGTCAGGGTGTCGACCGAGTTGATGAACAGGTAGCAGATCAGCAGCGACAGCACGGCCACCAGGTACAGCGCAATGTGCGGGGTGTTGTACTTGGGGTGAACCTTGGCCAATGCCTTGGGCAATTTGCCGTCGCGGGCCATGCCGAACAGCAGGCGTGAAACAGCGCTTTGCGCCGTCACCGCCACCGCGATGCCCCAGGCCAATGCGGTGGCCACGGCGGTCAGGGTCGCCAACCAGCTGCCGCCAGCGACTTCGGCAATTTCATAGAACGCGGTGTCGGCAGACTTGAAGCCCATGCCGGCCGCGAGGTCGGTGGCAATCCAGGTTTGCACCACGAAAATCACGCCCATCACACCGAGGGTAATCAGCGCTGCCTTGCCGACACTGCGGCCCGGGTCCCCTTTGATTTCTTCGGCGAGGGTGGAAATGGCATCGAAGCCCAGGAACGACAACACGGCAATCGAGACGGCTTGCATCAGCAGGCTGAAGTCGAAGGTTTGTGGGTTGTAAAACGGCTTGAGGGTCAGTTCGCCGTGGCCGGCCCCACCGTGCAAGGCGTTCCAGGCGTAGAAAAGGAAAATCCCCAGCACCGCCAGTTGGGCGAACAGGAACACCAGGTTCATCCGGGCCGTGAAGCTGATACCGCGCAGGTTGATGAAGGTTGCGCCGACCAGGAATGCGAGGATGAAGCCGACCTTGGGTATTTCCGGGTACAAGTGGTTGAGCGCCATGGCTGCGTAGACATAGAGCAGGGGCGGAATCAGCAGGTAATCAAGCAACATCAACCAGCCCGCGATGAAGCCGACGTGCGGGTTGAGTCCGCGTTGTGCATAGGAGTAGACCGAACCGGCCACCGGGAACGCCCGCGCCATGCTGCCGTAACTGACGGCGGTGAAAATCATCGCGATCATGCCGATGATGTACGCCAGCGGCACCATGCCCGGTGCTTCCGCATTGACGTAGCCAAAGATCCCGAAGGGTGCGATCGGGATCATGAAGATCATCCCGTACACCACCAGATCCTTGAGCGTCAGACTGCGTTTGAGCTCTTGCTTGTAGCCAAAGTCTTCAACATCCATGAAGCGTTTCTCCTTGAGGGCCAATTCGGCTTGTACATCAGCCGCGAACCGGGCGGGGCTTCGCGACTGGGGCAGTGAGTCAGAGACACACTGCGGCATTTTTTATAGTTGTTTGACCGGTACTACAAACGACAGCGTTTTTCTTTCTTTGTTACAGCAGGGGTGCCAGATAGTCGGCCCAGCGCTGCACCGCTTCCGGCGTACGCAGCAAATCATTGCGGACTTCGATCAGCACCGAGTCCAGGCCGCGCGCATCGCCGTGCACCGGCACGGTCATGTCGGACAGTGGGTCAATGGTGTAGGGCTGATTACCGGCCACGATCAACTCATGTCGGCTCAAACCGTCGATCAGCCGTTGGGCGTAGGATTGCGCGCGGGCGTACAGCACGCCGGCTTCGACCGTTCGTGGCTGACCGTAGTAAACCGGGGTGAAGCTGTGAATGCCCACCACACGGACCGCTCGGCCTTGTGCCTGGCGTGACTCGATCAGTTGCGCCAGGCGCTGGTGGAACGGGTTGAACAACTGTTCCCGACGGTACTGACGGGTCGCTTCGTCCAGGACCTGATTGCCCGGCACCTGATACACCTCGCTTTGCATCGGGATGCTGGAGTGGGCGTGCAGTGGCCGGTTGAGGTCGATCAGCAGTCGTGAGTAATTGGCCGAAATCAGGGTCGCGCCCAGTACCTCGGACAAGGCTTCGGCCAACGCCAGGGCACCAATGTCCCAGGCGATATGCTCACGTGCGGCGTCACTGCTCAGCCCCAGGTCATTCAGGGGCGCAGGGATGTAGCGGCTGGCGTGTTCGCACACCAGAATCAACGGGTGCTCGGACGCTTCCAGGTTCAAGCGATAGGCCGGCTTGGTAAACAAACCAAGCTCGGCAGACTCAGTACAGGCGTGCATAGTGCTCACAGAGTTGGGCGGGTGAGAGCTGATCCGTCAACGTGAGTTCTTCCTTCTTTAACGCAAAATATGAATCAGTCAGAGGCTTGGGTAGCGCGTCGAACAGCGCCTTGCTGTCACGCAGCATGGCCAGTGCTTCTGGCAGTGAAGCAGGCAGGACATTGATCCCCAGGGATTCACGTTCCTGGGCGCTGAGGTCGTCCGGTACTTTGTCGGTTATGGCCGTGAGTGGCAGGCATTGTTCGATGCCCAGACGCCCGGCGATCAGGATCGCGGCCATTGCCAGGTGCGGCGAAGCAGTGGCGTCCAGGGCGCGGAACTCCAGGTTGAATTGCTGTGCCTGGGACTTCTCTCCCATGCTCACGGTCGGGCAGATACGCAGCGCGGCTTCGCGATTGCGATGCCCGAGGCACGCGTACGACGCACTCCAGTGATGAGGCCCCAGGCGCAGATAGGAAACGGGTGTCGGCGCGGTCAGGGCGCACAGCGCCGGCAAGTAGTGCACGATACCGGCCGCCCAGTGTTCGCCGAGCATCGACAGGCCATTACGGAGGTTTTCGTCATACAGCTTTGGGTTGCCCTCCAGGTCTTGCAGGCTCATGTGCAAGTGCACGCCATTGCCCACACCGTGTTCTTCGGTTTTCGGGGCGAAGGTCAGCGACATGCCCATTTGCCGGGCGATCTCACGGGTGATTTCGCGCAGGTTCACCGCACGGTCGGCCGCCGCGACGCCGAGGGCCGGGCGACAGGTGATTTCGTATTGGTTTTTACCGAATTCCGGCAGGAACATTTCCGGCTCTGCACCGGCAGCGCGCAAGGCGCTGAGCAGCCAGCCGCCGAACTCGGCGCCCTGGCGTTGTGCGGTCAGCGACAACGCGGGTTGCGCAGGTTGGGGTGTCGCCATGCCGAGTTTGAATTCATGTTCGAACGCGGCATTGACCTGCAAACCGAGCTGGTCGCGGTAACGCTGGATTTCGTCAGTCAACAGCGTACGCGGGCATGCGGCCCATGGCCGGCCATCGGTCTCGCAGATGTCGGCGTGGATGAAGTCCATGGCCGGCGCGTTGGCATCCGGGCCGTTGCTGACGGTCACGCGGCTGCTCATGTCGGGAATCAACCGCAGATCGCCATACGCGCCCCAAGGGCTTTCGCTGGGGATGGTGTCTTGGGGCGTCAGGACGATATTGGCCGGCACCCAGCCACACCCGGTGGCGGTATAGCGTGGTAGCTCATCGGTGGGAAACGAGCGGCCACGTGTGATGCCGACCAGGTCGGTGGTCACCAGCGTGGTCATGTCCACGGGCGTCAGCGGCGCCACGCCGGGCGTGCGGCTCATGGCAGCATCTCCTGCAAACGGCCGATGACGGTCTGGGTGTCGGTGATCCAGCAGTAACCCTTGATCGCATTCAGGCACGCGTGATGGCGTTCTTCGGTGTGGGTCGCGCACGCGTCTTCCACCAGCGTCACCAGGTAGCCACGGTCGGCGGCGTCGCGCACGGCCATGTCCACGCACTGGTCGGTGACGATGCCGGCAATGATCAGGTGGCGGGTTTGCAGGTTGCGCAGGACGTAGTCGATGTTGGTCGAGTTGAAGACGCCCGACGAGGTCTTGGGCAGCACGATTTCGTTTTCTAGCGCCGCCAGTGGCTCGACGATCATCGCGCCGGGGCTGCCCTTGGGCACATTCAGGTTCGACAACTTATGGTCCAGCGAGCGGTCGCGACCATCGACGGTCAGGCTCTCGATGACCGTATGCAGAACGTTTTGCTGCGCCGAGCGCATGGCGTCCAGCAACTTGCGCTGGTTGGGGATGACCATCTGGTGTGCGCGGGTCAGGAAGTAATCCGCCTCCGGGCCTCGGTGGTGGGCATCAAGCGATGGGTCCAGCCAGGCACGCTGCATGTCCACCAGCAACAGGGCCGTGTGGTCGGTGACGTACGGCAGGTCACGAGGCGAGCGGTGGGGGAGAATAAACATCCTTATTTTTCCTCTAGCAGGTGAGTGGTGAATTCGGCCCGAAGTGCATCGATGCCTTCCAGGCGCTCGGCAAGCTCTGGGCAACTCAGCCCCAGGCAGGCAATCAGCGCCTCGACCTGGGCCAATGCCGGAACGAGGGTGTCGAACGCCGAGATGGACTCCACGGGAGCGGTCATCACCAGGTCAGCGAGTTCGCGCAACGGTGAGGCATAGATATCGGTAAACAGCACGACCCGGGCGTGCCGTTGCTTGGCGGCGTTGGCGACCCTGAGTGCCTGGGACTGATAGCGGCGGTAGTCGAATACCAGCACCACGTCCTGGCGTTGCACGTCGAACAAACGGTCTGGCAATTGCGCGTTGTCTTCCAGGGCAAAACACCCCGAACGGAACAGCCGCAGGTGATTGAGCAGGTACTGGGCGAGGAAACTGCTGAACCGTCCGCCAAAGCAATGCACTTGATGGCGACCGTCGAGCAGCCACTGCATCAGGATGCGCACGTCTTCGGGCTGGGTCAGTGCCTGGGTTTCCTGCAAGGCGCCCCCGCAGCTCTCCAGGTACTGGGTCCAGGTGTCACCTTTTATATGGGAGCGCGGTTGCAACAGGGTGCTGGGGGAGCGCAGTCGATGATCCATGTCACTGAGCAACGCTTCCTGGAACTGGGCATAGCCGCCGAAACCGAGCTTCTTCACCAGTCGTACGATGGTGGGGTCGCTGACGCCGGCGTGTTCTGCCAGACGGGACATCGGGCCCAACCCGTTACGCGGGTAATGGTCCAGCAAGGCGCGTATGACTTTGCGTTCCGCCGGCGTGAGGTCGAGGCCGGGCTCAGTAATCAGGTCTCTGAGAGAGGGCATCCGAGCTCCTGACAGGGGGTTGTTGTTTTAGTTTCATAATCCGTTAAAACAGTATTTATGTAATGTACGCTACATGTCTAGTGAATTTTTGTAGCCTTTGCGAGGCTCTAAATCGGTGCTTAGCGCCCGCTCTGATTGGGTGTTCGGCTATTTCTGGAAGTGATGTAAGTAAGTACCTTTAAGTTTGTAGGACATTGCCGATTGTTTGGGATGACAGTGCTTGGGTTGCCGACGATTCGTCGGCCGTACAGCCCATAAGTTCGGCCCTTTCGACACAATGTCCCTCCAGGCCAATCCGCTGTACTCTTTTTCCTTCGCCACTCAGAGTGATTTCCTGTGCAGGTAACCCGCTTGACCTTGATCTGCCATGCGCGAACCGTCGCACAAAAATTGGCGCGTTTTCCTATGGATGAGCCGGTGGAAATGGACTGGGAAGTCGCCCGTGGAACCCGTGGCGCTCATTTCAAGAGTACGGCGCGGGTACTTTGTGGGCCTGAGTTGCGTACGCGACAAACCGCCCAGCTGTTTGCCGCCCAGGCGCAGGTTGTCGCGGCCCTTGCTGATTATGATGTCGGGCGCTGGCATGGTCAGCGCATTGGCGACCTGCAAAAGACCGAGCCCGAAGTGCTTGAGCGCTGGCTCGGTGACCCGAATGCGGCGCCCCACGGTGGTGAGTCGGTAACGCAACTCTGCACGCGCGTCGCCGATTGGCTGCAAACCTTGACTCACACGGCGGGGCATGTGGTCGCGGTCACTCATCCGTTCGTCATTCGCGCAGCGCTGGTGCAGGTAATGCACTGCGCGCCGACGGCGTTCAATCTGATTGACATCGAGCCGTTGTCGGCCGTCGAACTGCGCTTCAATGGCCGTTGGCGCCTACGTGTGCAAGACGTTGGCGCAGACTGTGAAAGGATCACTCCATGAAAAAGCTGTTGATCATCGGCATAGGCGCCGGTAACCCGGACTACATCACGATGCAGGCGGTCAAGGCGCTGAACCGTGTCGACGTGTTCTTCCTGATGGACAAGGGCCAGGCCAAGGACACGCTGATCGACCTGCGGCGTGACATCTGCGAGCGCTACATTACCGACCGCGACTATCGCTTCGTCGAGGCGCATTGTCCGGAGCGCCAGCGTGGCGATGTTGACTACAAGGCCAGTGTCGAAGAACTGAACCGGAGTAAGCAGCAGACCTACGAGCGGTTGATCAACGAAGAAATGACCGACGACCAATGTGCCGGCTTCCTGGTATGGGGCGACCCGGCGTTGTACGACAGTACGATCCGGATTCTGCAGGCGATTCTCGCCTCGGGTCGCTGCGTGTTCGACTTCGAAGTGATTCCCGGCATTACCAGCGTCCAGGCCCTGGCCGCGCAGCACAAAGTGGCGCTCAATCGTATCGGCCGTTCAGTCGAAATCACCACCGGTCGACGGTTGGCGGCGGGGCAGGTGAGTGAGGCCGATAGCCTGGTGGTGATGCTCGATGCGCAGGATGCTTATCATCAGGTCGCGGACCCGCAGACGCAGATTTACTGGGGCGCCTACCTCGGCACACCGGACGAGATCCTCATTGCCGGCAAACTCGGTGATGTGGCCGATGAGATCGAGCGGGTGCGCAAAGCGGCTCAACTGGCCAACGGCTGGATCATGGACACCTATCTGTTGCGCAAGCCTGAATCCGAGTAGGGCGACGGTCGCTTACGACAGCGCCGTTGTTTCGCGCCCAAACCGCTCGCGATAGACCGATGGCGGCAATCCCACCACGCTGCGAAAGGCCACCCGGAAACTTTCCACCGAACGGTACCCGCACATTTGCGCGATCTGTTCGCTGTGATGGCGGCTGCTTTCCAGCAGTTCTCGAGCCCGGGCCAGGCGTTGTTGCTGCAACCACGATTTGGGCGAAGTGCCGGTGGCTTCGCTGAATCGCCGCAAAAACGTGCGCTCGCTCATGGCCGCCTGGCTGGCCAGTTCGCGCACGCCGATCGGTTCGTGCAAGCGCTCGCGAGCCCATTGCATGACCCGCGACAGATCGCTGCGCGGCGTGCGGCTCACAGGGGTGGGAATAAACTGCGCCTGGCCCCCGGTGCGTTGCGGTGACATCACCAAGCGTCGCGCCACCGAGTTCGCGACCTGGGTGCCGAAGTCGCGCGCCACCAGATGCAAGCAGGCGTCGATGCCGGCGGCGCTACCAGCTGAGGTAATCAACTGGCCCGCATCGACGTACAGCACGTCGGGGTCAACGAGGATGTTTGGAAATCGCTCGGCCAGTTTGTCGGTGTAGCGCCAGTGGGTGGTCGCCGCCAAGCCATCGAGCAAACCGGTGGCGGCCAATACAAACACACCTGAACAAATCGACAACAACCGGGCGCCTCGGGCGTGGGCCTCACGCTATGCGCCGAGCAGCGCTGGCGGCACCGGTTCGCTGCGGCTGCGCCAGCCAGGGATAATCACGGGGCGGGCACTTTCCAGCAGTTCCATACCGCCATCAGCAAGTACCTGGATTCCGCCCGTGGCGCGCATCGGCCCGGTGTCCACCGCAACAATTTGATGCCGGTACCAGGGGAACTCGAACTCGGGTCGTGCCAGACCGAAGATCTCTACGGCGATCCCGAACTCGAAGGTGCAGAGTCCGTCGTAGGCCAGAATCGCGACTAAGCCGGGATCGTTGTGCATTTGGCGGAAAATTCCCAGTGGGTGTCTTGTGCGCCACTGTAGCTGTAAGCGTCGCCTGGTTACAGTTCTCCTACGCCTACAATCGTTTGGAGAAAACCCATGACCAGCCTCGTCCGTGAAGTTCCCGCAGCGCCTTCGGCCATTGCGCTGATGCATTTCAGCAATCGCCTGACATTTGAAACCGACTGTTCCGACGTTTACAGCAGTCAACAAGCCGCAGAAGTCGACTTCGTTCTAGTGGACGTGCGGGGGCCGGTTGCTTTTGAGCGTGGTCATGTGCCGGGTGCGGTCAACATTCCGGGGCGGCTGATCACAGCGCAAGGGCTGGCTGAGTATCCGCAGAACACCTTGTTCGTGGTGTACTGCGCCGGCCCCGCACTGCAACGGTGCGAACAAGGCGGCTGTAAAACTGGCGGCCTTGGGTTATCCGGTAAAGGAAATGATCGGCGGGGTGACCGGTTGGCTGGATGAGGGCTTTACGTTGAGTCATGGGGGCGAGCAGCCCACTCGGCATGGCATCGGCTGTGAATGCTGAGTCGGCACGTTGCTCCTATAAAGGAAGGCACTCAATTTGCAGCAAGCATGGGAGCATCGCCAGCGCGGAGCGGCTCCAATCAGTATGGAATTTCGCTGCTTGTTTTTATAATTATTTGTCGCATAAACGTAATTTGCTT